>NZ_JBIDDA010000012.1:0-184194 GCF_043204915.1 Micromonospora sp. NPDC047670
CCTCGTCGCCCAGCACTGGAACAACTGACACAGACATTCCACGCAAGGGGGACCGCCGGCCGGCACCTGTCACGGGTGCCGGCCAGCGGCACATCCACACGCGACGGCCGGCACCCCGACACGGGGCGCCGGCCGTCGGCGCGTCGACCGGCGTACGGCGGTCAGACCCGGAAGCCGGCGGCCCGCGCCGCCGCACGTTCCCGGCGGCGGTCGGACCGGCGGCGCAGGACCCAGAAGAGGAACAGGACCAGCCCGGCAAGGAATGCCAGCACCAGCACCGGCAGGAGGATCGCCACCACCGACACGACCACGCTCGTGGCGTCTTCGGCGGTGCTGGCCACGGGGGCGCCGACGCCGGCCGTGGTGGCGTTGATGACCGGCCGGGCGGCGGACTTGAGCAGGTGCACGCCGAGGGCGATCAGCACCCCGGTCACCACCGGGACCCACTGGTTGGAGGAGAAGAAGCTCCCCGGGTCGCTCACCGTCACCGTCTCCGACGAGGCTCCCGCGCCGAAGGCCAGGCCGCCGGCGGTCGGCCGGACGACGGTCTGCACCACATCGTTGACGTGGTCGACCACGGGCACCTTGTCGGCCACCACCTCGATCACCAGCAGCACCGCCAGGATGGCGACCACCCAGCCGTTGCCGAGCCACTGCCAACCGGCGGGCAGGTCGATCAGGTCGGTGTAGCGGGCCAGCAGCCCCATGGTGAGCAGGGGGATGTAGGCGTTCAACCCCGCCGAGGCGGCGAGGCCGGTACCGGTGAGAACTTCGAGCACCGTCTCAGCATCGCACCGGCACGCCAGTGCCGCTCGCTGGCGCGGGCCGGGGTCTCGGCTACCCTCGTCGGGTGCGGTTGGTGATTGCGAAGTGCTCGGTGGACTACGTCGGACGGCTGTCGGCTCACCTGCCGCCGGCCACCCGGTTGCTGATGGTGAAGGCGGACGGGTCGGTGTCGATCCACGCCGACGACCGGGCGTACAAGCCGCTGAACTGGATGAGCCCGCCCTGTCGGCTGGAGGAGGCCCCCGGCGTCTGGCGGGTCGTCAACAAGGCCGGCGAGGAGCTGCGGATCACCCTGGAGGAGATCTTCCAGGACACCTCGTACGAGCTGGGCGTCGATCCGGGCCTGCGCAAGGACGGCGTGGAGGCGCACCTCCAGGAGCTGCTGGCGGCCAACCCGGAGACGCTCGGCGAGGGGTTCACGCTGGTCCGGCGGGAGTACATGACGGCCATCGGCCCTGTCGACCTGCTCTGTCGGGACGCCAACCAGGGCGCGGTGGCGGTGGAGGTGAAGCGGCGCGGCGAGATCGACGGCGTGGAGCAGCTCACCCGGTACCTGGAGCTGATGAACCGCGACCCGCTGCTCGCGCCCGTCGCCGGCGTCTTCGCCGCGCAGGAGATCAAGCCGCAGGCCCGCGTGCTCGCCACCGACCGGGGCATCCGCTGCGTGGTCGTGGACTACGACAAGCTGCGCGGCATCGAGCGGGACGAGCTCACTCTCTTCTGACGCCGTCCGCCCGGTCGATCGGTTATCCGACAGTCACCTGCCGTACATCGTCTTGATGGCCCGCACGAGCCGGGCGACGTCGGCCGGCGTCCGCTCGAAGGTCGTGGAGGCGAGCAGCGACCGGGCCCGCCGCCGGGTGATCGCCTTGGCGCGGCTGAACTCGCGCAGCCCGTCCTCGCCGTGGATGCGGCCGAAGCCGGAGTCGCCGACGCCGCCGAACGGCAGCGTGGACATCCCGGCGAAGGTCAGCGTCGAATTGACCGACGCCATCCCCGAGCGCAGTCGCCGGGCGATCGCCACCGCACGCCGCCGGCCGAAGACCGAACCCCCCAGGCCGTACGACAGGGCGTTGGCCCGGGCGACGGCCTCGTCGGCGTCGCGGACCCGGTTGACGGTCAGGGTCGGGCCGAAGGTCTCCTCGCGTACGGCGAGCGAGTCCTCCGGGACGTCCACCAGCACGGTCGGTCGCACGTACGGGGGCTGCACCGCGTCGGCGCCGCCGAGCACCGCCCGGCCGCCCCGGGCCAGCGCGTCGTCGATGTGCCGACGGATGATGTCGAGCTGGCTCGGCATGGTGATCGGGCCGATGTCGGCGTCGTCCGGGCCGACGGTCAACCGGCCGGCCCGCTCCACCACCTTGTCGACGAAGGCGTCGAAGACCGGCTCGACCGCGTAGACGCGTTCGATGCCGATGCAGGTCTGGCCCGCGTTGGTCAGCGCGCCCCAGACGCACGCCTCGGCGGCGGCGTCCAGGTCGGCGTCGGCGTCGACGATCATCGCGTCCTTGCCGCCGGCCTCCAGCAGCACCGGCGTCAACGACTCGGCGCAGGCCGCCATCACCTTCCGGGCGGTGGCGGACGAGCCGGTGAAGGCGATCTTGCCCACCCCGGAACGGCAGAGCGCCGCGCCGACGTCGCCGAGCCCGTGTACCGCGGTGAACACCGGCCGCTCCGGCACCACCTCGGCGAACGTGTCGACCAACCACTGCCCGACGGCGGGGGTGTACTCGCTCGGCTTGAACACGACCGCGTTCCCCGCCGCCAGCGCGTACGCGACGGAGCCGATCGGGGTGAAGACCGGATAGTTCCACGGGCCGATCACGCCGACCACGCCGTGCGGTTGGTATTCGAGGTGCGCGGAGAACTCGGCCAGGACGAGCCGCGAGCGGACCCGGCGGGGCCCCAGCACGCG
Source organism: Micromonospora sp. NPDC047670 (assembly GCF_043204915.1). Lineage (NCBI taxonomy): Bacteria > Bacillati > Actinomycetota > Actinomycetes > Micromonosporales > Micromonosporaceae > Micromonospora > Micromonospora sp. NPDC047670. Next base: position 2,702 of record NZ_JBIDDA010000012.1, read on the forward strand.
GCGGGCGTTGCGGGCCGCCCAGTCGACGTGCTCGACGGCGGTGACGATCTCGACGACGGCGTCGGCGACCGGCTTGCCCCCCTCGGCGTGCACCAGGTCGGCGAGTTCCTCGATGCGCCGGGCGAGCAGGGCGCGCCACCGCAGCAGCCGCTCCTTGCGACCGGTGAAGCCGAGGCCGGCCCACCACTCTCCGGCCGGCCGGACCAGGTCCACCGCCCGTTCGACGTCCTCCACGGTCGCGACCGGGAGGCGACCGACCTCGGCGCCGGTCGCCGGGCTCGTCGAGACCAGCCGACCGTCCTCGATGACCGGGGCGCCCGGCAGATGTACAGCCGTCATGGCGGAAGTCTAGACCCGAAGATTACTCGCCGGTAGGCCACCGACCTGCCGGTCGGGCCCGCCCGACCCGCCCGTACCGGAGGGACCGCGCCCCGCGCCCGGCCTCGTCGAACGCGGCGGTGCCCCTTCCGTGAGAAGCGGTAGACGCCCCGGCGTGCCGGGCGGGGTCGCGTTCTCCGTCGGCCGGTGGCCGCCGGTCCGGTGAACCGGAGGTGTCCGGCCGGGGGAGCGGAGGTGACCGCCCGGCGGTCGATGGCGACTACGGTGTGGTGGCAGGCTGACGCGCGGGGTGACCGTGTGGGGTGGAGGGCTGGCTGTCCATGGAGGAACATCCGGAACTGATGCCGTTGTTGACGGTGGCCGGCGGGGCGATGCGGGGCCTGAGCTTCCGGGTCGGCCCCGCGCGGCAGGTGATCGGCCGCGCGCCGACGGCCGACATCGTCGTACGCGACGCGCACCTGAGCCGCCGGCACGCCGAGGTCTGGCTGACGGGCGAGGGCGCCTGCCTGGCGGACCTGGGCTCGACCAACGGCACCTGGCTCAACGACCGGCGGATCAGCGGCGTCGAACAGTTGGCCGACGGGGACGTCATCCGGGTCGGGCGCACCGAGCTGCGCCTCTTCGATCCGGGCGTGGCGCGGACCGATCCGGTGGGGCTCACCTTCGGCCGGCCGCGCCGCGACCACCGCCCGACGCTGCCACTGCCGATCGCGACCCCGGCCCTGCCGGGCGGCGATGCAGTCGCGGTGCCGGCCCTGCCGGGCGGCGACCTCGCAGCGGCCCCGGCCCTGCCGGGCGGCGACGCCGTCGCGGTCCCGGCCGTCGCGGGTGCCGGCGCGGTGGCGCCGTTGTCGGCCCCGGCCCTCGCGGGTGGCGATCCGATGCCGCCGTCGGTGACCGCGCCGGCGCTCCCGGCCGCCGACCCGCCGCTGCCGGTGGCCGCGGTGGGGGCCATCCCGTCCTGACCCGCCGCCACACCTCGCGACCAGGGAACATGGCGGGTGGACCCATGGACGCGGCCGGGCCGCCGTGGCAGCATGCCGCGGATGGAGACCGGACAGCAGCTCGTGTCGGCGAACGGAATCACCCAGGCGGTGCGGGTGGCCGGGCCGCCGGACGGCGTGCCGGTGCTGCTGATCCACGGCAACTGCTCGTCGGCGGCCTTCTGGGAGCCGCTGGTGCGGCGGTTGCCGGACACCCTCCGGGTGGTCGCCCCCGACCTGCGCGGCTACGGGTACACCGACACCGCCCCGGTGGACGCGACCCGAGGGCTGGCCGACTTCGCCGACGACGTCGCCGCGCTGCTCGACGAGCCGTCCCTGTTCCCGCCCGCCGCCCGGCCGGTGGTGGTCGGGCACTCGCTCGGCGGGGGAGTGGCCATGCGGCTGCTGGTCGACCACCCCGACCGGGTGGCCGCGCTGCTGCTCGCCGCGCCGGTCTCGCCGTACGGCTACGGGGGCACCCGCGACCTGGCCGGCACGCCCACCACCGCCGACTTCGCCGGCACCGGCGCGGGCACCGCCAACCAGGAGTTCGTCAAGCGGCTGGCCGCCGGCGACCGGGGCGCGGACAGCCAGGCCAGCCCGCGCAACGTGCTGCGGGCGGCGTACGTGGCGGACCCGGCCTCGCTCGGCGAGGACGAGGAACTGCTGCTGGACACCCTTCTCACCACGGCGACCGGCGACGACAACTACCCGGGCACGGCGGTGGACTCGGCGAACTGGCCCGGCACCGCCCCGGGTCGGCGCGGCGTGCTCAACGCGCTCTCCCCGGCGTACTTCCGGGTCGCCGACGAACTCGTGGCCGTGGCCGGCAAGGCGCCGATCACCTGGATCCACGGGGACGCCGACGTGATCGTCTCGGACACCTCGCTGTTCGACCTGGCCCACCTGGGCTCGCTGGGCGTGGTGCCCGGCTGGCCGGGGGCCCAGGAGTGCCCGGCGCAGCCGATGGTGGGGCAGACCCGGGCGGTGCTGGAGCGCTACGCGGCTGCCGGCGGCGCGTACCGGGAGGTGCTGCTGCCCGGCTGCGGGCACAGCCCGCACCTGGAGCGGCCGGCCGAGTTCGTCGCGGAGCTGCTGCGGCTGACCGAGGGGGCGGCCTGACGCCGGGCGACCCGACAACAGGGCCGGTCCGACGACCGGGGTGGCCCGACGAGCGGGCGGCCCGGCGGGTGGCCCGTGAAATATCCCACGGCGTCTCGACAACCGAACGTCACGTGGCAGACTCGCGCGCATAACCTTAGTGGCCGTTCATGCGGCCGTGCGGAGCATTGGGGAGGCCGGTCGTGGCGCGCGAGTTCACCAGCGTGGGCGTTGTGGGTCTGGGCACCATGGGTGCCGGCATCGTCGAGGTCTTCGCGCGCAACGGCGTCGACGTGGTCGCGGTCGAGATCTCCGCGGCCGCACTGGAGCGCGGCCGGGCCACCCTGACCGGGTCGACGGACCGGGCCGTGACCAAGGGCAAGCTCGCCGAGGCCGACCGGGACGCGCTGCTGGCCCGGATCGACTGGCAGGTCGGCCTGGACGCGCTGCACTCGGTGGACCTCGTCATCGAGGCGGTGCCCGAGCACCTGGACCTGAAGCAGCGGATCTTCGCCGAGCTGGACCGCGTCTGCAAGCCCGAGGCGATCCTCGCCACCAACACCTCGTCGCTGAGCGTCACCGAGATCTCCGTCGCGACCAGCCGGCCCAACCAGGTGATCGGCATCCACTTCTTCAACCCGGCGCCGGTCATGAAGCTGGTCGAGGTGGTCCGGACGGTGGTCACCTCCGCCGACGTGGTCGCCGACGTCGAGGCGCTCTGCGCACGGCTGGGCAAGGTCGATGTCACCATCAGCGACCGGGCCGGCTTCATCGCCAACGCGCTGCTCTTCGGCTACCTCAACCACGCCGTCGGCATGTTCGAGTCGCACTACGCGACCCGCGAGGACATCGACGCGGCCATGAAGCTCGGCTGCGGCCTGCCGATGGGCCCGCTGGCGCTGATGGACCTGATCGGCCTGGACACCGCGTACGAGATCCTGGACACCATGTACCGGCGCGGCGGGCGCGACCGCCGGCACGCCCCGGTGCCGCTGATCAAGCAGATGGTCACCGCGGGGCTGCTCGGCCGCAAGTCCGGCCGGGGCTTCTACACCTACGAGCGGCCGGGCTCCCCGGTCGTCGTACCCGACGAGCAGACGCCGGCGGCGACGGAGTCGGCGCTCGCTGACGGCGCCCGGGCCATCGCCAAGGTCGGCGTGGTCGGCTCCGGGACGATGGCCACCGGCATCATCGAGGTCTTCGCCAAGGCCGGCTACGAGGTCGTCTCGGTGACCCGGGGCGCGGAGAAGTCCGCCAAGGTCTTCGAGGCGGTCAAGACCTCGCTCAACAAGGGCGTCGTGCGCGGCAAGCTCAGCGAGGCCGACCGGGACGCCGCGCTCGGCCGGATCAACTGGTCGGCCACCCTGGAGCACCTCGCGGACGTCGACCTCGTGGTCGAGGCCGTGGTCGAGGAGCTGAGCGTCAAGAAGGCCCTCTTCGCCAGCCTCGACGAGATCTGCAAGCCGGGCGTCGTGCTCGCCACCACCACCTCGTCGCTGCCGGTGATCGACGTCGCGATGGCCACCCAGCGGCCCGCCGACGTGGTCGGGCTGCACTTCTTCAACCCGGCCCCGATCATGCCGCTGGTCGAGATCGTGCAGACCATCCGCACCTCGGCCGAGACCACCGCCACCGCCCGCGCGGTCTGCGCCGCGCTGGGCAAGACGGGCGTGGTCTGCGGCGACCGGTCCGGTTTCATCGTCAACGCGCTGCTCTTCCCGTACCTCAACGACGCGGTGAAGATGCTGGAGGCGAGCTACTCCACCGCCGACGACATCGACCACGCGATGAAGCTGGGCTGCGGCTACCCGATGGGCCCGTTCGAGCTGCTCGACGTGGTCGGGCTGGACGTCTCGCTGGCCATCCAGCGGGAGCTCTACCTGGAGCTGCGGGAGCCCGGCTTCGCGCCCGCGCCGCTGCTGGAGCACCTCGTCACGGCCGGCTACCTGGGCCGCAAGAGCGGCCGCGGGTTCCGCGACCACACCCGGCGCTGACCCCGGTCAACAGCGGGCCCCGGTGACGGCGTCCTGAGGGTGTGACCTTCGAGGAGTACGTCACCAGCCGCGGGCCGGCCCTGATCCGGCTGGCCCGGCTGCTGACCGGGGACGCGCACCGTGCCGAGGACCTCACGCAGGACGTGCTGGCCCGGGCGTACGTGCACTGGCGCAGGATCGCCCGAGCGGACCGGCCCGACGTGTACGTGCGCCGGATGCTGGTGAACGCCAACGCCTCCTGGTGGCGTCGCCGATCCAGCCGGGAGCTGGCCGTGGACACCTTCGCCGAGCGGGCCCACCGCGGCGACCTCGGTGGCGAGGCGGCCGACCGCGACGAGATGTGGCGGCTGATCCAGGTGCTGCCCGACCGTCAGCGTGCCGTGTTGGTGTTGCGCTACTACGAGGACCTGGACGACGCCACGATCGCCCAGATCCTCGGCTGCTCGCAGGTCACCGTCCGCACCCATGCGATGCGGGCGCTCACCCACCTGCGGGAGCGCTGCGGCCTCCCGACGACCAACGGGAGCCGGCCGTGACCGACCTGGACGAGCGGATCGCCTCGGTGCTGCGGGAGCGCGCCGAGGGGGAGACCGACACGCACCGGCTGCTGCTGGCCTCGCGGGCCCGGGGCCGTCGCCGCCAGCTGCGTCGCCGTACCGCCACCGGCACGGCGCTGGCCCTGGTCGGGGTGCTCGGCCTCGTCGGGGTGACCGGCACCGACGTCGGCGGGCTGACCGACCGGCTGCCGTGGACCGCCGCCACGTCCGGCGTCGCCGCCCCGGTGCCGCCCCGGGTCGACGGGGTACAGGGCGCCGCCCGGCGGCCCGACCTGGTGGGCGCCGACCCGAACGTGCTCCACCTGGGCGTGGACCCCGGCCGGGCCCGCTACCTGCGCTGGGCCGTCCACCCCGCGAACCGGGTCGAGTCGATCCAGTTCAGCGTCGGGGGCGGGCGGCCGGTCACGGTCGAGGTGAGCCCTTCCGCCGACGCCGTCGACCAACTCCTGCTCGACGGCGTACCCCTCCAGCAGTCCGTGACCGGGCTGACCTTCGACGGCTCCGTCCGGCAGTTCGGCGGCACGGCCGGTGGGCTAGTCACGGCCTGGCAGCCCGTGCCCGGCCTGTACGCCCGGGCGAGCACGCTCGGTGGCGACCGGATGGCACTCGCCAGGGCTGTGAACGCCGTCCGCTGGGACGAGCCACGACGGTGCGCGGTGCCGCTGCGCCTGGACGCCCTGCCAGCGGGCGCGACGGTGAGCGACTGCTCCGTCGACGCCACCGCCTTTCCGACCGGACTCCGGGTCGACCTCACCCTCCAACGGGAGTCGTCGGCGGTCATGTGGGTGCGGCTGGTGTACGGGGCACAGATCGCCGGGAGCACCCTCGAGAGCAACCGCACGGTGGGTGGGCGACCGGCGCACCTGCACCGGGACGGCAGGACGCTGGAACTGCTCGGCATCCCCAAGGCGCACGTGACCGCCGAGTTCGGCTCGCCGTTGCCCGGGACGGCCCCGCCCGCGGGCTACCCGGCTCTCACGGAGGCCGACGCGGCGACCGTGCTGGCCGGGGCGCGGATCGCGACGGACCTGACCGACCCCGACACCTGGGAGTGACGGGCGTCGCCGCCCGACCCGGGCCGGTCCGGCCGGCGGCCCGTACGCTTGGCAAGCGTGAGCCCCCGTCGCAACCGACCCCGCCGCGATGAGACGGCGCACCTCGACTCCGACCGGGTCCGCCAGGGCGTCGCCTCGGTGCAGCAGTGGCGCGACGGCGAGTGGCAGGTGCGCGGGATCGGCGGTGGCGCGTCCACCAAGACGTACCGCTGTCCCGGCTGTGACCAGGAAATCCGGCCCGGGGTGGCGCACCTGGTGGCGTGGCCGGCGGACGGCCGGGGCGACCTGACCGACCGGCGGCACTGGCACAGCGGGTGCTGGCGGGCCCGGGACCGGCGCGGGCCGGCCGTCCAGCGCGGCCGGGGCGCCCCCCGCTACGGCTGAGCGATCTGGATCACCCTGTTTCCGCCCCGCCCGGCGTTTGCCGACGGCACGGGTGAGACTGGAGGGGTGAGCACACCGATCCGCGCGTCCACCATCCTGCCCGGGCGCCGCGAGGACATCGAGCTGCACACCGCGGACGGCCTGCGGCTGGTCGGCGAGCTGGCCCGGCCGCTGGACCGCGAGCCGGTGGCCACCCTCGTCTGCCTGCACCCGCTGCCGACGCACGGCGGGATGATGGACAGCCACGTCTTCCGCAAGGCGGCGTGGCGGCTGCCGGCCCTGGCCGACCTGGCGGTGCTCCGCTTCAACACCCGGGGGACCACCAGCCTGCGCGGCACCAGCGAGGGCGCCTTCGACAACGCGGTCGGCGAGCGCTTCGACGTCGCCGCCGCGATCGAGTACGCCGAGTTCCACGAGCTGCCGGACATCTGGCTGCTCGGCTGGTCGTTCGGCACCGACCTGACCCTGAAGTACGGCTGCGACCCGGCGATCACCGGGGCGATCCTGCTCTCCCCGCCGTTGCGCTTCTCCGCCCCGGCGGACCTCGACCACTGGGCCGCGTCCGGCAAGCCGCTGACCGCCCTGGTGCCCGAGTTCGACGACTACCTGCGCCCCGACGAGGCGCGGGAGCGCTTCGCGGCGGTGCCGCAGGCCGAGGTGGTCGGGGTGCCCGGCGCGAAGCACCTCTGGGTCGGCGACGCCGAGACCGTGCTGGACGAGGTGGTCCGCCGGGTCAATCCGGCCGCCGCCGTGCCGCTGCCCACGACCTGGGACGGCCCGGTGGAGACGGGGGACGTCAGCGCGTACGCCGACCGCACCGTGGCCTCCTTCGCCGACCGTCCGGTGCCCGGCCCGCCCGCCGGTGGGGCCGGCTGACCGGGACGGTCGACGCCGGCGGGATCAGCGGGACTCCTGCCGGGGCAGGATCACCTCCCGCAGGATGAGCTGGAACGCGGCCACCGCCGGAATCGCGATCAGCGCGCCCACGACGCCCAGCAGGGACGCGCCGAGCAGCGCCGCGACCAGGGCCGCCACCTCGTTGACCGCCACCGACCGGCGCATGATCTTGGGATAGATCAGGTAGTTCTCCACCTGCTGGTAGACCAGGAAGAACACCGCGCAGGCGATGCCGATCCGCAGGTCGGTGGCGAAGGCGACCAGGCTGACGATCACCGCGCCCAGGGTGGCGCCGATCTGGGGGATCAGGTCGGTCACCGCGACCACCACGGCCAGCGCGAACGGGTACGGCAGGCCGACGACCAGCGCGAAGACGAACGTGGTCGCGCCGGCCAGCACGGCGATGCTGATCGCGCCCACCATGTACGCGCCGACCTTCGCCAGGATCTCGTCGCCGATCAGCCGCACCCGGTCGCGGCGGGACCGGGGCACGAGTGAGTAGCCCAGGTCGCGGAGCCGGTCGAAGTAGACCAGGAAGTAGATCGTCAGCACCAGCACGGTCAGCCCCCGGAACACCGTGCCGAAGACCAGCTGGGCCCCGCCGAGCACCCCGCCGAGGGCCTGGCCGACCCGCTCCGCGTTCGCCGCGTCCTGCACCCGCTCCATCAGGTCGTACCGCTCCACCAGGTCGTTGACCGTCCGGTTGCGGCGCAACTCCTCCAGATAGCTCGGTAGCTGGTCGATAAACTGCCCGGTCTGCGTGACGATCGGCGGCACCAGGGCGAACAGGCCCCCGCAGAGCAGCAGCACGACGGTCAGCGCGACCGCCGCCACGGCCGCGCCGTGCGGCAGCCCCCAGGAGCGCAGGCGGACCACGGCGGGGTGCAGGCCCACGGCGAGGAAGAGCGCGATGACCACCAGGATCAGGATTCCGGCCGCGTTGCGCAGGCCCAGGAAGAGGGCGTACGCGAGCAGCACCCCGACCGCCCCGGTGAAGCCGACCAGGAAGCTGCTGCGCCGCAGCGGTCGCCCCGGCGTGCCGAACCGACCCGAGCCGACGACCGGCTGCGCGGCGCCGCCCGCCGCCGCCTCGGCCTCGGGCACCACCCCGGCCGGTTCCCGCCCCGGCCCGGCGGCCGGGTCCGGGTTGGGGCCGGGCTCCCGGTCGGCGCCCGGCCCCGTCGGTCCGTCCTGTGCCATCCCGGACCTCCCTGGTCGACTCCCGCCGGCACCCGCTGGAGCGCCCGGACCCGGGACCCGTGTCCGGAGGCTCCGATCAGGAGCGTAGTGGCCGTTCGGGCGCCGACCGACCCCGTCCGTCGAGGGTGGGTGGCGTCGGCCGGGCGACCGGCGGCAGGCCGGCCACCGGGCAGGAGTCGCCTCCCGCCCGGTGGCCGGCGCGGTCAGTCCTTCTCGACGACGACCTTGCTCGGCTTGGCGCTGCGCTCGTCGGTGGTCGGCTTCGCCGGCCGCTTGCCGTTCTCGCCGGTGCTGGTGATCTTCGTCGGGGTGGCGTCCCGGCCGCCCTCGCCCGGCACCGCCGCCACGGTCGGCTCCCCGTCCACGCCGGCGCTGGCGGTGCCGCCGTCGACGGTGGTCACCGTCGCGACCCTGGCGTCGTCCGGCTGCCCTGCGTCGGCCGGCTCGATCCGGCCCTTGGCGGGCTGCCCGGCCGCCGCCGGCTCCACCTTGGCGGGCTTGCCGTCCGCGGCGGGGACGGTCTCCCTCTTCGCGCCACCCGCCGGCGCCGCGCCCGCCCCGGCCGGCGCGGTTTCCTTAGCCGTGCCCGCTCCGGCCGGCGAGGTTTCCTTCCTCGCCGCGCCCGCCCCGGCGGTCGTCCCGTCGCTGCGGGACACGGAGGGGCCGACCGCCCCGGCGGTCGACGCCTTCGCCCCGTTCGCCGTGGCCGCGCCGGACGCGGTCGGAGTCGGCCCGCCGCCGGCCACCGCCGCGGCGGCGCCGTCGGTCCCGCCCGGCCGGTCGGCCGCACCGAGCAGCCCCAGCCGGAGCTCGGCCACCTGCCGCTGGAGTTCGTCGGACTCCTGCCGCGACTTCCAGGTCTCCTGCCGCAGGTCGGCGAGCTGCTGCTGGGCCTGGGCGATCTCCAACATCACCTGGGCGAGCTGCTGGCGGCCGGCGGCGGCCTCCTGCTGCGTGGCGGCGAGGTGCTGCTGGGTGGTGGCGAGGTGCTGTTGCGTGGTGGCCGCGTACTCCTCGAACTGGCGTCGGGAGGTCGCCACGTGCTCGTCGGCCCTGCGCCGTTTTTCGGCCGCCTCCGACTCGGCCCGGCTGAGCAGCGCCGCGGCCTCCTCCTCGGCCTGCCGGCGCATCATCAGCGCGTCGCGCTCGGCGGCCTGGCGGACGGCGGCGGCGCCCTGCTCGATCTCCTGCTTGCGGCTGGTGTACTCCGACTCCAGCGTGGCGCGGCGCGCCTCGAAGCCGGACTCCAGCTCGTCGTGCCGGTTCTTGTGCTGCGTCTCCAGCTCGGCGAGGCGGGTCTTGTACTGCTTCTCCAGCTCGTCGCGGCGCTTGGTGAACTCCTGTTCGGCGGCGGACCGGCGCTGGGCCAGCTCGCGCTCCGCGGCCTCGCGGCGGCTGTTGACCTCCTGCTCCACCCCGGCCCGCCAGGCGCCCAGCTCCTGCTGCGTCTGCGCCCGGGCCTGCTGCACGTACGCCTCGGTCTCCGTGCGCATCCGCTGCACGTACGCCTCGGTCTCGGCGCGGTTGCGCTTGGCCGCCTCGGTGGCCTGGGTGGTGAGCCGCTCCGCCTCCTGGCGGGCCTTGTTCCGGGTGGCCCGGCCGGCCTCGGCGGCGTCGTCGATGATCTGCTTCGCGTCCCGCTGCGCCTTGGCGTGGGTCGCCCGGCCCGCCTCGGTGGCCTGGTCGATCAGGCGCTTGGCCTCCTGCTGGGCCTTGGCGTGCACCTCCTTGGCCGCCTCGCGCAGCTGGGTGGCCTCCTGCTGCGCCGTGGCGTGAGCCTCCTTGGCGGCCTCCCGGAGCCTGGTCGCCTCCTGCTGGGCCCGGTGGTGGATCTCCTTGGCCGCGTCCCGCAGCTGGGTGGCCTCCTGCTGGGCCTTCGCCAGGGCCTCCTGGGCGGCCTTGCGCAGCCGCGCGGCCTCCTCCTTGGCGGTCTTGACCGCGGCGTCGGCCTCGGCCCTGCGGGCCGCGCTGTGCCGCTCCTCCTCGGCCCGGCGGGCGGCCAGTGCGATCTCGAAGTCCTTGAGCGCGGTGGCGGCCTGCTCGCGGGCCTCCTCGACGATGTGCTCGGCGGCGGCCCGGCGCGCCTCGATCTCCTCGTTGGCGGCGGCCAGGATCGCGTCGGCCTGCTCCTCGGCGAGGGTGAGGATCTGCTCCACCCGCGGGCCGAGGTGCCGGAAGGAGACGTTCTCCAGGGCGCCGGACGACTTGCGTGCCTGGGCGAGGTCGCGCTGGAGCACCTCGACCTGGCCGGCCAGCTTGTGGATTTGTGTGTAGGCCTGTTCCCGTTCGGCCGCGAGGGCCGCGATCTCGTGCTCCGCACGAGCGACGTACCGGTCGACCTGTCGTTTCTCGTACCCCCGCAGAGCGGACTCGAAGCTGGGCTCCGTGGTCACGTCCCCGCCGAGAGCGAACAGTTCCTCGCCGTGCGACATGCTCCCATCCTCACACGCATCCGGGCCTGCTGGGGCGATACGGACGCCGTGGATGGGACCTACTTCACTGCCGTCACGCCCGGGCAATTCCCTGACCGGGAAACGCATACGGCGCGGGGCACACCGGTAACCCGGTGTCACCCCGCGCCGTCGGTCATGCCCCGGTCGGGTCGGTCAGTTGGACGTCTCGGCGGCCACCCGCTCGTCCGCGCCGTCGGCCTTCTTCGCCTCCGGCTTGGCGGGCGCGGCGGGCGCGGCCGGCGGCGCCGCCGGCACGCCCGGCACGATCCCGGCGAGGCCGGAGAGCATCTGGCCGAGCTGCGAGGTGACGGCGTCCTTCTGCCGGGTGAGGTCCTCGACCTCGCGACGCGCCGCCTGGGTGGTCAGCTCGGCCTCCGTGCGCGCCTCGGTGAGCAGCCGCTTCGCCTCGGCCTTCGCCTCGCTCAGCGTCTTGTCGGCCAGCGCCTTGGCCTTGTCGACCGTCTCGTTGGCGGTGCGCTCCGACTCGACCCGGCGGGCCTCGGCGCGCTGCTCGATCTCCTTGGCCCGCTCCTGGGCGGCGTGGGCCCGCTGCTCGGCCTCGCTGACCAGCTTCTGGGTCTGCGCGACCTGGGCCGCGTGCCGCTCCGACTCCTCGCGCTCGGCCTTCTCCCGGCGCTCGGCGAGCTGGAGCTCCAGGGCCTGGAGGTCCTTGTCGCGCTTGTCCCGCGCGTCCGTGAGCAGCTTGGTCGCCTCGGCGCGCTTCTCCTCGGCCTCCCGGGCGGCCTTCGCCCGCTGCTGGGTGATCTCCCGCTCGGCGGTCGCCCGGAGGGTGGCGACCTCGCGCTCGACGGTGGACTTCAGCTCGGCGACCTCGTGCGCCGTGACCGTGCGCAGCTGCTTCGTCTCCCGCTCGGCGTCGGCGCGCAGCGTGTCGGCCTCGCGCCGGGCCTGGACGCGGACCTCGGCGGCCTCCCGCTCGGCGGCGGTGCGGACGCTGCCCGCCTCCCGCTCGGCGCTGGCCTTCATCGCCGCCGCCTCGGCCCGCGCCTTGTCGGTGATCTCGCGGGCCTCGAGGCGCGCGGCGGAGAGGATGCCCTCCGACTCGCGCTTGGCCTCGTTGCGGTGGTCGTTGGCCTGCTCCTCGGCCAGCCGGAGGATCTGCTCGACGCGGGTGCCGAGGCCGGAGAGGGTGGGCCGGCTGTTCTCCTCGAGCTGCTTGTTGGTGTCGGCGAGCTTCTGCTCCAGCGCGCCCATGCGCTGTTCGGCCTGACGGAGCCGGCGCTGGGCGTCGTTCATGCGCTGCTCGGCCTCGGCGCGGGCCTGCTCGGACTGGGTCAGCGCGGCCGTCATCCGGCCGATGAAGTCATCGACCTGGTGGGTGTTGTAGCCGCGCAGGCCGACGGTGAAATCGGGCTGTGAGTTCGCGTTATCGAAGAACGCAAGAGGGGAGGACTGCTGGGGCATTGGGACATACTCGCAGACTCCCCAGGGTGCTTCGCAAGAGCGGTCCCGAGCTTTCGTGTCCTCTTTACATGGTCAACTGCCGGCGTGCCGGAAGCCCGGACCAATCGGCGATCTTGGCAGGTCCCGGGCGGGTCGGACGGCACGGAGAGTGACTACGGAAAGGGCCGCGGGATCGTCCCCGCGGCCCTTTGTCGCGCCATGGTCCGGGTCACTCGAATGAGCGCCGCCGCATCGGTGGTGAAAAGGCGATCCGCCGTTCGCCGCAATGGCCGACGGGCGGGTCGCCCCGTCGGGTCAGTGGCCGCGGAACCGGTTGATCGCGTCCTCGTGTCGGGAGCGCAGCTCGCGGTCGCGCACGCCCAGCCCGTCGGCGGGGGCGAGGCAGCGCACGCCGACCTTGCCCTGGTGGGCGTTGCGGTGCACCTCGTACGCGGCCTGGCCGGTCTGCTCCAGCGCATAGGTCCTCGACACGGTGGGGTGGATCTTGCCCAGCGCCACCAGCCGGTTGGCCTCCCACGCCTCGCGGTAGTTGGCGAAGTGGCTGCCGACGATCCGCTTCAGGTGCATCCACAGGTAGCGGTTGTCGTACTGGTGCAGGAATCCGCTGGTGGAGGCGCAGGTGACGATGGTGCCGCCCTTCTTGGCCACGTAGACGCTGGCGCCGAAGGTCTCCCGGCCGGGGTGCTCGAAGACGATGTCCGGGTCCTCGCCGCCGGTCAGCTCCCGGATGCGCTCGCCGAAGCGGCGCCACTCGTCCTGGTCCTGGGTCTGCTCGTCCTTCCAGAAGCGGAAGCCCTCGGCGGTGCGGTCGATGACCAGCTCGGCGCCCATCTTCCGGCACAGCTCCGCCTTCTCGGGCGAGGAGACCACGCAAACCGGGATCGCGCCGCCGTTGAGGGCCATCTGGGTGGCGTAGCCGCCCAGGCCGCCGGAGGCGCCCCAGATCAGCACCACGTCGCCCTGCTTCATGTTCGCCCCGTGGTGCGACACGAGCTGCCGGTACGCGGTGGAGTTGACCAGGCCGGGGCTGGCCGCCTCCTCCCAGCTCAGGTGGCGCGGCTTGGGCATCAGCTGGTTGGCCTTGACCACGCACAGCTCGGCGAGGCCGCCGAAGTTGGTCTCGAAGCCCCAGATCCGCTGCTGCGGGTCGAGCATGGTGTCGTCGTGCCCGGCCGCGTCCTCCAGCTCCACCGACAGGCAGTGCGCGACCACCTCGTCGCCCGCCTTCCACCGGGTCACCCCGGGGCCGGTGCGCAGCACCACGCCGGCGGCGTCCGAGCCCACCACGTGGTACGGCAGGTCGTGCCGGCGGGTCAGCTCGGACAGCCGGCCGTAGCGCTGGAGGAACTTGAAGGTCGGCAGCGGCTCGAAGATGCTGGTCCAGACCGTGTTGTAGTTGATCGCGCTGGCCATCACCGCGACCAGGGCCTCGCCCGGCCCGAGCTCGGGCGTCGGCACCTCCTGCACGTGCAACGCCTTGCGCGGGTCCTTGTCCCGGGTGGCCATCCCGTCGAACATCCGGGTTTCCTCCGCCCGCACCACCACGCCGCGGTACGACTCCGGCACCGGCAGGCCGGCGATGCCGGCGAGCTCCCGCTCCGGTTGGTCGGATCCCTCCGCCGCCATGATCGCTTCGAGGATGTCCTGCACGTCGACCTCCCGTTCGTCCGCACCCGCGCACGCGGGCCTGGGTGCTGCCATCGTCGGCGCGAGTGCGACCGACCCGCCATGTCGGCATCCGACACATCCGGCGACCGGTCGCGCTCCTGTGGGGCGGGACGTTACTGAACGGTAGCTAGGGCGGGAAGTCCTCTGTGAAAAACTGCATTGGCCGATGCGTGGAGGTGTCCGGGCGGCCGTCGTACCGCGCAGTGTCGCGCTCGGAGCCCGGTCGCGCACCGGCCCCCACCAGCGTGGTGGGGGCCTGTCGTGGCGTCAGTGCGCGGCGGGCTCGACCAGCTCGACCAGCACGCCGCCGGCGTCCTTGGGGTGGACGAAGTTGACCCGCGAGTTCGACGTGCCGCGCTTCGGGGTGTCGTAGAGCAGCTTCACCCCCCGCTCGCGCAGCGTCGCGCAGGCGGCGTCGATGTCGGCCACCTCGTACGCGACCTGCTGCACGCCCGGCCCCTTGCGGTCGAGGAACTTCGCGATGGTCGACTCGGGCGTCAGCGGGGCCAGCAGCTGCACGCAGCCGCCCTCGGTGGTCGGGCCGACCGCCAGCATCGCCTCGCGGACGCCCTGCTCCGTGTTGACCTCGGTGTGCACGCAGCGCATCCCGAAGGTGCGCTGGTAGAAGTCGATCGCGGCGTCCAGGTCGGGCACCGCGACCCCGACGTGGTCGATGCGGCGCAGGCCGATGTCTGTGACAAAGTCGGCAGCGGTCTCGACGGGGGAGTTCTCAGCCATGGCGCTAGTCTGACCGAACAATCGTTAAGGCGTACAGGTCGGCACCCCCCTCGGAGGCAGGTAATGGCTTCGGTGATCGTCAGCGGCGCGCGGACCCCCATGGGGCGCCTGCTGGGCAACCTCAAGGACCTCTCCGCGACCAAGCTCGGCGGCGTGGCGATCAGGGCGGCGCTGGAGCGCGCCGGCGTCGCCCCCGAGCAGGTCCAGTACGTGATCATGGGTCAGGTGCTCCAGGCCGGCGCCGGGCAGATCCCGGCCCGCCAGGCGGCGGTCGAGGCGGGCATCCCGATGTCCGTGCCGGCCCTGACCATCAACAAGGTCTGCCTCTCCGGCCTGGACGCGATCGCCCTGGCCGACCAGCTCATCCGGGCCGGCGAGTTCGACATCGTGGTCGCCGGCGGCATGGAGTCGATGACCAACGCCCCGCACCTGCTGCTCGGTCAGCGCGGCGGCTACAAGTACGGCGACGTGGTGGTCAAGGACCACATGGCGCTGGACGGGCTCACCGACGCCTGGGACTGCTGCTCGATGGGCGAGTCGACCGAGCGGCTCGGCGCGAAGCACGGCATCAGCCGCGAGGAGCAGGACGCGTTCGCCGCGGCCAGCCACCAGCGGGCCGCCGCCGCGCAGAAGAACGGCCACTTCGCCGACGAGATCACCCCGGTGGTCATCCCGCAGCGCAAGGGCGACCCGCTGGTGATCAGCGAGGACGAGGGGATCCGCCCGGACACCACCGCCGAGTCGCTGGCGAAGCTGCGCCCGGCGTTCACCAAGGACGGCACCATCACCGCCGGCAGCTCCTCGCCGATCTCCGACGGCGCCGCCGCGGTGGTCGTGATGAGCAAGGCCAAGGCCAAGGAGCTGGGCCTGACCTGGCTGGCCGAGATCGGCGCGCACGGCAACGTGGCGGGGCCGGACAACTCCCTGCATTCGCAGCCGTCCAACGCCATCCAGCACGCGCTCAAGAAGGGCGGGCTGAGCGTCGAGGACCTGGACCTGATCGAGATCAACGAGGCGTTCGCCCAGGTCGGCATCCAGTCCACCCGTGACCTCGGGGTCAGCCCGGACAAGGTCAACGTCAACGGCGGCGCGATCGCGCTGGGCCACCCGATCGGCATGTCCGGCGCCCGGCTGGTGCTCACCCTCGCGCTGGAGCTCAAGCGCCGCGGCGGCGGCACCGGCGCGGCGGCGCTCTGCGGCGGCGGTGGCCAGGGCGACGCCCTGATCATCCACGTCCCGGGCAGCAACGAGGGCCGTCAGTGAGCGCGGCGCGCTGACTGGTTCCGGTCCCTGACGACACGAAGACAGCACGGTGAGCGGGAGGAGCGAGCCGGTCTTGCGAGCCCCGCGGTCGCGAACAGAGGCAGCACAGTGAGCGAGATCGTCGACAATGGCCCGGCGGCGGGCGCACCCCCGGTGCGCCGCAGCCGGGACGTGCCGATGCTGGTGGAGCGGGCCCGCGCGGGGGACCCCCGCGCGGTGGCCCGGCTGATCACCCTGGTCGAGTCGGGCGACGAGACGCTGCCGCGGATCGCGGCGGCGCTCGCGCCGTACGCCGGGCAGGCCCAGGTGGTCGGCCTGACCGGCTCGCCCGGCGTGGGCAAGTCCACCACCACGAACGAGCTGGTCCGGGCGCTGCGCGCCCGGGGACACCGGGTCGGCGTGCTGGCCATCGACCCGTCCAGCCCGTTCACCGGTGGGGCGATCCTCGGCGACCGGGTCCGGATGCAGGACCACGCCACCGACCCGGGCGTCTACATCCGCTCGATGTCCAGCCGGGGCCACCTCGGCGGACTGTCGGCGGCCACGCCGCAGGCGGTGCGGGTGCTGGAGGGCGCCGGCTGCGACGTGGTGCTGGTGGAGACTGTCGGCGTCGGCCAGGCGGAGGTGGAGGTCGCCTCGCTGGCCGACACCACGCTGGTGCTGCTCGCCCCGGGCATGGGTGACGCGATCCAGGCGGTCAAGGCCGGCATCCTGGAGATCGCCGACGTCTTCGTGGTCAACAAGGCCGACCGGGACGGCGCCGACGCCACGGTGCGCGACATCCAGGGCATGATCGCCCTGGGGGAGCGCGGGCCGGGGCAGTGGCGGCCGCAGGTGGTGCGCGCGATCGCCGCGCGGGGCGAGGGGATCGACGACATCGCCGCCGCCATCGACAAGCACCGGGGCTGGCTGGTCGAGCACGGCGAGCTGCGCCGCCGCCAGGAGGCGCGGGCCGCCGCCGAGATCGAGGCGATCGCGCTGGGCGTGCTCCGCGACCGGATCGGCTCGCTGCGCGACGGCACGGAGTTGCCGGCACTCGCCGCGAAGGTGGCCGAGGGCGCCCTCGACCCGTACGCGGCGGCCGATGAACTGCTCGCCCAGCTCGGCTCCTGAGGCGGCCACGCCGCGCCCCGCCGAACTAGTACGCTCGCACCGCTCCACGGTCCCGTGGGGCGGTGTGCGGCCGAGTGGGGGAGACCATGGGCGACGAGGCGACGCGGGAGCTGTCGGTGACGCCGGACGCGGTGGCGGGCGGAAGCACGCACGTCTCCGACGAGGTGGTGGAGAAGATCGTCGTGGCCGCCACCCGGTCCGTGCCCGGGGTGGCCGAGTTGGGCGGGGACGTGGCCCGGTTCTTCAACGCGGTGCTCGACAAGGTCGGGCTCGACCAGGTCGGCGACGCCCGGCGGGGCTGCTCGGCCCACGTCACGAACGGCGCGGCGGTGGTCAACCTGGTCATCGTGATCGAGGCGGGCCGGCCGGTGCCGCAGGTGACCGACGCCGTCCGGGCGAAGGTGACCGAGGCGGTCGAGGCGTACGGGCTGCGGGTCGACGAGATCAACATCCGGGTCGACGACGTGGCCATGGGCGAGCCCGCCGCGCCGACCGCCTGACCGTGGCGGCAGCTCGGGTTACCGGCCGGTACGAGTTTCCTTAGCGATCGTTCAGGCTGGGCTCTACACTCGACGTGCAGTCGAGGACTCGAGGAGGAGCCCTGCGGATGAACGCCGACGAGATCGCAGCCGGACGGGCACGCTGGCAGGCCCGCTACGACGCCGCGCGCAAGCGGGACGCCGACTTCACCACGCTCTCCGGGATGCCCGTCGACCCGGTCTACGGGCCGCCCGAGGGTGTCGCCTACCCGGGCTTCGAGCGGATCGGCTGGCCGGGCGAGTACCCGTACACCCGGGGCCTCTACCCGACCGGCTACCGCGGGCGGACCTGGACCATCCGGCAGTTCGCCGGCTTCGGCAACGCCCGGCAGACCAACGAGCGCTACAAGATGATCCTGGGCGCGGGCGGCGGCGGCCTCTCGGTCGCCTTCGACATGCCCACGCTCATGGGCCGGGACTCCGACGACCCGCAGTCGCTCGGCGAGGTGGGCCACTGCGGCGTCGCCGTGGACAGCGCCGCCGACATGGAGACGCTCTTCGACGGCATCGACCTGGCCGGCGTGACCACCTCGATGACCATCTCCGGGCCGGCCGTGCCCGTGTTCTGCATGTACCTGGTGGCCGCCGAGCGGCAGGGCGCCGACCTGTCCCGGCTGGACGGCACGCTGCAGACCGACATCTTCAAGGAGTACATCGCGCAGAAGGAGTGGCTCTTCGACCCCGAGCCGCACCTGCGCCTGATCGGCGACCTGATGGAGTACTGCGCCCGGGAGATCCCGCGCTACAAGCCCCTCTCGGTCTCCGGCTACCACATCCGCGAGGCCGGCGCGACGGCCGCGCAGGAGCTGGCGTACACCCTGGCCGACGGGTTCGGCTACGTCGAGCTGGGGCTCTCGCGCGGGCTGGACGTCAACGTCTTCGCCCCCGGCCTGAGCTTCTTCTTCGACTCGCACGTCGACTTCTTCGAGGAGATCGCCAAGTTTCGGGCCGCCCGGCGGATCTGGGCCCGCTGGCTGCGCGAGGTCTACGGGGCGACCAGCGAGAAGGCGCTCTGGCTGCGGTTCCACACGCAGACGGCCGGGGTGTCGCTGACCGCCCAGCAGCCGGTCAACAACGTGGTGCGTACCGCCGTGGAGGCGCTCGCCGCGGTGCTCGGCGGGACCAACTCGCTGCACACCAACGCCCTGGACGAGACCCTGGCCCTGCCCACCGACGAGTCCGCCGAGATCGCCCTGCGTACCCAGCAGGTGCTGATGGAGGAGACCGGGGTGACCAACGTGGCCGACCCGCTCGGCGGGTCGTGGTACGTGGAGGCGCTCACCGACAAGATCGAGGCCGAGGCGGAGGCGATCTTCGCCCGGATCCGGCAGCTCGGCGGGGAGGGTCCGCACCAGATCGGTCCGATGACCTCCGGCATCCTGCGCGGCATCGAGGACGGCTGGTTCACCGGCCACATCGCGGAGTCCGCCTTCGTCTACCAGCAGGCGCTGGAGAAGGGCGAGAAGAAGATTGTCGGGGTCAACTGCCACACCGGCACGGTCGCCAAGGACCTGGAGATCCTGCGCATCTCGCACGAGGTGGAGCTGGAGCAGCGCCGCGTGCTGGCCGAGCGGAAGGCCAACCGGGACGAGGCGGCCGTCAATGCCGCGATCGAGCGGATGGTCGCCGTCGGCCGGACCGACGGGAACATGATCCCGGCCATGCTCGACGCCGTCCGCGCGGAGGCCACCCTCGGCGAGATCTGCGACGCCCTGCGCGCCGAGTGGGGCATCTACCGCGAGCCCGCCCGCTTCTGACCCCACCCCTCACCGCCGCCCCCCGCTCCCGCGATCTTGCGCTTCCTGCCCGGCGAAAGCCGCGTACGCCGCGTGCCGGGGGCCGAAAGTGCAAGATCGCGGAGAGCGGGGCGGGTGGGCGGGAGCAGGCGTGACAGTTGCAACTGTCGCCGTCGCGGTTGATCTGAGTTCGGCGGGTCGCGTGCGAGACTAGGTAACCATGAGCGACCCACGGATCACCTCGTCGATCTTCACCCGCGGCGCGGTCGACCTCAGCGCGCTGCGCACCCCCGCACCGACCCCCGCCCGCACCTCCGCCCCCGTCCAACCGGGCCCCTCGGCCAACCTGCCCGGTGCCGCCGGCGGTGGCGTCAGCGTCATCGACGTCAGCGAGGCGACATTCCAGTCCGAGGTCCTCGAACGCTCGCTCACCACACCGGTGATCGTGGACTTCTGGGCCGAGTGGTGCGAGCCGTGCAAGCAACTCTCGCCGGTGCTGGAGCGGTTGGCCACGGAGGGCGGCGGCGCCTGGGTGCTCGCCAAGATCGACGTGGACGCCAACCCGCGGATCGCCCAGATGTTCCGGGTGCAGGGCATCCCCATGGTCTACGCGGTGGTCGGCGGCCAGCCGATCGACGCCTTCTCCGGCGTGGTGCCCGAGGCGCAGCTGCGCCAGTGGATCCAGGCTGTGCTCAAGGCCGGTGGCGTGACCGTCGCCGAGCCGGAGGATCCGCGCCTCGACGAGGCCGACGACGCCCTGATGAGCGGCGACCTCGACGCGGCCGAGCGGGCGTACAAGAAGATCCTCGCCGAGTCGCCGGCGGACGCCGCGGCGGAGGCGGGCCTCGCCCAGGTCGGGCTGGCCCGCCGGGTGGCGGGAGCCGACCCGGGCGCGGCGATCGCCGCCGCCCAGGCCAACCCCGACGACGTCGAGGCCCAGCTCCTGGCCGCCGACATCGAGGTGCTCAGCGGCCAGGCCGAGGCGGCGTACGCCCGTCTGGTGGGCCTGGTCCGCCGCACCGCCGGCGACGACCGGGAGAAGGTACGCCAGCACCTGGTCGGCCTCTTCGCGGTCGCCGGACCGGAGGACCCCGCGGTCGCCTCGGCCCGCCGGGCGTTGGCCAGCGCCCTGTTCTGAGCACGCAGCACGCCAGCGCGGGCCGGCGTTCCGGCCGGCCCGCCCGACTCTTCGAGGACGGGAGCCCATGATGCGCCGGATCGCCGTCCTCGACGCGCCCAGCAACCTCGGCCTGCGCCCACCCACGCCCACCTCGGTGCCCGGTTGCGCCAAGGCCCCGGGCGCGCTGCGCGACCAGGGGCTGCTCGCCCGGCTGCGGGCCCGGGACGCCGGCTGCCTCACCGCGCCCCGCTACGATCCCGGCGACTGGCGCCCCGGCGACGGCGTCTGCCACGCCCGGGAGATCGCCGACTACTCGGTGGCGCTCGCCGAGCGCATCGGCGCGATCATCGACCGCGGGGAGTTCCCGCTGGTCCTCGGCGGGGACTGCTCGATCCTGCTCGGCTCGGCGCTGGCCATGCACCGGCTCGGCGAGGCGGTCGGCGGCCGCATCGGGCTCGTCTTCGTCGACGGCCACTCCGACTTCCGGCACCCCGGCAACGCCTCCTACGTGGGCGCGGCGGCCGGTGAGGACCTCGCGCTGGTCACCGGGCGGGGGCAGGCCGACCTGGCCGCCATCGAGGGCCGCCGACCCTACTTCCGGGACATCGACGTGGTGGTGCTCGGCATCCGCGCGCAGGACGAGTACCGGCTCGACCTCCAGGCCGCCGGGATCACCACCCGGCCGGTGCCGGCGCTGCGCGCCGAGGGCGCCGCGCGCACCGCCCAGTGGGCCCACGAGCAGCTCGCCGACTGCGCCGGCTACTGGGTGCACATCGACGTCGACGTGCTGGACCCGGCCGTGATGCCGGCCGTCGACGCCCCCGACCCGGGCGGCATCGCCTTCGCCGAGCTGGAGATCCTGCTGGCCGGGCTGGTCGACACGCCGCACTGCCTCGGCGTCGAGCTGACGGTCTTCGACCCCGACTACGACCCCGACGGGGCGTACGCGGCCGAGATCGTCAACACCGTGGCGGCCGGGCTGCGCCCCGTCTCCGCGCCGGGCGCGGTGCCGCCCCGGCTGCTGCCGGGCCCGTCGGCGGCTGCCCCCTCGCCGGTCCCCCCGGCGCGGCGGGGCAACGGCCGTCCCACCGAGGCCCCGAGCATGCTCTCCCCAGCGGCCGCCCCGGCGTTTGTCTTGCCCCCCGCCCCTGTTCCCGCCGTCGAGGACGACGGCGAGGACGCGGGCGGCGCCGAGGAGCGCGCCGAGGACGATGCGCCAGCTCTCCCCGGACCGATCGGTCCGGTCGCCCCGGTGGCTGCCGGCTCCGCCGCCCGGGTCGAGCCGGGTCAGGTGGGACCGGGCCAGGTGGGACCGCACGACTCCGCCGGTCCGGTCGGGCCGGAGCCGCTGGCGCCGGAGCCGGTCGGGCCGCCTGCCTCCGCCGGCCCGGGCCTGCTGCGCCGGGCGCCGCTGGCGGGTCTCGCCCCGGAGGCCGCGCTGCCCGCGACCGACGACGGCCCCCCGCCGCCCACCGCTGGCATCGCCTGACCGACGATGCGGGCGCGGCGCAGGAAGCCGCTTCGGGCGCTCCGGCGCACCGAGGGCGTCCCGGCCGCTCCGGCTGCTCGGGGCGCGCCGGCCGTTCCGGGGGGCGATCCGCGGCCGGCTGGCCGAACCGGGACGAACCTGATCAGGATCGGGCAGTCGGTCCGGGGGTCGGGTGGGCGTCACCACCGGGGGGCGCCCACCCGGCGACGGGCGTGACGCGTCGGTCGGGCCGGCGTGTGCTGGCGCGTCAGCGGGGGAGGGCGCGCAGGAACCGTTCGGCGATCGGTACGGCGGTGGCCGTGCTGGCCCCGCCCTGCTCGACGAAGACCGCGAACGCGACGTCGCCCTGCCAGCCGACGAACCAGGCGTGCGTGTGCGCCGGGTTGTTGTCGTACTCGGCGGTGCCCGTCTTGCCGTGCACCGGAGCGCCCGGCACGTCCTTCAGCGCGCTGCCGGAGCCGGCGGTGACCACCTCGCGCATCATCGCCCGCACCGCCTCGACCGACTCCGGCTTGAGCTGGGGGCCCGGTTCGGCCGGCTTCGCCGGGGCCGGGTCCAGCACCAGCTTCGGCTGCTCGAACCGGCCCCGGGCGACCGCCGCGGTGGCGGAGGCCATGGCCAGCGGGCTGACCACCGTGGTGCCCTGCCCGATCGCCGCGGCGGCCTGCTCGGTCGCGCCGCCGTTCGCGGAGACCTTGCCGGTGAAGGCGTCCAGGCCGAGGTCCCACTGCCCCTCCAGACCCAGGGACCGGCCGGCGACGGCCAGCCCGTCGGGGCCGAGCTTCGGCGCCAGCGCGGTGAACGCCGTGTTGCAGGACCTGGCGAAGTCGGTACGGAACGGCACCGAACCCAGCTCGAAGTTGTCGGAGTTCTTGAACGGCCGGCCGTCCACGGTGAACGTTTTCGGACAGGCCACCGTCGCGTCCGGGGTGACCGCACCCCGGTCGAGCAGGCCGAGCGCGCTGACCATCTTGAAGGTGGAGCCCGGCGGGACCTGGGCGGTGAAGGCCAGGTTCTCCCCGGCCGCGCCGGGACCGTTGGCGGCGGCGAGGACGGCGCCGTCGCTGATCCGCACCGCCACCAGCGCCGCCCGGCGCTTCTCGGCGCGCAGGGCGGCGTCGGCCGCGTTCTGCGTGGCCACGTGGAGCGTCGTCTTCAGCGGCTGCCCCGGCTGCGGCTCGCGGCGGAACACCTCGGTGCCGGTGGGCACCAGCGTGCCGTCCGGGCCGGGGCGCTCGGTGATCACGGTCAGCCCGGGCGCGCCGCGCAGCCGCTCGTCGTAGCGGCCCTGGAGGCCGCCGTGGCCGACCAGGTCGCCGGCCGCGTACCGGTCGGGGTGCTTCGCGAGATCGTCGGCCTGGGCCGGGTCGACGGAGCCGAGCACCGCCCGGGCGAACTCGCGGGTGGGCGCGAGGTCGATCTTGTCCTTGCGGAACTTCGTGCCCGGCAGGTCGTAGATGCGCGATCTGATCTGGCGGTACGCCTCCTCGCGCAGCGTCACCACCTCGACGAACGCGCCGGGATCGGCGTCGGCGAGCCGCTTGGGCAGGCCGGAGAGGTCCACCGGCGGGGTGATCGCCGGCCGGATGGCCCGGAAGGCGGCGTCCAGCTTCCGGCTCAGCCCCGCGACGTCGGTGACCTCGCTCGGTTGCAGCCCCACCCGCACCACGGGCCGGGGCGCCACGATCGGCTGGCCGGCGCCGTCGAGCACCGCGGCCCGGGGGCCGGCGTCCCGGCGCAGCCCGAGGCGGTCGCCCCGGCTGAGCTGCTCCTGCACCAGCCGCGGCTCCCAGATGACCCGCCACCCGTCGTCACCGCCCCTACTGAGCCGGACCTGCCGCTCGTACGCCCAGCGGGTCTGGCCCGGGAGGGTCCACTCGACCCTGACCACCGCCGTCGCGAGGTCCGCGGTGATCTTCGCGTCGCCCTGCCTGGTCAGCGCCGGCGGCGTGGCCGCGAGCTCCCCGGACAGCTCCTTGATCTCGCGGGACACGTCGGCGGCCGGCACCTTCGCGCCCGCCGGGTCCACGAACCCGACGGCCTGGAGGTCCCCGGAGCGCCAGCCGGTCAGGAACGCGTCGACGCTGCGCTCCGGACCGTCACCGTCCGAGCACGCGGTGAGCGCGACGGCCGCCAGCGCGGTCGCGGCGAGCAGGGCCAGCGGCGGGCGGTACCGGTTGCGGCGGTGACGGCTGGGGTACGAGAGGTGCATGGAGCGGGTCCCTCCGGGTCTCGAACTGCCCCTGCACGCTAGTACGCAGGCGCCGGCCGCACGGCCCCTGCCCCGCGTGACGTGCGCAAAGACGGAGCAGTGACGGTGTGATGAACAACCCGAGGCGGGGTACTCCCCGAGCGGCCAACCTCGTACCCGCAACGGGTGAAAGGACAAAGTCCGGAACCGGACGTCCGCACCGTGGTCCGCCGACGAAGGGGCGGAACGGCAGGGCCTAGGCTGGGCGGCAGAGTGACCCACAATGCGGTGGGTCGAGGGGAGTGGCACCGATGGACCGGCGTCCGGCGATCAAACCGGGACCCGACCTCCGGCAGGATGACACCAGCCGGGACGACAGCTTCGATTCGGCAACCGACGGGGACGGCTTCGGCCGGCTCGACACAGGAGTGACCGGGATGACCGGTTCGAGCATCGACACGATCTACGATCTGGGGCTGCCAGCCGACGCGCTGGCCGACGACGTGGAGGACAACGAACTCGACGAGCCGGTACCCAACGCGGAGCGCCTGGTGGCCCAGGCCGTGGCGCTCGCGGGGGACGACCACGACGCGGCGACACTGGTCAGCCGCTTCTGGCGGTTCGCGCCCGACGAGGAGCTGATCGGCTTCACCGCCGAGGAGATGCTCGACGCGGCCCGCGCGCACCGGGACCTGGCCCAGCAGCGGGTGCCGGGCGAGTTGAAGCTGCGCATCCACGAGCCCGACGCCGACCAGCACCACACCGTCATCGAGATCGTCACCGACGACATGCCCTTCCTGGTCGACTCGGTGACCGCCCTGCTCAACTCGCACCACCTGGACGTGCACCTGCTGGTGCACCCGCTGGTCGTGGTGCGGCGCGAGCCGCTGGGCCGGCTGGTCGAGGTGGCCGCCGACGTCGAGCCCGACGACGCCATCGCCGGTGACCTGGTCGAGAGCTGGATGCACATCGAGGTCGACCCGGTCCGCGACGCCGCCGAGCGGGAGAAGCTGCGCCGGGAGCTGCAGCGGGTCCTCACCGACGTGCGGGAGGCGGTCGAGGACTGGCCGAAGATGCGCCAGCGGGCCCTCGCCCTGGCCGACGAGCTGGCCGCCGCGCGGACGTCGGACAACCGGCCGCCCGTGCCGGAGAAGGACATCACCGACTCGGTGGAGCTGCTCCGCTGGCTCGCCCACGACCACTTCACGTTCCTGGGTTACCGGGAGTACCGCCTGGTCGACACGAGCGACGGCGGCAAGGCGCTGGAGGCCGCGCTCGGCACCGGGCTGGGTATCCTGCGGCAGGACTCGCCGGATGCCCGGCCGCTGTCGTCGATGACGCCGGAGGCGCACGACAAGGTCACCGAGAAGCGCCTGTTGATCATCACGAAGGCCAACTCCCGGGCGACCGTCCACCGGTCGGCCTACCTGGACTACATCGGCTTCAAGGTGTTCAACTCGGCCGGCGAGGTGGTCGGCGAGCGGCGCTTCCTGGGCCTGTTCTCCACGGCCGCGTACCGCACCAGCGTGCAGGAGCTGCCGGTGGTCCGCCGCAAGGTGGCCGAGGTGCTGGACCGCTCCGGCCTGAGCCAGCGCAGCCACTCCGGCAAGGACCTGCTGCAGATCCTGGAGACCTACCCGCGCGACGAGCTGTTCCAGATCAAGACCGAGGACCTCTACCACGCGGTGATCGGCGTGCTGCGCATGGCCGGCCGCCGGCAACTGCGGGTGTTCCTGCGCCGGGACGCGTACGGCCGGTTCATCTCCTGCCTGATCTACCTGCCCCGGGACCGGTTCACCACGCAGAACCGGCTGCGGATGCAGGACATCCTGCTGCGCGAGCTGAACGGCGTCGGGGTCGACTACACCACCCGGGTCACCGAGTCGATGCTCGCCCGGGTGCACTTCATCGTCCGGACCGACCCGAACCGGGCTCCGGGCGACATCGACGCCGACCTGCTCGCCGAGGAGTTGGCCGACGCCACCCGGCTGTGGGACGACGACTACCGGCTGGTGCTGGAGCGCAAGCTCGGCGACGAGCAGGCCAAGCACCTCTTCGCCCGGTACGCCGACGCCTTCCCCGAGGGCTACAAGGACGGCCACACGCCGTACGAGGCGATGAAGGACCTGGCCAAGCTGGAGCTGCTGGAGGAGCCCGGCCAACTGGAGATGCACCTGTTCCGCAAGCAGCTCGCGCCGCGGGCCGGCGGGCGGGGGCCGGACGTCGACGGCGCGATGGACGTCCGCTTCAAGGTCTACCGGTACGGCGAGCCGATGATGCTCTCGGCCGTGCTGCCGGTGCTGCACTCGCTCGGCGTCCGGGTGGTCGACGAGCACCCGCACGAGGTGGACCGGATCGACGGCCGCGTCTACCTCTACGACTTCGGGCTGCGGCTGCCCGAGGGGCACCAGGAGCTGGCCGAGGTGCGCCCGCACGTGGAGAACGCCTTCGCGGCGGCCTGGCGGGGCGAGGCCGAGGTCGACGGCTTCAACGAGCTGGTGCTGCGTGCGGGGCTCACCTGGCGGCAGGTGGTGGTGCTGCGGGCCTACGCGAAGTACCTGCGCCAGGCCGGCACGGTCTTCTCCCAGGAGTACATGGAGTCGACCTTCATCGCGTACCCGAAGCTCGCCGCGCTGCTGGTGGAGCTCTTCGAGGTCCGGTTCGCGCCGGGCGCGGTGGACCACGAGGAGCGGCAGCAGCGCAGCAAGAGGCTGGTCGAGGAGATCCGCGACGCGCTGGACGACGTGGCCAGCCTCGACCAGGACCGGATCCTGCGCTCCTACCTGACGCTGATCCAGGCCACCCTGCGCACCAGCTTCTACCAGAAGCGCTCCGACGGGCGGCCGAAGTCGTACGTCGCGCTCAAGCTCGACCCGCAGGCGATCCCGGACCTGCCGGCGCCCCGGCCGAAGTTCGAGATCTTCGTCTACTCGCCGCGTTTCGAGGGTGTGCACCTGCGGTTCGGGCCGGTGGCCCGGGGCGGGCTGCGCTGGTCGGACCGCCGGGAGGACTTCCGCACCGAGGTGCTCGGCCTGGTCAAGGCGCAGATGGTGAAGAACGCCGTGATCGTGCCGGTCGGCGCCAAGGGCGGCTTCGTGCTCAAGCAGAAGCCGGGGGACCGGGACGAGGCGGTCGTCTGCTACAAGGAGTTCATCTCGGCGCTGCTGGACGTCACGGACAACATCGTCAGCGGTGAGATCGTGCCGCCGGAGGACGTGGTCCGGCACGACGGCGACGACCCGTACATGGTGGTCGCGGCGGACAAGGGCACGGCGACGTTCTCCGACATCGCCAACGAGATCTCCACGGCGCACAACTTCTGGCTCGGCGACGCGTTCGCCTCCGGCGGCTCCGCCGGGTACGACCACAAGAAGATGGGCATCACCGCCCGGGGCGCCTGGGAGTCGGTGAAGCGGCACTTCCGCGAGATGGGCCACGACACCCAGACCCAGGACTTCACCGTGGTCGGCGTCGGCGACATGTCCGGCGACGTGTTCGGCAACGGGATGCTGCTGTCGGAGCACATCCGGCTGGTGGCCGCCTTCGACCACCGGCACATCTTCCTCGACCCGGATCCGGACGCCGCCACCTCGTACGCCGAGCGGAAGCGGCTGTTCGAGCTGCCCCGCTCGTCGTGGGAGGACTACGACGCGCAGTTGATCTCGGCCGGCGGCGGCGTGTACCCGCGTACCGCCAAGTCCGTGCCGATCTCGCCGCAGGTCCGTGAGCGGCTCGGCCTCGACGCCGACGTGGACCAGCTCTCCCCGCAGGAGCTGATGAAGGCGATCCTGACCGCGCCGGTCGACCTGTTCTGGAACGGCGGCATCGGCACGTACGTGAAGGCCTCCAGCCAGACCAACGCGGAGGTGGGCGACAAGTCCAACGACGCGATCCGGGTGGACGGCAGGAACCTGCGCTGCCGGGTGGCCGGCGAGGGCGGAAACCTGGGCTGGACCCAGCTCGGCCGGATCGAGTACGCCCAGACCGGCGGCCGGATCTACACGGACTTCATCGACAACGCGGCCGGGGTGGACTGCTCCGACCACGAGGTGAACATCAAGATCCTGCTGAACACGGCCGTCGCCGACGGGGCGCTGACCGTGCCCGAGCGGGACGAGTTGCTCGCCGAGATGACCGACGAGGTCGCCGAGCTGGTGCTGCGGGACAACTACGACCAGGCCCGGGCGATCAACAACGCGCAGGCGCAGGCGGCCTCGCTGCTGCCGGTGCACCGGCGGATGATCACCGAGCTGGAGCGTTCCGGGGCACTGGACCGGGCCCTGGAGGCGCTGCCGCCGGACGAGGAGCTGGCGGCGCGGACCGAGTCCGGGTTGACGGCGCCGGAGTTCGCGGTGCTGCTCGCGTACGTCAAGATCGTCCTAGAGACGGAGATCCTGGCCGAGGGGCTCGCGGACGAGGAGTGGACGACCGAGGTCCTGGTCAACTACTTCCCGACGCCGATGCGCGAGCGGTTCGCCGACCGGATGGGGCAGCACCGGCTGCGTCGGGACATCGTGACCACCGTCCTGGTCAACGAGGCGATCAACCGGGGCGGCATCTCGTTCGTCTTCCGGGTCGTCGAGGAGACGGCCGCCTCGGCGGCGGACGTGATCCGGGCGTACGTGGTGGTCCGCGAGGTGTTCGGGCTGCGCGAGCTGTGGAACGCCGTGGAGGCCCTGGACAACAAGGTCGCCCCCGAGCTGCAGACCAGCGTCTACCTAGACACCCGGCGGCTGCTGGACCGGGCGGTGCGGTGGCTGGTCACCAACCGCCGCTCGCCGATCGACGTGCCGGCGGAGATCGCCCGGCTGCGCGACGGGGTGGCCCGGCTCCTGCCCGATCTGGAGGAGCGCTTCTACGGCAGCGAGCGCGAATCGCTGGCGGCCCACATCGACTCGCTGACCCAGCGAGGGCTGCCGCGCGACCTGGCCGAGCAGGCGACCCGGCTGATGTACAGCTTCGGCCTGCTCGACGTCGTGGAGACAGCGGCGAGCAGTGGGCGCGACGTCGGCGAGGTCGCCTCGGTCTACTTCGTGCTCTCCGACCGGTTCCGGGTCGACTCGCTGCTGTCGAAGATCTCGTTGCTACCGCGGGAGGACCGCTGGCAGACGCTGGCCCGGATGGCGCTGCGCTACGACCTGTACGCCGCGCTGGCCGCGCTGACCGCCGAGGTGCTCGACTCCACGCCCGGCACCCAGCCGCCGCAGGAGCGGGTGCTCCAGTGGGAGCAGGCGAACGCCACGTCGATCCACCGGGCCGAGCGGGCGATGGGGGAGTTCGACGAGTCCCGGGCGGACCTCGCCGCCCTGTCGGTGCTGCTGCGCCAGATCCGCACCCTGGTGCGGACCTCCGCCGCCGCCTGACGCCGGGCACGCCGCGCGGTCCGGCCGGTCGGGGAACCGACCGGCCGGACCGCGCCGTCTTTCCGTCGGCCGGGCGTCGCGCCGTGGGAACGCCGCGGCCGGCCGGCGGGTCAGGCGGGCATGGAGGCGAAGACGACCACGTTGTCCGGGTAGCTGCCGGCGGCCCGGTCGAAGACGCCGCCGCAGGTGACCACCCGCAGGCCGGGCCGGTCGCTGGGGCCGTAGACCTGCTCGGTCGGGAACTCGGTCTTCGGGTACGCCTTCACCGACTCGACCGTGAAGGTGGCCTGCTGCCCGTCCTCGCGGGTGACCGTGATCGTGTCACCGGGTTGCAGGGCGCCGAGGGAGAAGAAGACCGCCGGCCCCATCGCCGCCGAGTCGACGTGCCCGACGATCACCGCGTTGCCGACCTCGCCCGGGCTGGGCCCCGGCTCGTACCAGCCGGCGAGCTGCGCCTGCTCCAGCGGAGGCACCTGGACGGTGCCGTCCGGGTTGGTGCCGAGCGACATGATCGAGGCGTCGACTCCGATCCGGGGGATGGAGATCGTGGTGGGGGTGGAGCGGGCGAGGCCGCTGGCGGCCCCGCCGGCCACGTCCGGGTTCACGCCGTCGGGCCCCGGCACGTCGGCCACCGCCGGCCCGCTGCTGGCCGGCGCGGCCTGGGCCAGGGGTTGGGGAGGGCGCGGAGCGGGCGTGGTCTTGAGCGAGGCGCCGATCATGCCGGCGCCCACCATGGCGAGCAGGACGACGACGGCCGCGCCGGCGGCGCGCCACGGTCTCCCGTGACGGCCGCCGGCCGGTGTCGCCGTCATGTCAGACGAAGGACTCATCGGTCCGACGCCGACGCATCAGCACGAGGCCCCCCAGGGCCGCCGCGCCGAGCAGGCTCGCCCCACCGGCGGCCAGGCCCCGGTCGGTGCCGGCGCCCACGCCGCCGTCGCCGCCGTCGACCCCGCCGCGGGGCAGGACGACCAGCTCGCCCTCGCCGCACGAGCCCTTGAGCTTGTAGCGGCCCGGCTTGGCGTTCTCGGAGACCTCGGCCTCGCCGTAGTAGACGAAGTCCCGCTTGTGCTCCCAGCGGTCCTTGTCCTTGCCGTAGCCCTCGGACTCCTCGTCGGACCAGCCGTTGTCGTGGCCCTTGCCGCCGCGCTCGTCCGAGCCGCGCCCGTCGTGGTCCTTGCGGTCCTCGCGGCGGTGGTCACCACGGTCCGAGCCGCGCTCGTCGGAGCCGTACCCCTCGTGGCCGTACCCGTTGGAGCCGTACTCCTCGTGGTCGTACCCGTTGGAGCCGTACTCCTCGTGGTCGTACCCGTTCGAGCCGTACCCCTTGTGGTCCTTGCGGTCCTCGCGGCCGCCCCGGTCGCCCTCGGCGTCCTGGCCGTGCTCGTAGCCCTTCCAGTCGCGCTCGCCCTCGTTGCCGGCGGCGTCGGCGCCCCCGCCCTGACCGGCCGGCGGCTGGCCACCGTTGGCCGGCGGCTGACCGCCGTTGGCCGGTGGCTGGCCACCGTTGGCCGGCGGCTGACCGCCGTCGGCCGGCGGCTGGGGCCGCCCGGTGCCGTCGTCCGTCGGACGCGGCTTCGGGGTCTCGTCCTTGCCGTCGTGGTCGCGGCCCTTGTCGTGGTCATTGCCCTTGTCGTGGTCGCGAGAGCCCTCCTCCCCACGCCGGTCGGTGCGGTCCTGGGCCGGCTTCAGCTTGACCTTGCCGGTGACCTTGGACCATACGTAGGCGTGCTCCTGGGGCTCCGGGCAGATCTCGAGCAGCTTGACCGTGTCGCCCGCCTTGACGACGTGGGGCTTGGCGTAGACCTTGCCCTCGTTGTCGTGGTGGCCGTCCGCGAACGCGATCCCCGGCGTGAACACGAGCAGGGAGGCGCCACCGAGGGCAGCGCCCGCAACGACCTTCCCGAGCATCTTGTTTGCCATGACCTGCGTCACTCCATCCCTGTTGTCCTGGGCTCGGTCGACAACCGAGCTACGGACGACGTTAGACCGTTTCACGACCTATGCAGGGAAAGATTCGTGTTTTGACCTTTGTTGCTGATGGAGGCGATAGGAGTGTTAAGCAGCGGTTTTGCGGCGTCCGGTTGGCCGTCGCGACGTTGCCGCCCGGCTGCGCCCCGAACGCCCGCTCGGTCCGTCCGGGCGCTCGGGCGGCCGGCGTCCGGTCCCCATCGCCCGTCCGGCCCCACGGCGCCTCGTCGCGCCACGGCGCCGCTGCGCCGTCCCGTCACCGCGCCACTGCGTCGTGGCGCTTACATCGAGGCGTTGCCATGGAAGCGCTCCCATGCAAGAATCTCCGCACGCGGTTCTTCAGGAGCCACACCGCGCAGGCAGGAGTCGAGGGCAACCGGTGCGCCGGACGACCTCCCGCCTCCGGCCGGCCGTCGCTGCCGGTCGCACCACCACCACGCCCGTCCGGGTCGGGCACCCCCGAAGAATCCCGTTGGCGCCGGCGGTCGTCCGCACAGGACGCCCACCGGGCCGTATCGCCGGGCCGTTCGCGGATCCGGTCTCGCCCAAGGAGATCAGTGGCATGAATGTGTGGAGAAGGCTGTCCGGCCCACGCCGGGCCCTCGCGCTCGGCGGCGCGGGCGCCCTGGTCGCGGGCGGACTGGTGACCCTTCCGGTTACCGTGGCGCACGCCGCGACCCAGTGCGACGTGTCGTACACGACCAGCGACTGGCAGGGTGGATTCACCGCCACCGTCAACATCAAGAACGTCGGTGACGCCCTCAACGGCTGGACGCTGGGCTTCACCTTCCCGGACGGCAACCAGCGGGTGCAGCAGGGATGGTCGGCCCGCTGGTCGCAGTCGGGCCAGAACGTCACCGCGCAGAGCGAGTCCTGGAACGGGTCGGTCGCCAGCGGGGCCACGGTGAGCATCGGCTTCAACGGCGCCTGGAGCGGCAGCAACCCGAAGCCCACGTCGTTCACCCTCAACGGGGTGACCTGCAACGGCGGCACCACCCCCACGACGCCGCCGCCCAGCACCCCGCCGCCGACGACGCCCCCGCCGACGACCCCGCCGCCCACCACGCCTCCGCCCGGGCAGCGGGTCGACAACCCGTACCTGAACGCCCAGGGGTACGTGAACCCGGAGTGGAAGGCGAAGGCCGAGTCCGTGTCGGGCGGCAACCGGGTGTCGAACAACCCGACCGCCGTGTGGCTGGACCGGATCGCCGCCATCAACGGCACCCCGGACAGCAGCTCCAACGGCGCGATGGGCGTCCGGGACCACCTGAACAAGGCGCTGGAGCAGGGCGCGAAGTACATCCAGTTCGTCATCTACAACCTGCCCGGCCGGGACTGTTCGGCGCTGGCCTCCAACGGTGAGCTGCGCGCGGACGAGCTGCCCCGCTACAAGGCCGAGTACATCGACCCGATCGCCGCGATCCAGGGCGACCCGAAGTACGCCAGCCTGCGGATCATCAACATCATCGAGATCGACTCGCTGCCGAACCTGGTGACCAACACCTCCGGCCAGCCCGGCGGCACCACCATGTGCGACACCGTCAAGGCCAACGGCGCCTACGTTAACGGCGTCGGGTACGCCCTGGCGAAGCTGGGCGCGATCGGCAACGTCTACAACTACATCGACGCCGCCCACCACGGCTGGATCGGCTGGGACAGCAACTTCGGCCCGGTCGCCGACCAGCTCAAGGCCGCCGCCGTGGCGTCCGGCAGCACCGTGGCCAACGTGCACGGCTTCATCGTCAACACGGCCAACTACTCCGCCCTGCGCGAGCCGTACGTCAAGGTCACCGACTCGGTGAACGGCCAGACCGTGCGGCAGTCCAAGTGGATCGACTGGAACCAGTACGTCGACGAGCTGTCGTTCGCCCAGGCCTTCCGGCAGAAGCTGGTCTCCGTCGGCTTCGACAGCAACATCGGCATGCTGATCGACACCTCCCGCAACGGCTGGGGCGGCTCCGCCCGGCCCACCGGCCCCGGCCCGTCGACCACCGTGGACGCCTACGTCGACGGGGGTCGGGTCGACCGCCGCTTCCACACCGGCAACTGGTGCAACCAGGCCGGCGCCGGCCTGGGCGAGCGCCCCAAGGCCGCCCCGGAGCCGGGCATCGACGCGTACGTCTGGGTGAAGCCCCCGGGCGAGTCGGACGGCTCCAGCAAGGAGATCCCCAACAACGAGGGCAAGGGCTTCGACCGGATGTGCGACCCGACCTACACCGGCAACGCCCGCAACGGCAACAACATGAGCGGCGCCCTGCCGGACGCCCCGATCTCGGGCGCCTGGTTCCCGGCGCAGTTCGCCCAGCTCATGCAGAACGCGTACCCGCCGCTGTCCTGACCCCCGCGCCCACCCGCCGCTGGCAGTAGGTGAGGCACTCCAGCGGCAGGTTCCCCGGGCCCCCGGCCCGACCGCTCGACGGTCGGGCCGGGGGCCCCCTCGCGTACCGCGGTCAGGGGACCGTCTTCTCGATGGCCGCCCGGCCCATCTCGGCCAGGTCCCGACGGGCCCGCTCGATGTTCTCCGGCGTCAGGTCCTGGCCCCGGGCCGCCACCAGGTCCTCCGGCTCCCAGGGCTGCTCCGCGCCGGTGCGGATGTTGTCCGGGGCCGCCCCCGTGCCGGTGCCGGTGGCCCCGGTGCCGGCGGCGTACGGGTCGCCGATCAGTTCGTCGGTCGGCGCGCCGCCCTCCGGCCGGTCACCGGGCTGCGTGAACGACGGGGTGTCCCGGTCGGCGCCGCCGCCGGTCATCAGCTGGGGGATGCCGGTGTCGTCCTCGACCGCCGCGGCCACCTCGGGGCTCTCCTCCAGCGGTCGGTCACGGTCACGATCCGTCATGTCGCTGCCCTCCTGCCGCCAGGTGGTTTCCTGATCCTCCTCGCGTACCCCGCGTGGCGGCGCCCATGCCCGGATGCCGGCCGGACGCTCAGCGCCCCTCGTCCGGGGCCTCCGATGGCCGGGCCGACGTGTCCGGCGGCTGGGCCGGGTTGCGCCACTGCCACAGCAGCATCAGCACGCCGAACACGAGCATGCCGAGGCCGGCCCAGAGGTTGATCCGGACCCCCTGCGCCTTCTCGACGGCCGAGGCGCCGTCGAAGACGCCGACCAGGGTGACGATCGCGCCGTAGACCGTGAACAGGCCACCGATCACCCGGCGGATGTCGAACAGCCGGGCGGCGGCGGACCGGCGGCGCGCCTCCTCGGTGGCCTCGACCATCTGGTCGTGCCCGCGCGGGTTGAGGTCGTCCATGGGCATGGCCGAGCACCCCTTTCTAGAAGACCGGCAGGTAGAGGAGGAGGGAGAGCGCCACCGCGAGCACGCCGAGCAGCACCGGCGAGCGCCACCAGACCCGGTCGCCGGCCAGCACGTCGCCCTTCAGGTCGACACCGCCCATGCCGTAGACCAGCCCGCGCAGGTCGTCGTCCCGCTTCGGCGCGGTGAACGGGGTGACGACGGCGGCGACGACGGCGACCGTGACGAACGCGATGCCGGCGCCCCAGAAGCTCTCCTCCAGGTCGGAGTTGAAGTGGACCACCCCGGCCTTGTAGAGCAGGTAGGTGGCCAGCGCCGCCAGGGTGCCCAGGAGCAGCGAGAGGAAGCCGGCCGCCGCGCTCATCCGCCGCCAGAACATGCCGATGATGAAGGTGGCGAACAGCGGCGCGTTGAACAGCGAGAAGAGCGCCTGGATGTAGTTCATGATGTTGCTGAACCCGGCCGCGATGAACGCGGTGCCGATGCCGATCAGCACGCCGCCGACGGTGGCCCAGCGGCCGACGCGGATGTAGTACTCGTCCGGCCGGTCCCGACGGATGTACGACTGCCAGATGTCGTAGGTGAACACGGTGTTGAAGCCGCTGACGTTGGCCGCCATGCCGGCCATGAACGACGCGACCAGGCCGGTCACCGCGATCCCGAGCACGCCGTTGGGGAGCAGGTCGCGCATCAGCAGCGGGATCGCGTTGTTGTAGACCAGATCGCCGCTCTCCGCGCCGAGCCCCCGCACCGTCACCAGGGCGACCAGGCCGGGGATCACCGTGACGACCGGGATGAGCAGCTTCGGGTACGCGGCGATGATCGGTGTCCGCCGGGCGGCGCTCATGTTCTTGGCTGACAGCGCGCGCTGCACCTCGGCGAAGTTGGTCGTCCAGTAGCCGAAGGAGAGCACGAAGCCGAGGCCGAAGACGATGCCGAGCCAGTGCGCGCCGAGCGGGTTGCCGGTGGTGCCGGTGTCCTGCCAGGTGTGCAGTCCCGCCTCGCCGAGCTTGGAGTCGCGCACCACGTCCATCAGCCCGTCGATCCCGCCAACCTTGACCAGGCCGAGGATCGTGATCGGCAGCAGCCCCGCGATGATCACGAAGAACTGGAGCACCTCGTTGTAGATCGCCCCGGAGAGCCCGCCCACGGTGATGTACGCCAGCACGATCAGCGCGCCGACCACGATGGCCACCCAGAGCGGCCAGCCGAGCAGCGCCTGCATGATCAGCGCCAGGGCGTAGAGGTTCACCCCGGCGATGAGCACCTGGGCGACCGCGAAGCTGAGCGCGTTCAGCAGGTGGGTGGGGCGGTTGAAGCGCAGCCGCAGGTACTCGGGCACGCTGCGGACCTTGGAGCCGTAGTAGAACGGCATCATCACGATGCCGAGGAAGACCATCGCCGGCACGGCGCCGATCCAGTAGTAGTGCAGCGTCATCGCGCCGTACTGGGCGCCGTTGGCGGCCATGCCGATGATCTCCAACGCCCCCAGGTTGGCCGAGACGAAGGCGAGGCCGGTCACCCAGGCCGGCAGCGAGCGGCCGGAGAGAAAGAAGTCGACGCTGGTCCGGATCGCGCGCCGGGCGGCGAAGCCGACGCCGAGCACCGTGACGAAGTAGAGCGCCAGGATGCCGTAGTCCAGGACGTTCATGTTCAGCCGCAGGCCCCCGCCGTCCATCCCGCCACCTTTCGTCCACCGTCCGCGCCGGCTGCGTGCGCGCGTGCTCAATTACCCGGATCGCGAAGTTCGACGCCTGCGCGGGCTGAGTCGTCGTCGATCGGCCCGCGTCGTCCCCCCGGGGGTCGCCCCGCCGCCGGGCCCGGTGGTGGCCACCTTCCACACGGCGATGACCCTGCCCCGCCCGCGGACGCATCCGGGCGCCCCGGCCGGTGCTGTCGCGCCGCCCCCTTCGCGCGCCGCCGCGGACGCGACCGGGCGCCCCGGCCGGTGCAGCCGGGGCGCCCGCGGGGACCGGTCAGCGTCCGAGGACCCGGTCCAGGAAGTCGCGGTAGTGGCGGACGGCCATCCGCAGCTGCTCCGTGTCGGCCGAGCCGGCGTCCTGCCAGCCGCCCAGCTTGTTCTTCTGCGCGGACAGCGCCGAGGCGAGCGCCTGGATGGCCTCGTCGACCAGCGACTGCGCCTCCCCGGCCGCCGCGCGCGGGTCGTCCACGAACCGCAGCTGGACGTCCCGCCAACGGTCCCGGAAGCCCTGCGCCGTCGCCCGGTCGAAGAGCGAGGCCGGCTCGGCGGCCACGGTCGACCCGGCCGGCCGGGACGTCCCGGCGGCCTTCAGCGAGCCGGCGGCGCCCGTGCGCCCGGCCGACCCGTGCTCGGCGTCCGGGTCGACCATCGCGGGAGTGGCGCTGCCGTACCCGGTCGCGCCGGCGGCCTCCGGGTCGCCGGTCCACCCGGTCAGGTCGGCCCGGCGCTCCGGCCGGCCGTCGGTGGCGTCCGGCGGCAGCACGGTCGGGCCGCGGCCCGGCTTCCCGCGCTCGTCGGGGTGGTCCTCGCCGTGCCCGCGGGCGTGGTGGAACTCCGCGGTCGGGTCGGCCCGACGCCCCTCGCGCGCACCGTCCACGGCGCCGTCGCCCGGCCGGGCGGTCGACTCCGCGCGCGGGTCGGGCTCCTTCTCCGGGTCGGGATTGGCCAGGGCGGACGCGGCCACCGCGCCGCCCACGGTGGTGGCGCCGAAGGCCGTCGGCACCGGGCCGGGCTCGTGGAACTCCGGCCGGCCGTCGTCCCGGCCGCCGGTGCGCCCGTCGTCGTCGGCGGCGCGGCCCGGGGTGCGCCCGCCGGCGACCGCCGGGTCGTCGAAGGTGCCCCGGTCGTCGAGGGCGTCCTCGGGCACCTCGGAGCGGCCGGCCTGGTCGCCCGGCGGCGGCACCGGCACCGGCGCGGAGCGGACGGCCTCGGGGTGCTCGTTCTCCACCCGCTGCTCTTCCTGTCGCATCGCGGTCTCCTCAGCGGTTCGTGACGTCGTGCTGGCTGGCCGGACTGCGCTGCTCGGGTGGCCGGTGTCCCACCGGTTCCTCGCCGAGCAGGTCGGCGAAGAGGGCGCGGTAGTGGACCACGGCCTGGCGGAGCTCCTCGGTGCTGGCCTCGCCACGCGAGTTGCGCAGGTGGATCTCGTGGGCGTCGCGGTAGTGGCCCAGCGTGCGGGCGTGTTCCACGGAGAGGTGGGCGATCTGGTCGGAGAATTCGCCGGTCGGGTAGCCGCGTTCGGCGATGAGCCGGGTGACCAGTTCGTCGGCGTCGCCCACCGTCTCGGCGGGGGAGTCCACGAAGCGGACCTGCAGCTCCTCCCAGGCGGCGGCGTAGCGGGCGCGGGACTCGGGGGCCAGGGGGGTCAGCGTGAGCTCGGCGTGGCGGCGCTCCCGTTCCCGCAGCTCGCGTTCGGCGGCGGTACGGCTGTCCCGTTCGGCGACGGCGCGGTCGTACTCGGGACCGAACCGCGACCGCAGCGCCCGGCGGCGCGCGTACGACCGGGCGGCCACGGCCAGCGCCGCGATCACCAGCACGACGAGAACTATGACGATTACCTGCGTGGGCGACATGGCTCCTCCTTCGCCGGTGGTATTCCCTCCGCTCGGTGATCGCCAATCCCGTTCCGGGGCACTTTCCTGACGAACCGACCGGGTGGGCATTCCCGGTGCCGACATGACAAGTCACACAGAGCCAATGCCTCCGAAAACTTGATTCGTTCCAGAAAGCGCGCTTGGGTGGGGTGATGCCGGTCGCCGCCGCCCTCGCGGTGGAGCGCACCGAGGTCACCCACCGGGGCCGGTGCCCCAGGTGGCGGCGACCGCAGTACCGGTGACGCCGGCCGCCACCCCGATCAGGAGGAGCGCCATGAGCGACCCGCAGGCCGACAAGCCGATCCTCACGACCCGGCAGGGTCACCCCGTGCACAACAACCAGCAGCAGCGGACGGTCGGCTCGCGTGGCCCGGCGACGCTGGAGAACTACCACTTCCTGGAGAAGATCAGCCACTTCGACCGGGAGCGGATCCCGGAGCGCGTGGTGCACGCCCGCGGCTTCGTGGCGCACGGTGAGTTCGAGGCGTACGGGACCATCGGGACCGGTGACCAGGCCGTGCCGGCGTCCACCTTCACCCGGGCGAAGCTGTTCCAGGGCAAGGGCAGGAAGACCCCGGTCACCATCCGCTTCTCCACCGTCATCGGCGGCCGGGACTCCTCGGAGGCGGCCCGCGACCCACGTGGCTTCGCGGTCAAGTTCCGCACCGAGGACGGCAACTGGGACATGGTGGGCAACAACCTCCAGGTCTTCTTCATCCGCGACGCGATCAAGTTCCCCGACGTGATCCACGCGCTGAAGCCGGACCCGGTGACCTTCCGCCAGGAGCCGAACCGGATCTTCGACTTCATGTCGAACACGCCCGAGTCGATGCACATGCTGACCTGGCTCTTCTCCCCGTACGGCATCCCGAGGAACTACCGGACGATGCGCGGCTCCGGGGTGAACACCTACCGCTTCGTCAACGCCGAGGGCGAGGGCGTGCTGGTCAAGTTCCACTGGCTGTCGCAGCAGGGCGAGCACAACCTGACCCAGGCCGAGGCCGACGCCATCCAGGCCACCGACCTGGGTCACGCGTCCAAGGACCTGTACGAGGCCATCGAGCGCGGCGACCACCCGAAGTGGGAGCTCAACGTCCAGATCATGAGCGACGACGAGCACCCTGAGCTGGACTTCGACCCGCTCGACGACACCAAGATCTGGCCGGAGGAGGACTTCCCGTACCTGCCGGTCGGCATGATGACGCTCAACCGCAACATCACCGACCACCACAACGAGAACGAGCAGATCGCCTTCGGCACCGGCGTGCTTGTCGACGGCATCGACTTCTCCGACGACAAGATGCTGGTCGGCCGGACGTTCTCCTACTCGGACACCCAGCGCTACCGGGTCGGCCCCAACTACCTCCAGTTGCCGGTCAACCGGCCCCGCGAGAACGTGCGGGTCAGCACCAACCAGACCGGCGGCCAGATGGCGTACGGGGTGGACGACCGGGGCGCCAACCCGCACGTCAACTTCGAGCCGTCCTCGGTCGCCGGGCTCCGGGAGGCCGACGAGTCCTACCGGGAGTACCGCCCGTTCGTCTCGGGCCAGATCATGAAGGCCCCGATCGAGCGGCAGGACAACTACTCCCAGGCGGGCCGCCGCTACCGGGAGATGGCCGACTGGGAGCGGGACGACCTGATCCTCAACCTGGTCACCAACCTGGCCCGGTGCGACAGGCACATCCAGGAGAAGATGGTCTGGCACTTCAGCCGGTGCGACGAGGACTACGGCCGTCGGGTCGCCGAGGGGCTCGGCATCGCCGCCGGCGCCTGATCCGCACCGCCCACCGAACGCCCCGCCGATCCCGGCGGGGCGTTCGTCGGGTGTGGACGTCCGTCCGGTAGGCCCGGCGCGACGGACGGTAGTGCATCGGGCGGGATTTACGTATCCTGCCCAAGGCGTCAGCCGGACGGGCCGGCACCGTGGGCCGGGACCGTCCGTCCCCGACGCTGCCCGGCCGGCGCCGGCGCCTCCGCAGCCACACCTTCCGGGCGAGGTCTGATTGAACACCCGCGACTGGCCGATCCGCTCCAAGCTGACCGCGCTGGTCGTCGTTCCCGTGACCGCGCTGCTGGCGCTCTGGATCTTCGCCACCACACTGGCCTTCGGCCCGGCCCTCGACCTGCTGGCCGCCCGGACCCTCCTCTACGACCTCGGCCACCCCGGCGAGACGGTCGTGGCCGAGCTGCAACGGGAGCGCCGGCTCTCGGTGGTGCAGTTGGCCGGCGGGAGCGTCGCGCCCGGGCTCGCCGAGCAGCGCCAGCGGACCGACCGCGCGGTCGCCGAGCTGCGCCGCCGGGTCGGCGGGGA
Source organism: Micromonospora sp. NPDC047670 (assembly GCF_043204915.1). Taxonomy (NCBI): domain Bacteria; kingdom Bacillati; phylum Actinomycetota; class Actinomycetes; order Micromonosporales; family Micromonosporaceae; genus Micromonospora; species Micromonospora sp. NPDC047670. Next base: position 43,420 of record NZ_JBIDDA010000012.1, read on the forward strand.
GGAACTGCGCGACGCCGCCGACGACCTTCTCGACGCCCGGGTCGACCAACTGGTCACCGCGCTGGAGGCGTTGCCCACCGGGCGGGGCTTCATCGACCGACGCGAGGTCGACCGGGCCGGCGCGGTCGGGCTCTACAGCGGCATGATCACCTCGGCCTTCCAGGCGTTCTCCGCCATGGCGAACCTGCCCGACCGGGACCTGAACCGCGAGGCGCTCGCCGTCACCGCGCTGGGGCGTTCCCGGGAGCTGCTCGGCCAGACCGACGCCCTGCTGGCCGGGGCGTTCACCGCCGGGCGGTTCGGCGAGGGCGAGCACACGCAGCTGGTGCAGACCATCGCCAACCAGCGGTTCCTCGCCGAGGCGGCGGTCGCCGACCTGCCCGACGCGGAGCGCGTCGCGTACCAGCGGTTGACGGAGGGGGAGGCCTTCGGCCGGCTGCGGACGATGCAGGACGCCCTGGTCGGAGCCCGGTCGTCGACCCGGCCGGTGGTGGAGCCGGGGCGGTGGCAGGCCGACTACGAGGCCGTGCAGCAGGCGCTGCGGGAGTTCGAGCTGGCCCAGGCCGACGGCCTCGCCGACCGGTCGGTGCCGACGGCCGTCCGCACCCTGGTCCGGCTCGCCGCCGCCGGGCTGCTCGGGCTGGCCGCCGTCGTGGTCTCGGTCCTGGTGGCGCTGCGGGTCGGCCGTTCCCTCGCGCATCGGCTCACCGCCGTACGCACGGCCGCCCTGGACATGGCCGAGCACCGGCTGCCCGACGTGGTGGCCCGACTGCGCCGGGGCGAGCAGGTCGACGTCGCCCGGGAGGCGCCCCCGCTGGAGTACGGCGGCGACGAGATCGGCCAGGTGGCGCGGGCGTTCACCGAGGTGCAGCGGACGGCGGTCCGGTCGGCCGTCGACGAGGTCACCCTGCGCCGGGGGCTCAGCGAGGTCTTCCTCAACATCGCCCGGCGCAGCCAGGGGCTGGTGCACCGGCAGCTCGCCCTGCTGGACCGGATGGAGCGGCACACCGAGGATCCGGACGAGCTGGCGGAGTTGTTCCGCGTCGACCACCTCGCCACCCGGCTGCGGCGGCACGCGGAGGACCTGGTCATCCTGGCCGGCGCGGCGCCGGGGCGGGGCTGGCGCAACCCGGTCGCGATGGTCGACCTGATCCGGGGCGCCATCTCCGAGGTGGAGTCGTACGACCGCGTCGACATCGCCGCCGTGCAGCCCGGCGGCACGCTGGGCCGGGCCGTCGGCGACGTGATCCACCTGCTCGCCGAGCTGATCGAGAACGCCACCGCGTTCTCCCCGCCGCAGACCCGGGTGGAGGTCTCGGGTCAGCATGTGGCGAACGGGTACGCGGTGGAGGTGACCGACCGCGGCCTCGGCATGTCCGCCGCCGCGCTGGAGGACGCGAACCGGCGGCTGGCCCGGTCGCCCGACTTCGAGCCCACCGAGACGGCCCGGCTCGGCCACTTCGTGGTGGCCCGGTTGGCCGCGCGGCACGGCGTCCGGGTGCGGCTGCGCCCGTCGGACGGCGGTGGACTGACCGCCGTGGTGCTCATCCCGGCCGACCTGGTCACCGACGAGCCGTCCCTGCTGCCGGCGGAGACCGGGCCGGCCGAGCGCCCGTCCGGGACGGCGCCGGAGGAGCGGCGGTTGGCCCGGGCCGGCCGGCTGAGCACGCTGCCCCGGCCCCGTTCGGCCCGAGCCGCCGTGCACACCGGGCCGGACCAGGCCGCCGGTCCCGTCTCCACCGGGGCGGTCGGGACCGCTCGTGCCGCCGGACAGGACCAGGTCCGCCCCGGCTCCCCCGCCGGGCCGGTGCCCGGCGGCCCCGGCCCGGCGGAGAGCGCCGGGGAGGTGGACGGGCTGCCCCGTCGGGTGCGGCGTCGCGGCCCGGCCGGCCGGCCCCGGCACCCGAGCCCGAACGCCCCCGATGCCCGGTCGGCCGCCGGAGGAACGGCGGCGCGGCGGCCCGCCGTGGACGGCCCGACGCTGGGACAGCCCGTGCTCGAGAGCCCCACCCCGCGCACCCCCGAGGAGGCGCGGCGGGCCATGTCCGCCCTGCAGGCGGGCACCGCCCGTGGCCGTGCCGCGGCCGGCGGCGCCACCGTCGGTGTCGGGCCCGGCGCGTCCGCCGGTCGCACGGCCGCAGCCGGTGGTGCGGTGGCCGACGGTGAGCCGGCCGGTGGTCCCGCGACCGTGGGCCCCGCAGCCGGTGGTGCCGCGACGGGTGGTGCCGCGACCGTTGGCCCCGCGACGGGTGGTGCCGCGACCGTGGGCCCCACGGCCGGTGGCGCGGCGGCCGGGGGCCCCGTCGGTGACACCGCACCGGAGCGGACCACGGACCCGACACCGAAGGCGCCCCCGACCCCGGCCGCGACGCCGATCCCGACCCCGGGCCCCGCCCCGACCCCGATGCCGGCCGAGGCGCCGGCGGACCCCGACCCCGTGACCGTGACTGAGAGGGACGCCTGATGCTGCATCCGACGAGGCAGAGCGCCGATCTCGCCTGGTTGCTCGACGATCTGGTGGAGCGGGTGCCGCCCGCCCGACAGGCGGTGGTGCTGTCGGCCGACGGGCTGTTGCTCGGCTCCTCCGCCGGCCTGGACCGCGCCGACGCCGAGCACCTTTGCGCGCTGGCGTCCGGCTTCTCCAGCCTGGCCCGGGGCGCGAGCCGGCACGTGACCGGCGGGGCGGTCCGGCAGACCGTCGTGGAGATGGAGTCGGCGTACCTCTTCGTCACCGCCGCCGGGCAGGGCGCCTGCCTGGCCGTGGTGAGCGACGCGGACGCGGACATCGGCCTGGTGGCGTACGAGATGGCGATGCTGGTCACCCGGGTGGGGGAGTACCTGAGCGCCCCGGCCCGGTCGACGGCGGGGGTCGCCGATGCGGGCTGAGTCCCCCGGTCCGCAGCACGAGTGGCTCGACGACGACGCCGGCCCCGTGGTGCGGCCCTACACCCTCACCGGCGGCCGGGTGCGGTCGTCCGCGGGTGGCTTCGACCTGGTCGCGTACGTGCTGGCGGAACCGGGCGCCGACCCGGCCGCCCATCCGGAGCTGCAACCGGAGCACCGGCGCATCGTGTCGCTGGCGGCCCACCCGGTCCCCGTCGCCGAAGTGGCGGCCGAACTCGACCTCGCGCTCGGCGTGGTCCGCGTCCTCCTCGGCGACCTGCTGGCCAAGGGGCTGGTCGCGGTGCACCAGCCCACGGTCGCCGCCTACCTGCCCGACGACGACATCCTCAAGGCGGTGGTCAGTGGACTCCGTGCGTTATGACCGGGCCGGATCCGGCACCCGGATCCCGCTCGCGCTGAAGATCCTGATCGCGGGAGGCTTCGGCGCCGGCAAGACGACGCTGGTGAGCGCGCTCAGCGAGGTCCGGCCGCTGCAGACCGAGGAGGTACTGACCGGGGCCGGTATCGGCACCGACGACCTGTCGGGCGTCGAGGCGAAGTCGACCACGACGGTGGCGATGGACTTCGGCCGGATCACGATCAACGACGACCTCCAGGTCTACCTGTTCGGCACGCCGGGGCAGGACCGGTTCTGGTTCCTCTGGGACGAGCTGGCCTTCGGCGCGCTCGGCGCGGTGGTGCTCGCCGACACCCGCCGGCTGGCGGACTGCTTCCCGTCGATCGACTACTTCGAGCAGCGGGGCGTCCCGTTCGTGGTGGGCGTGAACTGCTTCGACGGCGCCCGCCGGTTCAACCTCGAGTCCGTACGCCAGGCGCTGGACCTCGACCCGGACGTGCCGCTGGTGCTCTGCGACGCGCGGGACCGGCAGTCCGGCAAGGAGGTGCTGATCGCCCTGGTCGAGCACGTGGCCCGGCAGCGCGGCGAGCCGGTGCCGGCGGCCTGAGCCCGACGGCGGGGCCCGTGGCGACGGGCCGGTGCGATTCGGCGCCGCTTTCGGGACTAAGCGGACGGCGCGGCGGGAAGCCTCTGGTTGGATCGACGGAGGAATCGGCGGAGGGTGGATCCGGTGACGGAGCAGGGCGCGATCGTCCACATCGGCGGCTACACGGAACACAGCGGGGGCCGGGGCAGCGGCATCGTCGCGGCGCGGCGGGACCCACGCTCCGGCGCGTTGTCCCCGCTCGGCGCCGTCGCGGTCACCCCGTCGCCCTCCTTCCTGGCCCGGCACCCGCGGCTGCCGGTGCTGTACGCGGTCAACGAGCTGCCCGAGGGGGAGGTCAGCGCCTACCGGGTCGCCGCCGACGGCGACCTGACCCCGCTCGGCACCCGGTCCACCGGGGGCGCGGAGCCCTGTCACCTGGCGGTCGTCCCGGACGGCGGCCACCTCGTCGTGGCCAACTACGGCGGCGGCAGCGTGGCGGTGTTCCCGCTCGACCCGGACGGGATGCCCGGCGAGCGCAGCGACCTGGTGGAGCACGAGGGGCACGGGCCGGACCCGGAGCGGCAGGAGCGGGCCCACGCCCACATGGTCAACCCCGCCCCCGGCCGGGGCCCGCTGCTCGCGGTCGACCTCGGCACCGACTCGATCTACCGCTACGACCTGGACGCCGCCTCCGGCCGGCTGGTGCCCCGGGCGCCCCGGGTGCGCACGGCCTCCGGCTCCGGCCCCCGGCACCTGGGCCGGCACCCCGACGGCCGACGCTGCTGGGTGGCGGGGGAGCTGGACGCCTCGGTCACCGCGTACGAGCTGACCGCCGAGGGCGCGCTGCACGAGCGGGGTCGGGTCGACGCCAGCGACCGGGCCGGGCACGTCCAGCCGTCGGAGATTTCGGTCGGCCCGGACGGGCGCTTCCTCTACGTGGCGAACCGGGGGGTGGGCACGGTCGCGGTCTTCGCCGTGGCCGGCGAGCTGCCGGAGCTGGTCGCCGAGGTGGACACGGGCGGGGAGTGGCCGCGGCACTTCGCCCGGGCGGGGGAGCACCTCTACGTCGCCGACGAGCGGGCCGACATGGTCCGGGTCTTCCGGGTGGACCCGGCGACCGGCGTCCCGGCCCCGGTCGGGGAGCCGGTGGCGGTGCCCAGCCCCACCTGCGTCCTGCTCTGACCAGCCTAGATCGACGCGTCGAGGCGACACGGTCACTCATCGTCAACAATTCGGTGGTCAACTGTTTCTGCTGCGGTAACTTTCGTCCGAACGGTTGTGGCAGTCACCTCGGCGGGTCCGCAGTATGGTCAGCGTGTCAGCAGGCCGCCATCGCATGCGCTCCAACGTTCACGCAGCTACCGCCGCTGCTGCCGTCGGCGTGCTCGCCGTAACGGCGGGCGGCTGGTTCGGCTACCAGCAGCTGGCACAACGCGACTGCTCCGGCAGGATCGAGCTGTCGGTCGCCGTCGCCGCCGAGCTCGCCCCGGCCGTCGACGCGGCCGCCGCGCAGTGGGTGAAGGACGGGGCCGCGGTCGGCGGGACCTGCATCGCGGTGAACGTCTCGGCGACCGACCCGGTGGACGTGGCCGCCACGGTCGCCGCCAAGCACGGCGTCACCCTGGCCGGCGTCGGGCAGGCCAGCGGCACGGCGGTCAGCCCGGACGTCTGGGTGCCCGACTCCTCGACCTGGCTGCTGCGGCTCAAGACCGGCGGCGCCACCGCCTTCGAGCCGGGCAACGGGGCGTCCATCGCCCGCAGCCCCGTGGTCGTGGCGATGCCGGAGCCGGTGGCGTCGCGCCTCGGCTGGCCGCAGAAGAAGTTCAGCTGGGCCCAGCTCCTCCAGCAGGTCCAGAGCGACAAGCCGCTGCGCACCGGGATCGTCGAGCCCACCCGGGACGCCGCCGGCCTGTCCGGCCTGCTCTCGCTGACCGCCGTCGCCGGCGCCTCCGGCGGTCCGGACGCCGAGCGGGACAAGGTCGCCGCGCTGCGGGCGCTGGCCACCGACCGCTCGGCGCTGCGGCCGGACCTGCTCGCCCGCTTCCCGACCGCTTCGGACCCGACGACGATCGCCAGCAGCCTCGGCGCGGCGGCGCTCTCCGAAGAGGACGTGATCCAGTACAACAGCAAGAAGCCGCCGGTGCCGCTGGCCGCGCTCTACCTGGAGCCGGCGCCCGCGCCGCTGGACTACCCGTACGCGGTGCTGCCCGGCATCGAACCGGCCAAGGCGTCGGCGGCACGGGTGCTCTACGAGGTGCTCACCACCGACGACTTCCGCGACAAGCTGGCGGCCCAGTCGCTGCGGGCGCCGGACGGCAACTGGGGCGCGGGCTTCGACGCGCCGCAGGGCGCGCCCAGCCCGGCCGGTGGCGCGCCGGCGCCGCCGGCGAACGGCGGCACCGCGGCGACCGGTGGCCTCGACCCGCAGAGCATGGACCGCGCGATCTCCAGTTGGTCGATCGCCACCCAGTCCGGTCGGATGCTCGCCGTCATCGATGTCTCCGGCTCCATGAAGGAGAAGGTGCCGAACGCCGGCAACGCGACCCGGCAGCAGGTCACCGTGGAGGCGGCCCGGCGCGGGCTGAACCTCTTCGACGACTCCTGGTCGATCGGCCTCTGGACGTTCTCCACGGAGCTGGTCGGCTCCCGCGACCACCAGGAGCTGGTCGCGATCGGGCCGCTGTCCCGGCAGCGCGGCAAGCTGGAGCAGGCGCTCGGCTCGATCCGGTCCTCCAGCGGCAGCACCGGCCTCTACGACACGGTGCTGGCCGCGTACCAGAAGGTGCAGGACAACTGGGAGCCCGGGCGGGTCAACTCGATCGTGCTGTTCACCGACGGCAAGAACGAGGACTCCGACGGCATCACCCAGCAGCGGTTGCTGGCCGAGCTCAACAAGATCAAGGACCCGGAGCGGCCCGTGCAGGTCGTGATCATCGGTATCGGCGGCGACGTCAGCAAGGCCGAGCTGAAGTCGATCACCGACGTGACCGGCGGCGGTGCCTTCGTCACCGAGGACCCGACCAAGATCGGCGACATCTTCCTCAAGGCGATCGCGCTGCGCAAGGCCCCGGCCTGAGTAACGACGCAGGGCACAAGGGCCCGTCACACCCGCCGGATCCGGTAACGCGGGCCCTTCCGCGGACACGGATCCGTCGGGGAAAGTGACGGCAATGCGTCGGAAGCAGTCGGCCAACACCGTTGTCGGGGCAGGATGTCGTAGTGCTCCGTCGCCGGCCCGCGATCCGGGCCGCCCGACGACAGGGCCGTCGGCATGCGAAGTGGGGAGGGCCGGTGACCTCGGCGACGCTGTTGACCCCCGCCAGAGCGGCGTCGAGGCCGGACCAGTGGTCCGGGCCGGCGGCCCGCACGGACGAGCGTGCCTACGTGCGGGCCCTCGTGGTGCTGGACACCACGGTCCTGACCATCGCCGTGCTCATCGGCTACGTGACCCGCTTCGGGGACGAGACCCCCGGCGGTTCGAAGATCCCGTACGTCGTGGTGGCCCCCGGGCTGGTCCTCGCCTGGCTGGTCTCGCTGCGGGTGCTGCGCTGCTACGACGACCGGGTCCTCGGTTACGGTGCGGACGAGTACCGCCGGGTCAACGCCGCGAGCCTGCGCCTCGCCGGCGGCATCGCGATCGTCGCCTACATCGCCGAGGTGGGCGTCTCCCGGGGCTTCCTGGCCATCTCGTTCGCGGTGGGCACGCTCGGCCTCGAGGTCGCCCGCTTCGCCGCGCGCAAACGGCTGCACCGGGCGCGGTCCCGGGGCGCGGGCTGGTCGCGGAAGGTGCTGGTGGTCGGCGACACCGCGCACGTGCTGGAGCTGGTGCAGACCCTGCGTCGCGAGCCGTACGCGGGCTACCAGGTGGTCGGCGCGTGCATCCCCGACGCGCTGCTCGCCCCGGTCGCCCAGCGACTGGGCGACGTCCCGGTGGTCGGCTCGTTCCGGGGCATCCCCGAGGCGGCAACCGCCATCGGCGCGGACACCGTCGCGGTGACCGCCTCCGGCGAGCTGACCGCCACCCGGCTGCGCCGGCTGGGCTGGCAGTTGGAGGGCACCGGCGTCGACCTGGTGGTGGCGCCGGCGCTGACCGACGTCGCCGGCCCGCGCATCCACACCCGGCCGGTCGCCGGCCTGCCCCTCATCCACGTCGAGGCGCCGGAGTTCCGCGGGGCGCGCAAACTGGTCAAGGGCTTCGTCGACCGGGCGGCCTCCTCGCTGGCCCTGACGCTGCTGCTGCCACTGCTGGCCGTCATCGCGCTGGCCATCAAGCTCGACAGCCGGGGGCCGGTGTTGTTCCGCCAGACCCGGGTCGGGCAGGGCGGCCGGGAGTTCGGGGTCTACAAGTTCCGCACCATGGTGGTCAACGCCGACGCCCTGCTGGCGGAGCTGGCCTGCCGCAACGAGACCGACGGCCTGATGTTCAAGATGCGCGACGACCCCCGGGTGACCCGGGTCGGCCGGCTGCTGCGCAAGTGGTCGCTGGACGAGCTGCCGCAACTGGTCAACGTCCTGCTCGGGCAGATGAGCCTCGTCGGCCCCCGCCCACCGCTGCCCTCCGAGGTGGCCCGCTACGACGGGGACGTGGCCCGGCGGCTGCTGGTCAAGCCCGGCATGACGGGGCTCTGGCAGGTCAGCGGGCGGTCCGACCTCAGCTGGGAGGACGGCATCCGGCTCGACCTCTACTACGTGGAGAACTGGTCGCTCGCGGCGGACCTGACGATCCTCTGGAAGACGTTCGGCGCGGTGGTCAACAGCCGCGGGGCGTACTGACCGGCCCGGCGTCAGTCCTGCGGGCCGGTCCAGTCCAGGCACACCACCACCGCGTCGTCGACCAGGTCACCGGCGACGAACGCGCGCAGGTCGCCGATCAGCGAGCGGACCGCGTCCAGCGGCTCCATCGGCCCGGTCCGGCGCAGGAACCGGTCCAGCGCCGTCTCGCCGTACCGGACGTCCTGCCCGGTGGCCTCGATGACGCCGTCGCTGACCACGAAGATCCGGTCGCCCCGGCACAGCTCGAAGCGCTGCTCGTGGTAGTCGGTGGCCTCGAACATGCCGAGCGGGAACTGCGCCTCCAGCGGCAGCTCCCGTACCTCCCCGCCGCGCAGCAGCACGAGGCGCGGGGAACCGGCGTCGACCACGGTCAGGGCGCCCGAGCGCAGGTCGAGTTCCATCAGCAGCGCCGCGAGGTGCCGGTCGCCGCGGTGCAGGTCGTAGATCGCCTGGTCGGCGAGGGCCGCCTGGTCGGCCAGGCCGAGCCCGGCCCGGCGGGCGTTGCGCAGCGCGTACGTGGCGAGCGAGGTGAGCATCGAGGCGGCCACGCCCTCGCCCGTGCCGTTGATGGTGGACAGCCAGAGCCGCTGACCGTCGTCCGACCAGTCGAAGCTGTCGCCGCGCACCGCGTACGCCGGTTCGAGCTGCCCCGCGAGGCTGAACGAGGGGCGGATCCGGCTGCGGCCGGGCAGCATCTCCCACTGCATCTCGGCGGCGAGGGTGAGCCGCCGGCTGCGCCGCGCGGTCCGGTACAGGTCCGTGCCGGCGGTGACCGCGGCGATCTCGTGGGCCAACGCGGTGGCGATCTCCGCCAGCTCGCCGAGCGCCGCCCGGTCGCCGGGCACGGGCGCCACCCGCAGCACTCCCCGGCGTTCCCCGCGCATCGAGACCGGAAGGTACCCGGTGCCGTCGGCGACGATCGGCGTCTGGTGGTCGAAGCAGCGCCAGGCGGGGTGCCCCGGGCCGGTGACCGCCTCCCCGTCGGCGAGCGGCAGCAGAGCCGACAGCCGGTAGTCGACCTGCAACAGCTCGACCCGGGTGACGCCGTACGCGGCCAGGACGTCCGCGATCCGGTCCAGCAGGAGTTCGGCGGGCGCCTCGTTGAGGGCCCGCCGTGCCCGGTTGACCGGTTCGCTCATCGTCGCTCCTTGGTCGCGAGCCCGCACCAGCGGTTTCGGAGTAGTCTCGGGCGCACCATGGCGGAACTGCACGGTCCCCCCGGGCCCCCGACGAGTATGGCTGCCGAGCTCGACGCGGTGGCCGGTGCCCTCCTGACCGTCTGGGAGGCGGCGCGGGAGCGGACGACCAGCCGCGTCTCCGGTGCCCAGTTGCGCGCGATCATGCTCGTCGAGCAGTACGACGGGATCAACCTCCGCCGCCTGGCCACCGGGCTCGACATGCTGCTCTCCTCGGCCAGCCGGCTCTGCGACCGGCTGGTCGCCGCGGGCATGCTGGAACGCGAGCCCGGCCGCCTCGACCGGCGGGAGATCGCGCTGCACCTAACCCCGGAGGCGCACCGGCTCCTGGCCGAGCTGCGCGACGACCGGCGTCAGCAGCTCGCCGCGATCCTCGCCGACATGGACCCGGAGGGGCGGCAGGCGCTGCTGCGGGGCATGCGGGAGTTCGACGAGGCGGCGCGCCGCCGGGACGCGTCCGTCCAGTCCGTCGAGCCGGCCCATCCCCGGTTCGACGCGGGCGGCCCGGCGGAGCGTCCGGTCGGGCTACCGGCGCAGGAGTGGCCCGCAGCGGAACCGCGGGTGGCCCGGACGGCCTGACCCGCGGGGCGGTCGGCCCCGCCGGTCGGCCGCCCGAACGTGGTGCGGGCCGCCGACCGCCGTCACACGTCGGGCGCCGCGGCCACCGCGAGCATCGCGATGTCGTCCTGGCTCTGCCCGTCCAGCCACTCGTCGACCAGGCGCAGCAGCCGGTCGACCAGCGCGGCGGGGGCCAACCCGGCTGCCGAGGCGAGCGCCGCTCGCAGCCGCTCGTCGCCGAACGTCTTGCCGCCGCGGGAGCCGCCGCGCGCCTCGGTCACCCCGTTGGTGTACGCGAGCAGCAGCTCGCCGGGCGCGAGCCGGACCTGCGCCTCGGCGAACCGGGCGGCGGCCAGCGCACCCACCGGCATCCCGCCGACCGGGACCGGGGCGACCCTGCCGTCGGCGCGTACGACCAGCGGAGGAGGGTGGCCGCCCCCGGCGACCCGGACGGTCAGCCCGCCGCCGGGGGCGCTGCCCAGCGTGCCGAGCAGCAGGGTGGTGAACTGGCTGCGCCGGGCCGCGTCCGGGGCGTCGAAGAGCGCGCGGTCGAGCAGGCGGATCAGCTCCAGCGGCCGCTGCTCGACCAGCCGCAGGGTCTGCAGGGACTGGCGGACCCGCCCGGTCAGGACGGCCGCGCCGACGCCCTTGCCGCACACGTCGCCGAGGGCGAACATCGCTCCGCCGCTGATCGGGAACACGTCGTAGAAGTCGCCGCCGATGCGCAGCCGGTCGCCGGCGGCCCGGTACCCGCCGGCGAGCGCGGCGCCCGGTACGGCCGGCAGGTCGGGCGGGAGCAGGCTGTTCTGCAGCACCCGGGCGAGGTGGACCTGCTCGCCGTAGAGCTCGGCCGCGCCGAGGGCGGCGCCGACCCGCGCGGCGAACTCCCGGGCCAGCTCGATGTCCCGCCGGTCGAAGCCGGGGCGTCCGGCGCGGCGGGCCAGCACCAGGGCGCCGGCGGGGCCGCGCATCGGGCTGACCAGCACCGTGGCGGGCCGGCCGACGTCGGGCGGCAGCGCGGCGGCCAGCTCGGCGGGCTCCGGGTCGGGCCAGGGACCGGGGCCGCTGATCCCGCCGCCGAGCGCCTCGGCGAGGCCGGGCAGCGTGCCGGCCAGCGACCACGGGGCGAGCCCGGTCGTCGGCGCCGGGTCGCCCTCGGCGTACCGGACCCAGTGCGGCCGGTTCTCGGCGGGCGAGGGCGGCAGGTGGATCACCAGGGCCAGGTCGGCGAGGTAGGGGACGGGGAGCGTCGCCGCCGCCCGTACCGTCTGGTCGCGGTCCAGGGTCAGCCCGAGGCGGCTACCCGCCCGGGCGAGGAACGCCGTCCGGGAACGCTCGGCGCGCAGCGCCTCGGCGCGTGCGTGCTCCTCGGTGACGTCCCGCACGTACCACGCGTGCCGCCCGGCGCCCAGGTCCCGCCGTACGCCGCGCAGCCGGCGGCCCCGGTGCGCGGCGTCGAAGGCGTCCGCCCCGTCGCGGGCCGCCCGGGCGACCGCCGCCACGGCGCAGGTCGGCAGCTCCGTGCCCGGCACGACCTCGGGGAGGAGTTCGGCCGCGATCGCGTTGACCAGCGTCACCCGACCCGCCCCGTCGGTCGTCACGATCGCCTCGGTGAGCCCGTCGAGCAGTTCGCGGGCGAGCGGGGAGTCGGCCGGCAGCGCGTCGTCGGGGGAGCACGGGGGGTCGCCGGGGCCGGGCCGCCCGTCGCCGCCCACCCCGCCGCGACGGGCGGTGGTCACCGCCGCTCGCCGGGCGCCAAGGTCTGTCGACCTGTGCGCATGCTGGTCGTGCACTCCTCGGATGGGGGGTCGTTGCCTGGGGGCAAGCGTACCGAGGCGGTCGCCGGACGCCCATCGGAGCGAGTCGGGATCAGGGCTGACGGGCCAGCCAGCCGGCCGGGCGGGCGAGGATCCGGCGCACCACGGAGCCGGCCCCGCCGACGGCCGCGGCGGCGCCGCCGAGCGCCGCGGGACGCACGGTGACCGGCGACCAGGCCGCGGTGAGCACCCGGCGGGAGACCTCGGCGAGGACCGGCGGGCGGAGCCAGGGCGCCAGCGGCGCGTATCCGCCGCCGAGCACCACGGTGTCCAGGTCCAGCAGGTTCACCACGCCGGCCACCGCGACCCCGAGGGCGTTCCCGGCGTCGGCCAGGGCGCGCGACACGGCCGGGTCGTCGGCCGCGGCCAGCTCGGCCAGCCGGGTCGTGGCGGTGTCCGCCGGGAGGTGCGCGCCGGCCAGACCGGCCGCCGCGAGGATCGCCTCCTGCCCGGCGTACGTCTCCAGGCAGCCCCGGCCGCCGCACCGGCACGGCCGCCCGTCCGGGTGGACCGGGATGTGACCGATCTCGCCGCTCCAGCCGCGCGCCCCCCGGAACAGGGCACCGTCCAGGACGATCCCGGCGCCGATGCCGACCTCGCCGGAGATGTGCAGGAAGCTCACCGGGCCGGGCGGTCCGGCGTGCAGCTCGCCCAGCGCGGCGAGGTTGGCCTCGTTCTCCACGACCAGCGGTGGCACCCCGTCGACGTGCGCGGTCAGCGGCGGGTGTCCGTCGAGGAGCGCGGGGACGGGCACGTCACGCCAGCCCAGGTTCGGCGCGAGGCGGACCAGCCCGGCGTCGTCCACCAGGCCGGGCACCGCGAGGGCCGCGCCGGCCAGCGTGAGCCCTTCGCGTTCCGCGTCGGCGCGGGCCCGGGCGGCCAGGCCGGCGAGCCGGGCGACGGCCTCGGCGGGGGAGACCGGCCGGAGGTCGGCGCGGTGCACGGTGTGATGGCGGACCCGGCCGGCGAGGTCGACCACGCAGGCGGCCAGGTAGTCGACGTTGACCTCCAGGCCGAGCCCGGCCGGGCCGTCGGCGGCGAGCACCAGGCCCCGGGACGGCCGGCCCGCGCCGGTGCGCGGCGTCGGCTCCGCCTCGCGCACCAGCCGGCCGGCCAGCAGGTCCTCCACCACCGCCGAGACGGTGGCCCGGGTCAGGCCGGTCGCGGCGGCCAGCTCGGCCCGGGACGGCGGGCGGTCGGCGGCGGCGATCCGGCCGAGCACCACGGCGAGGTTCCACTCGCGCAGGCTGCCCTGCCGTACCGGCCCGGGCGGGGCGTCGGGTCGGGTCACCCCTTGACACTGCCACAGGCCGGCCAAATAATTCAACCACTGAACAAATAGCGGACGACACCCCCGGAGGTCTGCCATGGCACCCCGTCCCACTCCCGCCGACAAGTTCTCCTTCGGCCTCTGGACGGTGGGCTGGCAGGCCCGCGACCCGTTCGGCGACGCCACCCGGCCCGCGCTCGACCCGGTCGAGGCGGTGCACCGGCTCGCCGGCCTCGGGGCGTACGGGATCACCTTCCACGACGACGACCTGGTGCCCTTCGGCGCGGACGCCGCCACCCGCGACCAGCACGTCGCCCGGTTCCGCAAGGCGCTCGACGAGACCGGCCTGGTGGTGCCCATGGTGACCACGAACCTGTTCGCCCACCCGGTGTTCAAGGACGGCGGCTTCACCAGCAACGACCGCGACGTCCGGCGCTACGCGCTGCGCAAGGTGCTGCGCAACGTCGACCTCGCCGCGGAGCTGGGCGCCCGCACCTTCGTGATGTGGGGTGGCCGCGAGGGCGCCGAGTACGACCTCGCCAAGGACGTCCGCGCCGCGCTGGACCGCTACCGGGAGGCGGTCGACCTGCTCTGCCAGTACGTCCTCGACCGCGGCTACGACCTGCGCTTCGCGCTGGAGCCCAAGCCGAACGAGCCGCGGGGCGACATCCTGCTGCCCACCGTCGGGCACGCGCTCGCCTTCATCTCCACCCTCGCCCACCCGGACCTGGTCGGCCTCAACCCCGAGGTGGGGCACGAGCAGATGGCCGGGCTGAACTTCGCCCACGGCATCGCCCAGGCACTCTGGCAGGGCAAGCTGTTCCACATCGACCTCAACGGCCAGCGCGGCGTCAAGTACGACCAGGACCTGGTCTTCGGCCACGGCGACCTGCTCAACGCGTTCGCCCTGGTCGACCTGCTGGAGCACGGCGGTCCCGGCGGCGGGCCCGCCTACGACGGCCCCCGGCACTTCGACTACAAGCCGTCGCGCACCGAGGACATGACCGGCGTCTGGGCGTCGGCGGAGGCGAACATGCGCACCTATCTCCTGCTCAGGGAGCGGGCGGCGGCCTTCCGGGCGGACCCGGAGGTGGCCGAGGCGCTGGCCGCCGCGAAGGTCGCCGAGCTGAGCACCCCGACGCTGGCGCCCGGGGAGGGCTACGCCGAACTGCTCGCCGACCGCTCCGCCTTCGAGGAGCTGGACGTCGACGCGGTCGCCGCCCGGGGCTTCGGCTTCGTCCGGCTCAACCAGCTCGCCGTCGAGCACCTGCTCGGCGCGCGCTGAAGGCAGCCGGAGATGCCGCTCGTCGCGGGGTTCGACTCCTCGACCCAGTCCTGCAAGGTGGTCGTCCGGGACGCGGAGACCGGCGCCCTGCTCCGGCAGGGCCGGGCGCCGCACCCGGACGGCACCGAGGTCGACCCGTCGGCGTGGTGGTCCGCGCTGGCCGCGGCGGTCGACGACGCCGGCGGGCTGACCGACGTGGCGGCGGTCTCCGTCGCCGGCCAGCAGCACGGCATGGTCTGCCTCGACGAGGCGGGCGCCGTCGTCCGGCCCGCGCTGCTGTGGAACGACACCCGCTCCGCCGGGGCCGCCGCCGAGCTGGTCGAGGAGGCCGGCGGCGGGGCGGCCGGCCGCCGGTTCTGGGCGGACGCGGTCGGCAGCGTGCCGGTGGCCAGCTTCACCGTCACGAAGCTGCGCTGGCTGGCCCGGCACGAGCCGGAGCGCGCCGCCCGGGTGGCGGCCGTCTGCCTGCCGCACGACTGGCTGACCTGGCGGCTGGCCGGCGCGCCCGGCCTGGCCGCGCTGCACACCGACCGGGGCGACGCCAGCGGCACCGGCTACTGGTCCCCGGCCACCGGCGACTACCGGCTCGACCTGCTGGAGCGGGCCTTCGGCCGACGTCCGCACGTGCCGGCCGTGCTCGGCCCGGCGGACCCGGCCGGCGCGGTGCGCCCCGACGCCCTCCCCGCCGGCCGGCTGCCCGACGGGGGCCTGCTCGGCCCCGGCAGCGGGGACAACGCCGCCGCCGCGCTCGGCGTCGGCGCGGGGCCGGGCGACGTGGTGGTCTCGATCGGCACCTCCGGCACCGTCTTCAGCGTCGCCGACGCCCCCGCCGCCGACCCGACCGGCACGGTCGCCGGCTTCGCCGACGCCACCGGCCGTTTCCTGCCGCTGGTCTGCACGCTGAACGCCGCCCGGGTGCTCGACGCCGCCGCGGCGCTGCTCCGGGTCGACCTGGCCGAGCTGGCCGCGCTGGCGCTCTCCGCCCCCGCCGGCGCGGACGGGCTCGTCGTGGTGCCCTACCTGGAGGGCGAGCGGACCCCCGACCGGCCGCTGGCGACCGGCGCCGTGCACGGGCTCACCCTGCGCACCTCGACCCCGGCCCACCTGGCCCGCGCCGCCGTCGAGGGACTGCTCTGCGCCCTCGCCGACGGGCTCGACGCGCTCACCGCCCAGGGCGCCACGGTGCGCCGGGTGATCCTGGTCGGCGGGGGAGCCCGCTCGGCGGCGGTGCGCCGGATCGCGCCCGAGGTCCTCGGGGTGCCGGTGGTCGTCCCGCCGCCGGGTGAGTACGTCGCCGACGGCGCCGCCCGCCAGGCGGCCTGGGTCGCCCTCGGCGGCGCGGCGCCCCCCACCTGGTCGGTCCGGGGCACCGAGGAGTACGCCGCCGCGCCCGTTCCCGCCGTCCGCGAGCGGTACGCCGCCGCCCGCGACCGCTTCCTCGACCGGCTCGACCGCGCCCCGGCCGGCGAGGGGTAAACGACTGTACGGGCGGACCCCGGCTGGCGATCATCGACGGATGCGAACCACCCCCGCAGCGGACGAGCCGCCCGGAACCGTCGGGACCGGCATCCCCTCGATGCTCCAGTACGACGACGCGGACACCCCCTGCGACGTCATCGACGCGCTGGTCCTGGCGGACTTCGTCACCGGCCGGCACCCCTGGTCGCACACGGTCCGGCTCTCCCGGGTGCGCCCCGACGCGCCGCTGACCGCCCCTGACGGGCGGCTGGTGCGGACGGCCGTGGAGAACCGGCAACGGTCCCGCCTGCTGGCCGGCGACGGCTGGACGGCCCGGGTGGTCACCTGGAAGGGGCGGGGCGCCGAGGTGACGGTCACGGCGGTGACCGAGGAGGTCGGCCGGGCGGCCCTCGACCGGATCGTCGACGGCGCCGCCGAGCCGGAGGATCCGGGCGCCGGCCGGATCGGCTTCTGGCACCAGAATCCGCGCCGCGGCAGCCAGCGGGACGTGCGGTCCATCGCCGCGCCGGAGTGGGCGCAGATCCGGCCCAACTACGCCGCCGGGGCGCGCACCGCGCTCGACGCGCTGATGGCCACCACCCCGGCGCACCTCGCCGGCCGGTTGGTGCTCCTGCACGGCGCGCCCGGCACGGGAAAGACCACGGCGCTGCGCGCCCTCGCCCGCGAGTGGCGCGACTGGTGCCAGGTCGACGCCGTGCTCGACCCGGACGTGCTCTTCGCGGACCCGGCGTACCTGTCCGAGGTGGCGGTCGGGGACGAGGACGGCGAGCAGGGGACGCGCCGGTGGCGGCTGCTCATCCTGGAGGACTGCGACGAGCTGATCCGGGGCGAGGCGAAGCAGGCCGCCGGCCAGGCGCTGTCCCGACTGCTCAACCTGACCGACGGGCTGCTGGGGCAGGGGCGCGACGTGCTGGTCGCGATCACCACGAACGAGGACCTGTCCCGGCTGCACCCGGCGGTGGTCCGCCCGGGGCGCTGCCTGGCCCGGATCGAGGTGGGCCCGCTGTCGTACGAGGAGGCGACCGGCTGGCTGGGCACGTCGGCGGGGGTGCCGCCCCGGGGCGCCACGCTCGCCGAGCTGTACGCGCTGCGGGCGGGCGCGCCCGCCACGCCCACGGCCACGCCCGCGATCGGCGGCTACCTCTGAGCCGCCCGGCGCGCCCGCGCGCCTTCACCCGCTCGTGACCTGACCCTGGTTGGCTGCCGCACATGACGTTGATCAGGGGCGGGCCGGCGCGGGCGTGGGGCGGGTCGGCCGCGCACCGGTTCTACAGCGTCGTGGTCTTCGTGCTGCTCGCCTCGCTGGACAACGTGGCGATCGGCCTGGTGCCCCCGCTGTACGGGCCGATCGCCGACGCCTTCGACGTGCCGCGGCGGCTGCTCGGCCTGGTCACCGCCGTGAGCTTCCTGGCCAGCGCGGTGGCCGCGGTGGGCTGGGCGTACGTCGGCGACCGCGCGAACCGCAAGCCGCTGCTGATGGTCGGCACCCTGATCTGGGCGCTCGGCACCGGCGGCAGCGCGGTCGCGGCGAACTACCCCGCCTTCCTGGCCGCGCAGCTCGTGGCGGCGGTCGGGCTGGGCGCGGTCGGGTCGGTCGGGTTCTCGGTCGTCACCGACCTGATCTCGCCCCGCCGTCGCGGGCTGGTGATGAGCTTCTGGGGGCTGTCCCAGGGCGTCGGCACGCTGGCCGGCACGCTGGTCGGCGGGCTGCTCGGGGCGGCCGACTGGCGGCGGCCGTTCCTGGCGCTGACCGTGGTCGGCCTGGTGGCGACCGCCGCGTACCTGCTCACCTACGACATCCGGCGCGGCCAGAGCGAACCGGAGCTGGCCGACGCGCTCGCCACCGGCGCCGAGTACGACTACCGGATCAGCCGGGCGGACCTGCCGAGGATCCTCGGCCGGCGGACGAACCGGTGGCTGATCCTGCAGGGGCTGACCGCCCAGGCGGCCTTCGGGTCGCTGGTCTGGCTGCCGGTGCTCTTCGCCGAGCGGGCTGAGGACCAGGGCTACTCCGCCGCCACCGCGGTGGTCGTGGGCAGTGTCTTCGCGACCCTGTTCCAGCTCGGCGGGGTGCTCTCCATCGTCGGCGGGCTGGTCGGCGACGCCCTGCAACGCCGTACGCCCCGGGGCCGGGCGATGGTCGCGGCGGTCGGCATCCTCGCGGCGCTGCCGTTCTACCTGGTGCTCTTCTTCGTGCCGGTACGCATCGACGTGCCCGACGGCGCCGGGGCGGGGACGGTGGTCCAGGCGGTGCTGGCCAGCGTGGTCACCGAGCCGACGGTCGGGCTGAGCCTGCTCACCGCCGTGGTGGCGCTGGCGCTGACGTCGGCGAACTCGCCGAACTGGTTCGCCCTGATCGCCGACGTCAACCCGCCCGAGCACCGGGGCACCGTCTACAGCCTCGGCAACCTGGTCAACGGCGTGGGCCGGGCGGCCGGCAACGGGCTGGTCGGGGTCGCCTTCCACGGGCTGCGGGCGGCCTTCCCGCCGCCGCTGAACTACGCCGTCGGGCTGGCCGCCTTCCAGCTCTTCTTCATCCCCACCGGGATCATGTACTGGCTGGCCTCGCGGACCTCGCCGAAGGACATCGCCGACGTCCACGACCTTCTGCACGAACGCGCCGGGCGGGCGGTGCGTGAGGGGCCCCCCGTCGACGCGTAGCGCCGGCGGGGAGCCCCTCGCACCCGTCAGCCCGTCCGGACCCAGACCGTCACGTCGGTGGGCACGGCGCCGTTCTCGTCCAGCGGGGCGCTGGCGTGCACCAGCTCGCCGCCGGCGGGCAGCGGCACGGCCGCGGCGCCGAAGTTGGTCAGCACCGTCAGCCCGCCGTTGCGGAACGAGAGCACCTCGTCCCCGGTGGCGAGCCACTGCAGCGTGCCCGCGCCGAGGCCGTGCTCGCGGCGCAGCCGCAGCGCCGTCCGGTACAGCTCGTACGTCGAGCCGGGCACGTCCCGCTGGCGGTCCAGGGCGCGCTCCGCCCAGACCGGCGGCTGCGGCAGCCAGCTCGCGTCGGTCGGCCCGAAGCCGTACGACGGGGCGTCGGCCTCCCACGGGATCGGCACGCGGCAGCCGTCCCGGCCCCGCTCGGTGTGGCCGCTGCGCGCCCAGGTCGGGTCCTGCCGGGCCTCGTCGGGCATCGTGGTGTGCTCCGGCAGGCCCAGCTCCTCGCCCTGGTAGAGGTAGGCCGAGCCGGGCAGCGCGAGCATCAGCAGGGTGGCCGCCCGGGCCCGGCGCAGGCCGAGCGCGGCGTCCGGCTGCGGGTCGCCGATGCCGATGCCGTTGGGCCGCTTGCCGCCCACGGGCAGGCCCAGGCGGGAGGCGTGCCGGACCACGTCGTGGTTGGACAGCACCCAGGTGGTCGGGGCGCCGACCGCGTCGGTGGCCTCCAGCGAGCGGGTGATCACCGCGTACTGGGCGGGCGCGGTCCACGAGGCCAGCAGGTACTCGAAGTTGAACGCCTGGTGCATCTCGTCGGGGCGCACGTACCGGGCCAGCCGCTCGGCCGGCTCGACCCACGCCTCGGCGACCAGGATCCGCTGGCCCGGGTAGCCGTCCAGCAGCCGGCGCCACTCCCGGTAGATGTCGTGTACGCCGTCCTGGTCCCACATCGGCGGGCGGGGCTTGTCGACCTCCCGGCCGGAGAGGATCTCCTGCGGCTCCTGCCAGTCGGCCAGGTCGGCCTGCTTGATCAGGCCGTGCGCCACGTCGACCCGGAAGCCGTCCACCCCCCGGTCCAGCCAGAACCGCAGCACGTCCAGGAACTCCGCGCGGACCTCGGCGTTGTCCCAGTTGAGGTCGGGCTGGCCGGTGTCGAACAGGTGCAGGTACCACTGGCCGGGGCGGCCGTCGGCCTCGGTGATGCGGGTCCACGCCGGCCCGCCGAAGACGCTCTGCCAGTCGTTCGGCGGCTGGGCGCCGTCCGGCCCCCGGCCGTCCCGGAAGACGTACCGGTCGCGCTCCGGGCTGCCCGGGGCGGCGGCGAGCGCCGCGGTGAACCACTTGTGCGCCGACGAGGTGTGGTTGGGCACCAGGTCGACGATCACCCGCAGGCCGCGCGCGTGCGCCTCGGCGATCAGCCGGTCCGCGTCGGCGAGGCTGCCGAAGAGCGGGTCGACGTCGCGGTAGTCGGCCACGTCGTACCCGGCGTCGGCCTGGGGCGACGGGTAGAACGGTGACAGCCAGACCGCGTCGACGCCCAGCTCGACGAGGTGGTCGAGGCGGGCGGTGATGCCGGGCAGGTCGCCGATCCCGTCGCCGTCCGAGTCGGCGAAGGATCGCGGGTAGATCTGGTAGATGACGGCCCTGGTCCACCAACCGGTGGCCGGGTCGGTGGGCGTGTCCTGGTGGGTCGCGTTGCTGTTCAGGGCCTTCTCCCGTGTGTCGAGCGGTGCAGTCGGGTGCTGGTGCCGGAAACGTCCGCGGTCCCCGTCAGTGTGCCCGGGGCGGCGCGGTCGATTCACGCACGATCAGGTGAGTGGGCAGGATCACGGGCGTCTCGGGCGTGTCGCCGTCGCGCGCGGCCGGCTGGCGCCGGCCGGGTCCCGCGCCGCCGGCGGTGGGGTCGACGCCGTGGTGGGCGGTGGCGGCGGGCGCCTCCAGCCGCCGGCCGACGAGCGGGTCGAGGAGCATCTGCGCGGCGAGCCGGCCCTGTTCCGCCGCGGGCTGGGCGATCGTGCTCAGCCCGACGACGCGGGCCAGGTCGTGGTCGTCGACGCCGATCACGCTGACGTCCTGCGGCACCCGCAGGCCGGCGTCGCGCAGTGCCGTCATCGCCCCCATCGCCATCTCGTCGCAGGCCGCGAAGATCGCCGTCGGGGGCTCGCCGCGCCGGAGCAGCTCCTCGGCGGCCCGCGTGCCGCCGTCGATGGTGAACTGCGACTCGACGTCCAGGGCCGGGTCCGGGTCGAGGCCGGCCTCGCGCAGCGCGTCCCGCCAGCCCTGTCGCCGGTCGAGGTGGGTGGTGAAGGCCAGCTCGTCGTCGGGGTCGCCGGAGATGTGCGCGATCCGGCGGTGGCCCAGGTCGAGCAGGTGCCGGGTGGCGGTCCGGGCGGCGTCCACGTCGTCGATGCGTACGCAGGGCCAGCCCGGGACCACCGTGCCGGAGCTGACGGTCACCCCGGACAGCTCCAGCTTCGCCAGCGCGGTCAGGTCGGCGGGTCGCAGCGGCGTGGCGACCAGCATGATCGCGTCCACCCGCTTGTGCAGGTTGGCGGTGTGCAGCACCCGCTGGCGGGTCTGCTCCCGCCCGCCGAGGTTGTGCAGCAGCAGGTCGTAGCCCGACTGGTGGACGAACTCCTCGACGGCCTCCACGACGGTGGCGAAGAACCACCGGGTGATCCGGGGGACCACGACCGCGATCGTGCCGGTCCGTCCGCCGGCCAGCCGCGAGGCGCTCGGCGAGACGGCGTACTCCAGTTGCTCGGCCGCCGCGAGCACCCGCCGCCGGGTCGCGGCCGAGACCGTCGGGAGCCCGCGCAGCGCCCGCGAGACGGTGGCCGTGGAGACGCCGGCCAGGCGAGCCACATCATCGATCCTCGTCACGGTGGTACCCCCGCTTCGCGCCGGCTCCGCCGCCGCCGGGTCACCGGCGGCGGCGGAGCGGCGTCAGCCCTTGACGCTGCCGGCGAGCAGACCCCGCACGAAGTAGCGCTGCAGGGACAGGAAGACGATCAGCGGTACGACGATCGAGACGAACGCGCCGGCCGTGAGCCGCTGCCACTCGTTGCCCCGGGTGCCGGCCATCTCGGCCAGCCGGACGGTGAGCGGTGCGGTCTCGTTGCCGCCACCGGCGAAGATCAGCGCCACCAGCAGGTCGTTCCAGACCCAGAGGAACTGGAAGATGCCGAACGCGGCCAGCGCCGGGGTGATCAGCGGCAGCACGATGGTGCGGAAGATCTTCGGGTGGGTGGCCCCGTCGACCCGGGCGGCCTCCATCAGGTCCCCCGGGAGCTGCGAGATGAAGTTGTGCAGCAGGAAGACGGCGAACGGCAGCGCGAAGCAGGTGTGCGCGAACCACACCTGCGCGAACTTCTGTTCGTCGACCAGGTCCCAGGCCGGCATGACGGTGACCCCGCCGATGGTGACCCCGGTGGAGAAGAACTTCAGCAGCGGCACCAGGGCCATCTGCAGCGGCACGATCTGCAGCGCGAAGATCGCGATGTACATCCAGTCCCGCCCCCGGAAGTTGATCCAGGCCAGCGCGTACGCGGCCAGGGCCGCGAAGGCGAGCGGGAAGAGCACCGACGGGATGGTGATCGCCAGCGAGTTGATGAAGTAGCTGGCGAGCTGCCCGGACGACGAGGAGCGCCCGAACAACACCTCCTGGTAGTTCTCGAAGGTGAACTGCGGGTCGGTGAAGAAGGTCCACCACCCGCTGCTCTTGATCTGGTCCTCCGGCCGGAACGACGAGATGAACAGGCCGAAGGTCGGAACGGTCCAGAGCACCGCGATGACGATCGACACGAGGGTCGCGGTACGGCTGTTCAGCCGCTTGCGCACCCGGGCGGCGGTGGTGGACTTGCGGCCGTCGGTCTTCTGCGTGCCGGCGGCGACGGTGGGCGTTGCGGTGGTCATCTCAGCCCTTCCGCTGCTCTCGGAGGTTGCGGATCTGGTAGATCACGATCGGCACCACCAGGATGAACAGGACGACCGCCAGCGCCGAGCCCTGCCCGTTCTGGCCGTACCGGAACGCCTGGTTGTACATCTCGTTGGCGATCACGCTGGTTTCGTAGTTGCCGTTGGTGGCCGTCCGCACGATGTCGAAGACCTTGAGGGTGGCGATCGACAGCGTCACCACGACCACGATCAGCGCCGGCCGGATGCTCGGCATGGTGATCTGCCAGAACATCTGCCACGGGCTCACCCCGTCGAGACGGGCCGCCTCCACGATGTCGCCGGGGATGGCCTTGATGGCGGCGGAGAGCACCACCATCGCGAAGCCGGCCTGGATCCATACCATGATCACGATCAGCAGGAACGTGTTCAGCGGCGACTCGAGCAGCCACTGCTTCGGTTCGCCGCCGAGGCTGACCACGATCTGGTTGAGCAGGCCGATCTGCTCCTGCCCGTCACCCCGGTACGCGTAGACGAACTTCCAGATGATGCTGGCGCCGACGAAGGAGATCGCCATCGGCAGGAAGATCAGCGACTTGGCGACCGCCTCGAAGCGGGCCTTGTCCACCAGCACCGCGTAGATCAGGCCGAACGAGGTGGCCACCAACGGGACCAGGAGCACCCAGATCAGCGTGTTGACCAGGACCCGGACGATCGAGTCCTCGGAGAACATCCAACCGTAGTTGCGCAGCCCCACCCAGTCGTTGCTGCCCGCGTCCATGAACGAGAGCATCGTCGTGCGGATGGCCGGGACCACCAGCCCGATGGTGAGCAGCAGCAGCGTCGGCAGCAGGAAGAAGAGCGCGAAGACGCCCTCCCGCGGCTTGCGCCGGCGGGGGAGCGGGGCGCCGCTCGCGGAGGCGGCGACGAGCTGCGCCTCCCGGCGGCGGGCGAACCAGGCCGGCACCACGTCGAGGAGCAGGAGCAGACCGCCCACCACCGCGACGAAAGCGATCAGCCCGTACATCAGCATGAGGAACTTCGGCTGTTCCTCCGCGAAGTCGAACTCCATCGACCCTCCCAGGTCTGGATCTGCCGGGGGGCCGGCCCGCACGCGGACCGGCCCCCCGGTTCAGATCACTTCCAGCTGCTCTCGATGCCGCCGAGCACCGTCGCGGTGTCCTTGCCGTTGATCCAGTCGACCATGCCCTTCCAGAACGTCCCCGCGCCGACGGTGGCCGGCATCAGGTCGGAACCGTCGAAGCGGAAGACCGTGCTCTTGTCCTGGAGGATCTGGACGGAGAGCTTGTCGATCGGGTTGGCGACGTTGGCCAGGTCGAGCTTGTTGTTCGCCGACACCCAGTCGCCGATCTTGGCGCGGCTGTTGGCGTACTCGCCGGAGGCCAGGTAGGTCTGCACCGCCTGGACCTCGGGACGGTCGGCGAAGGCCGCGACGAACTCGCCGCCGCCCAGCACCGGCTTGCCCTTGGTCGCGTCGATGGCCGGGAAGTAGAAGGCGAAGACGTCGCCGTCCTCGGCCACCTTGGTGCCCTGCGGCCACTGGTTCGCGTAGAAGGACGCCTGCCGGTGCAGGGCGCACTTGCCGGTGGTGATCGGCACGCCGGCCTCCTGGAAGGAGGTGGTGGCGATGCTCTTCACGCCGCCGAAGCCGGCGTTGACGTACTTCTCGTTCTTGAGGATGGTGCCGGCCTTGTCGACGGCCTCGACGACCTTCGGGTCGTTGAACTTGATGCCGTGGGTGGTCCACTGGTCGTAGACCTCGGGGGTCTGCGTGCGCAGCATCAGGTCTTCGATCCAGTCGGTGGCCGGCCAGCCGGTGGCGTCACCGGACTCGATGCCGACGCACCACGGCTTGGTGCCGCTCGCCGCGATCTTGTCGCTCAGGGAGATCAGCTCGTCCCAGGTGGTCGGGACGGTCCAGCCCTTCTCCTTGAAGGTCTTCGGCGAGTACCACACGAACGACTTCACGTTCGAGCCGAGCGGGGCGCCGTAGAACTGACCGTTGACGGTGCTGTACTTCAGCCAGTCGGCCGGGTAGTTCTCCTCGGCCGTCTTCTTCGTCTCGGCGCCGGCCGGCTTGAGCTTGCCCGAGTCGGCGAAGCGCTTGAGCAGGCCGGGCTGCGGGATGAACGCGAGGTCGGGGGCGTTGCCGCCGTCGACGCGGACACCGAGCTGGGCCTCGAACTCGCCGCTGCCCTCGTGGTCGATCTCGATGCCGGTGCAGTTCTCGAACTGCTTCCAGGACTCCTCCAGCCGGTCGGCCTCGATGTCCCGGATCGACGAGTAGATCGTGACCTTCTTGCCGTCGTTGTCGCCGTACTTCTCGTATGCGGCGCACTCCGCGGAGCCCGCGGTGTCACTCTTCTTGTCGTCGCCGGTGCCGCAAGCGGTGGCGCTGAGCGCCAGCCCCAGTACGCCGGCGATCGCGAGAGCCTGGCGTGATCTGGCAAACGCCATGCCGTTCTCCTTCCTTGCCGGCGCATGGGGGATGTCGAACCCGCGCCGGTCCGATGGGCGTCTCCACATGTAAGCGCTTGCATCCGGCCCGGTCCACCCCTGACCGGACACGACCGAGTAACAATCCGGAAACCCTGTCGTTGCCGCGTGGGCGCGCTCCCATTAGGGGTGCCGGCATCTTTTCAGGGGTGGCGATTTCTGTCACGCTGGGGGTAGTCATAGAAAGATTTCAACATGGGAGGTTATGGATGCGTAAGCGATGGCTCGGTCTGCTGGCGACGGGTCTGCTGGCGGTGGGCGTGCTGCTCCCGGCGGCCCCGGCGATGGCCGCTCCGACGTTCAAGGTGCCGTTCCCCTGCGGGCAGTCCTGGTCCGGCCAGACGCGCACCGGCCACAGCCCGGCGTACGCGGTGGACTTCAACCGCACCGACGACCTCGGCGACCCGGTGGTGGCCAGCGCGCCGGGCACCGTGGACCGGGTCACTGACCTGGGCGGGACCAGCTACGGCAAGTACGTCCGGATCAACCACGGCAACGGGTACAGCACCTACTACGCCCACCTCAACGGCTTCAACGTCTCCGTGGGCCAGACCGTCGGATACGGCAAGGTGATCGGCTGGGTCGGCAGCACCGGCGGCTCCACCGGCCCGCACCTGCACTACGAGCAGCGGCTCAACGGCAGCGACATCCAGGTCCGCTTCAACGGCGCGCTCGCCCTGTACTGGGGGACGAAGACGTACACCAGTGACAACGGCTGCGGCAGCGCCGGTGCCGGCTCCGGCACGGTCGACACCAGCGGGACCCCGCTGACCGTGCGCTCCGGCCCCGGCACCGGCTACGCGGCGGTCGGCACCGTCGCGGACGGCACCCGGGTGACCATCCAGTGCCAGACCAGCGGCACCACCGTCACCGGCACCTACGGCACCAGCTCGATCTGGGACCGGATCGGCAGCGGCCGCTTCATCGCCGACGCCTACGTATACACCGGCCACGACGGCTACATCCCCAACGTGCCCCGCTGCTGAGCGCGCGCTGGGGCCCCGGCACACGCTGGGGCCCCGGCACCGCGCCGGGGCCCCGGCACCGTCGGAGCGGTCGTTCGGCGGGCGGGCGCGGGACGCGCAAACGGAACGCTGTCGAGCTGATGTCGTAGACGATTCGGCACCCGACGATGCCGGGCATGCGGCGGTGCGGGCATGGCGGCGGTGCGGGCATGCGGCGGTGCGGGCATGCGGCGGTGCGGGCATGCGGCGATGCCGGGCATCGGACCTGGGCACCCGACGATGCGGGCATCCGATCATTCAAGCGACCGGCCTGATGTCGCAAACGACTCAGCTCGACAGCGTCGTGCCGGCCCTACCCACCGCCACCGGAACCGAGAAGACACCGCCTTCTGCCAACGGACCGGCTCACCGGCCACCACGGCTCGGCCGGCGCGGTCTCCGGTCTCCGGTCGCTGGTCTCCGGTCTCTGGTCGCTGGTCTCCGGTCTCTGGTCTCCGGTCGCCGGTCTCCGCGGGGTCAGCTGTTGAGGCGCCAGATGGCGAAGTTCAGCGCGGCGGCGAACGTGACCCACGCCCAGTAGGGCAGCATCAGCAGCGTCGCCGGGCGGGACACCTCCCAGAAGAGGAAGACCGTCACCCCGATCGCCACCCACATCGTCAGGATCTCGGCGAACGCCAGGCCGTACCGGCCGGCGCCGAAGAAGAGCGGCGTCCAGACCGCGTTGAGCACCAGCTGCGCGATCCAGGCCCAGAGGGCCGGACCGAAGCCGACCCGCCGCCAGACCAGCCAGCCGGCCACCGCGATCATTGCGTAGAGCGCCGTCCAGACCGGCCCGAAGAGCCAGGACGGCGGGGCCCAGGAGGGCTGTTCGAGGCTCGCGTACTCGGCCGAGGTGCCGCGTACGCCGAGGCCGCCGATCGCCGCTGCGGCCAAGACCGCCGCCCCGAAGCCGAGCAGGGCCCACCACCGCGGTGCGCCGGCCGTCCGCCGCTCGCGCCGAGATGTCTCCATGGTCGAGATGTCTCCGTTCGGGCGCCCGCTAAACCTCATCGGCGTCCGGACAGCACGGCGCCGGGGTCGTCGCGTCCGGATCCTCCTGTCGGGAGGACGGAGTTTCCGGTCGCGACGACCCCGGCGGGTCCCGGTCGGCGGCGTCTAGCCGCCACGTCAACTGAAGATGCTCACACCACCCGGCCCGACCAGCAGGCCCACCACGATGAGGACGACGCCCCACAGGATCTGCCGGCGGAACAGCGCGAGAATGCCGGCGACCACGAGTACGACTGCGAGAATCCAGAGAATCAGCTCCATGGTTGCTGAGTACCCGAGCCGCCGACGCGGGAAACCTCCGGTTGATCGAGGCCGTCGCCCAGGTGGAAGATGCTGTACGCCTGCTTGATCACGGGGTGGGCGACGTTGCGGACGCGTACCCCGCCGGGTGTGGTGCCCCGCTCGGTGCCGGCGTGCGCGTGCCCGTGCAGCGCCAGCGCGGTCGGCGCCGAGTCGATCGCCTGACCGAGCTGGTACGACCCCAGGAAGGGGTAGATCTCCAGCGGCTCGCCGGCGAGTGTGTCCGGCACCGGAGAGTAGTGGGTGAGCGCCACCAGCACGTCGCAGTCCAGCCCTCGCAGCGCCGCGCCCAGCGCGTCCGCGCTCTGGGTGGTGGTCCGGACGAACGCCTTCATCTCCGGCTCCCCGAAGTCGCTGGCGCAGCGCCCGGCGAACCCGCCGCCGAACCCCTTGACGCCGGCGACGCCCAGCCGTCCGCCGGCGCACTCCAGCACGACGCCGTCGCCCTCCAGGACCCTGATCCCGGCGTCCTCGAGCACCTTGACCACCTGCGGCACCTGGTCGCACTGGTGGTCGTGGTTGCCGAGCACGGTCACCACCGGCACGCCCAGCCCGCCGAACTCGGTGGCCACGCACCGGGCCTCCGACTCGGTCCCGTGCCGGGTCAGGTCCCCGGCGAGGAGCAGCACGTCGGCGTGCTCGGGCAGCTCCTCCAGCGCCGGCCGGAACCGGCCGACCACGTCCTCGTCCAGATGCACGTCACCCACGGCGGCGATCCGGATCACCATGGAACCTCCTCAGGGCAGTTGCTCGATCTCCGTGGGCGCCTGCGCGCGGATCACCCCGATGTCGCTGGTGATCGGCACGTCCGGGAAGCGGTCGGCCACCCGCCGCAGGATCTCCTCCCGCCGGTGCGGGCTCTCCACCTCGCCGTAGAGCACGAGGCCGCGTTCCCGGCGGACCACGGTGATGCCCTGCTCGGCCACGTCCGGGTCCTCGGTGAGCAGCCGGTGGATCTCCGCCTCGACGTACTCGTCGGGCGGCCCCGTGGCGACGTCGCGGTGCTCGGTCACGGTTTCCCCTCTTCCTCCGGGGTGCCGGAGTGCGGCACCACTTCCAGCCGGTCCAGCAGCACCAGGAACGCCTCGGCGTACGGCGAGTGCTGCGTCTCCTTGCGTACCCGTTCCCAGTCGATCTGCTCCCGCAGCGAGCGGGCCAGGGGCAGGCCCCGGGCGAAGTCGCAGTAGTGCTGCGAGAAGCTGAGCAGCTTGTGCACCATCAACTGGGTGGCCGAGAGCACCGGCATGTGGATCGCGTCGACCGGCCGTACGACCGTGTCGGCGAACGTCTCCTCGGTCACCGGCGTCTCGATGGGCCGGTGGATGAGGTCGACCATCCGCCCGTCGTCGAAGACCTTGACCAGCCAGTCCTCGGGCGGGCGCTCGGCCGTGAACCCCGCCGCGACCAGGGCCTCCAGGGCGCGCTCCACGTCGACCTCCCGGATGAGGAAGTCGACGTCGTGCTCGCTGGAGTGGCCGCCGTGGGCGTACACGGCGAAGCTGCCGCCGAGCGCGAAGGGAATCTCTTCCTGCTTGAGCACGGCGGCGACCTTCTTCAGCGTGTGCACCAGGCTCTCGTCCCCGCGCTCGGCCATTGGCATCTCCCGTCGTCTGACTGGTGGGCGGCTGATCCAACTCCGGTACCCGGCATCGTGGCGGGCCACACCTGGCACGCGACGCGGGTGGGGTCAACCGGGAGGAGCCGGCACAAAACTCCGGGGACGCGAGCGTGGGTCGGATAGCCTGGGCAAGGTGTCCAGATCACCGGAGGCACGGCGCGGCAGGGCCCGATTGCGCGCCGTCGCCCTGATCGGCATCGACGGCTCGGGCAAGACCACTCAGGCGCACCGGCTCGCCGACGCGCTCACCGCGGCGGGCCACCCCGCCACCTACCACCGCAACGCCGGCGGGCGGCGCTGGCTCGGCCGCGTCGCGCACCGCCTCGGCCGCCCGGACGCCCAGCGCCTCCTGGGGCGCAGCGGTCTGCTGGCCGTGGAGTCCGTGCTGCGCTGGCTCGCCATCGCCGCCGCGCTGCTCGGTCGCCTGGCGACGGGCCGGATCGCGGTCATGGACCGCTACTCCGCCTGCCAGTACGCGAGCATCCGGGCGCACGGGGGCCGGCGCTGGGAGCGGCTCGCCCGGGTGGGCTACCGGCTCTTCCCGCGGCCGCAGGTGACCTTCCTGCTGGCCGTCGATCCTGCCGAGGCGTACCGCCGGATCGAGCAGCGCGGCACCGACCACGAGAGTATGGAGTACCTGACCGCCGCCGACGCCGCGTACCGGTCCCTCCCGGAATACCCGACCTTCGTCGTGGTCGACGCCGGGCGTCCGCCGGAGGAGGTGTCCCGGCAGATCAGGTCCCACCTGGCCGGTTGGCTCGCCGCCGCCGACCGGCGCGACGACCGGTCCCGCGTCGTGGCCGCCCCCGGGGTGGTGGCCGCACCGGGCGTGGAGCCGGTCACGGCCGTCCGGCTGACCGCCTGACGGGCCCGGCGCGTCAGGCGCGGCCGTAGACCGGGATGCTCGCGCCGCTGGTCGGCGCCGACTCGTCCGAGGCGAGGAAGCGGACCACCGGCGCGACGTCGGCCGGCGTGACCCAGCGCGAGTGGTCGGCGGTGGGCTGGGCCGCGCGGTTCGCCGGGGTGTCGATGACGCTCGGCAGCACCGTGTTGCAGCGCACCCTGGCCGCCCGGTACTCCACCGCCACCGCGTTGGCGAAGGCGAGCACCGCCGCCTTGGCGGTCACGTAGCCCGCGGCGCCGGGGAAGGGGGCGACGGCCGCGCGGGAGGACACGCAGACCACCGCGCCGCCGCCGGCCGCGACCAGTCGCGGCAGCGCCGCCCGGGTGACCAGCCAGGTGGGCCGCAGGTTGAGCGTCAGCATCCGGTCGAACTCCTCGACCGGGGTCTCGTGCACCAGCCCGCCGCCGGCGTACCCGCCGACGAGGTTGACCACCGCCCGCAGCGGCGCCGACGGGTCCTCGGCGGCCGCTGCGACCGCCCGCTCCGCGCCGGCCGGGTCGGTGAGGTCCGCGACCAGCCGGACCGGTCCGCCCGCTGCCGTCTCCATCGAGGGCGATCTTTCCCGCCCGGGTACGACCACCCGCCAGCCCGCGTCGAGGAAGGCGGCGGTGACCGCCCCGCCCAGCCCGCCTGTTCCTCCGGTGACCAGCACACTCCGATCCGCCATGCGCCATACGCTAGTTGCCCGGGCGGCAGGGCCCGGCCGGGGTGGCGGGGCGTCGCGGAAGGCGGGAAGCTGGCATGGTCTGTGCGGGGCGCTGGCCGGCGCCGGCGACCGTCCGGCACGGCTGAGCCGCCCTCCCGGGGGAGGTGACCGCACGGGGGAGTGGCACGCTGGGCAGATCCGGGATCCGGCGGGCGGTGTTTTATCCAACACGTGGAGTCATGGTTGACGCTCACGCCTCATGAAAGTAAGTTTCATCCGTGGCGAAGAGTCCGAAGATTTCTGCGAGTCACGAGCCGGGTGGACTGATCGTCCACATCAGCGGCCTGCTCCCGTCGTTGTCGCCGGCCGAGCAGCGGGTCGCCCGGCTGGTCGTCGCCGACCCGGCCGACGCCGCGCGTCGGACAATCACCGACCTCGCCACCGCCGCCGAGACATCCGAGGCGACCGTCATCCGGTTCTGCCGGTCGGTCGGCATGGACGGCTACCCGCAACTGCGGATCCGGCTCGCCGCCGAGGCCGCCCGTCGGGTCGAGCCACCGGACGCCCGGGTCGTCGGCGGCGACATCCCGCCCGGCGCCGACCTCGCCCAGATCATCGCGACCATCGCCTTCAACGACGCGCGCGCCGTCGAGGAGACGGCCGAGCAGCTCGATCCGGCGATCTGCGAGCAGGTCGTCGAGGCCATCGCGGGCGCCGGACGGATCGACGTCTACGGCGCCGGCGCGAGCGGCTTCGTCGCCTCGGACTTCCAGCAGAAGCTGCACCGCATCGGCCGCACCGCCTTCTACTTCCCGGACGTGCACACAGCGCTGACGTCGGCCGCGCTGCTCGGTCGGGGTGACGTCGCGGTCGGCATCTCGCACACCGGCACGACGTCGGACGTCATCGAGGTGCTGGAGCAGGCCCGGGCCCGGGGCGCGGCCACGGTGGCGCTGACCAACTTCCCCCGCTCGCCGATCACGGAGGTGGCCGACTTCGTGCTCACCACGGCGGCCCGCGAGACCACCTACCGTTCCGGCGCGATGGCGAGCCGGCTGGCCCAGCTCACCGTGGTCGACTGCCTATTCGTCGGGGTGGCCGCGCGCAACCGGTCGCGGGCCAGGAAGGCACTCGAGGCGACCGCCGAGGCGGTCCAGTCGCACCGGGTCGGCTCGGGACGGAGGCGGGCATGACGACCGGCGCGGTGGAACCCCACGACGTGACGGCTGCGGTGTCGGCCCGGCCGGTGATCCGGGTCGGCGCCCCGACGGAGCGGCGCAACCCGCACAGCGTCGACCTCGACCTGATGTCGACCCGGGACGTCCTCGAGGTGATCAACGAGGCGGACCGGCGGGTCCCCGGCGCGGTCGCGGACGTCCTGGACGAGATCGCCGCGACGGTGGACCTGGCGGTGGCCGCGCTGCGTGCCGGTCACCGGGTGCACTACTTCGGGGCCGGCACGTCCGGCCGGCTCGGCGTGCTCGACGCCGCCGAGCTCGCGCCCACCTTCAACTCCCCCCGGCACTGGTTCTGCGCGCACATCGCCGGCGGACCGGAGGCCATGTGGCGGGCCGTCGAGGACGCGGAGGACGACGACCGGGGCGGCGCGGCCGAGGCCGCCGAGTGTGTACGGGCCGGCGACCTCGTGGTCGGGCTCGCCGCGAGCGGGCGCACGCCGTACGTCCTGGGGGCGCTCGCCGCGTCCCGGGCCAAGGGGGCCTCGACGGTGCTGCTCTGCGCCAACCCGGAGGCGGAGGCCGCCGGGTCGGTGGACGTCTTCATCGGGGTGGACACGGGGCCCGAGGTCGTCACCGGGTCGACCCGGATGAAGGCGGGCACCGCGCAGAAGCTGGTACTCAACACGTTCTCGACGGCCGTGATGGTCCGACTGGGTCGGGTCTACTCGAACCTCATGATCGACATGGTGGCCACGAACGCGAAGCTCCGGGGCCGGATGATCTCGATCCTGATGGAGGCCACCGGCTGCTCGGAGGAGATCTGCCGACGAGCCCTCGCCGAGGCCGACGGCGACATGAAGGCCGCGCTCGTCTCGCTCGTCTCCGGGGCGGAGGTGTCGGCCGCGCGGGCCGCCCTCGCCCGCTCCGCCGACCAGGTCCGCGGCGCCCTGGCCCTCCTGGCCTCCTGACCCCGGCGCCCGCCCCCACCCGCCGGCCTCACCCCACGTCCCCGGTCCGTCACCCGGCTCACCCGGCACCCCGTCGTTCGCCGTCTGCTGCGGGCCCCGTCACGTGCCGGGCATAGATCCGGGGCGCGGATTGTTCACCTGGGCGTGGGGTATTACCACGGGCGTGGATGAACCGACCGGTCCACCGGCGCGTATCCGGCAGTGACCGAGATCGCAGCGCGGCGGTGAGCCGGGTCGCTGTGTCACCGGGGCGGGCGGTGTTGCCATAAACCGGGGGACGGCGACGCGTCGATCCGCCGACCGTTCGTGGTGCCCACCGGAGAGCAGCCACACGGGGTGCTGACAGCAAACATGGACCGTGCTCTCAGCGGATTATCAGGCATTCGTGACACTTTCGACTCACGACATGGAATCCCCAACGCGTCTCATCTGTTGTGTAGGTCAGCACCGGGCGGGCACAGCGGAAGTTACGGGGGAGGGCTGATGGACGTGGGGATGGCAAGGAACCGGGCAACCGGCGCGAGCGAGGGGACCGTGGGCAACGTGGACAAGAACATCGGCATGCGAACCGACGAGGTTGCCGAGGAGCGCGACCTGGTCGGCGTCTACCTTCACGAGATCTCCCGGACGCCACTGCTGGACGCCGCCAAGGAGGTCGATCTCTCCAAGGCCATCGAGGCCGGCCTCTACGCCGAGCACCTGCTCGGCGAGGACCGCGTCCCCGCCGGTGTCGACCGGGAGGACCTGGAGCGGCTGGTCGCCGAGGGTGAGCGGGCCAAGGACCTGTTCATCCGGGCCAACCTGCGGCTGGTCGTCTCGATCGCCCGCCGCTACGTGCGGTCGGGCATGCCCATGCTGGACCTGATCCAGGAGGGCAACACCGGCCTGGTGCGGGCCGTCGAGAAGTTCGACTACGAGCGCGGCTACAAGTTCTCCACCTACGCGACGTGGTGGATCCGCCAGGCCATCAGCCGGGCGATCGCCCAGCAGGAGCGCACCGTGCGCCTGCCGGTGCACCTGGTCGAGGACGTCAACCGGATGCGCAACGTGGCCCGGCAGCTCACCCGCGAGCTGGGCAGTGACCCGGAGCCGGAGCAGATCGCGGCGGCCCTCGGGGTCACCGTCGAGCGGGTCAACGAGCTGGTCCGCTGGTCGCAGGACACCGTCTCGCTGGACACCCCGGTCGGCGACGACGGCGACACCAACCTCGGCGACCTGGTCGCCGACAGCGACGCCCCGTCGCCGGAGGAGATCGTCCTCACCGGCCTGGAGCGGCAGCGGATCGAGGGCCTGCTCAACCACCTCGACGACCGGTCGGCCGGCATCATGCGGGCCCGCTACGGGCTGGAGGACGGCCGTGAGCACTCCCTCACCGAGGTGGCCTCGCGGTTCTCGCTCTCCCGGGAGCGGATCCGACAGCTGGAGATCCAGGCGCTCGGCCGGCTCCGCGAGCTGGCCCGGGCCGAGGGGCTGCAGGCAGCCTGAGCCGGTAGGAAAAACGGCGAACGGCCGGCGTCCGATAGGGGGACGCCGGCCGTTCGCCGTGTCCGGGTGCGGTCAGCGCACCCGCCCGTAGCCCTGGATGGGCATCAGGTTCATGCCCCGCTTGAGCACGTTGCGCCCGGCGCTCGGCGCATCGATGACCTGGCCGCCGCCGACGTAGAGGCCGACGTGCCCGAGGCCGCTGTAGAAGACGAGGTCGCCGGGGCGAAGCTCGGCCCGGCTGATGTGCGCGACCGCACCCCACTGCATCCGGGTGTTGTGCGGCAGCGACTTGCCGGCCGCTCGCCACGCCGCCGAGGTCAGGCCCGAGCAGTCGTAGCCGTTCGGACCGTCGGCGCCCCAGACGTACGGCTTGCCGAGCGCGCCGTAGGCGTACCGGACGGCGACGCCGGCCCGGCCGGAGATCGCGGGCGCGTCGTCCGCGCTGTCGGGTCGGGCGGCGGGCTTCTCGGTGGCCCGGCCGTACGCCTGGCGGCGCAGCTCGTAGAGCTCGGCCAGGTCGCCCTCGATCCGCTTCTTCGCGGCGTTCAGCTCGCGGGCCTGGGCGGCCTGCCGGCTCAACGTGACGTCCAGCCGGGTCTTCTCGTCGAGCAGCCGGCGCTGGTTGCCGGTGAAGTTCGCGATCTTCTCCTGGCGCTGCCGGGTGAGCTGGTCGAGCATGCCGAGGCGGTCCAGCAGGTTCTCCGACCCGCCGGGGCGCAGCAGCGCGTCGACGGTGGTGAGGTTGCTGCCGGTCTTGTACGCGGTCACGGCCAACTGGCCGACGTCCGCCCGGCTCCGCTCGGTCTCCTCCTCCAGCGGACCGATCCGGTCCTGGACCCGGGCCACGGCGGCCTTGTTCGTCTTGATCTCCTCCCGGAGCTTGTTGTACGCCTCGACGACGTGCTCCAGCTCGGTGGAGGACTTCTCGATCCGCCGGGTCAGCTCGGCGGGGGACGGTTCGGCCCGGACCGGCACCGCGGGCGCGACCAACATGGCCGACACCGCGGCGACCAACAGGGCGCGCAGCGTGTTCCTGAGGGACGACAAGAGCGGAAGGCTCCTCTCCCATCGGTCGCCGCGGGGCTGCTGACGCCCCCGGCGACACCGGGCCGGTGCTGTCCGGGTGGACGGCGGTCGACCGGCCGGCCCGCACAACGTAACCCGTGGCGGGAGTGACCCGCAGTTGAAGCAGGGGCGAATGTTGGCAAAGTGGCGGGAAGTGTCGATCAAGGCGGTGACCGTGTGTGCCGTCGCCGTCGCAACCCCCGCTGATTGTCGTCGTTCAGGCGTTCCGCGGCTTTCGTCGTTCTCGACGCATGCCGGCGGAGGGCGGTCCGCCATGACCGACAAGACGGACATGGCGGGCTGTACCCGGCGACGGCGCCGCCCGGCCGGCCGAGGAGGGGACGCAAACCGGCGTATCGGCTGGCACGTGCGCCACACAATGAGGCGCGGAGCCGGGAATCCCGTCGATCGGCAGTGATGCGAGCCGCCGGCGGGAGCCGATCCCGGCACACCAGCCGCGGGAGGTGCAGCCGTGAATCCTCAGAGCACCACGACACGACAGACGCGGTCACCGGGGGCGACCGCCGGGAAGAACACGCTGCTCTACGCCCGCCCCGGGATCATCGTGACGGTCGACCGGTTCACGGTCGGACGCAACAGTTGGCCGGTGCGGGAGCTGACCCACCTGGAGACCACCCGCGGGCCGCACGACCGGGTCGCCGTCCGCGCCGTCGTGGTCACCGGCGCGATGCTCGGCGGCGTCGGGCTGCTGCTCGGCTTCACCGGCGGGCTGCAACGGCTCACCGCCGGCGCGTACCTCATCCTGGGCGTCGTGTTCCTGCTGCCGGTGCTGGTCGCCGTCGTGGGGGACCGGTGGCGACCGCCGGCGTACGAGCTGTGGGGCCGGCGGCGGGGCGAGCAGGTGCTCCTGTTCAGCAGCGACGACGAACGGCAGTTCGGCCAGGTCACCCGGGCCCTGCGCCGGGCCCGGGAGATGAACCGGTACGGCGGCTGGACGGACCCGCTCGCCTCGGCCGACCCGTGGCGGCCGAACCGGTAGCCGGCTCAGCCGGCGACCGGCTCCGGGGTGCGCTCGGCCCGCCCGGCGGTCACCCAGTTGCTGACCCGGCGCTCGGCGTAGAAGGAGACGAACGGCACCGTGCCGGCCAGCATGACCAGGACCATCCGCTTCAGCGGCCAGCCGGCCCGGCGGGACAGGTCGAACGCGGCCACCAGGTAGAGCATGTAGAGGAAGCCGTGCGCCTGGCCCACGGTCTCCACCAGGATCGGATTGTCGAAGCCGTACTTCATCGGCATGCCGATCACGACCAGCAGGATCAGCGCCACGCCGACGATCCAGGCGATCACGCGGTACCGGGTCAGGGCTGCGCCCACCGTCGTCCGTCCTTCCGCGCCCGGGCCTCAGCCGGGGTAGTCACCGGGCTTGGCGCCCGGGTTGTCGTTCAACCATTGCAGGTAGCGGTTGTAGGCGGCCAGGTCGGCGTCCTCACCGCCGTGGGCCGCCGCGGGCACGCGGGCGACCCGCACGGGTCGGCGTACGACCGGACGCGTCGGGGCGTCGGCGGCCCGCGTCCCGGCGGCGGTCGGCTCCCGCTCGGCGGGTGCCTCCGGGCCGCGCAGCGCGTGCCGGACCTCGCGCCACCAGACGAACACCACGAAGCCCGCGAAGATCGGCCACTCGACCGCGTAGCCCCAGCTGATCGCGTTGCCGGCGGTGGCCCGGCTGACCTGCCACCAGCCCAGCCCCAGGAAGCCGACGACCAGCACGACCATGGCCACGTGGCGCGCGATCCACGCCGGGGTCCAGAGCCGCTTCATGGCATCGAGAGTACCGGGGCGGCCCGGGGTCTCCGACGCGGTGTCGTAGTCGGGCGGGTTGGTTTGGTGCCACCTCGTGTGGGCAACCGTGTAGACGCCAGCCCAAAACGACCAGGGGGGCGATGATGACCGGATCGATACGGCAGGACGAGTTCGGCAGCCCGGAGCAGCGGATGCCCGAGTGGGACGGTGACCACGTCCACGACATGGCCTCCAGCGAGGCGGACGGCGACGGCGAGCTGCTCGGCGTCGACCCCGCCGAGCTGGGCGACGAGGACCTGATCCGCGAGATGCACAGCCTGCACCGCACGCGGCTGGACACCCTGCGGCACGCGGCGGACTCGGCGCTCGCCCATCACCTGCGCCGCACGGCGGAACTGGAGAC
This sequence comes from Micromonospora sp. NPDC047670, assembly GCF_043204915.1. NCBI lineage: Bacteria > Bacillati > Actinomycetota > Actinomycetes > Micromonosporales > Micromonosporaceae > Micromonospora > Micromonospora sp. NPDC047670. Next base: position 81,037 of record NZ_JBIDDA010000012.1, read on the forward strand.
CGAGTACCTCGCCCGGAACCCCGGGCGCGAGGTCGACCCGAGCCGGCTCCGGGACGCCTGATGGCGCACGCCGAGCGCGGGATGTCCGCGCCCCCGGAGGTGGTGTTCAGCACCGCCACCGACCCCGACCGGGCGTCGGCCTGGCTGCCCCAGCCGCTGCGTGCGGACGGCAGCCCGGCGGAGGAGATCAGCGCGGAGGAGCTGCGGGCGCGGTGGAGCGCCGCCGGTGACTGGTCCGCCGAGATCCGGGTCGAGCCCGCACAGGCGGGCGGGGCCCGGACCCGGCTCGACCTCACCGGCGGGGCGGACGCCGACCGGCTGGCCGACGAGGCCCTGGCCAGCCTCGCCCGTGAGGTGGCCGACAACCTGCAGGCCGGCTGAGCCGGGCCGCACGACCCGAGGAATCGAGGAGACCGGGTGACCGACGTGAAGGACAAGGTGGCGCGGTTACGCCGGGCCTACGCGCCGCACGAGCACCGGCCGCTCGGCGGCTACCTGGTGTCGATGAGCAGCTATGCCGCGGTGACCGCGGCGCTCGCCGGGCTGGTGAAGGCGACCGGCCGGCAGGTGCCCGAGCGGCCCGCCACGGCGGACGTGGTGCTGCTCGGCATCGCGACCCACAAGCTCAGCCGGCTGCTCGCCAAGGACGCGGTGACCAGCCCGCTGCGCGCCCCGTTCACCCGCTACGACCGGCCCATCGGCAGCGGCGAGGTGATCGAGCAGGTCCGCGACCAGGGCAGCAGCACCCGGCACGCGATCGGGGAGTTGCTGAGCTGCCCGTTCTGCCTCGCCGTCTGGGTGGCCACGGGGTTCACCGGCGGGCTGGTGCTCGCCCCCCGGCTGACCCGGCTGGTCGCCACCGGGCTCACGGCCGTGGCCGCCTCGGACTTCCTCCAGTTGGCGTACGCGGTGGCGCAGCGCGCCGCCGAGGGCGGCGGGCGCGACGACGAGGACTGAGGACGCGACGACACCACGAAGGGGGCCGGCGGTGTGCCGGCCCCCTTCGTCGCGTCCGCCCGACCGGTCAGGTCGGGGTCGTGCCATGGTCCTCGCCGGCCCACCCCCGGGACGCCTCCGGCTCCCGCTCGTCGTCGTCCGCGCCGGTGATGATCTCCCGGTCCACGGCGGTACGGTCGTGCTCGTTGGCGAAGTCAGGCTCCGGCAGGGTGTCCGTGCCCTCGGGGGGTTGACCGAGCGCCGGCAGCTTGTCGTGCCGCTCCTCGTGGTGGGACATGTCGCTCTCCTTACTCCTCGTCGGCCGCCCGACGCCGGGAGGCTGCCGGCCCGCGGTGGTGCCCCGGGCCGACCGCGCGGGGCCGCCGGGGGCCGTCAGGTGACCGATCCGCCGAGCAGGTCGGCCGCCTCGTCGACCGCGTACTCGCCCTCGGGCAGCGCGGCGATCCGGGTGAGGAGCTGCGCGGGCAGTTCCGCGGCGACGGCCCGGCGGTAGATATCCGCCTGGCTGATCCGCTCCTGGCCGTGGTAGAGGTCCTCGAGCAGGTCGTCGAGGCGCCGGGTGTCCGGCTCGTCGGTCGCGGGCGCCTCGGTCACGGGTGCGTCGTCGGTCACGTCGGGTCAGCTACCCGCGACCGAATCGGTCAAACGTCACCATGCCGCCGACCTCGCCGACGCCGCCGGGCCGCGTCCGCGCCGGGCCGCTCCCGGACGCTCCCCGCGTGCCCGCCGCCGGCTGTGGCGGCGGTCACGGGCTAAGCCGGAACAGCGGGGGCGGGTGGTCCGTTGAGTGAGGTGTCGGTGTGTCCAGTGTCCCCGGGCCTCACCCACATAGCCCTCGCGGAATACCGTCCGGCTGGAGCCGCGTCGCGCCACTCGCCGAGAGGCGACCTGCACACCGACACCAGCGCCGCCCCCGAGCCCACAAGGCCCGGGGGCGGCGCTGTCCGCTCCCCGCCCCGTCCCGCGGGTGCGCCGGTCAGGCGGGGGTGGGGGCGGGGGTCCGGCGCCGGGTGCGGACGGCGGCGGCCAGGTCGGCCAGGACCTCCTCGGTGGTCTCCCAGCCGATGCACGCGTCGGTGACCGACCGGCCGTAGGTCAGCTCGCGGGTCGGGTCGAGGTCCTGGCGGCCGGCGAGCAGGAAGCTCTCCAGCATGATCCCGACGATGCCGCGCTGCCCGGCGGCGAGCTGGGCGGCCACGTCCGCCGCGACCTTCGGCTGGTTGCGGTGGTCCTTGCCACTGTTGGCGTGGCTCGCGTCCACCACCAGGCGCTCGGGCAGGCCGGCCGCCCGCAGCAGCTCCAGCGCGCCGGCCACCGACTCCGCGTCGTAGTTGGGCCGGCCGCCGCCGCCGCGCAGGACGAGGTGCCCGTCGGCGTTGCCCCGGGTGTGCATGATCGCCGGGGTGCCGGAGACGTCGATGCCGGGGAAGACGTGCGGCACGCCGGCGGCCCGGATCGCGTCCACGGCCGTGCCGATGCTGCCGTCCGGGCGGTTCTTCATGCCGATCGGCATCGACAGGCCGGAGGCGAGCTGCCGGTGCACCTGGCTCTCCACCGTCCGCGCGCCGATGGCGCCCCAGGCCACCGTGTCGGCGATGTACTGCGGGGTGATCGGGTCGAGGAACTCGCAGCCCACCGGCAGGCCCAGGCGCAGCACGTCGAGCAGGAGCGCCCGGGCGGTGCGCAGGCCCGCGTTGACGTCGCCGGAGCCGTCCAGCCCCGGATCGTTGATCAGGCCCTTCCAGCCCACGGTGGAGCGCGGCTTTTCGAAGTAGACCCGCATCACCACCAGCAGGTCGTCGGCGACCCGGTCGGCGGCGGCGCGGAGCCGGTGGGCGTAGTCGAGCGCGGCGGCCGGGTCGTGCACCGAGCAGGGGCCGACCACCACCAGCAGGCGGTCGTCGGCGCGGTCCAGCACCCGGCCGACGGCGCGCCGGCCGGTCAGCACGGCCGAGGCGAGCGTGTCGTCCAGGGGCAGCTCGTGGTGCAGCAGGGCGGGGGTGGTCAGCGGCACGACGCGGTCGATCCGCTGATCGCTGACCCGATCGGTCTCCGGGGTCGTCACGGTGGGCATCCTTCCGCCGACCGTGCCCCGGGGCCGGTGCCCGGGTCGAGCCGGCTGCTCGTACGCAAAAGGGCAGGAACGAAAGCTCCTGCCCGGCCGGCTCGATGGCGGTGACGTCAGATCATGGTGAAGTCACCGGCGTGCGAGCCGGCTGCCTAAACCATCGATACGAACGCGTCACGCGGCCCAGCGTACCCGACGGCCCGGCAGGGTCCACCCGGTCGTCGGAAAACGCTCCCGCCACGTTTACCTGAGTCGATGTAATCACCAGCCGGGTGATCGCCCGCTCCCGGCAGGCGGTGCCCGGCACGTCGTACACCTGGCACGACGCGCCCGACGGCGGTGCCTGCTTCGCCGCCGGCACCGGCTGGATCTACGTCTCGAACTCCGGGATCGCCACCGCCGGCGGGCCTCCGCGGTGCGCTTCGCCGCCGACGGCAGCATCGCCTCCGCGTACCGGATCCTGTCGAACACCAACCGCAACTGCGCCGGCGGCGCGACCCCCTGGGGGACCCGGCTCTCCGGCGAGGAGGTCAGCCGGGGCTACGTCTACGAGACCTGGCCGCAGGGCGACCGGGCCGGCGTGCGGCGCGCGGCGATGGGGCGCTTCACCCACGAGGCCGCCGCCTGCGACCCGGACCGCCGGGTCGTCTACCTGACGGAGGACGAGACCAGCGGCTGCTTCTACCGGTTCCGGCCGATTACCTGGGGCGACCTCTCCGCCGCCGCGCCACGGTCGCGGCCGGGCGCCGGTGGCCCCGCGACGGGGGCGGCACCGGCCGCGACCGGGCGGGCGTGCCCGACGCGCCCGCGGGGTATGTGGGCGGGCATGAGTCACGAGCAGAGCGACCAGGAACGGGTGGAGTCCCGCGCCCACCTGCTGCCCGAGGAGGCGGCGGTCGGCAGCGACGACCCACAGGCGCAGGCGGACGCCATCCTCGAGGAGTCGGACATCCGGGAGGAGGACCGCAACGCCGCGCCGGACACCGTCCTGGAGCGGCGCACCTCCGATCAGACGGTGACCCCCATCGAGCCGCCCGACTGAACCCGGGCCCCGCGCGCCCGCTGCGAGGCTGGATAGGTGTGCTTCCGCAGCCAGGCGATCGGGCCCGCCGCCCGCAGCCCCGGCGGCAGGTTGCCGACCGGGTCGAAGGCCAGCGCGGCGTCCTCCCGGGCGCTGAGCTGGTCACCGAGGCTGACCTGACCGAACGGCCGCCACGGCCCGACCGCGGACGCGACCGCAAGCACCAGCCGCGGCGCGTCCGCCCGGGCGGCGGCGGCCACCTCCGCCAGACTGCGGCCCAGGTCGGGCGACTCCGGGTCGGCCAGCGCGGCCAGGAACAGCCGCCGCCGGCCGGCCCGGAACGACATGATGGTGCTGTACGTCCCGGCGAAGCGACGCCGGGGCAGCGGCAGGTTCCGCAGCACCGGCGGGGCCCCGCTGGAACTGACGAGCAGGTCGAACGGCCGGCCGGAGTCCCGGTGCAGCCGCACGGCCAGGCCCAGCACGTCCGGCCAACTGCCCGGCGTGGGCACCCCCTTGGAGAGGCGAACGGTCGCCGGGAAGCGCCCCGGGGCGTCCAACAGCGCAACCCCGGTCGGCGGCCCCGGCGCACCCCACACGGTCACCTCGCCGGTGAAGGAGCGGCCCGCGGGGTGCAGCAGGCGGGCCCGGCGCAGCCGGGTCAGGGCGGCGGTCGCGCGGTCGACCGCGACGGCGGCCCGGTCGGTCACGGTGGCGGCAGGCGGCATCCTCACCCCGTACCCGGCCGTGGACGGTCGATGCCTCGCCGCGAGCGGCGTGTCCCGTCCGGCCCGCCTGATCGGATAGCGTCGTGCCATGCCCGACAGCGGTTACCCCTGGCCCATCGAGACGACCCGACTGGACAACGGCCTGCGCGTGGTGGTGAGCGAGGACCGCACGGCGCCCGCGGTCGCCGTGAACCTCTGGTACGACGTCGGCTCCCGGCACGAGCCCACGGGGCAGACCGGCTTCGCCCACCTCTTCGAGCACCTGATGTTCGAGGGCTCGGTCAACGTGGCGAAGACCGAGCACATGAAGCTGGTGCAGGGTGCGGGCGGCTCGCTCAACGCCACCACCAACCCGGACCGCACCAACTACTTCGAGACCGTCCCGGCCGAGCACCTGGAGCTGGCGCTCTGGCTGGAGGCGGACCGGATGGGCGGCCTGGTCCCGGCGCTGACCCAGGAGACGCTGGACAACCAGCGCGACGTGGTGAAGAACGAGCGGCGCCAACGCTACGAGAACGTCCCCTACGGTGACGCCTGGCTCCGGCTGCTGCCGCTGCTCTATCCGCCGGGGCACCCGTACCACCACGCCACGATCGGGTCGATGGCCGACCTGAACGCCGCCGACCTGGCCACCTTCCAGGCGTTCCACCGGACGTACTACGCGCCCAACAACGCGGTGCTGACCGTGGTGGGCGACGCCTCCGCCGCCGAGGTCTTCGCGCTGGCCGACAAGTACTTCGGCGCGATCCCGCCCCGCGAGGACATCCCGCCCGCGCCCGACTGCCGGACGGTCCCGGCGGCCGGGCGACCGGCCGTGGAGACGGTCACCGGCGACGTCCCGGCGCCCCGCGTCTACGTCGCGCACCGCACCCACGCCTTCGGCAGCACCGGCTACGACGTGGTGACCGTGCTCGCCACCGTGCTGGGCAGCGGCCGGGGCAGCCGCCTCTACCAGCGCCTCGCCGACGGGGAGCGGATCGCCCAGCCGGACCTCGTCGGCGCGTACGGGGTGGACCTGGCGCACGCCCCCGCGCCGCTGATCGCCACCGCCACGGCCCGCCCCGGCATCAGCGGCGAGCGCCTGGCCGCCGGGCTGGCCGAGGTGGTCGACGAACTGGCCACCGTGCCGGTGACCGCCGCCGAGCTGGACCGGGCCAAGTCCCTGCTCACCACCATGTGGTGGCGGCAGATGTCCACCGTGGACGGCCGGGCGGACACGCTCGGGCGTTACGCCACCCAGTTCGGCGACCCGGCGAAGGCCGCCGAGCGGCTGCCGGCCTGGCTCGCGGTGACCGCCGAGCAGATCGCCGAGACCGCCGCCGAGGTGCTCGCCGCCGACGACCGGGTGACCCTGACCTACCTGCCCGAGGAGAAGCCCTGATGACGCTGATCACCGACCGTCCCGGGCCGGGCGTTGCCCGCCCCTACCGGTTCCCGCAGGTGGTCCGCCGCACGGTGGCCGGCGGCCAGGTGGTCGCCGCACACCTGCCCGGGCAGAACCTCGCCGTGGCGCTGCTGCTGCTCGACGCGGGCGCCGGGCGCGAGCCGACCGGTAAGGAGGGGCTCGGCGGGGTGCTCGCCAAGGCGCTGGAGGAGGGGACCGCGCAGCGGGACGCGACCGCGTACGCGCTGGCGATCGAGGCGCTCGGCACCGAGCTGGTGACCGGGCTGGACTGGGACTCGTTCCAGGTCAGCGTGCAGGTGCCGGTGGAGCGGCTGAGCGCCGCCGTGGAGCTGCTCGCCGAGGCGGTCCGCACCCCGAAGCTGGATCCGGACGACGTCCGGCGGGTCCGCGACGACGAGGCGACCGCGCTGCGGATGGACTGGGCCAACCCCGGTCCCCGCGCCGACGCGGCGCTGCGCGCGGACCTGTTCGGCGCGGAGAACCGCTGGGGCCGCCCCATGTACGGCGACCCCGACTCGGTGGCGGGGCTGGACGTCGAGGACGTCACCGTCTTCCACTCCGAGTGGTTCATCCGCCCCGGCACGCTGGTCGTCGCCGGCGACCTGGACCGGCTCGACCTGGACGCGCTCGGCGCGACGGCGTTCGCCGGCACCGGCGGCGGGCCGGTCGACCGCGGCGGCCCGATCGAGGTGGCGACCCGCCCCGGCCGGCGCATCATCCTGGTGGACCGCCCCGGCTCGGTGCAGTCCACGCTGCGGCTGGGCCACCCGTCGCCGCACCGCGCCCACCCCGACCACGTGCCGATGACCCTCGCCGGCACGGTGCTCGGCGGGGCGTTCACCTCCCGGCTCAACCACCTGATCCGCGAGGTGCGCGGCTACACGTACGGCATCCGGGGCGACTTCGCCTCGTCGCGCCGGTTCGGCCGGTTCGCGGTCAGCTCCGGCGTGCAGACGGCGGTCACCGCGCCGGCCCTGGTCGAGGCGGTCGGCGAGATCACCCGTACCCAGGAGACCGGGGTGACCGGGGAGGAACTGGCGGTGGCGCGCTCCTGGCGGGCCGGCCAGCTCTCCGTCGAGCTGCAGAGCCCCCGGGCGATCGCCTCGGCGCTGACCACCCTGGTCGTGCACGACCTGCCGGACGACTACCACGCCCGGCTGCGGGAGTCGCTGCTCGCCGCCGACGTGGCGCAGGTCTCCGCGGCCGCCGCCGCGCACCTGCACCCGGAGGCGCTCACCCTGGTGGTGGAGGGCGACGCCGCCGTGATCCGCGACGAGCTCACCGCCACCGGCCTGGGCGACCTGGTCGACCACGCCTCCTGACCGGTGCCCAGGCGGTGTGATCTGGATCGCGCCGCCCCGGCCGCGGGCCGTCCCGCCCGCGGCCGGGCCGACGCGAATGCTCCGGCGGGGCGACCCGGGGAGCGGTGGTTCTTCCGGGCGGCCGGGCCGATCGGCGGCGTCGTTCCGGCCCCGCCCCACCCCGGGCGTGACCGGCGCCACCGCCCGAGCCGGCCCCCCGCCCGCCCGGGCGGTGGGAAAGCGTTCCCGGTCGGGTCGGCGGGCTGGGTAGCCTCGCGGGCATGAGGATCGGCATTGTGGGGGCCACCGGCCAGGTCGGTGGCGTGATGCGGCAGGTGCTGGCGGAGCGGGAGTTCCCGGCGGAGCAGGTGCGGTTGTTCGCCTCGGCCCGGTCGGCCGGGCGCACCCTGCCCTTCCGCGGCGGCGAGGTGACCGTGGAGGACGCGGCCACCGCCGACTACTCCGGGCTCGACATCGTGCTCTTCTCGGCCGGCAAGGGCACCGCGAAGGAACTCGCGCCCCGGGTCGCCGCGGCGGGCGCCGTCGTCATCGACAACTCCTCGGCGTTCCGCATGGACCCCGAGGTGCCGCTGGTCGTCGCCGAGGTCAACCCGCACGCCGCCGCCGTACGCCCCAAGGGGATCATCGCCAACCCGAACTGCACCACGATGGCCGCGATGCCGGTGCTGCGCCCGCTGCACGCCGAGGCGGAGCTGGTCGCCCTGGTCGTCTCGACCTACCAGGCGGTCTCCGGCGCCGGGCTGGCCGGCGTGGCCGAGCTGGACGAGCAGGTCCGCAAGGTCGCCGAGCACGCCGCCGGGCTCACCTTCGACGGCGCGGCCGTGGAGTTCCCCGCCCCCCGCTCGTTCGCCCGGCCGATCGCGTTCAACGTGCTCCCGCTCGCCGGCTCGATCGTCGACGACGGCTCCTTCGAGACCGACGAGGAGCAGAAGCTGCGCAACGAGAGCCGCAAGATCCTGGAGATCCCCGGGCTGAAGGTCTCCGGCACCTGCGTGCGGGTGCCCGTCTTCACCGGCCACTCGTTGCAGATCAACGCCCGGTTCGCCCGCCCCGTCACCCCGCAGCGGGCCCGCGAGCTGCTCGACGGCGCCCCCGGCGTCGCGCTGAGCGACGTGCCGACGCCGCTCGAGGCCGCCGGCCAGGACCCGACCTACGTCGGCCGGATCCGCGTCGACGAGACCGTCGAGCACGGGCTCGCCCTGTTCTGCTCCAACGACAACCTGCGCAAGGGCGCCGCGCTGAACGCCGTGCAGATCGCCGAGCTGGTCGCCGCCGAGCGCCGCTGACCGACGCGCGCGCGACGGGCCCCCGCCGGTTCGCGGCGGGGGCCCGTCCGGTCCGGGGTACGCGGGGGCGTGCCAGCGGCCGTACGCCGTGGTTCGATGGGGGCGGCGTGAGGGGTCGAACGGGAGGTTGCCGTGGCGGACGACGAGACCCGGCGGGCGTTGGCGAACCTGGTCGCGGGACACCGGCTGGGGGTGCTGGCGACCCTCCGGCGGGACGGGCCGCCGCAGCTCTCCACCGTCATCTACGCCTTCGACCCGGAGTCCGCCGTGATCCGGGTGTCGGTGACCGACGGCCGGGCGAAGACAGCCAACCTGCGCCGCGACCCCCGGGCCAGCTTCCACGTCAGCAGCGAGGACGGCTGGGCGTACGCGGTGGCGGAGGCGCGCGCCGAGCTGACGCCGGTGGCCGCCGACCCGGACGACGAGACCGTGGCGGAGCTGGTCGACCTCTACCGCGCGATCCAGGGCGAGCACCCGGACTGGGCCGACTACCGGCGGGCGATGGTCGCCGAGCGCCGCCTCGTGCTCCGGCTGCACGTCGAACGCCTCTACGGCATCCCGCCACGCGGCTGATCCGGCCCGCGATCCGGTCGCGGCCCCGCGGCTGGATCCGGCCGTCGACCAGGTGGCTCCCCCCGGACCGCACCGCGTTACCCCGCCCGGCCGGCGGGTAGACGGCCGGTGCCGACACCGAGAGGGGAGCACCATGACAACGGTCGGAGAGTTCATGACGACCCGGTTGGTGACGATGGACGGCAACGACACGCTGACCGCCGCGGCGCAGGAAATGCGCGACAGCGCCATCGGCGACGTGGTGGTGACCGATGGCGACGATGTCGTCGGGATCGTGACGGACCGGGACATCACGGTCCGGGGCGTGGCGGAGAACATGGACCCGAACTCGACCCCGCTCAACCGGATCACCAGCAAGGACGTGATCACGGTGAGTCAGTACGACGACGCGGTGGCCGCCGCCGACCTGATGCGGACCTACGCCGTCCGCCGGTTGCCGGTCATCGACGACGGACGGCTCGTCGGCCTGGTCTCGATGGGTGACCTCGCCGTGGAGCGGGAACCGCAGTCGGTGCTCGCCGACATCAGCGCCGACGAACCGAACAACTGACCGTCCGCCGCGGCGTGCCGGCTCTCCGACCGGGGAGCCGGCGTCGCGGCTTCCGGGGGCGGGGTCAGGACGGGGCGACGGTGACCCGGACGTCGGCGGCGCCGCGCGCGGCGGCCACCGAGGCGGCCTCCGCGTCGAGGTCCTTCCGCGCCCGGGGCGGCAGCGCGGCCCACGGCGTGACGGTCACTTCCAGCACGCCTCGGCCGGCCTGCTTCGCCCGCCAGGTGCCGGCCACGTCGCCGGCCACGAGCAGCGCCCCGGGGTTGCCGATGACCCGCCAGAGCTGCGACTGGCGGGCCCGGTCGGGGACCAGCACGTCCCGGTCGCGGGCCTGGAGGAACGGATCGCCGGGCGGCAGCAGCCGGACCCCCGGCAGGGGCCGCGCGCCGCGCAGCGCGTCGAGCCGCTCCGCCGGCAGCCAGGCCCGCCGGCCGTCCACCCGTACCTCGGCGAGCCCTTCCGGCCAGACGGGGCGCAGCGCGGTGGCGGTGGTGCCGAGGAAGCCGGCGATGTCGGCAGGCGTCGCCGGCCCGAGCAGCCGCAGGCAGGTGAGCACCCGGGCGGTGGTGCCCGCCGCCCGCGCGGGGGGCCCGGGCCAGCCCGGCAGCGGCGCGAGCGTCGTCGCCCGCCCCGACACCGCCAGGCGTACGCCGCCGGCGAGGCCGGCCTGCTGGAACAGCGCCCCGGAGACGTGCCGGGCGCCGCACGGGCCACAGTCGTACGTCAGCTCGGCGGGCACCCGGTCGCTCACCGCGCGGCTCGCCTCGCCGCGGGCCGTCGGCGCGGTCACCACCTCCGCGAACGCGCGCGCCACGACCTCGAACGCGGCCAGTCCCAGCTTGGCGCCCTCGCGGATCTGACCGGCGATCCGGCGGGTGGCGTCGGCGTCGCTCAGCGGCCAGATCGCGGCGGCCAACGCCGGCAAACCGGCGCGGCGGTGCAGGTGCGGCGCGCCCCGCATCGACCAGACCAGCTCCAGCGGGTCGTCGTCGAAGGCCGTCACGCCCCGGGCGGCGAGCGCCAGCCGGGCGGAGCCGTGGGGCGTGTCCTGCACGCCCAGCTCCGTCACGGCCAGATCGGCGGGCCGCCGCGCCGGACGGTCCAACTCCTGCGCGACCGCCCGGTAGGCGAGGACCCGCTCCCGGCCGACCTCCGGACCGCCGCCCGCCATACCGACCTCCGCCGCCGTCTCGACCTGCCCCCGCAGGCTACTGCGGCGGTACGACCTCGCCGGCGGCGCGACTCACCCGATGCGGGCGAGGTTGACCCCGCACCGGACGGGGACCCCGGGTCGGGACATGACCGACGGGGAGGAGAGGACCCGATGGTGGACGCGACGACGAGGTTCCTCGAGGACCTCGACCAGCGGGAGTACGAACCCCTGCTGGCGAAGTCCTCCGGGACCCTGCGCCTGGACCTGCACGAGGGGGCGCAGACGACGCACTGGCTGTTGCGGATCGACCGGGGCCGGGTGCAGGTGAGCCGGGAGGACCAGGAGGCAGACACGGTGGTGGGCACCAGCCCCGCGCTCTTCGAGGACCTCGCCACCGGCCGGGAGGACGGGGTGGCGGCGCTGCTGCGGGGGGACATGACGGTGACGGGGGACCTCCGACTGGTGTTGCAGCTGGAGCGGCTGTTCCCCAGCCCGCCGGACTCCCGCGGCCCCCGCCGGCACTTGCAGGGACAGCGGGAGGTGCACTGATGGCGCAGAGCAACACGATCCGGATCCTGGACGGCAGCACCTTCGTGGTGTCGGAGGACACCGGGGACATCGAGGCGACGCCGAGCGAGCCGACCGGGTTCTTCTCCCTCGACACCCGGTTCCTGTCCACCTGGGTGCTGAAGGTCAACGGGGAGCGGCTCAACCCACTCTCGTACGACGACCTCCAGTACTACGAGGCCCGGTTCTTCCTGGTGCCGGGGATGGCGACGCACTACATCGACGCCAAGTTGTCGATCATCCGGGAGCGGGCGGTCGGAGGCAGCTTCCGGGAGCAGCTCACCATCCTCAACCACGACGAGAAGCCCGTCGACCTGGAGATCAGGATGGACGCGGCGTCCGACTTCGCCGACCTGTTCCAGGTCAAGGACGAGATCCTGAACAAGAAGGGCGAGATCTACACCGAGGTCGAGACCGACCGGCTGCGCCTGGGCTACCGGCGGGGCAACTTCACCCGGGAAACGGTGATCAGTGCGTCCCCGCCGGCGCGGTACGACCGCAACGGCTTCGCGTACACGATCCACCTGGAGCCCAACGAGCAGTGGGAAGCCCGGATCGACGTCAAGACCCTGGCGCTCGGCCCTGGCGGCCGGGACCTGCGGATGGGTCTGCGGGCGCACGGCACCGAGCGGCTGGCCCTCCAGCACGACCTGGAGGAGTGGATCGCCAGGGCCCCCAAGGTGAACAGCCAGCACGACCGGGTCGCCGCGACGTACCGCCGGAGCATGATCGACCTGGCCGCGTTGCGCTTCTCGCCGCTCTCGCTCGGCGGCGCGGCCCTGCCGGCCGCCGGCCTGCCGTGGTTCATGACGATGTTCGGCCGGGACAGCATCCTGACCTGCCTGCAGACCCTGCCGTTCACGCCGGACCTGTCGAAGACCACACTGCGGATCCTGGCCTCGTTGCAGGGCACCCGGTTCGACGACTTCCGCGACGAGGACCCGGGCCGGATCCTGCACGAGATGCGGTACGGCGAGACCGCCGCCTTCGAGGAGCAGCCGCACTCGCCGTACTACGGGTCGGTGGACGCCACCCCGCTGTTCCTGGTGCTGCTCGACGAGTACGAGAAGTGGAGCGGGGACGTCGAGCTGGTGGTGGAGCTGGAGCGGGAGTGCCGCGCCGCGCTGAAGTGGATCGACGACTACGCCGACCTCGTCGGCACGGGCTACATCTGGTACGAGCGGCGCAACAGCGACACCGGCCTGGAGAACCAGTGCTGGAAGGACTCCTGGGACTCCATCTCCTACCGGGACGGCAAGCTGCCGCCGTTCCCCCGGGCCACCTGCGAGGTGCAGGGGTACGCGTACGACGCGAAGCTGCGGGCCGCCCGGCTGGCCCGGGAGTTCTGGGGTGACCCCGCGTTCGCCGACCAGTTGGAGCGGGAGGCGGCGGCGCTGAAGGAACGGTTCAACCGGGACTTCTGGGTGGAGGACGGCGAGTACTACGCCCTGGCCCTCGACCCGGACGGCCGCCAGTGCGACGTGCTGAGTTCCAACATCGGCCACCTGCTCTGGAGCGGGATCGTCGACCACGAGCGCGCCGAGAAGATCGCCCACCATCTGGTCGGGCCCCGGCTCTTCAGCGGCTGGGGGGTGCGGACGCTGGCCGAGGGGGAGGTCCGCTACAACCCGATCGGCTACCACAACGGCACGATCTGGCCGTTCGACAACTCGTTCATCGCCTGGGGCCTGCGCCGGTACGGCTTCGCCGAGGAGGCGGCGGTGATCGCCAGCGGCATCCTCGACGCGGCCACCTACTTCGAGGGCCGGTTGCCGGAGGCGTTCGGCGGCTATCCCCGCGAGCTGACCAAGTTCCCGGTGGAGTACCCGACGGCGTGCAGCCCGCAGGCCTGGTCGACCGGGACGCCGCTGCTGCTGCTGCGCACGATGCTCGGCCTGGAGCCGCACGAGGGGCACCTCGCGGTGGAGCCCCGGCTGCCGATCGGGATGGGCCGCATCGAGGTGCTGGACATCCCGGGCCGGTGGGGCCGGGTGGACGCGTTCGCCCGGGGCCGCCTCGACATGCACCAGCTCACCGACTGAGCGACCCGGCGCCGGCCCCGGTCCGGGCCGGCGCCGGCGGTTCGGCGCGACGTTCCGGCGTCGGCCGCTTCGGGCCGGGAGCTGTCGGGGTGGGCGTCCGTCGGCGTCCCGGCACCGACCGTCCCGGGCCGGTGCCGGCGCCCCGGCTCAATCCTCCGGCAGGACGGTGTCGAGGAAGGCCGCGGTCACGGCCGCGAGATCCGGGCGGTCCAGGTCGAGCCCGTGGCCGCCGTGGGTGATCAAGCTGTGCACCGGGTGCCCGGCGGCCAGCAGCGCGGCGGTCAGGTCGACGGTCTGGCCGACCGGCACCGACCGGTCGTCGAGACCATGCACCAGCAGCACGGGCGCCCTGTTGCCGGCGTGCGTGGTCACGGTCGCGTCCACGGTGGCGGGGTCGCCCGCGGCCGGGGCGTGCCCGAGCAGGTCCGCCCACGGGTTGCCGTCGGGCCGCAGCCGCCACTGCGCGGCGAGCGGGTCGGTGGGGGCCCACCAGGCCAGCGCGGCGGCGACGTCGTCGCGGCGGTCGACGCCGCGCAGCGCCAGGTGCAGGGCCAGGGTCGCGCCGGCCGAGTCGCCGCCGACCAGCAGCGGCAGCCCCGGGGCCGCCGCGCGGGCCCGCCGCGCCGCCTCTCGTAGGTCGTCGAGCTGGGCCGGCCAGTGCGCCTCGTGGGACAGCCGGTAGGTCGCCTGGACCACCCGCAGCCCGTACCGGGTCAGTCCCGCGCCGTCCTCACCCGACCGGCCGCGCCATCCGCCGCCGTGGACCCAGAGCAGCACCCCGCGTTCCGTCATCCCGCCATCGTGGTGCCGCCCGGGTCCCGGTGCCAGCCCGCTCTGCCGTGGGCAGACGCCGAGCGGTACGCGGCCCGTCGGCGCGACGTCCCGCCATGGCGTGATCCGCAGCCCGGCGGGGTAAATTCGCGCCATGCCGGAACTCGTGTACCCGCCCGTGATCGCCGCCGCCAAGACGATGTTCCGGGTCCTGGACCTGAAGATCACCGTTGACGGCGCCCACCACGTCCCGCGTACCGGCGGGGCGGTGATGGCCAGCAACCACGTCAGCTACCTCGACTTCATCTTCTGCGGGCTGGGCGCGCACCCGGCGAAGCGGCTGGTGCGGTTCATGGCCAAGAAGTCGGTCTTCACGCACAAGGTGTCCGGCCCGCTGATGCGGGGGATGGGGCACATCCCGGTGGACCGGCGGGCGGGCGCCGGGTCGTACGCGACGGCGGTCAGCGCGCTGCGGCGCGGCGAGGTGGTCGGCGTCTTCCCGGAGGCGACGATCAGCCGCTCGTTCACGGTCAAGGAGTTGAAGAGCGGGACCACCCGGATGGCGGCCGAGGCCGGCGTGCCGGTGCTGCCGGTGGCGCTGTGGGGCACCCAGCGGCTCTGGACCAAGGGCCGCCCGCGCACCCTCACCCGCCGGCACACCCCGATCACCATCCTGGTGGGCGAGCCGATGGATCCCGCCGCCTACCCGGACGCCAACGCGATGACCGTCGACCTGAAGACGCGGCTGAGCGCCCTGGTCGACCGGGCCCAGCGGGAGTACCCGGACCAGCCCGCCGGCCCCGACGACACCTGGTGGCTCCCGGCGCACCTGGGCGGCACCGCGCCCACCCCGGAGGAGGCCGCCGCCCTCGACGCCCCCGGCCGTCGCACCCCCACCTCCTGACCACCCCACCCGCACCCGCCCCCTTTTCTGTGATCTTGCACTCGTTGCCCAGGCAAGCCGGACAGACAGTGCGAACAGGGGGCCGAAAGTGCAAGATCGCCGCAGCGGGTGGCGGCGTGGCGGGGAGTGGGAAGTGGGGCCGCGGGAGTGGCCGGATCGGTCCGGTGCGGGCGGGATCGTGTCTGCCGCGCCGGCGTCCGCCGGGCCAGGCTTCATGGCATGAGCAGAGCAGCACTCGTCGTCATCGACGTCCAGGAGTCCTTCCGGCAGCGTCCGATCTGGGCGTACGCCTCGAACCCCGGCATCGTCGGCCAGGTCGGCCGGCTGGTCGACGCGGCCCGGGGGCGCGGTGACCTGGTCGTCTGGGTCCTGCACGCCGAGCCGGGCAGCGGCGGCGTCTTCGACCCGGCGGGCGGGCACGTCCGGCTGATCGAAGGGCTGGCGGCGGCCCCGGGCTGTTTCGGCAGGCCACCGGGCTGACCCCGCTCGGCTACCAGCAACTGCTGCGGGTGGAACGCGCCGAGCACCTCATCGGGCACGGCGCCACGGTGGAGGCGGCCGCCCGCACGGTCGGCTTCACCGATGCCCGGATGCTGCGCCGGTTGCGGGCCCGTGCCACCCCCGGTCGGAGCGTTCCCGCCGGTAGTAGTCGTCCCGGGAGTGGAACTCCACCGGCAGCGACCCCGGCAGGGTGATCCGGGCGTCGCCGGCGGAGAACACCGCCGCGGCCCGCACCGCCAGCACGTCCCGCTCGGGCGGCGAGAGGTCCACCAGCTCGGGGTGGGCCAGCCGGAACCCGGCCACCGCGCGGCGCACCCGGCTCGCCAGCTCGGCGATCTCCCCGGCGGGACCGGCGAGGCCGAGGGCCGGCTGCTGGATGGTGCGCAGCGCGTCGCAGACCACCAGCAGCCGACAGGGCCGGTCCGGCCCGGCCGGCAGCAGCTCCAGCCGGGACGGCCACTGCCAGCGGATCTGACCGCTGACCAGACCCGGCAGCCGTACGCCGCGGCGGTGCCGGGCCCCGTCGCCCACCCCGCCGACCAGGGCGAGCTGCGGCCCGCCCCCGACGTACGCGATCCGCCGGTCGGTGACGGTCACCGCCACCGGCGCGGGCAGCGTCCACCGCCGTCGCGCCTCCGTCGGGCCGAGCAGGTGGCCGGAGGCGTGCAGCCGGTGCCGGGAGAGCACCCGCTCGCCCGCCTCGGGCACCACCTCGTGCCGCCGGTCGAGCACCGGCGCGTCGTCGTCGGTCCCGTCGAAGCGGTGCGGGGCGATGAAGAAGGGGGACGCTTCATCGTGCATCGTCATGACCTCCGGTGCAGACGGCATCTCACCACGAGCGTCGCCGACCCGCGACCGGCTGTCATGACGCCCGTTAGGGGGTCGGCCGGTCGTGCGCCGCCTGTGACCGGTAGATGCCGATCTCCTCCGGGCGGACGAGGCCGTCCTCGATCGCCCGGGCGAGCAGCGCCGCCTTCGTGGCGGCCGGCCGCCCCGCACGGGTGTACTTGATCCGCGCCCGGTCGACATACTGCTTGACGGTGTGCTCGCTGATCCGCATCCGGCGGGCCACCGACGCCTTCGACATCGACTGGAACCACAGCAGCAGCGCCTCACGCTCCTTGTCGGACAGGGCGGGACGGTCGGGCCGCGGGTCACCCACGATCGCCCCGGCCAGGGCGGGCGGCACGTACGGGCGGTCGCTGGCGGCGGCGAGCACGGTGGCCACGCAGTGCTCCCGCCCCTCGTGCTTGGCGAGGAACGCCACCGCCCCCGCGTCCAGCGCGGCGAGCATCGTCTCCGGATCGGTGTGCTCGGAGTAGACCACCACCCGCCGGCCGGCCGCGCTCAGCTCGGCGAGCTTGTCGAGCGCCATCCGCCCATGCAGCCGCAGGTCGAGCAGGAGCACGTCGGCGGCGGGCGCGGCCCGCAGCACCGCGTCCGGGTCGTCGCCCGTCGCCAGCACCCTCAGCCGGGGCTCGGTGGCCAGCCAGGCGCGGACCCCCTCGATGACGACCGGGTGGTCGTCGACGATCGCCACGCCGACCGGCCGCCCGCCGCTCACCGCCGCCACCGGGTCTGCGTCCATCTGATCTCCCCGTCCCGCTCGTAGAGGTGCTCCACCGGCCCGCCGTCGTCGGCCGGCGGCCCACCGGTGTCCGGGCCGTCCCGGTCGGGGGTGACCAGGCTGACCGCCACCTCGTCGGGGGCGCAGACCACGGTCAGCCGGGCCCAGCCCCGGGCGTCGGCCAGCGCCGCGGTGAGCGGGTCGGCCAGCCGGCGGCGCACCTCGACCGGCAGCGGCGGCGGGTTGCCGATCGCCACCAGGTCGATCGGCAGCCCGTTGCGCTCGGCCAGGTCGGCGGCGGCCCGCAGCTCGTGCAGCAGCGGGTCCGGCACGTCGTCCGACTCGGCGATGAGGCGGCGCAGCCGGGCGGCGGCCAGCACGGCCCGTCGCTGCACGTCCGGGTCCGCCGGGTCGGCCCGGCCATCGGCCAGCTCCGTGAGCACCGCCTCGGCGGCGCCGCTGGCCAGCGCGAGGCGTTCGCGCCGCTCCCGCCGGGCCAGCTCGGCCGCGTCCCGCTCGGCGGTCGCCGCGTGGGCCGCCGCCGCCGCGCCGGCCCGCTGCCGGGCCAGCGCGGCGATCGTCGTGGCGCCGACGAAGACGGCCACCGGCAGCGTCGCGGTGCCGTAGACGTACATCGCGTACCGGGCCAGGTCGGCGGGGGCGGTCGCGCCGTGGGCGAGCACCGCCGCCAGCGCGATCGCCGAGTGCGCGCCCAGCAGGGCGAGCAACCCGGCCACCCGCCGGCCCCAGACCGCCAGCACGAAGAACCAGCCGAGCGTGCCCCACGCCCAGTTCGCGGCGGTGAAGAGCTGCCGCTCGCCGGCCGCGCCGAAGACCGCCGCGTCCACCGCCAGCAGCAGCGCGGCCACCGGCCAGGCCGGCAGCGGCGCGTCGCGCAGCAGCCGCACGCCGGCCAGCACCCCGGTCACCGCGACGAGCAGCCAGCCGGCGAGGACCACCGTCGGGGCGGCGAGTTCCGCCCGGGCCCCCAGCACCGCGGGCAGCGCGATCGCCGCGTGCCACGCCAGCGCGATGACCACCGCGACGAGCCGGGCGCCGCGGTCCGAGGCGTTCGCCACGGCCGCCGCCGGGTCCGTCGGGGTTCCGCCGCCCTCGGGGGCACGCGGGGCCGGCACCGCCGTGGCCGGCAGCGTCGTCTCAGTCGCCACCGGGCCACTCCAACCGGATCCGGGTGCCCGCGCCGGGGCGTGAGCTGACCCGGGCGCGCCCGCCCACGGTGGACATCCGGCCGCGTACCGACTCGCGCAGGCCGTACCGGTGCGCCGGGACGGCGGCCGGGTCGAAGCCGGGACCGTCGTCGGCGACCTCGACCACGACGGTGCCGGCGACCCGGGCCAGCCGCAGCGCGGCGGTCGCGCCGGGCGCGTGCCGGGCCACGTTGGACAGCGCGGCGTAGGCGCTCTCGGCGAGCGCCTCGGCCACCGGCGCCGGCACCGCGCAGGGCGCCAGCTCGGCGGCTACGGACAGCTCGGGCAGCCGCGCCCGGACGGCCCGCAGGCGCTCGTCGAGCGGAACCGGCCCGTCGGCGGGCGCGGACCGCGCGTCGGCCAGCGCGGTGAGGGCGCGCAGGTCGGCGGCGCACCGCTCGCGCAGGGCGGTGGAGGGCCCGGCGACCGCGTCCAGCCCCACCATGGTCAACGTGGCCAGCACGGTGTCGTGCAGGTCCCGGTTCTGCCGCCGCTCCGCCTCCCGGGCGGTCCGGGCGACCAGCGCCTCCCGGGTGAGCCGCTGGTGCGCGACGAAGGCGGCGTCGGCCCGGCCGATCCGGCGGCGCATGATCGCGGTCATCAGAGCCGTGCAGGCGGTCTGCACCAACAGCGTCGCCGCGTGCGCGGCAGCCTCGTCGGGGTTGCCGGCGGCGTGCGCGCCGACCGCGTACGCGGCGGTCACCAGCAGCCCGGCCGGCACCGACCTGCGCGCCGGGGCGGTGGCCTGCGCGTTGATCACCGTGGTGCTGGCCAGCACCGCGACCCAGCTCCCCTCGCCGGGTAGCACCTCGGGCGCCACCAGCACCGGGATCGCCAGGCACGCGGCGGCGGTCGAGACCACGTCACCGGCCACGAGCAGACCCCCGATGCCGTGCCGCAGCGCGCGGTACGCGTACCAGACCGACCAGGCGGTCAGCGCCGCGACGGCCGGCACGAGCAGCGCCGGCTCGACCGGCGGGGTGCGCACCGACAGGGCGACCACCGCGCCGACCAGGCCGCACGTCAGGCGCAGCAGTGCCGGCAGCCGGGTGAAGATGAGGGTGAACGCGCCGCCGGCCGGTGTGTCCAGCAGGGTCGGCGACGTGCTCGGAGCGGCAACGGCCGGCATCGGGGAGAGGCGTCCTTCTGCGACAACGACCCGATCCGGGTCCGCGCGGCGGAGATCGACGCCGGAGAATAACACGAGGACCCGCCCGGGATCACCCTGGGTGCGTGTCGTGTCGCCGATCCGTCAACCCGTTCGATTCCCCGGCGGTCGGTGTCCGGGTGCCGGCGGCGTCACCCGCGGCGCCGAGGGGCGGGCCGACCACCCGTCGCCCGCCGGGTGGTCGGCGCCGAGCCGTGTCGCCGCCAGCAGGTGCGCGCTGGCGCCGATGACCTCCGGGTCGCGCTCGAAGACCGTCGCGCAGTGCAGCATTTCCGCGAACAGCGGCCCGTCGGTCTCCGGCCCGCCCGTCACGTCCAGCAACGGCCACAGCGGACCCTCGACGCCGTACAGGTCGGGCCGGGGGAGCCCGGCCGCCGCGAACTCGTCGAGCACCTCGGCGGGCCGGTGGAAGTAGGCGGTCGTGAAGCCGCCCGCGTCGTTGACGCCGGTCGCGTACGTGCGGAGGTGGGCGGGACGGGTCCGGTCGTCCACCCGGCCCTGCCGGATCAGGTCCATCAGTGGCGCCTGGCGGCTGATGGTCGCCGTGACCAGCAGGCCGCCGGGTCGGGTCAGCCGGGCCGCCTCGCGCAGCGCCGCGACCCGGTCGGCGCGCTCGGTCAGGTGGTAGAGCGGCCCCAGCAGCAGGGTCACGTCGGCGCAGCCGTCGACCAGCGGCAGCCGTCGGGCGTCGCCGACGGCCGCGCGCACCGCCGGGCAGGCACGGCGGGCTGCCGCCGCGTGCGCGGGGACCAGGTCGACCAGATGCACCCGGTGACCGGCCGCCGCGAGCCAGCTCGCGTACGCGCCGGGGCCGCCGCCGACGTCCAGCACCGTCGCGGGTGCCGCCGGCAACAGCCGGGCCAGCACCTGACGGGTACGCAGGCCCTCCAGCCGCCCGAGCGGCGTGCGCTCCAGCCGGTCGGCCTCCACGAAGACGTCGGTGTAGTAGCGCACGATGTCCGGCTCCGCCGGTCCCGATTCCGTCATCCGTCGATGCTGGCCGCTTCCGGCGGCGCTGGCACACCGATTTGTCGGTCGCCGGCCTGATCGGCGGGGCCGGACGGCCGCGGTGGCGGGGGCCGACCGGCCGCGGTGGCGGGAAAGCGGTCGGCACCGTCCATTTCGACGTCGGTGCTACGTTCACGCCATCGCCGCCTCACCCGCCGGGAGCGACCGTGAAGAGGTACGTGGGTCTGTTGGGTGTCATCGTGGTGACGGCGAGCCTCGCCGTCGTCGGCGCCCTCGGCGGCGCCTACCTGGCCGACCGCAGCGCATCCCGGCAGGCCGACCCCACCGCCGGCACCGGCCGCTCCGCGACCGGATCCGGTGACGCCGGGCGGGGCCCCTCCGGGTCGCCGGCCCGGTCGGAGTCGCCGGCCCGGTCCGAGTCGCCGACCCCGTCGGAGTCGTCGGGGGAGCAGCCCGCGCCCCGGACGTACCGGCTCGACAAGGTCATCTACGACCGGGCCTCGATGAGCGTCACGCTGCTCAGCGCCGAGACCACCGGTGGCAGGCTGCGGCTGAACATCAGGTACCGCAACGATTCGTCGGTCACGTGGCCGGTGAGCTGCCCGACGGTCGCAGTCGACCTGGTCTCCTCCCAGGTCACCCTGGCGGACGGCCGGGCCGTGCGCCCCGAGCGGACCTGGTGCGCCGCGACCCGGGCCGGCCAGTCCTTCAGCATCGAGCCGGGCGAGCAGGTGGACAGCTGGGCCGTCTACCCGACGGTCCCCCGGACCGGGTCGTCCTTCGTGCTGAGCTGGTACGACTTCCCCGACCTCCGCGTCCGGCTCCGCTGACCGCCAGACGCGGGTCTGGTCACGCCGGGCCGGTCCGCGCTCCCGTCCCGGGATGACGTGGACTCGGGCTCTACCCGATGGTGGTGCGCCCGGCAGGATTCGAACCTGCGGCCTTGGGATTAGAAGTCCCCTGCTCTATCCGCTGAGCTACGGGCGCGCGGCGTACGTGTCGCGCCAGAAGGGTACCGCCGCCCACCGGATGACCGGTGAAACGGGTGGTGGCGTCCCACGTCGTCGGTCAGGGTCGCACGCACGCCCGGCGACGGTCACCCGGGTTCCGCCGTCCGCGCGGCCCTCGGACCGGCGGGTCGTACCCTCGGCTGGTGCTGCTTGACCCGGACACCGAGAACGACGTCGCCTACGAGCTGTGCCAGCTCCTCGGCCGCGCCGTCCTGCCCATCCGCCGCACCGATGCCGGGGCGGCCGACGGCGGCCGGGGCGAGGGCACGGCGTTCCTCTTCACCGGGCGGGGGCGGGAGTACCTGCTGACGGCCGACGCCCTCACCCACGCCCCGGCCGGGGAGATCGGGCTGCGGGCGAGCGTGACCGAGCCCGCCGGTGTGGCCGGCGACGCCGTGGCCCTGCCCGACTTCGCCGCCCGGTGGCGCCACCACGAGGACCTGGGCGTCGCGATCATGCCCACCGGCGGCCTGCACGGGCACGCCGAGGGGGCGGGCTGGCGCTGGCGTACCCAACAGGTGCCGGATCCGATCGCGGCCGACCGGGACGCGATCGCCCGGATCGGCGCGCAGCCGGGTTCCGCCATCGTCCTCGCCCACGGGGCCGGCGCGGACGGCGCCCGGCCGCTGGAGGTGGCGATCGAGCGGGTGGCGCGCGTGGGCGACACGGTCCGGATCACCACGGAACTGCCCGTCGGCTACGTGGGCGCGCCGGTGTTCGGCGTCCAGGCCGCCGACGGCGACGAGGTGGGGCTGCGCTGCCTCGGCCTGGTCCTGCCGGCCCGCGACGGCGGCCACCCGCTGGCCACCTTCGACCGCATCCGCGAGGCCGTCGCCGCCGCGTGAGGTCGCGTCGGCGGCCGGCTCAGCCGCCCTGCGCGGGCGCGCCCGCCGGGTCGACCTCGTCCGCCGGCCGCCGGCTCGCCGGTGGGCGCTCCCCGTCGCGGACCGTCGGCCCGGCGTCGAAGAACGCGTCCGCCCAGCGCCCGACCTCCTCGAAGACCTTTTCGCGTACGGCGGGGCCGGAGAGCGTGAGGTCGTGCATGCCGCCGTCGAAGCGTGCCACGGTGACGTGCCGGCCCAGGCGGGGCGCCCAGCGGACCATGTGCTCCACGTCGAGGACGGCGTCGGCCAGGGCGGCCGACTCGTGCCACTTCGTGCCCTTGAACGAACGGGTCGAGCAGGCGAGCAGCACCGGCACCTGGATGTCCAGCCCGGCGCGGAGCTGCCGCTGGGCGGTGCGGATGGCGTTCAGCCAGCCGGCCCGGACGGGGAACCCGGCGAGGGGCTTCCAGGTCAGGTCGTAGTTCCATTCGCCGTGGTGCTCGGCGTGGATGCTCTGGCTGTAGACGGTGCCGAGCCCGAACGGCAGGACGCGACGGGGCGCGCGACGGCCCAGCGGGGCGACGAGGGCGGCGAGCGGCCGGCGTACCGCCCAGGGGGCGTTGATGTCGAAGAAGGGGCTGTTCAGGAAGAGCCCGTCGATGATCCCGGCGTCGCGGCGCGCGTGCGCCCAGAGCGGCATGATCAGCCCGCCGGTGGAGTGGCCCATCGCGAGCAGGATGTCGTGCCCGTCGTCCTCGCGGATGATCTTCGCGGCGGCGTCCAGCTCGGGGAAGTAGTCGCTGACGTCGCGGCAGAAGTTCGGGGTCTGGTGGGGTCGCAGGCTGCGGCCGTGCTTGCGCAGGTCGAGGGCGTAGAAGTCCCACCCCCGCTCGGCGAAGAAGTGGCCGAGGTGGGCTTGGAAGAAGTAGTCGGTGAAGCCGTGCGTGTAGAGCACGGCCCGCCCCGTCGGGCGGTCGGCCCGGCGACGGACCAGGGTGGCGACCACCGGTCCCTCGTCGTCGGTGCCCAGGTCGATCGTCTGCCGCTCGTACGGCGGGCCCAGCACGTCCGGTTCCACGAACGCGACGGTACGCCGGGAAGCTACCGGGCGGTAGCCCCGCGTGCCCGGCCCCGCCCGCCCGCACCCGGCGGACGGGGCCTCGGGCGTACGTCTCAGACCGTCTCGGCCTCGGCGCGGGCCGGGTCGGTGTCCGGGTCGGTCCGGGTCTCCGCCTCGGCGGCCGGCTGGCTGACGTCCCGCAGGTGCTTGTTGTGCCGTGGCTCCTGCCTGGTCTTGGCGTCGTTGAGCCGCCGCCGCAGGTCGTCCCGGACGTCGTTGAGCGCGGCGTGCAGGTCCTCCTCGGCGGAGGTGGTGACGATCTTCTGCCGGCCGGCGATCCAGCACTCCAGGGTGACCTTCTGGCCCTTGGCCTCACGGTCCTTCACCGACACCTCCAGCTCGGTGGCGTCGGCGTGGAACCCGGCCAGCCGGGCGTCCAGCGTGGCGAACTGCTCCGCGATCCAGTTCCGGTCGCCCTGGGAGAACCCGGCACCGACCCGCAGGCACTCGGCGACGGTGGCCGGGTTGGCGACGGCGCTCATCGCCGCACCTGGCCGAGGACGGGGGCGGTTGCGGTGGTGGTCATCTTCATGATCGCTGACCTCTCGTTCGTCGTGCTGTCGGCGGTGCGGTTGATCGAATCCATACCCCGCCGACTTCGGTCCGGAACGTGACCTTTCCGGCGTCCCGATCGTGCGCCGGGCGCCGGTCGGCGCCACAGGGCCGCTGGGCCCTAACACACCGGGACCTTGATCAGGTGTTCGTCCACAGGCGGTCCCGTTGTCCACAGGCCGGCGTCGGGAGGTGGCGGCCGGCCGTGCCGGGAGCCGAGGCTCGGTGCCGAGTCGACTCGCGAAGGCAAGCCCGATCTCCCCCTGGAGGGACGATGTTCGACACCTACGTCACGATCGTGGGCAACGTGCTGACCGCCCCGGAGTGGCGCCGCACCACCCAGAGCAACACCCTGGTGGCCAACTTCAAGGTCGCCTCGACCGCCCGCCGGCTCGACCGCGACAGCGGCCGCTGGGTCGACGGCAACAGCCTGCGCGTCCGCGTCAACTGCTGGCGCAAGCTCGCCGAGGGGGTGGCCGCCTCGGTGATGGTCGGCGACCCGGTGGTGGTCTGCGGACGCCTCTACACCCGCGACTGGACCGACGACGCCGGCAACCACCGCACCCTCTACGAGCTGGAGGCGGTCGCCGTCGGCCACGACCTGTCGCGGGGCCGGAGCCGGTTCGTGCGCAACCGACCGAGCATGACGACCAGCACCGTGGAGGACACGGAGGCCGAGCACCGGGTGCACGGCGAGGCCACCGAGCCCGTGCCGGACGAGGACGCCCCCGCACTGCCGGACGGCCGTACGCTCGACGACGAGTTCGAGCTGCCCGACTTCGCCGTGCCCGGTGCCGGCCGGGGCCTGCCGGCCGACGCCGCCTTCGACGGCTCCCTCGACCCCTTCGACGATCCGACCGACGGCGGCGGCGAGGACGAGCCCGACGACACCCCGGCGGAGGCCGGCGACCCGGTGCCGCCGGCCGAGGAGTCCGACGCGACGGTGGGCTCCCCTTCCTCCGAGGCCGGGGTGGGCGCCGCCCCGAACGGGCGCGGCCGCCGGAGCCGGGGGCGGATGCCGCAGCCCGCGTGACCGGCGCGGCCCGGGCGACACGACGGGGGCGGGGTGACGACGGCCGCGCCGTCGTCACCCCGCGTGTCTCCCGCGGCCACCCCCGCCGGACCGCCCTGTCGGTGCGGCCGTGCGGGCGGGGCGCTCCGCGGGGCTGTGCCGTGCGAGCGGGACGTTCGGCCGGCCGTGCGGGCGGGCGCTCCGGCCGGGGCAGTCGTGGCAGGGCCGTCCCGCCGGGCCGTGCGGGCGGGGCGCTCCGGCCGGGGTCGGGGAGGCGCTCGGCTAGGCTGGCCGGCCGGAGGTGATGGCGGGTGCGACAGGCGACGCCGGTGGCGACCGCGGCGGGACTGGTCGCGGGGTACGCCCTCGACGCACTCCTCGGCGACCCCCGCCGGTACCACCCCGTGGCCGGCTTCGGTCGCGCCGCCGGGGCCCTGGAGCGACGGATCCACCGTCCGGACCGGGGCGCCGGCGCCGCGTTCGCCGCGCTGGCGGTCGGTGCGCCGGTGCTGCTCGGGGCGGCCGCGACCCTCGCCACCCGACACCGGCCGGTGGCCCGGGCGGTGCTGGTCGCCGCCGGCACCTGGACCGTGCTGGGCGGGCGCACCCTGCGACACGAGGCCACCGTGATGGGTCGGGCCCTGCGCGACGGCGACCTGCCGGCGGCGCGGCAGCGACTCGGTCACCTCTGCGGCCGGGATCCGTCGGCGCTCGACGAGCCCGAGCTGGCGCGCGCGACCGTGGAGTCGGTCGCCGAGAACACCTCGGACGCCGTCGTCGCCCCGCTGGTGTGGGGCGCGGTCGCGGGCCTGCCCGGCCTGCTCGGTTACCGGGCCGCGAACACCCTCGACGCGATGGTGGGGCACCGCTCGCCCCGCTACGCGCGGTTCGGCACCCCGGCGGCCCGCCTCGATGACCTGCTCAACCTGGTGCCCGCGCGGCTGACCGGGCTGCTCACCGTCGCTGTCGCGCCGACCGCGCACGGCGACCGGGAACGGGCCTGGCGGGTGTGGCGCCGGGACCGCAACGACCACCCCAGCCCGAACGCCGGGCAGTGCGAGGCGGCGATGGCCGGCGCCCTCGGCGTACGGCTCGGCGGCCGCAACGTCTACTTCGGCCGCTCCGAGGTCCGGCCGTTCCTCGGCGACGGCCCCCGGCCCGAGGCCCGGCACCTCGAGCGGGCCGCCCGGATCTCGGGCACCGTCGGGCTGGCCGCGCTCGGCCTGGCCGCCGCGTACCCGCTGACCGTCGGTCGCCTGGTGACCGCCATGGGGCGCCGCGTCGCCCTCCGGCCGGGGCGGGTGAGCGGCCGGTGAGCGGCGGGCTGCTGGTCGCCGGCACCACCTCCGACGCCGGCAAGAGCGTGCTCACCGCCGGCATCTGTCGGTGGCTGCACCGCCGGGGCGTCAAGGTGGCGCCCTTCAAGGCCCAGAACATGTCCAACAACTCGGCCGTGGTCGTCGGGGCGGACGGCCGGGGCGGCGAGATCGGCCGGGCCCAGGCGATGCAGGCGGCGGCCTGCGGGCTCGCCCCCGACCTGCGGTTCAACCCGGTGCTGCTCAAGCCGGGCAGCGACCTGGCCAGCCAGGTGGTGCTGCTCGGCGAGGCGGTCGACACGGTCACCGCCGGCAACTTCCGCCAGTTGCGGCCCCGCCTCGCCGAGACGGCGTACGCGGCGCTCGCCGAGTTGCGGGAGGCGTACGACGTGGTGATCTGTGAGGGCGCGGGCAGCCCGGCGGAGATCAACCTGCGGGCCGGCGACTACGTCAACATGGGCCTGGCCCGGCACGCCAACCTGCCCACGATCGTGGTCGGCGACATCGACCGGGGCGGGGTGTTCGCCTCGATGTTCGGCACCGTCGCCCTGCTGGACCCGGCGGACCAGGCGCTGATCGCCGGATTCGTCATCAACAAGTTCCGGGGCGACCTCGGCCTGCTCCAACCGGGGCTGGACATGCTGCACCGGGTCACCGGGCGGCCGACGTACGGGGTGCTGCCCTGGGCGCTCGACCTCTGGCTCGACGCCGAGGACTCGCTCGCCTACGGGCGGGTGCTCGGCCGGCCGGCCGCCCCGCGCGGCACCGACTGGCTGGACGTGGCCGTGGTCCGGCTACCCCGGATCAGCAACGCCACCGACGTCGAGGCGCTCGCCACCGAGCCCGGCGTACGGGTGCGGCTGACCGTCGAGCCGGCGGAACTCGCCGCCGCCGACCTGGTCGTCCTGCCCGGCTCGAAGTCGACCGTGGCGGACCTGGCCTGGCTGCGGGAGACCGGGCTCGCCGACGCCGTGCTGGCGCACGCGGCGGCGGGGAAGCCGCTGCTCGGCATCTGCGGCGGCTTCCAGATGCTGGGCCGGGCCATCCACGACCCGGTGGAGAGCCGGCAGGGGAGCGTCCCCGGTCTGGGCCTGCTGCCGATCGAGGTGACCTTCGACCCGCGCAAGACCGTCCGGCAGTCGGTCGGTACCGCCGGCGGCGACGTCCCGGTCCGCGGCTACGAGATCCACCACGGCTACGTCTCGCACGCCGAGCCCGCGCTGACCCCGCTGCTGACCTGCGCCGACGGCAGCGGCGAGGGCGCGGTCGTGGGCGCCGTCCACGGCACCCACTGGCACGGGGCCTTCGAGTCCGACGGGTTCCGCCGGCGCTTCCTGGCGGAGGTGGCCCGGCTGGCCGGCCGGTCCGGGTTCCGGGTCGCGCCGGACACGTCGTTCGCCGCCGCCCGCGAGCGCTCCCTGGACCTGCTCGGCGATCTGGTCGAGGAGCACCTGGACACCGACGCCCTCTGGCGCCTTGTCGAGACCGGTCCGCCGGCCGGCCTTCCCTTCATCCCGCCCGGCGCCCCACCCGCCCCCTGACACCGCCCCGCGTCGCGCGCTGCCGTGCCGGCCGGAGTCAGTAGCGGATGTCCGCCGGGCGGTCGGACATGGGCAGCCCCGCCTCGCGCCACGCCTGCACTCCGCCGATCATGTCTGTCGCGCGGTGCAGGCCGAGCGCCCGCAGGCTCGCCACGGCGAGGCTGGAGCTGTAGCCGTGCCGGCACACCACGACGATCCGCAGGTCGTAGCTGGTGGCCTCGGGGATGCGCCAGGCGCTGGCCGGGTCCAGCCGCCATTCGAGCACCGTCCGGTCGATCACGATGGCACCCGGGAGGTCGCCCTGCTCCCGGCGCTGCACGTCGGTGCGGGTGTCGACCAGCAACGCCCCGGTGCGGACCGCCTCGACGGTCTGGTGCGGGGTCAGCCGGCGTACCCCGGCGCGGGCCTGTTCCAGCAGGGCGTTGACGCCCGGACTCATCACGCTGTGGGACACCAGCCGATCATCCCGCACCGGTTCCCGGCTCCGCCGCCCGAACGCCCCGGCCCGCCCGACGACCGCTCGTTCGGGCGACCCCCGATCGGTGGTGTCCGTCCGGACGTCGCCCCGGTGCCGCCGGAGCCGGTCGACGGGCCGTGCGCGCCGGTCGTCCGCCCTTCGGGGTCGGCCGCCGACGCGCACCGGGCCTGACCGCCGGTCCGGTGCGCGTCTCCCGCTACGGTCGGCCCCGTGGTGGTGGCGGTCATGGAGGCGTACGAGCGGCTGGCCCGGCGGGTGCTCGCCGGGCCGGCGCGGTTGGGGCGGACCCGGCTGGTGGCGGTCGACGGGCCGAGCGGCGCGGGCAAGAGCGTGTTCGCGGCGCGGCTCGCGGACGCCCTCGCGGCCCTGCCCGGCGGCGGGCGACCGCCGGTGGTGCACACCGACGACCTGCTCGACGGGTGGGACGACCAGCTCTGCTTCTGGTCCCGGCTCGAAGAGGGCGTGCTCGCGCCGTTGCGGGCCGGGCGGCCGGGGGCGTACCGCCGGTACAGCTGGGTCCGCCGGGCCTTCCTGCCCCGCCCGGTGCCGGTGCCGGTCGCGCCGGTGCTGCTGGTCGAGGGGGTCAGCGCGGCGCGGGCGGCGGCCGCGGCGGACCGCACCCTCGCCGTCTTCGTCACCGCCCCGGCGCCGCTGCGACTCACTCGGGCCGTGCGGCGGGACGGCCCGGGGATCCTGCCGGAGCTGCGCCGCTGGCATCTCGGGGAGCGGGCGCACTTCGCCGCCGACCGCACCGAGGCCCGCGCCGACCTGGTGGTCGACGGGGCGCCGACCCTGCCGCACGACGCCGTCCGGTACTACGTGCGGCGGGGCCCGACCAGGGCCGTCACGGCCTCGGGCGGTGCGGGACGGTAAGGCCGGCATACGATGCCGGTCATGACCACACCGATCATGTCCGAGTCCGAGGTCCGGGCCGCCGTCGAGCGGGAGATGCCCGGCGTCCGTGCCGACCTGGAACGCCTCGTCCGCATCCCCGGCATCGCCTTCGAGGGATTCGACCACTCGCACGTGGAGCGTTCCGCCGAGGCGGTGGCCGAGCTGCTGCGCGGCTGCGGCCTCGACGTGAGCATCGTGCGCTCCGGCGGCCAGCCGGCGGTCATCGGGAAGAAGCCCGCCCCGCCCGGTGCGCCGACGGTGCTGCTCTACGCCCACCACGACGTGCAGCCGGTCGGCGACCTGTCGCTGTGGGAGTCGGACCCGTTCGAGCCGGTGGAGCGGGACGGCCGGCTCTACGGCCGGGGCGCCGCCGACGACAAGGCGGGCATCATGGCGCACGTCGCGGCGCTGCGCGCGTTCGGCGACGCGCTCCCGGTGGGCGTGGTCCTCTTCATCGAGGGTGAGGAGGAGTACGGCTCCGACTCGCTGGAGCGGCTGCTCGCCGAGCACCGCGACGAGATCACCTCGGACGTCATCGTCATCGCCGACTCCGGCAACTGGGACATCGGCGTACCGGCGCTGACCACCTCGCTGCGCGGCATCGTGAACTGCTTCGTGGAGGTGCGTACCCTCGACCACGCCGTGCACAGCGGCATGTTCGGCGGCGCGGTGCCGGACGCGCTCACCGCGCTGGTCCGGCTGCTCGCCACCCTGCACGACGATGCGGGGAACGTCGCCGTCGACGGGCTGGTCGGCCGCGAGGGCGCCGTCGTGGACTACCCGGAGGACCGGGTGCGCGCCGAGGCGGGCCTCGCGGAGGGGGTGCAAGTCATCGGGACCGGGCGGATCACCGACCGGCTCTGGACCAAGCCGGCCCTCGCGGTGCTCGGCATCGACGCCCCGGCCACCGGCGAGGCGCCGAACGCCCTGGTCCCGGCGGCGAAGGCCAAGCTGAGCGTGCGGCTCGCGCCGGGCGACGACCCCAAGCGGGCGTACGCGACCCTGCGCGCGCACCTGGAGAAGCACGCGCCGTGGGGCGCGCGGGTGACCGTCACCTTCGAGCACGACGGCGACCCGTGCGTCATCGACGCGTCCGGCCCGATGTTCGACGCCGCCCGCTCGGCGTTCCGGACCGCCTGGGACGGCACCGACCCGGTGGACATCGGCGTCGGCGGTTCGATCCCCTTCATCGCCACCTTCCAGGAGATGTTCCCGCAGGCCGCGATCCTGGTGACCGGCGTCGAGGACCCGCACGCCCGGGCGCACGGCCCGAACGAGAGCCTGCACCTCGGCGAGTTCGCCCGGGTCTGCCTGGCCGAGGCGCTGCTGCTGAAGAAGGTCGCCGAGGCGGGCACCGACGGGCGTTAGGCGTCGGAACCGTAACTTCCCGGTCGATGTGGCAGTTTGCGGTGTGTCGGCCGCGGGCTTGTTATAGCCTCTCGTACATGCGTACGAACGAGGTGATGAGCCGGCTCGAAGCCGCCGTCAGCGCTCTGGGGGACGTCGATGTCTCCGCGTGGCCCGAGGACACGCTCAAGGAACAGCTCGGCGAGCTCTCCGCCGCCCTGGTCGCGCTCGACACGGTGCTCTCCCGGGTCGCCGACGAGGTCCGCGCCCGCGGGCTCCGCATCGAGGAACCCGTCTCGGCCTGACCACCAGGGCACGGCAATGCCCGGTGGTGTCGGGGGTGGCTGGCAGGATGGAACCCGTGCGGTTCATCGACCTGGCAGCCACCTCCGCCGCCGTCGGCGCCACCCGTGCCCGGCGGGCCAAGGTGGAGCTGCTCGCCGGGGCCCTGCGCGCGCTCGATTCCGACGAGGTTCCGGCCGGCGCGGGGTGGCTGGCCGGCGAGCTGCGCCAGCGCCAGACCGGGGTGGGCTGGGCGAGCCTGCGCGACCTGCCGCCCCCGGCGGCCGAGCCGACCCTGACCGTGGCCGCCGTCGACGCGGCCATCGACGAGATCGCGGCGGTGCACGGGCCGGGTTCGCAGGTCCGCCGCCGGGCGCTGCTCGGCGCGCTCTACGCGGCGGCCACCGTCGAGGAGCAGCGGCTGCTGACCGGCCTGTTCAGCGGCGAGCTGCGGCAGGGCGCCCAGGCGGGGCTGCTCGCCGACGCGGTGGCCCGCGCGGCCGACGTGCCGGTCGCCGCCGTACGCCGGGCCCTGCTGCTCGCCGGCGACCTGCGCGCGGTCGCGGTGGCCGCGCTCGACGGCGGCGCGCCGGCGCTGGCCGCCTTCGGCCTCCGGGTCGGCCGCCCGCTCGCGCCGATGCTGGCGCAGAGCGCGCCCTCGGTCGACGAGGCGCTGGCGGCCACCGGCACGCCCGCCGTGGTCGACGTCAAGCTCGACGGCATCCGGATCCAGGTGCACCGCTCCGGGCACGACATCGCCGTCTTCACGCGCAGCCTGGACGACATCACCGCCCGGTTGCCCGAGGTGGTCGCCGCCGTGCGGGCGCTGCCCGCCCGCGAGCTGGTGCTCGACGGCGAGGCGATCGGGCTGGACGCGACGGGCCGGCCGTTGCCCTTCCAGGAGACGTCGAGCCGGGCGGCGCGGCGCACCACGCCGAGCACCACCGGCCGCGCCCAGGTCGCCCCGGCCGTGCTCGCCGCCGCCGAGACCACCGGCGAGCCGGTGCTGACGCCGTACTTCTTCGACCTGCTGCACCTCGACGGCGACGACCTGATCGACCTGCCCGGTCGGGAGCGCTGGGCGGCGCTGGCCGCCGCGGTCGACCCTTCGCTGCTGGTGGGTCGCATGGAGGTCGACGGCCCGGAGCGGGCCGGCGAGGCGTTCGCCGCCGCGATCGACGCCGGCCAGGAAGGGGTCGTGGTGAAGGCGCCCGACGCGCCCTACGACGCCGGCCGCCGGGGCGCCGCCTGGGTGAAGGTGAAACCCCGGCACACCCTCGACCTGGTGGTGCTCGCGGTGGAGTGGGGCAGCGGCCGGCGTCAGGGCTGGCTGTCCAACCTGCACCTGGGCGCGCGGGACCCGCGCACGGGCGACTTCGTGATGCTCGGCAAGACGTTCAAGGGTCTCACGGACGAGGTGCTGCGCTGGCAGACCGAGCGGTTCCTCTCCCTCGCCGTCGAGCGCGGCGACTGGGTGGTGCGCGTCCGCCCCGAGCAGGTGGTCGAGATCGCGTTCGACGGGGTGCAGACCAGCTCCCGCTATCCGGGCGGGGTGGCGCTGCGCTTCGCCCGCGTGGTGCGCTACCGCGACGACAAGACGGCGGCCGAGGCCGACACCATCGACGCGGTACGCGCCATCCACGCCGGCCGCGTCACCGGCTGAGCGGCCTACCCGGCGGCCGTCCCGCCGCGCGCCGGTCCCTGCCCGGGGGCGGCGCCGCAGCGGGCCGGGGCGACCGCCTCACATGGTCGACAGGGACCGGGCGTAGTTGACCTGGTTGTTGATGTGCTGCACCTGGCCCTGGTCGGTGACCGGGATCCGGGCCACGTACTGGTGGGCGCCGTTCATCACGCTGACCTGGACGGTGCCGTGGTGCCGGGTCTCCTTGATCAGCAGGAAGAGCAGGCTGAAGAAGGTCAGGCAGAAGAAGCCGACGATCGCGCAGACGATCGCCCACTGCGCGGTCTTCTCCTCCTTCTGCCAGTGGTCGCTGACGTGCCAGGACGCGCCGGCCAGCGGCAGCACGCCGGCCGGCGTACGGATCACCGGCGGGCTCACGATGATCTCGCCGATCTGCACGGCCACCGCGCCCTGCGCGGGCGTATAGCCGGCCGGCAGCGGTCCCGGCAGCGCCGGCGCCATCACCGGCGGGTGCGGCCCATGCCGGACGACCGCCGTGCCGGGCGGGGCGGAGTACGGCGCGGCGGGCGGGGCGGAGTACGGCGCGGCGGGGAACTGCGCGGTGGCGGGCGGGGCGGAATAGGGCGCCGCGGGGAACTCCGCGGTGGCCGGGGGCGCGGAGGGCTGGCCCGGGGCCGGCGGCGCGGGGTGGTGCGAGGCGGCGGGCGGCGCCTCGTAGGTGGTCGGGGGAGGAGTGGCCGCCCAGGGGTCGGTCGACGGGTGTGCCTGCGTCGCCGGCTCCGACGGCGGCGGCATCGTGGGATCAGGGGTCACCGCGACCCCCCACGCACGTTGATCATGTGCCGGACCCTACAACCTGACCGGTCCGGCCGATGCCCCGCCGGCCGTCCCGGCTCGGATGGTGACACCGAGGGACCGAGCCCCGCCGGGCGACCGGGTCCGCCGCGGGACAGGCCGGGTCAGCCCGGGGGGCCCACGGGGCACGGCGTCCGGCGCGTGGCGCGGTCAGGTGGCAGCGTGCGGCGCGGTCAGGCGGCAGCGTGCGACGCGGGCTCCGCGGCGCGGTCGGTGGGGCGCTCCGGCCCCACGCCCGCCAGCCGGCGGGCCTCCCGGCGGGCCACCCAGCCGTAACCGAAGAGGGTCATCGCGGCGAAGATCCACCACTGCACGACGTAGCCGAAGTTCTGCCAGTTGTTGGTGTACCCGACCGGCACGTCCTTGAAGGTCGGGTCCGCCGCCGGGGTCTGCTCGTCCAGCAGCAGGTACGCCCCGTGCACCGGGTAGGGCAGCTCCTGGGCCAGCCGGGACACGCCGATCCGCCGGGTCTCCAGCTTGCCCTCGCGCCGGGAGACGCCGACCGAGCCGCTCTCGCTCAGGTGCACCCGGCCGGTCACGGTGACCTCGCCGGTCGGGGCGGGCGGCACCTGCGGCTGGACGGTCGCGTCGCCGCCCGGGGCCGGCGGGATCCAGCCGCGGTCCACCAGCACCGCTGTGCCGTCCGCCAGCACGAGCGGGGTCACCACCTCGAAACCGACCTTGCGGTCCACCGAGCGGCCCCGGACCAGGACGACGTTCGCCAGGTCGTACCGGCCGGTCACGGTGACCTTGGTCCAGGACTTGTCCTCGGCGGGCGCGGGGCCGGCCGTGCCGCTGCCGCCGGTGGGGGCGGGCAGCACGTCGCGCAGCGGCACCGGGTCCATCCGCAGGCCGGCGTCGATCCGTTCGTTGATCTCCGTACGCCCGTGGTAGCGGTCCAGCTGCCAGTTGCCGAGCAGCACCATCACCGCGGAGGCGACCAGGGTCAGCGCGAGGATGCCCAGCCAGCGCGGCGTCAGCAGGAACCGGTACACGCCAACGAGGCTACCCCTGTGCTCCGGGCCACTGGCCTCGACGGCCCCCGGTCCCGCCGGGGCCGCCGACCCGGACGGCCCCGGACAGCGCGCCGACGGGCCCGTCCGGTGGCGGTCGCCCGCCGTCCGCTTGGGCTATCGTCACGCGGGCGGGCCGCGCGGTCGGCCCGCCGCAGGGTTTCCCCCGCCGCCCCGCAGGGAGTCGATGATGACCGTCGTGCCGCGCCTGGTGCTCAGCGCGCCGTCCTCCGGCCACGGCAAGAACGCGCTGGCGATCGGGCTGCTCGCGGCGCTCGCCGACCGGGGCGTCGACGTCGCCGGGTTCAAGATCGGTCCGGACCACGTCGACGCCGCGTACCTCGGGCTGGCCGCCGGCCGCCCCGGCCGCACCCTCGACCCCCGGCTGGTCGGCGCCGACCGGATCGCCCCGCTGGTCGCCCACGGCGCCTCGGGCGCCGGGCTCGCGCTGGTGCAGGGGAGCATGGGGCTCTACGACAGCCTCACCGGCCGGCCGGAGAGCGAGTCGACGGCGGCCGTGGCCACCGCGCTGCGCAGCCCCGTCGTGCTGGTGGTCGACGTCGCCGCGATGGGGCAGTCGGTGGCCGCCCTGGTGCACGGCTTCCGGGCGTACGACGAGCAGCTCTGGCTCGGCGGGGTGATCCTCAACCGGGTCGCCTCGGCGCGGCACGAGGAACTGCTGCGCGAGGCGCTCGACGACATCGGCGTGCCGGTCTACGGGGTGTTGCGCCGCCACGACCTGCCGGCGGTGCTGCCCCCGCGCCGGCACGGGGTGGTGCCCGCGCTCGCCCGCACCGGCGAGGCCACCCGCGCGGTCCGCCGGCTCGGCGAGGCGGTCGCCGCCACGGTCGACCTCGACCGGCTGCTGGGCCTGGCCCGCTCCGCCCCGCCGCTGCCGGCCCCGCCGTGGTCGCCGGAGGTGGACCGGCCCGCCGGCGGGCCGCGCCCGGTCGTCGCGGTCGCCGGGGCGTCGGGCGGCAGCTACGGCCACGCCGAGACCACGGAGCTGCTCCGGGCGGCCGGCGCGGAGGTGGTGACGGTCGACCCGCTGCGCGACGAGGCGCTGCCCGCCGGCGTCGGTGGGCTGGTCGTCGGCGGCGGGCTTGCCGAGTCGTACGCCGAACAGCTCTCCGCCAACCGCCGGCTCTGCATCGCCGTCGCCGAGCTGGCCCGCACGGGCCGGCCGGTCGTCGCCGAGGGGGCCGGCCTGCTCTGGCTGGCCCGGGAGCTGGACGGGCTGCCCATGTGCGGGGTGCTCGACGCGGTGGGGGCCAGCCGGGACGGCCTGGTCGTCGGCTACCGGGAGGCGACCGCGCTGACCGACAGCGTGGTGGCGTCGGCGGGCGCCGTGGTGACCGGGCACAAGGAGCACCGCGCCGTGCTCACCCCGCGCGCCGGGGCGCGGCCGGCCTGGAGCTGGGACGGCGGGGCGCCCGAGGGCTTCGTCTGGCGGGGCGTGCACGCCTCCCAGCTCACCCTGCACTGGGCGGCGTACCCGCAGCTCGCCGCCCGGCTGGTCGACGCGGCGGTGCAGGCGGCGGCCGACCCCGCGGCCGCCCGGCCCGGCGGGGTGCCCGCGTGATCGGTCAGGTGGCGGTCCGCCGCTTCCCGGCGCTGACGGTCTCCACGCCCCGCACGGAGGTGCGCGCGCTGACCGCCGCCGACGCGAAGGCGGCCGACGAGGTCTTCGCCGACCGGCAGACCCAGCGGTGGCTGCCGCTGGCCGACACGTCGGGCCAGATCGACGGGCTGGCCTGGTGCACCGACCTGGCCCGCCAGCGGCGCGACAGCGGCGACGGCGACCACTACGCGGTGGTGCGCCGGGAGGACGCCCGGGTGGTGGGCTGCCTGTGGACGCGCCGCACCGACTGGGGCGCCCGGTGCACCGAGGTCTCCTACGCGATGGCGGCGCACGCGCGGGGCTTCGGCCTGGCGGCCGAGGCGGTCGACGCGCTCGCCATCGCGCTGATCCTCGAACACGGCTTCCAGCGCGTCGAGCTGCGGGTCGCGCCCGGCAACCTGGCCTCCCGCCGGGTCGCCGAGAAGGCCGGCTTCAGCTACGAGGGCCTGCTGCGCAACGCCGGCTTCGTCCGGGGCGGCCGGGTCGACCTGGAGGTCTGGTCCTTCGTCGCCGCCGACCTCCGCTGACGGCGCTCGGCCGGGTCGACCTGGAGGTGTGGTTCTTCGTCGTCGCCGACCTCCGCTGACGGCGCTCGGCCGGGTCCGTCCGCCGGGGGCCGGCCACCTGCCCGGCCCCGCCCCGGCACGGGGCGGGAGCGGCGGCGGGGTCAGCCGACCATCCGGTCCGAGGGCGGGGTGAACTGGCGGGTGGGTTGGCCCTTGAGGGCGTCGCGGAGGGTCTGGGCCACCGCCTTGATCGGGATCTGGGACTGGCCGTCGCCGACCGCGTTGAACGGGTTGTCCGGGTCGGAGATGAAGCTCGCCGCCGCCAGCTCCGGGGTGTAGCCGACGAACCAGGCCGACCGGGTGCTGTCGGTGGTGCCCGTCTTGCCCGCCACCGGGCGGCCGACGGTCCCCCGCACGCTGTCCGCGGTCGACCAGCCGCCGCAGCTCCCCCGGGCCGGGGTGTCGCCGGTCGGGCAGCGGGCGGCGTCGGTGGCGGCCCGGGCCGCGTCGGCGTTCACCACCTGCCGGCAGCGCGGCTTGGCGACCTCGCGTTCGATCCCCGAGGCGGTCTTCCAGGTGGTCGGCGTGCCGTCCCGGTTGTAGATCGCCTGCACCGGGATCGCCTCGCAGTAGCGGCCGTCCGCGGCGATCGCGGCGTACGCGTTGGCCATCTCCAGCGGCGTGGCGTCGGAGACGCCCAGGGTGAACGCGCCCCACTTCTTCGCCTTGGCCGGGGACGCCTGCTCCTTGTCGACGTCCGTGCGCCAGCGCAGCCCGAGCTGCTCGGCGAGGTGGACCGCCTTGTCCGCGCCGACCTGTTCCTCCAGCCACACGAAGTACGTGTTGACCGACTTGCCGAAGCCGGACCACATGGTCTGCTGACCGCTCATCGCGCCGCTGGCGTTGGACGGCGCCCAGCCGTCGTAGACCTCGGAGCGGTACCGGTGCGGGGCGTTGAACGAGGTGGACAGCGGCATGCCCGCGTTCAGCGCGGCCAGCATCGGGAACATCTTGAACGTCGAACCGGCCTGGTAGCCCGGCAGGTCGCCGCCGCCGAGCAGGGGCGCCACCGTGTTGGGGTAGTTCGCCTTGACGTTCGGCCCGGCCTCGGGGTTGGAGCTCTGGCCGTTCTCGCTCAGGTCCAGCGAGTACGTCCGGTTCACCGCCATCGCCTTCACCCGCCCGGTGCCGGGCTCGGAGACCACGATGCCGTTGGCGAACGGGCTGCCCGTGTTCTCCTTGGCGCCGACGTTCTTCTCGGCGGCCTCCTGGATCTTCGGGTCCAGGCTGAGCACGATCCGGTAGCCGCCCCGGCGCAGCTTGTCCATCCGCTCCAGCCGGTTCTCCCCGAACGCCGGCTGCGCGCTCCACCAGTTCTTCAGGTAGTCGCAGGCGAAGCCCCAGCTGTTCCACTTCTCCGGCACCGAGGCGCAGTCGTTCGGCGGGTAGGTCAGCTTCAGCCGGATCGGCTCGGTCCTGGCCTGCGCCACCGCGTCCGGCGAGAGGTAGCCGAGCTGGGCCATCCGGTCCAGCACGTAGTTGCGCCGGCCGGTGGCGTCCTTCTGGTCGGAGCTGGCGGGGTCGTACTCGGACGGGGACTTGACCAGCCCGGCGAGGGTGGCCGCCTCGACGGGGGTGAGGTCCTTCGGGGGCTTGGAGAAGAAGATCTCGCTGGCCGCGTAGATCCCGTACGCGCGGTGCCCGAAGTACGCGGAGTTGAGGTAGCGCTCCAGGATCTGCTCCTTGCTCAGCTCCTTCTCCAGATCCAGCGCCATCCGCATCTCCCGGACCTTGCGCAGGCTGGTCTGCTGGGTCGCCTCCTGCACCTCCTTCGGCGTCTTCGCGCTGTCGCGCAGCGCCATCCGGACGTACTGCATGGTGAGGGTGGAGGCGCCCTGGGAGACGCCGCTGGAGCGGGCGTTGGCCACGAAGGCGCGGGCGACGCCCTTCGGGTCGACGCCCCGGTGCTGGTAGAAGCGGTTGTCCTCGGCGGCGACGATGGCCTGCTGCATGTTCGGCGAGATGTCCGACAGCTTCGTGTACTGCCGGTACTCCTCGTAGAACATCGTCAGCACCGTCTTGCCGTCGGGCGCGTAGACGTACGACGTCTCGGCCGGCAGGGCGGTGGTGAGGATCTTGGTCTTGTGTTCCATGGCGTGCGCCGTGACCTTGGCGCCGATGCCGGTGGCGGCGGCCACCGGATACGCCACGGCGGCGACCACGATGCCGGCGATCAGCCCGGCGCGGAGAAGGGGAACGAGACGACCAGCGGCAGCAAGGGGTCGGTTGCTCACCAGGCCAAGTTATGACATTTCCGATTCGTACCTGAGAAATATTCATAAACGCCCGTGTGGTGACGCGGCCCACGCCGGGATCCGCTGTCCCGTGCGCCCCCTTCCCGGCAGGATCGCGGACATGCGTGGTCAGCCGACCGAGACCCTCCCCGGAGCCGGGCCCGAACCCGAGCCCGCGGGGCCCGAATCCGAGCCCGCGGGGCCCGAACCCGAGCCCGCGGGGACCGAACCCGATCCCGCGGACCCCCGGCCCGACCCTGTCGGGGCCGAACGCGACCCCGCCGGAACCGGGCCCGACCCCGTGGGGGACGAGCCCGACCTCAGCCACCACGGTGACGCCGAGGTGGGCGAAGGGCTGGTCGACCTCGCCGTCAACGTGCGGCGGGACGCCATGCCGGACTGGCTGGCCGACCCGGTCACCGCCGCGCTCGGCGACCTCGCCGCGTACCCCGACCCGGGGCCGGCGCGGGCCGCCGTCGCCGCCCGGCACGGCCGCCCGCCGGCCGAGGTGCTGCTGACCGCCGGCGCGGCCGAGGGCTTCGTGCTGCTCGCCCGCGCCCTGCGGGGCGTCCGCCGGCCGGTGGTGGTGCACCCGCAGTTCACCGAGCCGGAGGCGGCGCTGCGCGCGGCCGGGCACCAGGTGGAGCGGCTGCTGCTCGACGCGGCCGACGACTTCCGGCTCGACCCGGCCCGGGTGCCCGCCGACGCCGACCTCGTCATGATCGGCAACCCGACCAACCCGACCTCGGTGCTGCACCCCGCCGCCGACCTGGCCGCGCTGGCCCGGCCCGGCCGGGTGCTGGTGGTCGACGAGGCGTTCGCCGACACCACCCTCGCGCCCGGGGTCGCCGGCGAACCGGAGTCGCTGGCCGCCCGGCGCGACCTGCCCGGCCTGCTGGTGGTCCGCAGCCTCACCAAGACCTGGGGGCTCGCCGGCCTGCGGATCGGCTACCTGCTCGGCGAGGCCCCGCTGCTGGCGCGGCTGGCCGCCGCCCAGCCGCTGTGGGCCGTCTCCACCCCGGCCCTGGCCGCCGCGTCGGCCTGCGCCACGCCCGTCGCGGTCGAGGCCGAGCGCGCCATCGCCGCCCGGCTCGCCGCCGACCGCGACCACCTGGTCGCCCGCCTGTCGGCCCTGCCCGGCGTACGCGTCGCCGGCCGACCCGCCAGCGCGTTCGTGCTCGTGCACCTGCCCGGGGCCACCGAGGTGCGCGCCGCCCTGCGGCAGCGCGGCTGGGCGGTGCGCCGCGGCGACACCTTCCCTGGTCTGGGCCCGGACTGGCTGCGGATCGCCGTGCGCGACCCGGCCACCACCGACGCGTTCACCGAGGTACTGGCGGAGATCCTGGAGGCATGATGCTGGAGACCACGATCGCGGCGATCCGGCCGCTGGACGAGCCGGCGATGGCCGCCGCCCGCGAGTTGCAGGGACGGCTGACCAAGCCCGCCGGTTCGCTCGGCGCCTTGGAGGAACTCTCCGTACGCCTCGCCGGCCTGGCCGGGCACTGCCCGCCGCCGCTGCCGGAGCCGGCGGCGGTCGCCATCTTCGCCGGCGACCACGGCGTGCACGCCCAGGGGGTGACGCCCTGGCCGCAGGAGGTCACCGCGCAGATGATCGGGAACTTCCTGGCCGGCGGCGCGGTGGTCAACGCGTTCGCCCGGCAGGCCGACGCTTCGGTCACCGTGGTCGACGTCGGCGTGGCCACCCCACTGCCGGTCGCCGTCGACCCGTCGGTCGCCTCGGGAACGCTCGCCGACGGCAGGACCGCCGCGGCGGGGACGGACGCCGGCGCGGTGCCGGCCCGCGACGCGCCCCGGCTGGTCGCGGCGAACGTCCGTCCCGGCACCCGGGACCTGACGGTCACGGCCGCCCTCACCCGGGACGAGGCCCGGGCGGCGGTGGAGACCGGCATCCGGGTGGCCGGGGAACTGGTCGACGCCGGCGCCGGCATCCTGCTCACCGGGGACATGGGCATCGGCAACACCACGCCCGCCGCCGCCCTGATCGCCGCCTTCGCCGGCATCGACCCGGCGGAGACGACGGGCCGGGGCACCGGGGTCGACGACCCGACGTACGCCCGCAAGGTGGACGTGGTCCGCGCCGCGCTGCGCCGGCACGCGCCCGACCCGGCCGACCCGCTGGGCGTGCTGGCCGCGGTCGGCGGCCTGGAGCACGCCGCCCTGGCCGGGCTGATCCTGGGCGCCGCCGCCCGGCGGACCCCGGTGCTGCTGGACGGCGTCATCGCGGTCTCCGCGGCGCTCGCCGCGGCGGCCTTCGCGCCGCACGCCGTGGGCGCCATGGTGGCCGGGCACCGCTCCGCCGAGCCGGGGGCCACGGTCGCGCTGCGCCGGCTGGGGCTGGAGCCGCTGATCGACCTGGGGCTGCGCCTCGGCGAGGGCACCGGCGCGCTGCTCGCCCTGCCGGTGGTCACCGGCGCGGTCCGGGTGCTGCACGAGGTCGCCACGTTCGACTCGGCGGGGGTGGCCGAGAAGTGAGCGAGCGAAGCGCGCGAACCATCCGGCTCAGTGGCGTGGCGGCGGCGTGAGCGGCAATCCGTACCCTCTCGGCCTGCGGCTCGCCGGCCGGCGGGTGGTCGTGGTGGGCGGGGGAGCGGTGGCCACCCGCCGGGTGCCGGCGCTGCTGGACGCCGGCGCCGACGTCCTGCTCGTGGCCCCCGAGCTGACCCCGGCGCTGCGCGCCCACGTCGACGCCCGGCGGCTGCACTGGGAGCCGCGCCGGTTCACCCCGGACGATCTCGACGGCGCCTGGCTGGTGCAGGTCGCGGTGGACGACCCGCTCGCCGCCGCGTCGGTCAGCGCGGCCGCCGCCGAACGCCGCATCTTCTGCGTCCGCGCCGACGACCGGGCCGCCGCCACCGCCTGGACCCCGGCGGTGACCCGGCACGGCCCGGTGACCGTGGCGGTGCTCGGCGGCGGCGACCCGCGCCGGGCGATGAGCGTCCGCGACGCCATCCGCGACCTGCTGAACGTGCGGAGGGCTCCCCTCCCGGCGGCCGCGGTGGAGCGGAGGGCCCCCGCCGGCGCCCGGCCCGGCCGGGTCGCGCTCGTCGGCGCCGGCCCCGGCGACCCGGAGCTGATCACGGTCCGGGGCTGGCGGCTGCTCACCGAGGCGGACGTGGTGGTCGCCGACCGGTTGGTGCCCGGGCTGCTCCTGGACGAGCTGCGCCCCGACGTCGAGCTGGTGGACGCCTCCAAGATCCCGTACGGCCCCTCCCGCGCCCAGGAGGAGATCAACCGGATCCTGGTGGAGCGCGCCCTCGCCGGGAGGGCCGTGGTCCGGCTCAAGGGCGGCGACCCGTACGTCTTCGGCCGGGGCGGCGAGGAGTTGCTCGCCTGCGCGGCGGCCGGCGTGCCGGTGACCGTGGTGCCCGGCGTGACCAGCTCGATCGCGGCGCCGGCCGCGGCCGGCATCCCGGTCACCCACCGCGCGGTGGCCCACGAGTTCACCGTGGTCTCCGGGCA
Source organism: Micromonospora sp. NPDC047670 (assembly GCF_043204915.1). Lineage (NCBI taxonomy): Bacteria > Bacillati > Actinomycetota > Actinomycetes > Micromonosporales > Micromonosporaceae > Micromonospora > Micromonospora sp. NPDC047670. The sequence continues at coordinate 123,584 of NZ_JBIDDA010000012.1, forward strand.
CGTCGCGCCCGACTCGCCGGCCTCCCTGGTCCGCTGGGAAGCGCTGGCCGGGCTGCGCGGCACGCTGGTCATCCTGATGGGGCTGAAGAACCTCGCCGCGATCACCGCGACGCTCCTCGCGCACGGCCGGCCGGCGGAGACGCCGGCCGCGGTGGTGCAGGAGGCGACGACCGGGGCGCAGCGGGTGCTCCGCTCCACGCTCGGCGCGGTCGCCGCCGACGTGGTCGCCGCCGGCCTGCGACCGCCGGCCGTGGTCGTGGTGGGGGACGTGGTGGCGGCCCTCGCCGGGGCTGGTCCTGACCGATCTCCGGGCAGCCCGCTCGCTGCGGGCGGTCAGGCCTGATCCCTCCGCCAGCGGTCTCCCCGGAGATCCCCGGTGGGCGCGGCTCGGGTCCGTTCGCGTCGGTCTGATCCCGTGGAACGAGCGACGGCGGCCGGAGACTGAGGTCTCCGGCCGCCGTCTTCGCTGGTCAGGTCACTGCTTGAGCATGTTGTCCAGCAGCAGGGCGCAGCGGATCAGCCCGAGGTGGCTGTAGGCCTGCGGGTGGTTGCCCAGCCCGCGCTCGGCCAGCGGGTCGTACTGCTCGGGGAGCAGGCCGGTCGGGCCGGCGGTGTCCACCATCTGGTTGAACAGTTCCTCGGCGTCGGTGCGCCGCCCGGTGCGCAGGTACGCCTCGATCAGCCACGCCGTGCAGATGTGGAAGCCGCCCTCGCGCCCCGGCAGGCCGTCGTCCCAGTGGTAGCGGTAGACGACCGGGCCGCTGCGCAGGTCCGCCTCGATCCGCAGCACCGTGGAGAGGAAGCGCGGGTCGTCGCCGGGGAGCAGGCCGGACAGCCCGATCCACAGCGACGAGGCGTCCATGTCCTCGTCCCCGTACGCCACGCTGTACGCCTCGACGGTCTCGTGCCAGCCGTACTCCAGCACGTTGGCGCCGATGCGGTCGCGCAGCTCCACCCACTCCGGCCGGTCCTCGCCGCCGTGCTGGCGCATCACGTGCAGCGCCCGGTCGACGGTCATCCAGCACATGACCTTGGAGAAGATGTGGTGCCGCGGCGGGAGGCGGGCCTCCCAGATGCCGTGGTCGGGCTCGTGCCAGCGGCGGCGGACCGCCTCGACCATGTTCTCCAGCACCCGCCACTCGTCCTCGCGGACCGAGCCCCGGGCGTCGGCCACGGCGGCGATCAGGTCCGCGATCGGGCCGAAGACGTCGAGCTGGAGCTGGTGGTTGGCGAGGTTGCCGACGCGGACCGGCCGGGAGCCGGCGTAGCCGGGCAGGGTGTCGATGACCGCCTCGGCGCCCAGCTCGTAGCCGTCCACCGTGTAGAGCGGGTGCAGCCGCTCCGGGTGCCCGCCGGTGCGCTCCACGCAGCCGTCGACCCAGCGCAGCAGCGCCTCGGCCTCCTCCGTCGAGCCCAGGTCGACCAGCGCCCGCGCGGTCATCGCCGCGTCGCGCAGCCAGCAGTAGCGGTAGTCCCAGTTGCGGACGCCGCCCAGCTCCTCGGGCAGCGAGGTGGTCGCGGCGGCGAGGATCGAGCCGGTGGCCTCGTGGCAGAGGCCCCGCAGGGTCAGCGCGCTGCGGACCACCAGCTCCCGCGCGGTGCTCGGCAGCCGGAGCGAGGCGACCCAGTCCTTCCACGGCTGCTCCGCCAGGGCCTGCCGCTCGTGGATCGGCAGCCGGTGGTGTTCCAGGCTGTGCGTGCCGAAGCGCAGCTCCAGCACGACCTGACCGCCGGCGGCGGCGAGGTCGACGACCGCCTTGGCCGTCTCGTAGCCGCCGTCGTTGCTGACCTGCCACTCGACCCCGGGGGAGTAGAGCGCGACCGGCTCGTTGGAGCCGAGCACCAGCAGGCCGTCACCGAGCGGCTGCAACTGCACCGCGACCTGGCCGAACTCGGGCCGGGGCGCGAACTCCAGCCGGGCCCGGCCGGAGCCGGTGAGCACCCGTACGAGGGTCGAGTCGCCGGTGATGACGGCCGGGCCGTCCGGGGTGGTCTCCCGGGCCGGCTTGTCCAGCCAGTCGGTGACGGTCAGGCCCGACCAGCGGGTCTCGACCGTCATCGTGCCCGAGCGGTAGCGCTGGCCGAGCGGGATGCCGCCGCGCTCCGGGGCGACGCTGAAGTGCCCCGCCGGACTGCCGCCGACCAGGTCGGCGAAGATCGCCGCCGAGTCGGGCTTGGGGTGGCAGAGCCAGGTGACCTTGGCCTCGGGGGTGAGCAGCGCCACGGTCCGCCCGTTGGCCAGCATCGAGTGCCGCTCGATCGGCACCGCCCGCTCGCCGAAGAGCCAGTGCCGGCGGGTCTCCAGCAGCAGGCCGAGGGTGCGGGCGGCCTCGATCGGGTCGGCGACCCGGTAGCCGGCGGCGGTGTCGCCGGGGCCGATCTTGATGCCCACGTCCGGCCCGTGCAGGTTGCCGAACGCGTTCTCGTCGGTGACGTCGTCGCCGATGAAGAGCACCGCGCTGGCGGAGAGCTGGGTGCGGAGCTGGTCGACGGCCGTGCCCTTGTGGGTGGCGACGACCGACAGCTCGATGACCTCCTTGCCCTGGGTGACCGTGACGCCGTCCCAGGTGGCGGGGCCGTTGCGGACCGCCTCGATGGCGGCCGCCGCGACCTGCGGGTCCACCCCGCGGGTGTGCACCGCGACGCTCGCCGGCTTGCGCTCGAGGCGGATGCCCGGATGGGCCGAGGCGATCTCGCGCAGGGCGTCGCGCAGCCGGGTGCGGACCGCGATCAGCTCGGGGGAGAGCCGCTCGACGAAGCCGATGTCGAACTCGGAGCCGTGGCTGCCGACGAGGTGGACCTCGCTGGGCAGCCGGGAGAGCGCGGCAAGGTCCCGCAGGGCCCGCCCGGAGACCACCGCCACGGTGGTCTGGGGCAGGGCGGCGAGGGCCCGGACGGCGGCCACCGACTCCGGCAGCGGCACGGCCTTGCTCGGGTCCTCCACGATCGGCGCCAGTGTGCCGTCGTAGTCGCAGGCGATCAGAAGCTGGGGCACCCGGGCGATCCGGCCGATGGCCGCGCGCAGCTCCGGGTCCATCGTGCCGGCCGCCGGGGTGACGATGTCGCTGGCGGCGTTCACGCGTCCTCCGCTTGAGGCACACCGAGCTCGGTGAGGAAAGACTTCGCCCAGTGTCCCACGTCGTGGGTGCGTAGATGGCGTTGCATTGTCCGCATTCTGCGGCGGGCCTCCGGCTTCTCGACATGCACGGCCCGCAGCAGGGCGTCCTTGACCGCGTCAGGGTCGTGCGGATTACAAAGGAACGCCTGACGCAGCTCGGTGGCGGCGCCGGCGAACTCGCTGAGCACGAGTGCACCGCCCTGGTCGGCGCGCGATGCGACGTACTCCTTGGCTACCAGGTTCATCCCGTCTCGCAGCGGCGTCACCATCATCACGTCGGCGGCGGCGTACATCGCGGCCAGCTCAGTGCGACTGTACGACTGATGCAGATAATGCACCGCCGGCACGCCGACCCTGCCGAATTCGCCGTTGATCCGACCGACCTCACGCTCCACCTTGACGCGGAGCGCCTGGTAGTGCTCGACGCGCTCGCGGCTGGGCGTGGCGACCTGCACCATGACCGCGTCCGGGACTGTCAACTTTCCGTCAGCGAGCAGCTCGCGGAATGCCTTGAGCCGCAGCTCGATGCCCTTGGTGTAGTCGAGCCGGTCGACGCCCAGGATGATCGTTCTCGGGTTGCCCAGCTCCTCGCGGATCTCCTTCGCGCGGGCCTGGATCGCCGGGTCGGCGGCCAGCCGCTCCATCTCCTTGGTGTCGATCGAGATGGGGAACGCGCCGGCCTTCACCTGGCGGCCGTCGACCTGGATCATCTGGCCCTCGTAGCGCAGCCCGAGCAGGTGCCGGGCCAGCCGGACGAAGTTCTGCGCGGCGAGCCGCTGCTGGAAGCCGACCAGGTCCGCGCCGAGCAGGCCGCGCAGGATCTCGGTGCGGAACGGCATCTGCATGAACAGCTCGATCGGCGGGAACGGGATGTGCAGGAAGAAACCGATCCGCAGGTCCGGCCGCAGCTCGCGGAGCATCGCCGGGACGAGCTGGAGCTGGTAGTCCTGCACCCAGACCGTCGCCCCCTCGGCCGCGACCTCCGCCGCGGCCTCCGCGAAGCGGGCGTTGACCAGGCGGTACGCCTCGCGCCAGCGGCGCTTGTAGGCGGGCGTCTCCACCGCGTCGTGGTAGAGCGGCCAGATCGTCGCGTTGGACTGGCCCTCGTAGTAGCGCTCCAGCTCCTCCGCGCTCAGCGGCACCGGGTGCAGCCGGATGCCCTCCAGGTCGAACGGCTCGGGGGCGGCGCCGGTGCCGCCGGCCCAGCCGACCCAGGTGCCCTGGTGCTCGGCGAGGACGGGGTGCAGCGCGGTCACCAACCCCCCGGGGCTGCGACGCCACTGCCGTCCCTCGGGTGTGCTCACCTCGTCGACGGGTAGCCGGTTCGCCACTACGACAAAGGAGCTGCGGACGGTCACGTTCGGCCACCTCCGGGTGCTGACGGGTCAACCGCGAATGAGCGTACTGAGCGTAGCTGCGGCTTCTGGGGCCCCGTGCCGGAGTCACCTACCCGTCCCACGATGGTCCAACCCCCGACGTGATCTTGTCGATACCCCTGCTCGGAAGCAGGGGTGGCGCGGCGCGCCCGCAGCGTCCGGGCGGGGTGATGTGGGCGCGGCGGCGCGTACCTGTCAGGATTGACGACGGCGTGCGTGCGGCCGGCCAGCGGCCGGCGGCGGCGGGCGGAAGTCGCAGCCCGGGCCCGCGCCCGCCGGCCCCCAGTCGCAACCTACGGAGGTAGCCCGCACCGTGGCCCAGTACATCTACGTCCTGGAAAAGGCGCGCAAGGCGCACGGCGACAAGGTCGTGCTCGACAACGTGACGCTGAGCTTCCTGCCGGGGGCCAAGATCGGTGTGGTCGGCCCGAACGGCGCCGGTAAGTCCAGCCTCCTCAAGATCATGGCAGGGCTGGACCGGCCGAGCAACGGCGACGCCCGGCTGATGCCCGGCTACACCGTCGGCCTGCTCGCCCAGGAGCCCCCGCTCAACGACGCCAAGACCGTGCTCGGCAACGTCGAGGAGGCGGTCGCCGAGACCAAGGCCAAGCTGGAGCGGTTCAACAAGATCGCCGAGCAGATGGCCACCGACTACTCCGACGAGCTGATGGAGGAGATGGGCCGGCTCCAGGAGGAGCTGGACCACGCCGACGCGTGGGACATCGACTCCAAGCTCGAACTGGCGATGGACGCGCTGCGCTGCCCGCCGCCGGACGCCGACGTGACCCAGCTCTCCGGGGGCGAGCGCCGCCGGGTGGCGCTGTGCAAGCTGCTGCTGGAGGCGCCCGACCTGCTGCTGCTCGACGAGCCCACCAACCACCTGGACGCGGAGAGCGTCTCCTGGCTGGAGCAGCACCTGGCCAAGTACGCCGGCACCGTCATGGCGATCACCCACGACCGGTACTTCCTCGACAACGTGGCCGGCTGGATCCTGGAGCTGGACCGCGGCCGGGCCGTCGGCTACGAGGGCAACTACTCCACCTACCTGGAGAAGAAGGCCGCCCGGCTGGCCGTCGAGGGCCGCCGCGACGCCAAGATGAAGAAGCGCCTCACCGAGGAGCTGGAGTGGGTCCGCTCCAACGCCAAGGCAAGGCAGACCAAGTCCAAGGCCCGCCTCGACCGCTACGAGGAGATGGCCACCGAGGCGGAGAAGACCCGGAAGCTGGACTTCGAGGAGATCCAGATCCCGCCGGGCCCGCGCCTGGGCAACACGGTGATCGAGGCGCACAACCTCACCAAGGCATTCGGCGACCGGGTGCTGATCGACAACCTGTCGTTCTCGCTGCCGCGCAACGGCATCGTCGGCATCATCGGCCCGAACGGTGTCGGCAAGACCACCCTGTTCAAGACCATCGTCGGGTTGGAGCAGCCGACCGACGGCTCCGTCCGGGTCGGCGAGACCGTCTCGCTGTCGTACGTCGACCAGAACCGGCAGGGCCTGGCCGGGGACAAGACGGTGTGGGAGGTCGTCTCCGACGGGCTGGACCACCTCATGGTGGGTAAGGTCGAGATGCCGTCGCGCGCCTACATCGCCGCGTTCGGCTTCAAGGGGCCGGACCAGCAGAAGCCGACCAAGGTGCTCTCCGGCGGCGAGCGCAACCGACTCAACCTCGCGCTGACGCTGAAGATCGGCGGCAACGTGATCCTGCTCGACGAGCCGACCAACGACCTGGACGTGGAGACCCTCTCCAGCCTGGAGAACGCGCTGCTGGAGTTCCCCGGCTGCGCCGTGGTCATCTCCCACGACCGGATGTTCCTCGACCGGGTCGCCACGCACATCCTGGCCTGGGAGGGCGACGACGAGAACCCGGCCAGGTGGTTCTGGTTCGAGGGCAACTTCGAGGCGTACGAGAAGAACAAGGTCGACCGGCTCGGCGCCGAGGCGGCCCGCCCGCACCGGGTGACCTACCGCAAGCTCACCCGCGACTGATCGTGGCGGACCGGTTCGTCTACCACTGCGCGCTGCGGTGGTCAGACCTGGACGCGTACGGCCACGTCAACAACTCGCGCTTCCTCACCCTCTACGAGGAGGCGCGGGTGGCGCTGATGTTCGCCGGCGGCCGGGCGTGGGGAGTGGGCTCGTTCGCCGACGGGGTCGTGATCCGTCGGCACGAGGTCGACTACCTGCGCCCGGTCGACTACGCCCTCGGCCGGGCCACCGCCGAGGCGGCCCCGGCCGTGCGCATCGAGCTGTGGGTGGAGGAGATCCGGGCCGCGTCCTTCACCGTCGCCTACGAGCTGTACGACGGCGACGTGCTGGCCAGCCGGGCCCGCTCGGTGCTGGTGCCGTTCGACCTGACCCGGCAGTCGCCGCGCCGGGTCACCCCGCAGGAGCGCGAGTTCCTGCTCTCGTACGCCCCGCAGGGCGGGCCGGCGTGACGGGACCCGGTGGGCCGGTCCGCGCCCCGGTCGGCGCGGCCGGCGGCGGGCACGGGATCGCGGACGTGGCCGACGCCGGGGCCTTCCTCGCCCGCCTGGTGCGACTGGACCGGGACGCGCCGGTGCGGCTGCGGCCGACCGGCGCGGCGGGCCGCACCGCCCTCTGGGGGCGTCTGCCGTGGGGGGTGCTGGCCGTCCGCACCGTGGCCGGCGAGGGCCCCGGCGACGTCACCGTCGCGGCCGGCGAGCTGCTGGCCGGGCTCGCGGCCGGCGGCGGGGCGCTGCCCCCGCGCCGGGACGAGCGGTGGCGCTGGCCGCTGCCGCCCGGGGCCGGGCGCCGGGTGGAGACGCTGCCGGCGGGGGAGCTGCGGCGGATCGCCACGGCGGCGGCGGGCACCCTGCGCGACGCCGCCGCGCACGGCGTGGCCGGCCGGGCGGTCGGGCAGCGTGCGCTGCGCGACGCGCTGCTCGACCACGTGCCCGTGGTGGTCACCCCGGACGACGCGCCCGGCGAGCCGGTCGAGGTGACCCAGCGGATGGTCCAGGGGTTGGTCCGGATGGGCTTCCTGGGTGCCGCCGAGGGGGAGGCCGGTGCGACCGGCACGGGCGACGTCCAGGTGCGCACGGTCGGCCGTTGGGTCGGACTTGTGGGACCTTACGGAGCGATCTGGTCGCAGAAGGCTACGGATCTTGCCGTAAGGCCACTCTGAGGTCATCCGTTCGGATGACCCGTGGTCATTCTTCTGTCCTGGGGCTGCCGTTGGGGGGGTGCTTCAACCCGGCTGTCCGGGTACCGTCCATCCTCGGATCCAACGCACCGTAGGCGACTGGATCCGCTGGGGAGTGAGGTGCGCGAACGATGCCGTGGTGGTCATGGCGCCCCGGTCCCGCCAACGGCGGCGGCGATCCGGAAAGTCGGAGCGGGATCACAGTGGAGGGCACCGTCCGGGTCGGACCACCGGCCCCCCGTCAGCCGGGCGACGACTGCCCGGCGGTCGAGCGGCCCGTGATGGCCGACATGCCGGCCACCGTCGCGCCGGTCACCCTGCGCCGCGTCTGCGATGCGCTCGACCTGCTCGACGTGCGCTACCTGGCCGACGGCGACGGGAACCTGCTGGCCATGTGGGAGCGGCACGCGGTGCTGGTCACCCTGGAGGGCCCCGAGGACGAGATCCTGGTGATGCGGGCCCGGCCGCACGCGACGGTGCCGCCCGACTGGGCCGACCGGGCCTACCGGGTGGTCAACGAGTGGAACCACACCCGCCGCTTCTGCAAGGCCTACATCGGCGACCCGACCGAGCGCGGTCAACTGCCGATCTACGCGGAGCTGCAGGTGCCGTTCAGCGCCGGGGCGCACGACGCGCTCCTGGTCGAGATGCTCGACTGTGGCGCGGCGGTGGCCACCAGCTTCGTGGACTGGCTGCACGACGAGGGCGCCCTGCTCTGAGCCGGCCGCCGCGCCCGTCGCGGTCAGGCCGGCCCGGCCGGGTCCTCCATCACGTTGACCATGAAGTACGCGGCCCGCTCCAGGTAGTCCCAGAGCGCGGCGGCGATCTCCGGCGGCAGGTCGAGACGGTCGACGGCGCGGCGCATGTGGAGCAGCCACGCGTCCCGCTCGGCGGCGCCGATGCGGTACGGCGCGTGGCGCATCCGCAGCCGGGGGTGCCCGCGCTGGTCGGAGTACGTGTGCGGGCCGCCCCAGTACTGCATGAGGAACAGGGCCAGCCGGTCCGCGGCAGGGCCCAGGTCCTCCTCGGGATACATGGGGCGCAGCAGCGCGTCGGTGGCGACGCCGGCGTAGAACTCGTCCACCAGCTTGCGGAAGGTGGGCTCGCCGCCTACCGCTTCGAAGAGGGTCATCGACGCGCCGGGACGGTCGGACTCACCTGCGGCATTCACCGTTCCATCCTGCCAGGTGCCGTTCGGGGCGCCGGGGGGTGGCCGCTGTGCGTCAGGTCACGGCGTGCCGTTGGCCCGTCTCGCCCGGCCGGCCGCCCACCGGGTCGCCGTCGAACCGCTCCGACGGGCCGTGCCGGTCGTCCCCGGCCGTCTTCGCGTCGACCGTGCCCCGCCCGGCGCTCGCGCCGGCCCGCGGGGCCGTTTCGCCCGCCTCGGCGGCGGTGATCGCCGCGTCGATCGTCGGGCGGCTCGGCCAGCGCAGGGCGGCGAGCGCCATCAGCAGGACGCCGACCGCGCTCCACACCCCGACGACGATCGGGATCGGGTAGCGCTCGGAGAGCAACCCGGTGACCAGGACGGCGAGGCCCTGGATCACCTGGACGCCGGTGGCCATCACCCCGAAGGCGCGGGCCCGGAAGCCGGCGGGCAGGGCCCGGACGAAGAGGCCGTTGGCCACCGGCAGCATCCCGGCGACCGCGAACCCGCAGGCCGCGGCGAGCAGCGCCACCACCAGCGGCGGCGGATCGAACAGGGCGGGCACCAGGGCCAGCGGGGAGAGCACCGCCAGGGGCCGCATCAGGCTCAGCCGCCGGTCCGGCCCGAACGCCCGGCTGACGACCAGGCCGCCGACGATGAAGCCCACGGGGCTGGCCGCCATGATGACTGCCTGGGCGGCGCCGGCGTCCAGGCCGCCGGCGTGCTCGCTGGCCCAGGCGGCGGCCAGGCCCTCCGGCACCACCGAGAAGAGCATGGCGGTGAAGACGAGGACGGCGATGGCCCGCAGCACCGGGGTGCCGAACACGATCTGGAAGCCCTGCGCGGTCTCCCGCAGCAGGTGACTGCGGTGTGCGGCGGTCATCGCCGGCGGCCGGTCCGCCACGCCGAAGCGGACCAGCGCGGCCGACAGGGCGAACGTCGCGGCGTTCACCAGGAGCGCGACGGTCGGGTTGACGGCGGCGATGGCGGCGCCCGCGAGGTAGCCGACGACCTGGGCGGCCTGGCCGACGCTGCTGTTGATCGACAGCCCGACCACCAGCCGGTCGCCGGTGAGGATCAGCGGGATCAGCGCGGACTTGGCAGCCTGGCTGGGTGGATTGGCCAGGGTGGTGGCGAAGAGCAGGGCCAGGATCAGCTCGACGGGCATGTCGGGGATGGCGATGCCCACCATCAGCACCATCCGGACGAGGTCGCAGACCACCATGACCTGCCGGTAACGGTGCCGCTCCGCGAGCGTGGCGAGCAGGGGGCCGCCGATCAGCCAGGGCAGGTAGCTCACCGCGAACGCGGCTGCGGAGAGCGCGACCGACCGGGTCTCCTCGTAGACCAGCAGGGTGACCGCGGCCTTGGCGATGTAGTCGCCGATCCAGGAGAGAGCGCTCGCCGTGAAGACGGCGCGGTATTCGCGATTGGCGAACACCTCACGGAAGGTTGCCGGGCCTTCCGGGGATGGTCGCTCGTCGGGCACCGTCGCCTCCATCGTTCCCCTGGGCGGGCCACTCGTGATGGACGGGCCCGGGAACCGTCGTCAGATCCACGGATCAGCGAGGACGTGATCACGCTCCGGGGGGAGCGCGTGCACCGGATTCTGCCCGATCGTCTGACAACTGGCTAGGGCGAACGGATTGATCGTCGCATCTCCGACTGAACGAACGGACGATACCCGAGGGGCCGCACGGACCGCGACCCCCGCCGATGCCGTCCCGGCCCGCCCCGGTCGGTCCGCTCGCCCGGTCGGCGGCTCAGGTCGCGCCGCCCTGCCCCGTCTCGCCGGGCGCGCGGGCCGGCATGCCGTAGAGCCGGGCGGCCGCGATCTTCGCGGTGATGCCGGAGTTCTCCAGCGCCTCGGCCAGCCGGCGACGCAGCTCCCGGCCGACCGCGAACTGCCCGTCGGCCGTCGTCTTGACCACCGTACGGATCACCGCGCCCTCGACCGTCATCTGCTCGACGCCCAGCACCTCGGGCGGCTCGACGATCTCCGGTGCCAGCTCGGGGTCGACCGCCACGGAGGCCGCCGCGGTCCGCAGCACCGCCGTCGCCTCCTCCGTGCCGGCGAAGCCGATCGGCAGGTCGACCACGACCAGGGCCCAGCCCTGGCTCTTGTTACCCACCCGGACGATCTCGCCGTTGCGGATGTACCAGAGCACGCCCCGCCCGTCGCGGACGGTGGTGACCCGCAGCCCCACCGACTCCACCACGCCGGTCGCCTCGCCGAGGTCCACCGTGTCACCCACGCCGTACTGGTCCTCGATCAGCATGAACAGGCCGGCGATCAGGTCCTTGACCAGGCTCTGCGCGCCGAAGCCGAGCGCCACGCCCGCGATGCCGGCGCTGGCCAGCAGCGGGGCCAGGTCGAAGCTGAACTCCTTGAGCACCATCAGCACCGCGATGCCGAAGATGAACGCGGTGCTGAGGCTGCGCAGCACGGAGCCGATCGCCTCGGCCCGCTGGCGGCGCCGCTCCGGGACGAACTCGCCCGGCTCCGCCGCGGCGGTGGGGATCCGCTCCCGCAGTGGCCGCAGCATGGTCGGCACGCCCGCGTCGCTGGTGGTGCGCACCAGCCGGCGGATCGTCCGGTGCACCAGCCACCGCGCGGCGACCGCCAGCAGCAGGATCATCACGATCCGCAGCGGCTTGAGCAGGATCCAGTAGCTGCCCTCGGCGAACCACACCGAGTGGGTCACGTCGTAGACGGTCCGGCAGAGGGCGTCGTCCAGGCAGGTCGGCGACGGGTCCGGCTGCGGCGCCTCGACGGCGGGCAGGGCGAGCGGCGGCAGGCTGGCAGCGGTCACGCTGTCTTCGTACCGCACCCGCAGGGCTCCCCTCCCGCCGACCCTCCGGGCCGTGACGCGGGCCCGCCGGGGCGTGGGGGTCGCGACCGGCGGTACGGGGGCGAACCGGTCATCGTGACAGACGCCGGGAACGCTTCCGGAGGGACCCAGGATTAGTGCGTGCGATCCCTGAGAACGGAGAGCAGCGCGGCCTTGACCTGCCGAAACGCTCAGAGAAGATCATCCGGCACGGGCATGTCAGGCCGCCTGGCGAGACTGCTCAGATGGCGGGCACCGGTAGCCGCGCGTACCGTCTGAGACGGTGCCCGAAGCGCCACGTCGAGGCCGGCATTGCCGCAACCGAGCTTGTCCTCTTCGGCGCTGGATCGATGGTGGCAACCTCATCCAGCCCTTCCACCGCCCTTCGCTGGGCGAGGACCGAGTCTCCGATGGGCGCTACCAGTGGTCGCGACGCGCTGCGATGCGACTATCACGACGTGCCTCCAGGCACTCGACACGTCATCCTGAGCGGCGAAGCCGACTTAGCCTCCGCCGAGCAACTCAGGCACGACCTGATACGACTGCTGGCTTCCTCCGAGGTAAGCCGTCTCGCTCTCGACCTGACAGCGCTGCGGCACCTCGATTGCGCTGCACTCGCCGCACTGCTGTCATTCAGAAAAATCGCTCTGGCGCGCGGTCAGCAGTTGGTCATCACTGCCGCCGACGGCGCGCCAGCGCGTGTCCTCGTCATCAGCGGAGTCGGCAGGCTCTTCTGCTACCCGCCCATCACGACACAGGTTCGTCAAGCGCCCGCAGTGATCGCTCCCGAGAGCTAGAGCGGCAGCTCAGGGAGAGTAGTGGTTCGAAGATCATCGGGCGCAGATCCGGCACGACCGAGGCCGACGACTACTGTCGAAAACTGTCAGGCAAACGCAAGGTTCGCCCAGGCCAGGACAGCGATCCGTCCGGATGCGGTTGATCCTCATACCAGTTGAGGGATTAGTACGTGCAATCCGGGGGCCGATCAGGGACGATGGGCGCACGGACGTCGGTGATCCGGCCGGCGTCGGCCGTGGTGGGTCGCTGTGCCCGTTCCCGGTCGGCGGTGGCGAGCAGGAGCCGCTGAACCGGGAGGGTGAACGCGATGCCTGACATACGACCCACGGTGGGCTCCGGTGCGCTGGTCCTCAATGCCACCTACGAGCCGCTGTGTGTCGTGTCCGTGCGTCGCGCCGCCATCCTCGTGCTCTCCGCCAAGGCGGTCTGTGTCGCCGACGGCGACGGCGTCCTGCACAGCGCCCGCAACGCGCTGCCGGTGCCGTCGGTCGTCCGGCTCACCCGCTTCGTGCGGGTGCCCTACCGCACCCACGTCGGGCTCTCGCGGCGGGCGATCTTCGCCCGCGACGGCTGGCGCTGCGCCTACTGCCGGGGGCCCGCCGAGACCATCGACCACGTCTTCCCGCGCAGCCGGGGCGGTCGGCACGCGTGGGAGAACGTCGTCGCGGCCTGCGCCCGGTGCAACCACACCAAGGGCGACAAGACCCCGGCCGAGCTGGGCTGGCGGCTGCATGCCCTGCCGGCCGCCCCGAAGGGGACGGCCTGGCGGGTGCTCGGGCACCGGGCCCCGGACCCGCGCTGGGCCGACTGGCTCGACCTGCGCGAGCCCGAGGCCGCCTGATCCCGCCGCGCCGAGCCGCCCGACCCGCGTGAGCGCCGGGCCGCCGCGCTGCCCGTGCGTCACGTGCCGCGGGCCCGGACCAGGGACGCGAAGACCACCACGTTGTCGGCGTAGCCGGTCTCCCCGCCCACCCAGCGCCCGCCGCAGGTGATCAGGCGCAGCCGGGGGCGACTGAAGTCGCCGAAGACCTCGTCGGCGGGCAACCGCTCCTTGTCGAAGCGTTCGACCGAGTCCACCTCGAAGACCGCCACCGAGCGGTCCTCGCGGGTCACCTCGATGCGGTCGCCCTCCCGCAGGTCCCGCAGCTCGTGGAAGACCGCCGGCCCGGTGCTGGTGTCGACGTGCCCGACGATCACGGCGGGGCCGTACTGCCCGGGCGTCGGCCCCTGGTCGTACCAGCCGGCCTCCTGGGCGCGGGCGGCGTCCGGCACCGCGATGCTGCCGTCCGGGGCGACGCCGACGTTGTGTACGGGCGCCTGGACGTCGATCGGTTCGATGGTGATGTCGACGGGGCGGCTGGCGGGCAGCACCGGGAACTTCTTCGGCGGCGGCCGCAGCCCCGCGATGAACCGGTCCGGCAGCACGCTCACCCCGGCGACCCGCTCCACCGCGAACATGGTGACGATCAGCACCATCAGCGTCCCGATCACGAGGACCGGGAGTCCGGGGCTCCGGCCCGGCGCCAGCCGGCGGCGGCCGGCGGGAACCCAGCGGTGTCGGGGTCGGGCGGGCAGCGGCCCGGCCGCCGGGTCGGTGGTGGCGACGCTGGCCGACACCGCCTCCCCGGCCACCCGGCGCAGCCGGCGGGTGGCGGCGACCGCCGCCCGGCGGGACGTCTGCAGCGCCCGCCGGGTGGTCGCCCGGACCCGGCCCGGATCGGATCGCCTGGTGCGCCTGTCGAAGCCGGCCATGGCGACGGCGGGTCAGGAACCGGTCCCGGTCCGACGACGGTTGCCGAAGAATCCGAAGCCGACGGCCAGGGCCACCGCGGCGAGGCCGCCCACCAGCAGCAGCGAGCCGGTGCCCGTACCGCCGGCGGTGCCGCCGCCCCCGGTCGCCGGCCCCTTGGTGGGCTGCTCCATGTTCAGCACGGTGAGCGTCGTCGTCGCGGTCTTGCCGTTGTCGCAGCGCAGGTCGACCGGGTAGTCCCCGGGCTCCTTGCTGCCCGGGACGGTGACCTGGCCGGTCAGGAAGCCGTTGTCCGGCCGGAGCACCACCCGCCCGAACGCGTCCGAGTGCACGGTCGCCTGGCGGTTGTTGGCGTTGTCGCAACTGGCCCGGATGCTGACCCGGGTGCCGGCCTGTGCGCTGTTGGGCACCACCTCGACGAAGGCGTTCTCCCCGGCCCGCGCGGGCGCGACGGTCATCAGGACGAATGCCCCGACCAGCCCCAACACGGACAGGGTGCTGGCAAGGGCACGTGTGAACGCTGTGAGCACCGGCATGATCCCCCCTTCCGGTGACGATCACCGGAATCCTCCCCGGGCAACAGCGCCTGCTTTCCCGCTGGCCCGGGGGCAAACCCGGATCGCGGTCAGCGCTGGCGGGGGGAGGAGGGCAGCGGGGTGACGGGGTGCCAGTCCAGCGGGGTGGACAGGACCATCGTGCTGGACGGCTGGCCGTACGGGGCGAGCCGGTCGATGACGGCCTCGAACTCCCCGATCGACCCGGCCGCCACCTTCAGCATGCTGCACGCGTCGCCCGTGATGCGGTGGATCTCCAGGATCTCCGGCCAGCCCGCCACGTCGGGGTCGTGCAGGATGCACCGCGACCCGTAGCAGGACATCCGGATCAGCGCGACCACCGTGCGGCCGGCCCGGGTCAGGTCGACGTGGGCGTGGTAGCCGGTGATGATCCCGGCCTCCTCCAGCCGGCGCACCCGCTCGGCGACGGCCGGCGGCGACAGGTGCACCCGCCGGGACAACTCGCTGAAGGAGAGGCGCGCGTCGGCCTGCAGTTCCCGCAGCAGCGCCCAGTCCATGTCGTCCATGAGACGACCTTACGTTCTCGAAGCCGAATCGCGCTCGCACCTTTCGCGCCGCAGGTCGGGCGGTGGTAGCGCCGTTGATCCGGCATTCCATCAGCCCGTTCCGCCGCGGGATCATGTCGGTCACCCGGCTCGGCCGACGGCCGCGCACCCGAGTGAGCAGAGGAGGACCGGTGGAGCAGACGGACCTGCGGGCGCCCACCCGGGCGGCGGTGCGCCCGGTCACCCCGCGGCAGCGCGCCGCCCGGGCGGCCCGCAACGGCGGCGAGCCGACCCTGGAGTTCGCCGAGCGGGTGCCGTACGACGCGTACGTGCAGGCCAGCACGCTGCACCGGTTGCAGCGACCACTGAGCGACGACCCCGGCGAGATGTCCTTCCTCATGGTCAGCCAGATCATGGAGCTGTACTTCGGGCTGACCTGCCACGAGCTGCGCGAGACCCAGCGGCTGCTGCGCGCCGACCGGGTGTGGGACGCGTTGGCCCCGCTGCGACGGGCCGCGCTGCACCTGGAGGCGCTGAACGCCGCCTGGAAGGGGCTGCGCTGGATGACCCCGGCCGACTTCAACCGGTTCCGCAACCTGCTGGGCGAGGGCTCCGGCTTCCAGTCGGCGATGTACCGGCACCTGGAGTTCCTGCTGGGGCTCCGCGACGAGACGCTGATCCGGCCCTTCCGTCGCCAGGCCGACGTGTACGCCGAGCTGCGGGCGACCCTGGCCGCGCCGAGCCTCTGGGACGACGTGCTCGCGCTGCTCGCCCGGCACGGCCACGACCTCCCGGCCGACCTGCTCGACCGGGACGTCGCCGTCGAGCACGAGCCGCACGCCGCGGTCGAGGCGGCCTGGGTGCGGATCTACGCCGACGCCGGGGCGGACAACCACCTCCGGCTGCTCGGCGAGGCGCTGACCGAGGTCGCCGAGCAGTTCGGCGACTGGCGGCAGCACCACGTCAAGGCCGTGCAGCGCACAATGGGCGCCAAGGTCGGCAGCGGCGGCTCCGCCGGACTGGCGTGGTTGCAGCGCAGCATGGCCCGGGTGGTCTTCCCCGAGCTGTGGTCGGCCCGGACCGCGATGTGACCGGAGAGCGAGACACCCCGATGAACACCCCCGCACCGCAGTCGTGGCGGTCGGCCGCCGGCGAGGCCGAGGCCCGCCGCCGCGACGACGCCGACCCCGGGCACCGTCACCTGTTCCACGTGCCGCCGGCCGACGGCGGCCGCTACCCCGAGGCCGCGTACCTGGCCGGCAACTCCCTCGGCCTGCAACCGCGGGCCACCCGCGGCGAACTCCTCGCCGACCTGGACGCGTGGAGCCGGCTCGGCGTCGAGGGCCACCTGGAGGCGGAGCGCCCCTGGCTGCCGTACCACGAGCTGCTGACGGCGCCCGCCGCGCGACTGGTCGGCGCCGCTCCGGCGGAGGTCGTGGTGATGAACTCCCTGACGGTCAACCTGCACCTGCTGATGGTCAGCTTCTACCGGCCGGCCGGGGCGCGGACCCGGATTGTCATCGAGGACAGCGCCTTCCCCT
This sequence comes from Micromonospora sp. NPDC047670, assembly GCF_043204915.1. NCBI lineage: Bacteria > Bacillati > Actinomycetota > Actinomycetes > Micromonosporales > Micromonosporaceae > Micromonospora > Micromonospora sp. NPDC047670. The sequence continues at coordinate 140,372 of NZ_JBIDDA010000012.1, forward strand.
CGGACAGCTACGCGGTGCGCAGCCAGGCCCGCTTCCACGGCCTCGACCCGGACGCCACCGTCGTCCGGCTGCGCCCGCGCGACGGCGAGGACACCCTGCGCACCGAGGACGTGACCGACTACCTGGCCGCCGAGGGCGACCGGGTGGCGCTGGTGCTGCTCGGCGGGGTCAACTACCTCACCGGCGAGCTGATGGACATCCCGACGATCACGGCCGCCGGCCGCGCGGCGGGGGCCGTGGTCGGCTGGGACCTGGCGCACGCCGCCGGCAACGTCCCGCTGGCCCTGCACGACTGGGACGTCGACTTCGCCGCCTGGTGCTCCTACAAGTACCTCAACTCCGGGCCGGGCGCCCTGGCCGGGGTGTTCGTGCACGAGCGGCACCTCGGCAACCCCGACCTGCCCCGCTTCGAGGGCTGGTGGAGCACCGACGCGGCGACCCGGTTCGAGATGACCCCGGTCTCCCGGCCGCCGGCCACGGTGGAGGCCTGGCAGGTGTCCAACCCGCCGATCTTCGCGATGGGCCCGGTGCGGACGTCGCTGGAGCTGTTCGACTCCGTCGGCATGCCGGCGCTGCGCGAGCGCAGCCTCCGCCTCACCGGCTACCTGGCGGGGCTGCTCGACGAGGTGACCGCGGACCGCCCGCTGACCGTGGTGACCCCGCGCGACCCCGCGCGGCGGGGCTGCCAGCTCTCGGTGCGCATCGGCACGGGCAGCGCCGCCGGGCTGGCCAAGCGCCTGCGGCACGAGCACGGCGTGATCGCCGACGCCCGGGAGCCGGACATCGTCCGGTTCGCCCCGGTGCCGCTCTACTCCACGTACCTCGACTGCTGGCGGGTCGCCGACGCGCTGGCCGCCACCGTGGAGGTGACCTCATGACCGCAGAGCGCGACGAGGTCGCGGTGGTCGGCGCCGGCCTGGCCGGCTGCCTGCTGGCCTGCTTCCTGGCCCGCCGCGGCTACCGGGTGGCGCTCTACGAGCGGCGGCCCGACCCGCGTACCGGCACCGTCGAGCGGGGACGCTCGATCAACCTGGCGCTCTCCGAGCGGGGCCTGGACGCGCTGCGCCGCATCGGCCTCGACGGGCAGGTGCTGGCGGACGCGCTGCCGATGCGCGGCCGGATGATCCACCCGGTCGCCGGCGAGCCGCAGTTCCAGTCGTACAGCGCCTCCGGCGACCGGGCGATCAACTCGATCAGCCGGGGCGCGCTGAACAACGCCCTGCTGGACGCGGCCGCGGCCCTGCCCGGGGTGCGGATCGCCTTCGACCACCGGCTGGTCGGCCTCGACCCGGCCACCGCCGAGATGACCTTCGAGACCCCGACGGGCAAGGTCGCGGCCACCGCGTCGGTCGTCCTCGGCGCCGACGGCGCCGGCTCGGCGGTGCGCGGGCAGCTGCTGGCGTACGGGCTGCTGACCGAGAGCCTGGACTTCCTCGACTACGGCTACAAGGAGCTGACGATCCCGCCGCTGGGCGGGGACTTCGCCCTCGACCCGGACGCGCTGCACATCTGGCCGCGCGGCACCTCGATGATGATCGCGCTGCCGAACCCGGACCGCTCCTTCACCTGCACCCTCTTCTGGCCCACCCACGGCACCGCCAGCTTCGCCTCGCTCGGCAGCCCGGCGGCGATCGAGCGGCACTTCGCCGAGCACTACCCGGACCTGCCGCCGCTCGCCCCGAACCTGGTGGACGACTACCAGCACAACCCGGTGGGCGTGCTCGGCACCGTCCGCTGCACCCCGTGGCAGGCGTACGGACGGGTCGGCCTGCTCGGCGACGCCGCGCACGCCATCGTCCCGTTCTACGGCCAGGGCGCGAACTGCGCCTTCGAGGACGTGGTCGAGCTGGACCGCTGCCTGGACGAGTGCGCCGACGACTGGTCGGCGGCGCTGCCGCTGTTCCAGGAGCGCCGGCAGGCCAACGCCGAGGCGATCGCCCAGATGGCGCTGGCCAACTTCGTGGAGATGCGCGACAAGGTGGCCTCGCCGCTGTTCCAGGCCGGCCGGAAGGTCGAGCACGCGCTGGAACGGGCGCTGCCGGGCCGGTACGTTTCCCGGTACGAGCTGGTGTCCTTCTCGACCACCCCGTACGCCGAGGTGGTGCGGCGCGTCCGCCGACAGCACCGGCTGCTCGGCGCGGTGGCCGCCGGCGCGGCGGCGCTGCTGGCCGGCGCGGTCGGCGTGGCGATCAACCGAGGGAGGCGTCGATGACCGTCACCTGGGATCCCCGGCTGATGGCCGGGCGGGCGCCCGACGGCCCGGCCCTGCTGCGCAACTTCGTCGGCGGCGAGTTCGTCGAGGGCGGGCGGCGGTTCACCAAGCGCAGCCCGGTCACCGGCGAGCCGGTGTTCGAGGTCGCGGAGGCCGACCGGGCGTGCGTGGACGACGCGGTCGCCGCCGCGCGGGCGGCGCTGCGCGGGCCGTGGGGCCGGATGGGGGAACGGGAGCGCGCCGAGGTGCTCCGCCGGGTCGCCGACGAACTGGAGCGCCGCTTCGACGACCTGGTCACCGCCGAGGTCGCCGACACCGGCAAGGCCATCTCGCAGGCCCGCACCCTGGACATCCCGCGCGGGGCGGCGAACTTCCGCGCCTTCGCCGAGATCGTGGCGACCGCGCCGACCGAGTCCTTCACCACGGTCACCCCCACCGGCGGCCGGGCGCTGAACTACGCGGTCCGCAAGCCGGTCGGCGTGGTCGCGGTGATCGTGCCGTGGAACCTGCCGCTGCTGCTGCTCACCTGGAAGGTCGCCCCCGCCCTGGCCTGCGGCAACGCCGTGGTGGTGAAGCCCAGCGAGGAGACGCCGGCCTCGGCGACCCTGCTCGCCGAGGTGATGGCCGCCGCCGGGGTGCCGGACGGGGTGTTCAACCTCGTGCACGGCTTCGGCCCGGACTCGGCGGGCGAGTTCCTCACCCGCCACCCGGGGGTCGACGCGATCACCTTCACCGGCGAGTCGGCCACCGGCAGCGCCATCATGCGCGCCGCCGCCGACGGCGTGAAGGCCGTCTCCTTCGAGTTGGGCGGCAAGAACGCCGGGCTGGTCTTCGCCGACGCCGACCTCGACGCGGCGGTGGCCGGTTCGGTGCGCTCCAGCTTCACCAACGGCGGGCAGGTCTGCCTCTGCACCGAGCGGATCTACGTGCAGCGCCCGGTGTTCGAGGAGTTCACCGCCCGGCTGGCGAAGCGGGCCGGCGAGCTGCCGTACGGCTGGCCGGCCGACGAGGCCACGGTGAACATGCCGCTGATCTCGCACCAGCACCGCGCCAAGGTGCTCGGCCACTACGACCTGGCCCGCGCGGAGGGTGCCGAGGTGCTCGCCGGGGGCGGCGCGCCGGCCTTCGGCGACGCCCGCGACGGCGGCGCGTACGTGCAGCCGACGGTGCTGACCGGGCTGGGCCCGGACGCCCGCACCAACACCGAGGAGATCTTCGGCCCGGTGGTGCACGTCGCCCCGTTCGACACCGAGGACGAGGCGTACGCGCTGGCCAACGGCACCGAGTACGGTCTGGCGGCGACGGTGTGGACGCGGGACGTCGGGCGGGCGCACCGGGCCGGCGCCCGGCTCGACGCCGGCATCGTCTGGGTGAACACCTGGTTCCTGCGCGACCTGCGCACTCCCTTCGGCGGGGTGAAGGCGTCGGGGATCGGCCGCGAGGGCGGCGTGCACTCCCTCGACTTCTATTCCGAACTCACGAACGTCTGCGTGGACCTGACATGAGCGAGCGGATCATCAGACGCGGTGCGGGGCAGCCTCGTGGCGGCTCCGCGCGTAGCGAGGAGCCGACATGAACGTCGACTACGAGGCGGCGGCCAGGGAGCTGGTCGACGCGCGGGAGCACGGCAAGCCCTGCCCGCCGCTGCGCGGCCGCCTGCTGCCAGAGGGGGACGTCACCTCGGCGTACGTCGTCCAGCAGCTCCAGGTGCGACAGTGGGTGCAGCGGGGCTACCGCCGGGTGGGCGCGAAGATCGGGCTGACGTCGCGGGCCGTGCAGGAGAGCCTCGGCGTCTACCAGCCCGACTTCGGGGTGCTGACCGACGCGATGGCGGTGCCCGACGGCGCCGAGGTGGCGATCGACCGGCTGCTCCAGCCCCGGGTGGAGGCGGAGGTCGCCTTCGTGCTCGGCGCGGACCTGCCCGACGAGCGGGTCACCACCGCGGACCTGATCCGGGCGGTCGACCACCTGCTGCCGGCGATCGAGATCGTCGACTCGCGGATCGCCGGCTGGGACATCTCCATCGTGGACACCGTCGCCGACAACGCCTCCAGCGGCCTGTTCGTGCTCGGCACCACGCCGCGCCGGCTCGCCGACGTGGACCTGCGGCTGTGCGGGATGGTGCTGGAGCACGCCGGGGAGCCGGTGTCGGTGGGGGCGGGCGCGGCCTGCCTGGACAACCCGCTGCACGCGCTGGAGTGGCTGGCGCGGACGATGGCCCGCTCCGGCGACCCGCTGCGCGCGGGTGACGTGGTGCTCTCCGGGGCACTCGGCCCGATGGTGCCGGTGACCCCGGGCGCGGCGTACGAGGCGCGGATCTCCGGCCTCGGCTCGGTCCGGACGTGTTTCTCCCGGGAGGCGTCATGAGTGTCGGGGTGGCGGTGATCGGGTCGGGCAACATCGGCACCGATCTGATGATCAAGGTGCTCCGGCTCTCGGAGTCGCTGCGCATGGTGGCGATGGCCGGCATCGACCCGGAGTCCGACGGTCTCGCCCGGGCCCGGCGCCTCGGCGTGGCGACCACCGCCGAGGGCGTCGACGGGCTGGTGGCGATGCCCGAGTTCGCCGACGTCGAGCTGGTCTTCGACGCCACCTCGGCCGGCGCGCACCGGCACAACGACGCGGTGCTGCGCGCGCACGGCCGCACGGTGGTGGACCTGACCCCCGCCGCGATCGGCCCGTACGTGGTGCCGCCGGTCAACCTCGACGAGCACCTGCACGAGCGCAACGTCAACATGGTGACCTGCGGCGGGCAGGCCACCGTGCCGATCGTCGCCGCCGTCGGCCGGGTGACCCCGGTGGCGTACGGGGAGATCGTCGCCTCGATCGCCTCGAAGTCGGCGGGGCCGGGCACCCGGGCGAACATCGACGAGTTCACCGAGACCACCGCCCGGGCGATCGAGGTGGTCGGCGGCGCCGAGCGCGGCAAGGCGATCATCGTGCTCAACCCGGCCGACCCGCCGCTGCTGATGCGCGACACCGTCTACTGCCTCTGCCCGGACGACGACGCCGACCGGGCCGCGATCGCCGCCTCGGTCGCCGACATGGTGGCGGCCGTGCAGGAGTACGTCCCCGGCTACCGGCTCAAGCAGACCGTGCAGTTCGACTGGATCGACACGTACGTGCCGACGTTGGGCCGGAACCTCACCGGGTTGCAGGTCTCGGTCTTCCTGGAGGTCTCCGGAGCCGGGCACTACCTGCCGGCGTACGCCGGGAACCTGGACATCATGACCTCGGCCGCGCTGCGCACCGCGGAGCGGCTGGTGGCGCGGCGGGCGTCGGCCCGCGGCGTCGGCGCGTCGGCCGGCGACGTCGTGGAGGTGACCGCATGACGGACCTGTACATCCAGGACGTGACGCTGCGCGACGGCATGCACGCCATCGCCCACCGCTACACCGTCGACCAGGTGCGCACCATCGCCGCCGCCCTGGACGCGGCGGGGGTGGCCGCCATCGAGGTGGCGCACGGCGACGGGCTCGCCGGCTCCAGCGTCAACTACGGCCACGGCGCGGCCAGCGACGCCGAGTGGATCTCGGCGGCGGCCGAGGTGATGACGCACGCGAAGCTGACCACGCTGCTGCTGCCCGGGATCGGCACCATCGCCGACCTGAGGGCGGCGAAGGCGCTCGGGGTGACCAGCGTGCGGATCGCCACCCACTGCACCGAGGCGGACATCTCGGCCCAGCACATCTCGTGGGCCCGGGAGAACGGCATGGACGTCTCCGGCTTCCTGATGATGTCGCACATGAACGACCCGGCCGGGCTGGCCGCCCAGGCCAAGCTCATGGAGTCGTACGGCGCGCACTGCGTCTACGTCACCGACTCCGGGGGCCGGTTGCTGATGTCCGACGTGGCCGAGCGGGTCGACGCGTACCGGCAGGTGCTGGAGCCGGAGACGCAGATCGGCATCCACGCCCACCACAACCTCTCGTTCGGGGTGGCCAACAGCGTGGTCGCGGTCGAGCACGGCCGGATCCTCGGCGACGGGCCGGTCGGCTCGCCGCCCGGCCGGACGGTGCGGGTGGACGCCTCGCTGGCCGGCCAGGGCGCCGGGGCCGGCAACGCGCCGCTGGAGGTCTTCGTCGCGGTCGCCGAGCTGCACGGCTGGAAGCACGGCTGCGACGTCTTCGCGCTGATGGACGCCGCCGACGACATCGTCCGCCCGCTGCAGGACCGCCCGGTCCAGGTCGACCGGGAGACGCTCTCGCTCGGGTACGCCGGGGTCTACTCCAGCTTCCTGCGGCACGCCGAGCGCGCCTCGGCCAGGTACGGCGTGGACGTCCGCTCGATCCTGGTCGAGCTGGGCCGGCGCCGGATGGTCGGCGGGCAGGAGGACATGATCGTGGACGTGGCGCTGGACCTCGCCGGCAAGGGGGAATCGTGATCGGCCCGGACACGGCGGGGATCGCCGAGCGGCTGGGCGTGGCGGCCGACACGGCCACCGCGATCCCGCAACTGGCCGCCGAGACCGGCCTGGACGTCGACGCCGCGTACGCGGTGCAGACCGCGCTGCTGCAACGCCGGCTCGACCGGGGCGAACGGCTGGTCGGGTTGAAGATGGGCCTGACCAGCAGGGCGAAGATGGCCCAGGTCGGCGTGGACGAGGTCATCTGGGGCCGGCTCACCGACGCGATGCGGGTGCCCGACGGCGGCGCCGTCGACGTCGGCGACCACATCCACCCCCGGGTCGAGCCGGAGGTGGCGTTCCTGCTGGACCGGCTCCCCGAGCCCGGCGAGCCGGTCGGCGACTTCACCGACGCGGTCCGGGCGGTCGCCCCGGCCATCGAGCTGATCGACTCCCGGTACGCGAACTTCGCCTTCTCGCTGCCCGACGTGATCGCCGACAACACCTCGGCCGCCGCGTTCGTGGTCGGGCCGTGGCGCCCGGTGCCGGACGGGCTGGACAACCTGGGCGTGCTGCTGGAGGTCGACGGGCGGGTGGCGCAGGTCGGCTCGACCGCCGCCATCCTGGGCGACCCGCGCCGGGCGCTCGACGAGGGCATCCGGCTGGCCGGGCGGCACGGGGTGCGGCTGCGTTCCGGCTGGGTGTTCCTGGCCGGCGCGGCGACCGCCGCCGTGCCGCTGCGCCCCGGCGCCCATGTCCGGGCCGTCGTCGAGAAGCTCGGCACCGCTTCGCTGCGGGCGTCGTCGTGATCCGGGGTGGGGGTTCCGGCCAGCCCGGCCGGCTCCGGGCGGTCAGGCTTGATCCCTGCGCCGGCCGGGCTGCCCGCAACCCCGTCGTGGTTGCCGCTCGGGCGTGGCTGCCAGGTGGTGGGTCATGACCGGCGAGGCGCGCGTCGTGGCGGGGAAGGCCGTGCCGCGGGGAGCGTTTCCGCACGTCAAGGTGGCCGGCGGGTTCGTGTTCGTCTCCGGTACGTCGTCGCGGCGACCGGACAACACCTTCGCCGGTGTGGAGGTCGACGAGTTCGGCACCACGAACCTCGACATCCGGGCGCAGACCCGCGCGGTGATCGAGAACGTGCGGGACCTGCTGCGCTCGGTCGGCGCCGACCTGTCCGACCTGGTGCAGGTCACCAGCTACCTGGTCAACATGAACGACTTCGGTGGCTACAACGAGGTCTGGGCGGAGTTCTTCGACGCGACCGGCCCGACCCGCACGACGGTGGCGGTGCACCAGTTGCCCCACCCGCATCTGTTGATCGAGATCCAGGCCGTGGCCGTGCTCCCGCAAGGAGGTCAGTCGTCGTGAGTGAGATCGCCGAGCCGTTCAGCTTTCCCGGGTGGATCGCGGAGAACCAGCACCTGCTGAAGCCGCCGGTCGGCAACAAGGAGATGTTCCCGGGCGGGGACGACTTCATCGTGATGGTGGTGGGCGGGCCCAACCAGCGCACCGACTTCCACGTCGACCCGTACGAGGAGTTCTTCTACCAGGTCAAGGGCAACATGCACATCAACCTGATGCTCCCGGAGGGGCCGCGTACGGTGCACGTGCGCGAGGGCCAGATGTGGATGCTGCCGCGCAACACCCCGCACTCGCCGCAGCGCCCCGAGGCCGGCTCGATCGGCGTGGTCGTGGAGCGGGTCCGCGAGGAGGGCACGCTCGAGAAGTTCCAGTGGTACTGCCCCGGCTGCGGGCACAAGGTGCACGAGGTCGAGTTGCAGGTCCGCGACATCGCCGCCGACCTGCCCCCGGTCTTCCAGGCGTTCTACGCCGACGAGGCCGCCCGCACCTGCGCGAACTGCGGCGCGCTGCACCCGGGCAAGGGCTGATGCCCGCCGGGTCCACAACGGCGCGGCTCCCGGTGGTCGACGTGCACACGCACGTCGTACCGAAGGGGTGGCCGGACCTCGCCGCGGCGTGCGGCGGGTCCGGCTGGCCCTGGCTGCGGGTCGACTCCGAGCGCGCCGCCATGATCATGGTGGGGGAGACGGAGTTCCGGCCGGTCGGCGCGGAGTGCTGGGACGCCCCGACGCGGCTCGACGACATGGCCGCGGACGGCGTCGACGTCCAGGTGGTCTCGCCGACCCCGGTCTTCTTCGGTTACGACCGCCCGGCCGCGCAGGCCGCGAAGGTCGCCCGGATCTTCAACGACCTCACCCTGGAGGTCACCGCCGCGGGCGGCGACCGGCTGGTGCCGTTCTGCCAGGTGCCGTTGCAGGACCCGGACGCGGCCTGCGCGGAGCTGGACCGCTGCCTGGCGGCGGGGCACGCCGGGGTGGAGATCGGCAACCACGTCGGCGACCGCGACCTGGACGACGCCGGCATCGTGCAGTTCCTGACGCACTGCGCCGAGGTCGGCGCCCCGGTCTTCGTGCACCCCTGGGACATGCCCGGCGGGCCCCGGCTGGACCGGTGGATGGCCCGCTGGCTCACCGGGATGCCCGCCGAGACGCACCTGTCGGTGCTGGCGCTGATCCTCGGCGGCGTCTTCGACCGGGTGCCCGACACGCTGCGGATCTGCTTCGCCCACGGCGGCGGCAGCTTCCCGTTCTGGCTGGGCCGCGCCGACAACGCCTGGCACCGCCGGGGCGACCTGGTACGCGGCGCCTCCACCGCCCCGCCCAGCTCCTACGTCGACCGGTTCCGCGTCGACTCGGTGGTCTTCTCCCCGCCGGCGCTGCGGCTGCTCGTCGACACGATTGGCGTCGAGCGGGTGCTGCTCGGCAGCGACTACCCGTACCCGCTGGGGGAGCGGCCGGTCGGCCGGGTGGTGCGCGAGGCGGACTTCCTCACCGCCGAGCAGCGCGGCATGCTGCTCGGCGGCAACGCCCTGCGCTTCCTCGGCGCCCGTCCCTGACGCGCGCCCGCCCCGGGTGGGGGTGGAGTCCGGAGCCGTCGCGGCCCCAGTGCGCGCGACGGCTCCGGGGCGTGGGTTCAGGAGTGCGGGCAGGTGTCCCGGTACTCCTCGATCGCCGAGCCGCGGGGGGCCGGGCAGAGGAACTGCTCGTAGCGGGTGTCGTCGTCGACGAACCGCTTGAGCCAGGAGATGCTGTACTTCGCCACCGTCACGTTCGACGAGGTGGGCGCGGAGTGGCCGGCGGCGTCCAGCTCCAGGTACGCCTTGTCGAGGGTGGCGGGCAGGCTGGTGTAGAACGGCTCCGAGTGCGACGAGACCGGGGCCACCGTGTCGTTCTCGGCCCCGACGACCAGGGTCGGCACGCGCACTGACGACCAGCTCTTCTGGGTGTGCCAGCCGGTCAGCGGGATCGCCGCCTGCAACGTGGGGCGGGTGCTGGCCGCCGAGAGGCTGCCTCCGCCGCCCATCGAGTGCCCCATCACGGCGAGCCGGTTCCGGTCGATCCGGGTGCGCACGGCGCTGGTGTTGGTCAGGTGATCGAGGGCGGCCAGCAGTTGGGTGCCCCGGCTGGCCGGCTGGTCGTACACCGACCGGGTGTCGATGGTGATGACGACGAAGCCCTGCGAGGCCAGGCGGGGGCCGAGCCAGGCGACGGAGGACTGGCGCGCGGTGAAGCCGGGGGAGATGGCGACCGCGCCGAAGGCGCCCTCGGCGGTGCTCGTCGGGTAGTAGATGGTGCCGCCGCCGAAGCCGCTGACGCTGCCGGCGGCGACGGTGGTCTGCGCGATGGCGAACGGGCCGCGGGTGGCCTCGATGCTTGCCACGGTGGGCGCGGGGCCCCGCTCGTACGGGTTGGCGGCGAGCGGCGCGGCCGGGGGCACGTCCCGGGCGCCGGCCGGTGCGGCGGGTGCGGCGGTCAGGCTCGCGCCGATCAGGGCGAGGGCCAGCAGCGGCCGGCCGGCGCGCGAGAGCCAGCGACGGTCCGGGCCGGGGTGGATGGCGGGTACGGGTTGCACGGCGACGCTCCTCGCGGGGGTGGGGGCGGTGGCGGCGTTGCGGGACCGCCGGGGGGCAGATCGTCATCGATCGATGTTCATCCTGAGGGTGGAGCGCGGGCGGGCGGTCATCCCGATGTGGTCATGTCAGGGGGATATGCCGCCCGGGGCACGCCGGCCGGCCGTGTCGCGCGGCGCGGCGGCGGTGCGGGCGGGCAGGATGAGGGGATGGCCGAGCCGCACGACCTCACCGCGCTGGAGCAGGCCGCCGCGATCGCCCGCGGCGAGCTGTCCAGCGTCGAGTTGGTCGAGCACCACCTCACCCGGGTCGACGCGCTCGGCGACACGGTCGGCGCGTTCGTCACGGTCACCGGCGAGCGGGCCCGCGCGGCGGCCCGCGCCGCCGACGCCGCCCCCGCCGGGGAGCGCGGTCCGCTGCACGGCGTGCCTACCGCGATCAAGGACCTCACCCTCACCGCCGGGGTGCGCACCACCTTCGGCTCGGCCGCCTTCGCCGACTTCGTGCCGCCGGTCGACGCCGACGTGGTGCGGTTCATGGCGGAGGCCGGGCTCGTCAGCCTGGGCAAGACCACCACCTCCGAGCTGGGCTGCTCGCTCTACTCGGAGGGGCTGGTCGCTCCGCCGGCCCGCAACCCGTGGGACCTGGCGTACACCGCCGGGGGCTCCAGCGGCGGGGCGGCGGCGGCCGTCGCGGCCGGGCTGGTGCCGGTCGCCCAGGGCTCCGACGGCGGTGGTTCGCTGCGCATCCCCGCGTCGCTGTGCGGCCTGGTCGGCTACAAGCCCAGCCGGGGTCTGGTCTCCGGCGGTCCGGTCGGCTTCGGCGGCTACGGCCTGCCGACCAACGGGCCGGTCGGGCGGACGGTCGCCGACGTGGCGGCCCTGCTCGACGTGCTGACCCGGCCGGTGCCCGGCGAGCCCTACCTGGCGCCCGCCCCGCCCGAAGGTGGCTGGCTCGCGTCGGCCCGGGCGGCCGAGCCCGGTCGGCTGCGCGTGGGCCGGTTCACCACCCCGATGCTCGCCGACGAGCCGGTCCACCCCGACTGCGTCGCCGCCGTGGACCGGGCCGCCGCGCTGCTCACCGCCGCCGGCCACGAGGTGGTCGAGGTCCCCGCGCCGCTCGGGCCCACGGTGTGGCCGCTGTTCGAGATCGTCTGGTACGTGCTGGCACTCGCGCCCGTGCCGCCCGGGCGGGAGAGCGCGTTGCTGCCGCTGACCCGCCTCCTGCGGGCCCGGGGCGCGGAGATCTCCGCCGGCACCCTCGCCGCCACGCTCGGCGAGCTCCAGGCACAGGTGCGCCTCGGGGTCCGCCGGACCGCCGGCTGTGACCTGCTGCTCTGCCCGGCCCTCGCCACGCCCCAGGCCCCGGTGGGCTGGTTCACCGAGGGCGGCGACCCGGTCGAGGACTTCGAGCGGCAACGCCGGTTCTCGCCGTACTGCGCGGTCTTCAACGTCACGGGCGATCCGTCCGTCTCGCTTCCGGTGGGCGTCACCGCCGAAGGGCTGCCCGTGGGGGTGCTGCTGACCGGCCGGTACGGCGACGACGCGAGGTTGCTCGCCACCGCTGCGCAACTGGAGCACGCCAGTGGCGGGTGGGATCGCCACCCCGCAATCTGGCGGGCCGTCGGCTCCGCTAACGTGAATGGCAGCGGAGTCGGGCGGTCGACGCCATGATCGTCCACCCGACCCGGTCGATCGAGGTCTCTTCTTCCGCCTGGGGGCGTTGGGATTGTCTGTAACCGAGACGTTGCTGGTCTTCGTCGGCATCCCGGCGGCCGCGGTGCTGGTGATCGCCGGCCTGGCGTACGCCGGTAGCCGTGGCGGTGGCGGTGGCGGCGCCAAGCGCTACCGGCCGGGCCGGCCCTTCGACTTCACTCCGGTCTGGTTCCTGGGCCGGCCGGAGCAGCTGGCCGACTCGGCCGGCACCGCGCTGGCGGCGGGCGCGCAGGCGCCGGCGCTGACCAGCCACAAGCTTGAGCGGGCCGGCATCGAGCCGCCGGCCGGTGGAACCGGAGGCGCAAGTGACCGTTGGTGAGAAGCAGGCCGCGGCGGGCAACCCGCCCGAGGTGCTGGACGGGCCGTTCTCGACCCGCCAGCTGCTGCGCATCGACGAGGCCCTGCGCCTGGCCGACCAGGGCACCGGGCTGGTCTTCTCGGTGTTCGTCGGCGGCCTCGACGAGCCGATCCGGGAGCACGCCGAGCGGCTGCACCGCCAGCTCGCCGAGCCGGACCGGTCGGTGCTGATCGCGGTGTCGCCCAACCAGCGCCAGCTGGAGATCGTGACCGGCCGGCACGCCCGCAAGCGCATCCCGGACACGTACGCCCGGCTCGCCGCGCTCTCCATGGTGGCGGCCTTCGGCGGCGGCGACCTCGCCGGCGGCATCATCAACGGCCTCGACCAGCTCGCCAGCCACGCCGGCAGGGGCTGAGCGCCCGCACCTCGCAGCGAAGCCCGGTCCGCTCACAGCGGACCGGGCTTCGTCGTGTGCGCGGATGCCGCGCAGAGACCCTGGTGGGAAGCAACCCCTCCAGGGGCCGTTTCCCACCAGGATCTCCCAGCGGTACGTCCGCTCAGGCGCTCTGGGCGTCCTTGGCGCGGGCCTTGAGGGCGCGGACGACGCCGTCGCGGCCCTCGGCGACCAGCCGGCGCAGCGGGGCCGGGTGGCCGTCGCCCGCCAGCCACGCGTCGGTCGCCGCCACGGTGTCGTCCTCCACCAGGTACGCCGGGTACGCCAGCTGCGCGAACTCCTGCGCCGGCTCGCTGTCGCGGTTGGCCCAGACCGTGGCCACCTCGGCGAAGTACCTCTCCCGGTACGGCGTGACCAGCTCCAGCTGCGCCGGGTGGGCGAGACCCTGCAGCAGCGCCCGGTTGCGCCAGTTCGGCAGCGCCTCCGGGCCGGTCAGCTCGGCCCAGACCGCGGCCTTGTTCTCCGCCGTCGGCACCAGCGCGCGGGCGTACGCGGCCTCCCGCTCGCCGCTGGCCGTCCGGTCCGTGGCCAGCTCGGCGTCGATCTCGGCGGGGCCGGCAGCGCCGTTGGCGACCAGCGCGTCCAGCACCGTCCAGCGCAGCTCGGTGTCGACGGTCAGCCCGGCGGGGACGCCGGTGCCGGCCAGCCAGCCGCGCAGGGCGGCCAGGTCCTCGGCGGAGCGGGCCGCCGAGGCGTACGCCCGGGCCCAGGCGAGCTGGAAGCCGCTGCCCGGCTCCGCGGCGGCCAGCGCGGTGCGGGCGGTACGCGCCAGCTCCGCCCAGCCGGTCGGCGCCCAGGCCGGGTCGGCGTAGTAGGTGAGCGTGGTGGTGGCCTGCCGCAGCGTCGCGGTGACCAGGTTGATGTCGGTCTCGGCGGGCAGCCCGGCCAGCACCAGCGCCACGTAGTCGCGGGCGGCCAGCTCGGCGTCCCGGGTCATGTCCCACGCGGCCGTCCAGCAGAGCGCGCGGGCCAGCGACGACTCGAGCCCGGCGATGTGCTGCACGACGGTGGCCATCGACCGCTCGTCCAGCCGCAGCTTGGTGTAGGTGAGGTCGTCGTCGTTGAGCAGCAGCACGTCGGCGGCGCGCACGCCGCGCAGCTCGGCCAGCTCCGTCCGGTCGCCGGTCACGTCCGCCTCGAGCCGCTGGCGCCGGACCAGCCGGCCGTCGGTCAGGTCGTAGAGGCCGACCCCGATCCGGTGCGTGCGCAGCGTCGGATGCCCGGCCGGCGCCTCCTGGCGCACCACGACGTTCTCGTAGGTGCCGTCGGCGCCGATCGTCACCTCCGGCCGCAGCGTGTTGACCTGCGCGGTCTCCAGCCACTGGGCGGCGAACTTGCGCAGCTCCCGGCCGGAGGCGGTCTCCAGCTCGGAGAGCAGGTCGTCGAAGGTGGCGTTGCCCCACGCGTGCTTGCCGAAGTACGCCCGCAGCCCGGCCAGGAACGGCTCCTCGCCCACGTACGCGACCAGCTGCTTGAGCACGCTGGCGCCCTTGGCGTAGGTGATGCCGTCGAAGTTGACCTCGACGGCCTCCAGGTCCGGCATCTCGCAGTACACCGGGTGGGTGGAGGAGAGCTGGTCCTGCCGGTAGCCCCAGTTCTTGCGGATGGACAGGAAGGTCGTCCACGCCTCGCGGAACCGGGTGGCGTGGGTGTTGCACCAGTGGCTGGCCCACTCGGCGAACGACTCGTTCAGCCACAGGTCGTTCCACCAGCGCATGGTGACCAGGTCGCCGAACCACATGTGGGCCAGCTCGTGCAGGATCGTGTTGGCGCGCTGCTCGTACTCGAAGTCGGTGACCTGCGAGCGGAAGATGTAGTGCGCCTCGGCGTGCGTGACGCAGCCGAAGTTCTCCATCGCGCCGGCGTTGAAGTCGGGCACCCAGAGCTGGTCGTACTTGGGCAGCGGGTAGCGCACGCCGAACTGCTCGTGGAAGAAGTCGAAGCCCTGCTTGGTGATCAGGAAGAGGTCGTCCGAGTCCATGTACTGCGCCATCGAGGCCCGGCAGTACGCGCCCAGGTCGATGCCGTCGTGGCTGTCCCGCACCTCGTGGTACGGGCCGGCGCAGAGGGCGGTGATGTAGGTGCTCATCCGCACGGAGGTGGCGAAGTGCACCGTCTTCAGGCCCTCGCCCGCCGCCTCCTCGCGCTCCACCGGCATGTTCGAGACCACCTTCCAGTGGTCCGGAACGGTGGCGTGCCAGGTGTAGACGCTCTTCAGGTCGGGCTGGTCGAAGCAGGCGAAGACACGCTGGGCGTCGGCCGTCTCGAACTGGCTGTAGAGGTAGGTCTCGCCGTCGACCGGGTCGACGGTGCGGTGCAGGCCCTGCCCGCTGTTCGAGTACGCGAAGTCCGCGTCGACCACCAGCGTGTTCTCGCCCGCCAGCCCGGAGAGCGTCAGGCCCTTCTCCGCCGACCAGCCGCTGAGGTCGACCGGGGCGCCGTTCAGCGTGGCGGACCGCACCGAGTCGGCGGCCACCTCGATGAAGGTGCTCGCCCCCGGCTCGGTGCACCGGAACCGGACCTCGGTGGTCGATCGGAAGGTGCGACCCTCGGCCGCCTGGACGGCGGTCGAGAGGTCCAGACTGATGTCGTACCCGGTCACGTCGAGCAGGCGGGCCCGCTCGGTGGCCTCGACCTGCGTCAGGTTGCGCACTCCCGGCACTGTTCGTCTCCATCCCGTCTCGCCGTACGCCTCGTTGGCGCCCGTCACCGACCGCTCGTGACGGCCGGATTCGAGTCTTCCATGCACGAACACCCCGCGGTGGGCGAGGTCACGCTCTCATTCCGCTGTCGGTCGATGCCCGCCGGGGTGAAGATCGCAGGACGGCGCCGGGAGGCCGGCGCCCTGGTCGTGAAGGGACCCACCGTGAGCGAGCGTGTCGCCGTAGACATGTGGTTCGACCCCATCTGCCCATGGGCGTGGATCACCTCCCGCTGGCTGCTGGAGGTGGAGCAGGTCCGGGAGGTGGACATCCGCTTCCACGTGATGAGCCTGTCGGTGCTCAACGAGGGGCGGGAGCTGCCCGAGCAGTACCAGGAGCTGATGCGCACGGGCTGGGGCCCGGTGCGGGTCTGCATCGCGGCGGAGCAGCGGTACGGCCAGGAGGCGGTCCGCAAGCTCTACACCGCGCTGGGCACCCGGATCCACCTCGGGCAGGAGAAGCTCTCGCCGGAGCTGTTCGCGGCCGCGCTGACCGACGCCGGGCTCGACCCCGCGCTGGCGGACGCCGCCGACAGCGCCGGCCACGACGAGGCGCTGCGGGCCAGCCACGAGGCCGGCATGCGCCCGGTCGGCACCGACGTCGGCACCCCCGTGATCCACGCGCCCGGCCCGGACGGCGGCACGGTCGCCTTCTTCGGCCCGGTGATCACCCCGGCCCCGAAGGGCGAGGCGGCCGGTCGGCTGTGGGACGGCGTCCTGCTGGTCGCCGGCACCCCGGGCTTCTACGAGCTCAAGCGCTCCCGCGAGCTCGGCCCCATCTTCGACTGACCCCGACGGCGCGGGTGCCGGGTCCGGCCCCGGCACCCGCGCCGGTCGGCGCGCCGACGCCGTCGGCCCGGCCCGTCGGCTCGGCCCCGGCCCGCGCGCCCGGCGTGCGCCGCCCGGGGGCTACGGCCTCCCCGCCGACCACGGCGTCACCGGGGGACCGGCGGGATCGTTCTCTTCGGTGTCCGCCGCAGCGACCCGCAGGGCCGCACCCTCGCAGCTCGTGGAGGCAATCCCGATGGCCAAGCACCGTGCGTCCGGTGACGATCCGTCGACCCGGGAGGAGGTGACCGAGAGCCCGGATGCGGCGTACTGGTCGGTCGACGACTCCCGCTGGCCGGCCGTCCGCCCCGACCTGCCCGCGCACATGGCGGACCTGCTCGCCCCGCCGATCGTGGTCGGGGTCGCCCGGGTGCCGGCGACCTCCCGGCTCACCCCGCCGCCCGAGCACCGGCGCAACGCGCCGATCGAGCACCTGCTCGCCCCGGTGGCCGAGCACCGGCGCAACGCCTCCGCCGAGCACCGGCCGGCGGCCAGGCCACGGACGAACGTGCCCGCCGGGCCGGGTGGTTCGGGCCGGCGTTCGGCGAACGCCCCCGCCTCGGGCGGTCGGCACCGCCTGCCGGCGAAGTAGCCGGCCCGGCGTCGCCCCGGCCCGGTCGCGCTTTCACCTGATGGACGTCGCGCGGGTCCGGCGGCGCCGGGACCTCCGCCGCCGGTAGCGTGACCGCACATGACGGTCGTGCATCCGATCGCCCGGGCCTGGATCACCACTGGCGGCACCGGCGCGCAGAACTACGACGAGTTCGCAGACGACGCGGAGATCACCGCGATCATCGAGGCGAACCCGCACAGTGCCCTCGGCATCGAGATGCCGCACCGGGCCCCGGAAAGCCTGGGCAAGTCCTTCCTCGACGCCCTGCCGGACGCGGTGGCCCGCCTCGCCGAGGCCAAGGCCGACGGCAGCTACACCCCCGCCGAGCAGGTCGTGGTCCTCTACCGGATCAGCGCCCCGGGGGAGGAGACGGCGTACGGGCTCTGGGCCATGACCGACACCGACCAGATCTCCACCCGGGCCGACGAGCCCGGTCTGGTCATCCGCAACGAGGACGTCTTCATCGCCAAGGTGCGGGAGCGGGTGGCCCTGGCCGAGGCGCTGGGGCACCTGCTCTCGCCGGTACTCCTGCTCCAGACCGGGCGCGGCGACGAGCTGCACGCCGCGCTCGCGGCGGCGACCGACGCGGCCGGGGCGCCCGCGGCGACCGACACCGACCAGGCCGGTCGCACCCATGCCATCTGGCTGCTCGGGCCCGGCCCGCGGCAGGACGAGCTGACCGCCCTCGCGGGCGGCGGCGAGCTGGTCGTGGCCGACGGCAACCACCGCAGCCTCGCCGCGCAGACCGGCGGGCTGCCGCGCTTCCTGTCGGTGATCACCACGCCGGCGTCGGTGGCGATCCAGCCCTACAACCGCCTCGTCAGCGAGCTGACCACCACCGCCGACGAACTGCTCGACCGGCTCCGCGCCGCCGGCGCCGAGATCACCGATCTCGACGGCCCCGTCGAGGTCCCGGCCGCCGGCGGCACCGTCCACCTCCGGCTGCCCGGCGGGGGATACGCGGTCACCCTGCCGCACGTCGGCGGCGGCCGGCTGGAGAACCTGGACCACGCGCTGGTCGAGCGGCTGCTGCTGCGCGACGCCCTCGGGCTCGACCCGGGCGACAAGCGGATCACCTACGTCGGCGGCGACTACCCGGCGAGCTGGCTGACCGGCGAGGTCGACGCGGGCCGGGCCGAGCTGGCCGTCCTGATCGCCCCGGTGACGGTGGACGACTTCGTGGCCGTGAACCTGGCGCGGGAGAAGATGCCGCGCAAGAGCACCTGGTTCACCCCGAAGGCCCGCGGCGGCCTGGTGGTCGCCGAGCTGTCCCGCTGAGTTGTGACTAATCCGCCCCGGGGCGCCGCCCGCGCGGCGTCCCGGGCGCGGGCCCTGCAAGACTGCGCGGTATGCGCGTCTACCTGGGATCCGACCACGCCGGTTTCGAGTTGAAGGTGCACCTGGTCAACCACCTGACCAAGGAGGGGTACGACGTCGTCGACGTCGGCCCGCACGCCTACGACCCGGACGACGACTACCCGGCCTTCTGCCTGCACACCGGTGACCGGGTGGTGGCGGACGCCGGCAGCCTCGGGGTGGTCATCGGCGGCTCCGGCAACGGCGAGCAGATCGCCGCGAACAAGGTGGCCGGCGTCCGGGCGGCCCTCGCCTGGAGCATCGACACCGCCCAGCTCGCCCGCGAGCACAACGACGCGAACGTCGTCGCGGTCGGCGCCCGCCAGCACACCCTGGACGAGGCGACCGCCATCGTCGAGGCGTTCCTGACCACCCCGTTCTCGGGCAACGAGCGGCACGCCCGCCGGATCGGCCAGATGGCCGACTACGAGCGCACCCGCCAGCTCCCCGACCTGCCCTGACGCCCCCTCCGCGCCCACGCCGGGCAGGCCGCCCTGCCCGGCGCGCGGCGCGGATCGTGGCGGGGTGGACGGCCGCGGGGCCCACACCGCGGCCCGTGGTGGCAGCCGGGCGGCGACGTCAACGGCGGGGCAGGTCCTCGCGGGGGGTCCAGTTCCGGCGGATGACCACCACGCGTTCCTCGGCCGCGGCCAGGTCCTCGTCGGTCGGTCGGGCGGCGTCGCGGGCCCGCATCGCGGCCGTCACGCTCACCTGGGACGAGCCGGAGCCCACCAGCCCGCGCAGGCCGCGCTCGCCCTCGTCGCCCGGGCCGCCCCGGCGAGCGCGCGGGGGATCGGCGCCGTCGTGCACGCCGGCGGTGGCCGCCTGCGGCCCGTCGGTCGCGCCCGGGTCGCCGCCCGAGTGCCGTAGCCGGCGTCGCCGTCGCTCCACGTCCCCCATCAGCCGACCGTACCGCCCGTGGCCCACCCCCGCCGCCCGCCCGCCCCACCTGCTGTCCTGAGGTGCCCGAGGAGCCCGGCCGGTTCGCCGAGGCCCACGGCCGGAGCGCCGCGACCGGAAGTGGGGGATTCGTCACGCCGCTGTGCGCAGATCGGTGCGGGCTCGGCTACCGATTTGCCGGCTGGCTACCCTCGGAACCGGACGGCGGCCGGTGGCCGCCATCGGTCCAGGGGAGGGGACGAGATGGCCGACCAGACACAGCCGTGGGCCGAGCGGACCGTCGAGGTGCCGCCGCAGCCCGGTGTCGGGGTGCCGCCGCAGCGGGACGCGTACCGGCGGGGGGTGGCCTCGGTCGGGCAGCCCCGGACTCCGCGCACCGAACCGTTCCCTGTCGTGGAGCAGGAGCCGACCGGCACGGGCTGGCCCGGCGAGCCGGCGCCGCGGCGGCCGCTGAGCTGGCACGTCGCGCAGCTCAAGCGCGGCGGCGAGTGGAGCGCCGCCGGCGCGCTCTTCGCGTTCGTCTGCTGGGGGATCTGGGCGATCTCCGGCGGGGGCGACCTGGCCGGGCCGCTGTTGATCTTCGTGCTCAGCCTGCTGGTGGCGGCCGGCCTCTTCGCGCTGGCCCGGCTGCTGGGCCGGGTGGTGCTGGAGCGGCAGCTGGGCCGGGTGCGGCGCAGCGCGCGGGGGGCGCACCTGGTCACGGCGGTCTTCCTGACCGGCCTGGGCATCGCCTACCTGCAACAGACCGAGTGGGTCGTGTCCGCCTGGAACTGGATCAGCGGGAACTGACCGCACGCCCGGGCGGGTCGGCTCCGCCGCCCGCCCGCGCGTCCGGTCGCGGGGTGCCGCGACCCCGGTCGTTCTCCACCCCACCAGGTCGGCGGCTGCTTACCCGGCCGGCCGCGGTTCATCCGCGCCCCGGCCGGGCTGACCTGCCGGTCAGTGCTTGCCGCCGTGCCCCTCCGCGTCCGCCTTCGGGGAGGCCACCCGGGCCGCCGGGTCCTCGACGCCCGGCTGTCCGCCGTCCGGCGCGACCATGCCGTCGTAGTTGTAGATCGTGCCGTCCTCGCCGTGCTGCTTCGTCGTGCGGATGTAGCGGTGCATCATGCCGTCGATCTCCACCTCCACGAGGGCGTCGCCGCCCGCGTCGATGGTGCTGCCGTCCCGGGGTCCGCCGACCAGGTATGCCTTCGTGTTCGTGTCCATGAGGCTGCGGTACCCGGGCCGTCCCACCGCAAAACGGACGTCACCCGCCCGGGGGCGTCGCCCGGTGCCGGTGGTATGACCGACGCGGGATGATCCGCGACATTGCCGCTCATCGATAAACGTCCATAGGATCCCGCCATCGGTTGCCGGCGCGTCGACCCCGCGCGCCGCGAAGGTTGGGGAGGCTCCCATGGTCCGTTGGCGCAGACTCGTCGGGCGGTTGGCCGCCGCGTTGGTGGCGATCACCGCAGGCTCGTTCGTCCTGGCCGTGCCGGCCGGCGCCAAGCCCGCGTCCGACGTGACCCCGTACGTCGTCGGCGGGACCCTGGCGGCGCAGGGCGAGTTCCCCTTCATGGTCCGGCTCTCGATGGGCTGCGGCGGGTCCCTCTACAGCCCGCGGCTGGTGCTGACCGCCGCGCACTGTGTCGGCGGGACCGGCGCCAACACCAGCATCACCGCCACCCTCGGCGTGGTCGACCTCCAGTCGTCGAGCCGGATCCAGGTGCGGTCCAACTACGTCTACCGCGCGCCCGGCTACAACGGCAACGGCAAGGACTGGGCCCTGATCCGCCTGGCGACCCCGGTGACCACGCTCCCCACGCTCAAGATCGCCACCAGCACCGCGTACGACAACGGCACCTTCACTATCGCCGGGTGGGGTGCCACCCGGGAGGGTGGCGCGCAGCAGCGCTACCTGCGCAAGGCCACCGTGCCGTTCGTCAGCGACGCCACCTGCAACTCGTACTACGGCGGCCAGATCATCGCGAGCGAGGAGATCTGCGCGGGCTACGCCAGCGGCGGCGTCGACACCTGCCAGGGCGACTCGGGCGGCCCGATGTTCCGGCGGGACGCGAGCAACGCCTGGATCCAGGTCGGGATCACGAGCTGGGGCAACGGCTGCGCGCGGCCCAACTATCCCGGCGTCTACACCCAGGTGAGCACCTTCGCCCCGGCGATCGCCTCGGCGGCGGCGAGCCTCGGCGGCTGATCGCACGACGACACGCGGGGACCCGACCGGCCTGCCGGTCGGGTCCCCGCGTGTCCGCTCCGGCGGCTACCGGAGGTGATCGGCCCTGCTCGGCCGGGTGAAGCGGGTGGCCCGCGCGGCTCCGCCGCGACCGGGGCGCCCCGGCGGCGGCGGGTGGGGAATCTCCGCCCGGGGCCGGCCGTGCGCGGAGGATCGCCTGGTCGCGGGCGGATTTCCCGGACGGTCGGGCGTCCGGTGGGGTGCCGACCCGCCGCCACTCCTGAAAGTGATCGCCATCGATGTAGCAGAAAGTTGCATATTCCCTACGGTCGATCAGCCCTCTAATGTCCATGACCAACGGCCGGCCATCGACCAGCGCCGATCACTGTCGGCGTGCGTCGGGCCGGCTCGGCTCCGTCCGCGGCTGGCAACGGGACAGCCGCGCGGGCTCGGGACAGGAGGCGTGATGAGGTCGGGCGACAGCGGGTGCGCGGCACCGGTTCCCGTCTCGGACGGGTCGACGTACCGGTACACCGCCACCCGCCCGGCGGCCGCCGGGCCGCAGCCCGCGGACGACCGGGCGGCCACGGCCGCCCTGGCCGCCGTGGAGCTGCTCGACCGGCTGGGCCGCCAGGCGCCGGTGCGGGTCCGGGCCGGCGCGGCGGTGCTCGACCTGCCGGCCTGGCCGGCGCGGGTGCACCGGATGCCCGGCGACCGGGCCCGCGCCACGCTCCGCGCGTGCGCCGCCGCCCTCGACCACGAGGGCGCCGACCACGTCCTCGTGCTGCTCGACGGCGGGTCGCCCGCGTCCTCCGCCGGCGTCCCGCCGGTGCTGCTCACCGCCGACGTCACCGACGCTGCCGTCGCGGTCGTGCTCCACTGCGCCGCCGACGACCCGTGGTCGGCCGGCGGCGCCGCCGTGGCGGAGATGTACGCCGAACTGCTCGCCGCCCTGCTCGCCGACCCGGCGCTGCCCACGTCGGCGGCGCCGGCCCTCGGGCCCGCCTCCCGGGCGCTGGTCGACGGGGCCGCCGGCCGCCGGCACGACGACGGGCCCTTCGTCGCGGTGCCCCGCATGATCGAAGACCGCGTCGACCTGCATCCGCACCGCCGGGCGGTGTCCTTCCGAGGGCGCTCGCTGACCTACCGGGAACTGGACGACCTGGCCAACGGCGTCGCCGCCGCCCTCGCCGCCCGGGGCGTCGGCCGGGGCGACGTGGTGCCCGTCCTGCTCGCCGACGGCCTCGAACTGCCCGTCGTCGACCTGGCGCTGATGAAGCTCGGCGCGGCCTTCGTGCCCGTCGACCCCGGCTGGCCGGCGGACCGGCTGCGCGCGTCGCTGCGGGTGATCCGCCCCCGGCTCGCCGTGGTCCGCGGCGGCGACCCGCGCCCCGGCACCGGGGACGTCCCCTGCCTAACGGTGGATCTCGACGCCGTCACCCCGACCCGCCGCCGGCCCGGCGTGCCCGTCGGCCCCGGCGACCTGATCTACGGCATCTTCACCTCCGGCACCACCGGCACCCCGAAGTGCGCGGTCAACCGGCACGACGGCATCGCCAACCGGTTCCGGTTCATGACCCGCTACTTCGCGGCCACCGGCACGGAGGTGGTGCTGCAGAACAGCCGGCACACCTTCGACTCGTCGGTCTGGCAGATGTTCTGGCCGCTGACCACCGGCGGTCGGGTGGTGGTGCCCGTCGAGGGCGGCTTCCTCGACGTCGAACGGACCGTCCGGACCATCGCCGACGAGGCCGTCACGATGACCGACTTCGTGCCGAGCGTGCTCGGCGCGCTCGTGTCGGTCCTGGACCGGGACCCGTCCGCCCGCCGCGCCGTCGCCACCCTGCGGCACGTGATCGTCGGCGGTGAGGAGATCGACCCGTGGGCGGTGCACCGCCTGGCGGACCTGGTGCCGGGGGTGTCGGCCACCAACGGGTACGGCCCGACCGAAGCCTCCATCGGCATGGTCTTCCACACCGTCACCCGGTCCGACGGCGACGTCATCCCCATCGGCCGGCCCATCGACAACTGCTACGCGGCCGTGGTGGACGCCGAGCTGCGTCCCCTGCCGCCCGGCGCGACGGGTGAGATCGTCATCGGCGGGGTCTGCCTCGGCGAGGGCTACCTCGGCGACCCGGCCCGCACCGCCGAGGTGTTCGTTCCCAACCCGCTGCCCGGCATCCCCGGCTCCCGGCTCTACCGCACCGGAGACCTCGGCCGCCTCGCCGCCGACGGCCGGCTGCACTTCGCCGGCCGTCGCGACTTCCAGCTCAAGGTCAACGGCGTGCGGATCGAGGCGGGCGAGATCGAGACCGCCGCCACCCGCCTGTCCGGGGTGCGGCAGGCGAAGGTGCTGCTGGCCCGGGAGGGCCGGGCGAAGTCGCTGGCCCTCTTCGTCGCCGCCGACCCGGAGGTGACCGAGCCGGCGCTGCGGGCGCACCTGCGCCGGCTGCTGCCCCGGCCGCACGTCCCCCGGCACGTCGTGGTGCGCGACGCGCTGCCGCTGACCGGCAACGGCAAGGTCGACCGGCGGGCGTTGGAGACCTGGCTCGACCGTACGCTCGCCGAGCGGGCGCGGGCGTCCGCCGCGCGCGCCGAGGCGCGTACGCTGCCGGACCGGGTGCTGGCGGTGTTCCGGAGCGTGCTCGGCCGGCCGGACCTCGGCCCGGACACCGACTTCCTCGACGCCGGGGGCGACTCGCTCCAGGCCCTCGACGTGGTGACCGCGCTCGGTGCCGACCACCGCGTCCGGGTCGGCGTGCAGGACCTCTTCGCCCACCCCACCGCCGCCCGCCTCGCCCGGACGATTGCCGCGCGGCTGGGCGCGGCCGAATCCGCCGAGACCGAGGCGGAGCTGGTCGAACGCGACGCGTCCGTCCCGGCCGACCTGCCGGTGCGTCCCGTGGCCCGGCGCCGGTCGCCGCGCACCGTCCTGGTCACCGGCGCCACCGGGTTCGTCGGCGCGCGGCTGGTCCACGAACTGCTCGCCACCACCGACGTCCGGGTGCTGTGCCTCGCCCGCGCCGGCGACGACGCCGGGGCCACCGCCCGGGTGGTCCGGGCGCTGACCGAGCGGGGCCTGTGGCGTCCCGGCCACACCCCGCGCCTGCGCGGGTACGCCGCCGACCTGGCCCGGCCGGCCCTCGGCCTGGACCCGGACGCCTGGGCCCGGCTCGCCCACGACTGCGACCTCGTGCTGCACGCCGGGGCCCTGGTCAACTTCCTGTTCGACTACCGGGCCCACCGCCAGGCGAACGTCCTCGGCACGGCCGAGCTGCTCCGGCTGGCGCTCACCGGCCGGCCGAAGCCGCTGCACCACGTCTCCACCCTCGGCGTCCTCGACACCGAGGCCGCCCGCCGCACCGACCCCCTGCCGGAGGACTGCGACCCGGCCCTCGCCGTCGCGCCGACCAGCGGCTACAGCCGGTCGAAGTGGGTGGCGGAGCGGTATCTCGCCGAGGCCCGACGGCGCGGCGCCACCGTCACCGTGCTGCGCCTCGGCGAGGTGATGCCGGCCGCCGACGACGGGGTGCCCAACCCCCGGGCGCTGACCCACCTGCTGCTGGCCGCCTGCCACCGGCTGCGGATGCGCCCCGACGCGCCGGTCCGCTCCGACTGGACGCCGGTGGACTGGGCCGCCCGGCGGATCGCCGCCACCGTCGTCGACCCGCGGCTGTGGGGCGGCACCCTGCACGTGCTGCACCCGGTCAGCGTCGACTTCACCGACCTGCCACTGGCCGGCGCGCACGCCCTGCCCCGGGTGAGCTGCGTGCGCTTCGTGGCGGCGCTGCGCGAGGCGGCGACCGACGGCGACCGGGCCGCCGCCGTGCTGCTCGCGCTCTTCCCGCCCGGCGCCGCCGACGAGCAGCGGCTGCGGGCGGTCTTCGCGACGCTGCTCACCGACAATCCCCGGCTGTTCCGCCGCGACGGCTGCGCCGAGCTGGAACGGCGCCGGGGCTTCACCGACCACCGGCTCGG
Organism: Micromonospora sp. NPDC047670; assembly: GCF_043204915.1. Taxonomy (NCBI): domain Bacteria; kingdom Bacillati; phylum Actinomycetota; class Actinomycetes; order Micromonosporales; family Micromonosporaceae; genus Micromonospora; species Micromonospora sp. NPDC047670. The sequence goes on from NZ_JBIDDA010000012.1 coordinate 165,873, forward strand.
CCCGTCCGTCGACGCCTACCGGGCGTGGCTGGGCGAGCACGAGCGGCGGGAGACCGACCGGCTACTGCTGCCGGCGGGACCAGGGTGACCAGCCGCGCGCGGCGCGGCGACCGGCACGGATGAGGGAGTGGGATGCGATACCGCAGGATGGGTCGGCTCGGCTGGCAGGTCAGCGAGGTCGGGTACGGGATGTGGGGCATCGGGGGCGGTCCCGGCGGCTTCACCGGCTGGGACTACGACACCGCGCCGGCCTGCCTCGACGAGGCGGTGGAACGGGGCTGCAACTTCTTCGACACCGCCTGGGTCTACGGGCGGGGCGTCAGCGAGCGGCTGCTGGGCGCCCTGGTGCGCCGGCACCCGGACCGCCGGCTCTACCTGGCCACCAAGATCCCGCCGAAGAACCGGGAGTGGCCGCCCGGCCCGCAGGACACCCTGGACGACGTCTTCCCGGTCGACCACATCCGCGAGTACACCCACCGCAGCCTGGAGAACCTGGGGGTGGACCGCATCGACCTGCTCCAGTTCCACGTCTGGGAGGACCGCTGGGCCGCCGACGGCCGCTGGCAGGAGGCCGTCGCGGGCCTCAAGAAGGAGGGCGTGGTCGACGGCGTCGGCATCAGCGTCAACCGGTGGGAGCCGACGAACTGCCACGCCGCCCTCGACACCGGGCTGATCGACGTCATCCAGGTCATCTACAACATCTTCGACCAGGCGCCCGAGGACGAGTTGCTCCCGCGCGCCCAGCGCGACGACATCGGGATCATCGCCCGCGTCCCGTTCGACGAGGGCACGCTGACCGGCACCCTGACCGCCGACAGCACCTGGCCGGAGGAGGACTGGCGCAGCACGTACTTCGGCCCGGAGAACCTGCTGCCCAGCGTGGAGCGCGCCGAGCGGCTGGCCGCCGACGTGCCGCCGGGGATGACCATGCCGGAGTTGGCCCTGCGGTTCATCCTGCACCACCCGGCGGTGAGCACGGTGATCCCCGGCATGCGCCGGGTCGAGCACGTCCGCGCCAACCTGGCGGTCAGCGACGGCGCGCCGCTGGCGGCGGGGCTGCTGGAGCGGCTGCGCGCCCACCGCTGGGACCGCAAGCCCACCTGGTGGTCCCAGTGAGGCCCGTGCGCCGCGCCGGCGCCGCGCCGGTCCCGCGGGTGTGGCGGTACGGGGGGCCGGCATGCCGGTGATCGCCATGTGGGCGCATCCCCGCGCGCTCTCCACCGCGTTCCTGCGCATGATGATCGCCCGGGGTGACGTGACGGTCGTCCACGAGCCGCTGGTCACCCTCGTCGACGAGGGGCACGTCGACCTGCCCACCGCCGACGGCGGCACCGTCACCGTGACCGACCCGGCCGACGTCGTCGCGCACCTGAACGCGCTGGGCCGGGACCGGACGGTCTTCGTCAAGGACACCCTGGAATACCGGTACCGGCACCTGTTCGACGATCCCGAGGCGATCGCCGACGTCACGCACACCTTCATCGTCCGGGAGCCGGCCCGCACGATCAGCTCGCACTACGCGATCAAGCCCACGGTGACCTGCCCAGAGATCGGCTTCGAGCACCAGTGGGAGCTGTTCGACCTGGTCCGCCGGACCGCGCGCCGGCCGCCGGTGGTGATCCGGGCCGAGGACCTGCTGCGCCGCCCGGGGGACACGGTGGCGGCCTGGTGCGCCGCCGTGGGGCTGCCGTTCCGGCCGGAGGCGCTGAACTGGGCGCCGGGGGAGCGCGCCGAGTGGCGGCGTACCCGCAAGTGGCACCTCGACGTCGAGCGCACCTCGGGCTTCTCGCCGGTCGCCAAGTCCTTCGCGGTGACCGTCGAGAACAACGACACCCTGCGGTCGTACCACGACCACCACCAGCCCTTCTACCAGCGGCTGATCCGGCACGCCATCTCCATCGGGGAGGACTCATGACCACCACCGCCGCGCCGCCCGTGACCGCGTCGGCGACCCTGTCGCCCGGCGAGGAGTTCGCCCGCGCGTACGCCGCCGACCCCGCCGGCGCCGAGGTGCGCTTCGACTACACCATCACGGACGCCTTCCAGCCGACCAAGGAACGCCCCCGGGTGACCGTCCGCAACCTGTTCCGCAAGCGGTCCGTCGGGATGGAGCCGGTGCGGTTCTGGTGCGAGGGCCGGCCCGACGCCGGGGAGGCCGCCGCGGTGCGCGAGTCGGGCCTGCGCCGCGAGGCGGCCTTCCGGTTCGGCACCGCCACGGCCGGCGTGCACCCGATCCGGGCCTGGGTGCGCATCCCCGAGGAACTCGCCGACGACCCGGAGGGGCTGGCCGTCTTCATCGACTACCGGCTGCTGGTCCGCCTCGCCACGGCGGAGAACCAGGCGCTGACCATCGGCGAGCACGGCCTGCTGCGGCACCCGGAGATCGGGCGGCTGCCGTACCGGCACGACTGGCTGACCGGCCTGCTCGCCGCCTGCGACGAGATCGAGCAGACCGGCGCCACCCCACACGCGATGATCGTGAACCCGAGGGACTACTACACCCACCTGCTCGGGCGCGACGCGCTCCTGGCGGACCTGCACCGCAACGGCGTCCTGATCAGTCGTACCCGGATGGTGGCGCCGGGCGAGGCGGTGGTGGGCGACTTCGCGATGGCGGCGCGCCTGCTGGACGCCGGCCGCTCCGCGATCCGCGTCGGCACCCCGCCGCCGGGCACCTTCGCCACCGACGGCCCGGCCGTCTGCGCCGAGATCCACGAGGGCCTGGCCGTGCACCTGCCGACCCACTTCTTCCACGTCGTACCGGCCTAGGAGCGTCGCCGCATGACCACGACCGGCGGGAAACTCTCGTTCTACCGGCCCATCGTGCCGCTCTTCGGCGCCATCTTCCTGTGCCTGCTCGGCGTGGGCGCGTCCCTGGCCGTGCTGCCCTTCTACGTCCTCGACGAGCTCGACGGCAACCGGGTCGAGGTGGGCGTGGTGATCGCCGCGATCGCGGTCTCCGCCGTGATCGCGCGGCCCATCGCGGGTCGGCTCGGCGACCGGCACGGGTACCGGACGGTGATGCTCGCCGGGGCGGCGGTCTGCGCGGCCGCCGGCGCGGCCTACCTGGTGGCCGACAACGTCGCGGTGCTGGTCGGCGTCCGGATCCTGCACGGCGTGGGCGAGGCGGCCGTCTACACCGCCGGCGCCGCCTGGCTGGTGGCCCTGGCGCCAGCCGACCGGCGGGGCCGCGTCGTCGGCCTGTACGGCATCCACATGTGGCTGGGCATCACGCTCGGCGCGCTGCTCGGGGCGGTGCTGCTGCGCACCTCGGGCGGGTACCCCGCCGTGTGGCTCTTCGCGATCCTGACGGCGGCCGCCGGGGCCGCGCTCGTCGCCGCCCGCCCGCGGCCGGCGCAGCCGACGCCGAAGGGCCGGGCCGGCATCCTGCCGCGCAGCGCGGTGGCACCGGGCGTCGCGCTCTCCCTGGCCGGCTTCGGCTACGCCGCGCTGGCCGCGTTCGTCGCCCTGCACCTGGCCGACCGGGGCATCGAGAACGGCATCGCCGCGTTCAACGCGTTCGGCTTCACCTACGTCGGGGTCCGGCTGTTCGTGGGCGGGCTGCCCGACAAGCTCGGCGCCGGCCGGGTGGCCGTCGGCTCGGCCCTGGTGGAGGCGGTGGGGCTGCTCCTGGTGGCGGTCGCGCCGAACCTGCTGGTCGCGGTCGTCGGAGGGCTGGTGATCGGCGCCGGGCTCTCCCTGCTCTTCCCGGCGTTGGCCCTGCTGGTGATCAACCGCACCGACCCGGCGCACCAGGGGGCGGCGCTCGGCGCGTTCACCTCGTTCTGGGACATCGGCCTGGTGGGCGGGGCGCCGCTGGCCGGCCTCGTCGCCAGCGCGGCCGGCTACCCGGCGGTCTTCCAGGTGATGCTGGTCGCGGCGCTGGTGTCGGCGGGCATCTCGGCGTGGACGATGCTGCCCCGGCGCTCGCTCGTCGGCCAGCGCCCCGGCTGACGGCCGCCCGGTCGGTGTCCGCGCGCTCGTCGGGCAGCGGCCGGGCCGACGGCCGCCCGGTCGGCGTCCGCCCGCTCGTCGGGCTGGGCCCCGGCTGGCGGTCGCCCGGCCGGGGGTCAGGCGAGGCGGGCGGGTGAGTACGGCGCGGGGTCGACGGGGGGCGGGGCGCCGGCCGCCAGCGCGGCGAGCAGCGCGCCGGACGCGGGTGCCGTCTGGACGCCGTAGCCGCTGAGCCCGGCCAGCCAGAGGAAGTCCGGCGCGTCCGTCGCCGGGCCGATCACCGGCACGTCGTCGGGGGCGGCGGTCCGCAGACCGGCCCAGGCCCGGTGGACCCGGCGGAAGGACAGCGTGGTGGCCTCCTGCACCCGTTCGGCGCCGATCGCCACGTCGAGGTCGTCGGGGCGGGCGTCCCCGGGCGGAGCCGGGGTGGCGTCGGACGGGGACACCAGCAGGCGGCCGGACTCCGGCTTGAAGTAGAAGGTGCCGGCCACGTCGGCGACCATGGGCCACCGTGTCGCCGGCACGCCGGCCGGCGCGTCCACCAGGAAGGCGGTGCGCCGCAGTGGGGTCAGCCCCACCGGCCGTACGCCGGCCGCGACGGCGAGTTCGTCGGCCCAGGCGCCCGCCGCGTTGACGACGACCCGGGCGGTGAACTCGCCGGCGTCGGTGGTGACCCGCCACGCCCCGGCGGTCCGCCGCAACCGGCGCACCCGGGCGTCGCAGACCACCCGCCCGCCGGCCGCGCGGATCCCCCGGAGGTAGCCCTGGTGCAGCGCGGCGACGTCGAGGTCCCGGGCGGCGGGCTTGACCATCGCCCGTCGGCACCAGCCGGGCCGCACGACGGGGCAGTACCGGGGCAGGTCGGCGAGGTCGATCTCGCGGGCCGGCGGGTCGACGTCGGCCCCGTCGCGCAGCGCCGCGTCGAACTCGTCCTCGCCGCCGGGCGGGCAGAGGGTCAGCACGCCGCGCGGGGTGAGCAGCGGGTGGTCGGCGAACCCCGGCGGCGGCGCGGTGAGGAAGCCCCGGCTGGCGCGGGTCAGCGCGCGCACCGCCGGCCCGCCGTAGTACTCGGAGAACAGGGCGGCCGAGCGGCCGGTGGAGTGCTGGCCGGGGACGCGCTCCATCTCGGCCAGCAGCACGCTGCCGTACGCGGCGAGGTGGTGTCCGGCGCTGGCGCCCGCGATGCCCCCGCCGATGACCACGTAGTCGATCGTCACCGGTATCGACGGTAATCGCTACGAGCGCCGGGGGCAACGGTCGACGGATGTCGATGCCGCTTCACGTCCGCGGGGCGCGGGGCGGCCGTGTCCGTCCGCCGGTCGACGGGCCGGGGATGGCGCGCGGCCCGCCGGTCGACGGGCCGCGCGGAGGGCGCGGGGCGGCCGGTGCCGGGTGGGATCAGGGGCCGCAGTAGAGCAGGCGGTTCGGCGTGCCGGCGACCACGCCGGTGACCACTCCGGTGGTCGCCCTGCCGGTCAGGTGGGCCGCCACCTGGGCCGGACTCCAGGTGGGATTGGCCGAGAGGGCGAGCGCGGCGCACCCGGCGACGTGCGCGGCGGCCATCGACCCGCCGCTCAGGATCGTCACCGCCGTGTCGCTGGTGTGCCAGGTGGAGGTGATGTTGGCGCCGGGTGCGTACAGGTCCAGGCAGCTGCCGTGGTTGCCGCTCGGCATCCGGGCGTCGGTGGCGGTGGTGCCGGCCACGGTGAGCGCCGCCGGCACCCGGGCGGGGGAGTAGTTGCAGGCGTTGGCGTTCGAACTGCCGGCCGTGACCGCGTAGGTGACGCCGGACGCGATCGACCGGTTCACCGCGGCGTCCAGGGCGGTGCTGGCCCCGCCGCCGAGCGCCAGCAGCGCCACCGCCGGCCGGACGGCGTTCGCGGTCACCCAGTCCACCCCCGCGATCACCTGGGAGATGGTGCCGCTGCCGGAGCAGTTGAGCACCCGCACCGGGCGCAACTGGACCTCCTTGGCCACCCCGTGCCGGGTGCCGCCGATCGTGCCGGCCAGGTGGGTGCCGTGGCCGTTGCAGTCGTCCGCCGGGCCGCCGTCGACGAGGTCGACCCCCACGCCGGCCCGGCCGCCGAAGTCGCCGTGGGTGCGCCGCAGGCCCGTGTCGATGACGTACGCGTGCACGTTGTGCGCGGTGTTCGGGTAGGCGTACCGGCCGTCGAGCGGGAGGCCGCGCTGGTCGATCCGGTCCAGGCCCCAGGACGGCGGGTTGAGCTGGACGCCCGGCCCGACGAGGGTGACTACCCGGTCGCGCTCCACGTACGCCACGGCCGGGTCGGCGGCGAGCCGACGGGCCGCCCGCTCCGACAGGCGCGCCTCGAAGCCGGTGAGCGCGTGGCCGTAGACGCGGCCGAGGGAGGCGCCGTGGCGGTCGGCCAGCCGCTCGGCGACGCCGCGGACCGCGGCCTGCCGGTCGCCGGCGCGCCGGCCCACGCTGTCGTCCCTGAGCACCACGACGTAGCCGTCCGTCACGGCGGCCGGGTCGTCGGCGTGCAGGACCGTGCCGCCGGGGGCCGCGGTGGCCGGGGCGCCGGTCGTGGCGACGAGCGTGGCGGCGAGGGCGAGTGCGCCCACCGCGCGGGCCCGCCACCGCCGGGTACGGGGAAGTGTCATGCCGGTCCTCCTCCTGTCGGCCCCGCGCCGGCTCGTGACCGGGAGCGCGGGGCGGCGCCGTTGAGAGGAGATTATCGGTTACATTGATCGATCTAAATTACTGTCCGGGATCCGCTAACCGTCGGCGAACCGGTAGAGCACGAAGTCCTTCCCGGCGCCGCAGGCGATGACGCTGGTGTTCCACGAACACGTCTCGCTGCGAACGTCCGCCAGCTGGCCCATCTCGGCGACGGCGCCGGAGCCGGCCGCGACCCCGGCGACGCTGCGGTCGTCCTCGACCGGGCTCGGCGGGTCGGCGAAGACCAGCAGGTTGCCCGCGTCGAGCCGGACCGCCACCCCGCGCCGGTCCCGCAGCACGGCGCGACCGTCGGGGTCGAACAGCGTGCTGACCGACTCCGGGGAGATACGCCGGACGAGCAGGTGCTCGCCGAGCGGCACCAGCCTGGTCGCCCCCGGCGCCGGCCAGTGGGCCACCCTCTTCTCCGTCGCCGTCACCACCTCGGTGCTCTCGTCCGCGCCGCCGGTGGACTCCAGCAGGCACGCCCGGTGCTCGCCGCAGGGCACCAGCGCCTCCGGCCGCTTCCGGTCGTCCGCCGCGGTGTGCAGCACCCTCGGCTGGGCGTCGGTCGTCAGCTCGTACGCGAGCAGCTGGTAGTTGGCCTCGTCGCGGGCGACGTAGAGGCGGTCCTCGTGCGCCACCACCAGGTCGTCCTGGTCGGCCACGCCGGCGCGGCTGTGCACGATGCGGCCGCTGCCCATGTCGAGTACCCGGACGGAACGGTCCGCGCCCACCTGCACGATCCGGCGGACCTCGCCCCGCCACGGGTCACGAGGGGAGCCGTCGACGAAGGCCGGGCCGCCCAGCGCCTCGTCCGTGGTGACCGGGTGGACGCTGGTGCGGGCGCCGCCGTACTCGTCGCGCGGGCTGTCCCGCGCCCAGGTCTCCCCGCCGTCGCTCAGGCGCAGCCCGACCAGCCGCTTGCCGCCCCGGTCGACCAGCACCGCGACGTCCTCGCCGAAGAGGACGTCGTCGTCGCCCCGGATCGGCCGGTGCCACCGTTGCTCGCCGGAGCGGCCGTCGAGCAGCACGAGGTCCCGGGGGGTGTCGTCGCCGATGGCGTCGGCGAAGAGCGCGACCCGGTCGGGCAGCGCGACGATGCCCTTCCAGCGCTCGGCGGAGACCGTCGTCTGCCTTCGCCACTTCACCCTGCCGGTGTCGGCGTCGACCGCCACCACCTCCAGCCGCCCGTCGTCGAGCGGGTGCGCGAGGTACGCCCGGTCGCCGAGCAGCGCGGTGAACATCGCCGCCGGCCGCTCCGCGCCGGCGGCCACCCGCGTCGGTTCGCCGAAGGAGGTCCGGAACTCCAGGGCGGGGTAGCGGTCCCGCGTCAGGTACAGCACCGCCGCGGTCACCACGCCCGCGAGGGCGGCGACGGCGCCGACCGTGATCCACAGCGCCCTGCGGCGGGGGAGCGCCGACCCGGTCCGGCTGCCGCCGGCCGGCGGCGACACCGGCGTGCCGGAGACCGGTACGCCCGGCCACCCCGCCGGTGCCCCGCCCGCCCCGGCGGGCCCGGTCGCCGGGGGTGCCCACCCTCCGGGATGGGGCGGCGCGGGTACGCCCGGCGGCTGGCCGCCCTGACCGGCGGGCGCGGCGCCCGGCGGCCCGGACGGCGCCTGGCCCTCGGCCGGCGTGGCGCCGGGCCCGGGTCGCGCGGGCGCGGCGGCCGGTGGTCCGTACGGCGCGGCCGGCGGCGGTGCGGCGGGCACGGTCGGCGTGGCCGCCGCACCCGCGAGCAGGGTCGGCGCCAGTCCCGCGGGCAGGGCCGGCGTGACGCCCTCCGGCCCGGCCGCGACGGTCGGCGTGGGCCCCACCGGGCCGGCGGGCTCGGGCTGCGCCGGCACGGCGGATCCGGGCTGGAGCGCCGCGGCCGGTCCCGGCTGCGGCGGTGCGGCGGCGGCCGGCGGGGACGCGGCGGGTCCGGCCTGCTCCGGCGCGGCGAAGGCGGGCGCGGCGAAGGCGGCGGTGCGGGCCCGCCGGGGCAGCGGCAGGTCGGTCAGCGCCCCCTCGGCCACGGGCAGCTCCGGCTGCTCCAGCACGGTCGGGGCCACGCCCAACTCGGCGTGCAGCAGCCGGGCCACCATCGGCATCCGGGTGGCGCCACCGACCAGGAACAGACCGGCGAGCTGCTGCGGGTCGAGGCCGGCCGCCCCGATCACGTCCCGGGTCACCGCCACGGCCCGGCCGAGCAGCGGCGCGGCCACCCGCTCCAGGTCCTCGCGGGTGAGCGTGACGGCAGCCTCCACCCCCGGCACGGCGACCGGCGCGGCCGTGACGCGGGACAGCATCTCCTTCGCGCCCCGGACGTTCTCCCACAGCTCGTGCCGCTCCCGCCACCGCGTCGCGGACGTCGGCCGGTTCAGCCGCTGCCACTGCGCCGGGTGGTCGCCGGCGACCAGCTCGCCCAGCCGGCCCAGCAGGGCCGCGTCGACGTCCAGCCCGCCGAGGTCGTCGGCGCCCCCCGCGGCGACGACCGTGAACCCCGAGTCACCCCACGGGTCGGCGCCCTCGTTGCGCAGCACGGCGACGTCGAGCGTGCCGGCGCCGAAGTCGAACACCGCGATGGCCGCGCCGACCGGCACCGGCCGGCGCAGCACCTGGGCGTAGTAGCGGGCCGCCGCCACCGGTTCCCGCAGCAGCCTGGTGCCCGGCGGCGTGGGGCCGGAGAGGGTGTGCTCGGCCGCCGACGGCCACCCGGCGACGGCCAGGGCGTCGGCGAGCACCTGGCGTCGGGCCGCGTCCCACGTCGCCGGGCAGGTGAGCACCGCCGGGGGCAGGAAGCCGACCGCCTCGACGGCCGCCCGGGCCACCGCGTGCAGCGTCGCGGCCAGCAGTTCTGCCGGCGGGTACCGGCGGTCGCCCAGCGCCACCGAGGGCTCGTCGATGCGCCGCTTCGGGTTCGGCTCGTACCGGCCCGGATCGGTGCGGGCCAGCCGCTGGGCGTCCCGACCGGCGTGCAGCAGCCCGTCCGCGTCGGCGTACACGCCGGAGGGGATGATCGGCTGCCCGTCCACCAGCAGGGGACGGGTGTGCCCGTCCGGCCGGCGCAGCACGGCGACGGTGTGGGACGTGCCGAGGTCGACGCCGAGGGCGTACCCCTCGTGCTGGCCTGCCATCTGCCGATACCTCCGCGGGACGAGGGGATGCCCGGCCCCGCATCGTACGCAGCACCCGCACCGGCGACGATCTCGCCCTGACGCTGGCCGACGGTGCTCGGCACGATGTCTGGCTGCGTCGTCGGCTCAGTTGTCTCGGGTGCGCGTACACCGACCTCTGGGAAGCTCCTCGCCTCGCGAACGACGCGCGCGCCTTCCCTGGGTTCTCGGGCCCGAACGACCCCTACTTCGGCCTGCCGCTCTGGTTGTCGACCCGGTGCCGTGGGCGTGTGCTCTGGGCGTACAACGCAGAGCACGTGAACCTGCTGGAGGCGTACGTGTCCGCTCGGTTGCGGGAACGCGGCCGGCACATGGGAAGCCAGACCCTGGTTGAGCGCTTGCCGGCGTGGATCACGGACGGCAGGCACCGCGCCGAGGTGCTGGACGGGACAGGGCAGCTCCGGGCGCTACTTGCCTGACCGCCGGCGGCGAGCGACCGGCGCGCGCAGTTCGTTGACGACCCGTTACTGTCGGCCTGTGTCCGGCCCCGGCGACGTACCACCGGAGATCCTGGATGAGCTGCGGCCGATCTGCCGACGGCTGCCCGAGGCGTGCGAGGAGCCGGCCTGGATCGGCGTCCGTTGGCGGATCCGCACGCGGACGTTCGCCCACGTCTACACGCCGCGACAGGAACGTCACTCGGCGTACCCCCGACATCTGGTCGCCGGCGGGGCGCTGATCCTGATGACGTTTCGCGTGCCCGCCAACGACCTGCTCGGCCTGACCGCCAACGGCTTCCCGTTCTTCCGTGCCGAGTGGGGCCGTAACGTTGCCGGCGCCGTCCTCGGTGACCACACCGACTGGACCGAGATCGCCGAACTGATCACCGACAGCTACTGCGAGATGGCCCCGAAGTTCCTTGTCGCCCGGGCCGCTCTTTCCTCGCCGACCAGCTGATCCACAGCGCTCGGTCGTCCACCCCACGTCGGCCGAGCGCGTCATCGGCGACAGATGCGGACGTGGGATCGCCACAGACTGTCGGATGCTGTCGGTATGTTTCCCCACCGATGGATGCCGGATCAAGCTGGGGGCGCTTGTGGCTGAGCCTGAGGTAGCGCTGCGACCGATCGACGACTCCGACCTCGACGCGCTGTTCGAACAGATGCGGGATCCCGAGTCGGTCCGGATGGCGGCCTTCACCGCCGAGGATCCCGATGATCGCTCCGCTTTCGATGCTCACATGGCGAAGATCAGGGCATCACCCGACGCCACAAACCGCGTTATCACGCTCGGTGGACGGCTCGTCGGCAGCATCGCCAGCTTCGTGATCGACGGCGACACCGAGGTTACCTACTGGATCGACAGGTCGTTCTGGGGACAGCGCATCGCTTCCCGAGCGCTGGCCCTCCTCTTGGAATCGGTTCACGTCCGGCCCATGTTCGCCCGCGTCGCGAGCGACAACGTGGGATCGCTGAAGGTGCTGCGGAGAGCGGGTTTCGCGATCACAGGCACGGAGACGTCCTTCGCCAACGGGCGGAACGCTGAGATCGAGGAGACGATCCTGCGCCTCGATGAGCCCGCGACCGCGCCATTCGATCAACTCCGCCTCGGCGATGGACCGGCGGATGGCCCGGCGGGCCCGTCGTAGGGGCCCTCAGAGCAGCTAGTGGCGCACGGATCGCCCGCAAGATCGGAGCGGGGAAGTGGCCGACCGGCGCAGGGTCGGGGGATGCGTCCTGTGACCTGGGCCGGAGGCCGTTGGAGCGGGCGACGGGAATCGAACCCGCACCGTCAGTTTGGAAGACTGAAGCTCTGCCATTGAGCTACGCCCGCGGCGCACCCCGACGCTGCGGGATGCGCCGACAGCGTACCCAATGCCCGCGCCGCGCGCTCAGCCGTATCCCGTGCCGGTCGACCCCAAGATCCGCGCACCTTGCGGGAAACAGTCCCCTCCCGTCGCCCAGGAGGCCACTCTTTCCCGGAAGTTGCGACCTCCAGCCCTCGGCGCGGGCGGCTAGCGGTGGGTCGCCCGCAGGGCGGGGGGCGGCGAGTGCGGGGGCGGGTGGGTGGAGGGCTCCGTGTCCGGTTGGTCCCCGTTCGGCGCGTTGGGTGACGCCCCGGCACGTCACGCGGGGCGCGACCGCATAGACTGCTCGTCGCCACGGGGTGTGGCGCAGCTTGGTAGCGCACTCGCTTTGGGAGCGAGGGGCCGTGGGTTCAAATCCCGCCACCCCGACTGTCGTCCGCGGCCGGTCGCCGGGGTCGCCCTCCGTGCGGTCCCCGGCCGCTGCCGGTGCGCCCGGCCGGCTCGCCTACACTCGATGGGCTAATTGCGCCCAGACTCAAAACGAGATCCGTCAAGGAGTACGCCTGTGAAGAGCACCGTCGAGACTCTGAGCCCGACGCGCGTGCGGCTCGCCATCGAGGTGCCGTTCGTCGAGCTCGAGCCGAGCCTCAAGAAGGCGTACCGGGAGATCGGGCAGCAGGTCCAGGTTCCCGGCTTCCGCAAGGGCAAGGTTCCGGCCGCCGTGATCGACCAGCGGGTCGGCCGGGGCACCGTCCTCAACGAGGCGGTCCAGGAGGCCATCCCGCAGAACATCCTCGCCGCGGTCCGCGAGCACGACCTGAAGACGCTCGGCCGTCCCGAGGTCGAGATCACCGAGTTCAACGACGGTGACTCGCTCAACTTCACCGCCGAGGTCGACGTCCGCCCGGAGATCACCCTGCCGGATCCGGCCACCATCGAGGTGACCGTCGACGAGTTGCAGATCGACGACAGCGAGATCGACGAGCAGGTGAAGAGCCTGCGCGAGCGGTTCGCCACCCTGAAGACCGTCGAGCGGGCCGCCCAGGAGGGCGACTACGTCCAGATCGACCTGAACGCGACCGTCGACGGCGAGGACGTGCCGGGCGGCCAGGCGAGCAACATCTCCCACGAGGTCGGCAGCAAGCAGCTCCTCCCGGGCCTGGACGAGGCCGTCGTCGGCCTGGCGGCCGGCGAGAGCACCACCTTCACCACCCAGCTCGTCGGCGGCGACTTCGCCGGCCGGGACGCCGAGGTGGCGGTGACCGTCCGCACGGTCAAGGAGAAGGAGCTGCCGGAGCTGGACGACGACTTCGCCCAGATGGCGAGCGAGTTCGACACCATCGAGGAGCTGCGCGGCGACCTGCGCGAGCGGGTCACCCGGGGCAAGCGGGTCGAGCAGATCTACGCCGCCCGCGACAAGGCCCTGGAGCAGCTCGTCGCGGCCGCCGAGGTGCCGGCGCCGGAGGGCGTCGTCCGCGAGGAGGTCGAGAGCCGCAAGCAGGCGATGGTCGACCAGCTCGAGCGCATCGGGGCCTCCCTGGAGGAATACCTCGCCGCCGAGGAGAAGACCGAGGAGCAGATCGACGCCGAGCTGACCGAGGCGGCGACCGAGGGCGTCAAGATCCAGCTGCTGCTGGACACCCTCGCCGACGCCGAGGACGTCCAGGTCAGCGACGACGAGTTCGGCCACGAGATCGTCCACCGGGCGCAGCGCGCCGGGATGGCTCCGCAGCAGTACTACGACCAGCTGGTCCGCTCCGGCGCGGCCGGCGCCGTCTTCGGCGACGTGCGGCGCGGCAAGGCCCTGGCGTCGGTCATGGAGCGCATCAAGATCAAGGACTCGGCCGGCAACGAGGTGACCCTCGACGCCCTGCGCGCCGCGAACGAGGCCGAGCACAACCACGAGCACTGATCGTCGGGTGAGGCCGCCGTCCGCCGCTCGCGGTGGACGGCGGCCCGATCCCTTTTCCGGGTACGTCTCCAGGGCTGCGCTGTCAGCGAACACTGCCCGGACCGGGACTCTGCCGCCCGGCTGAGCGGTTAGTGTCGGGTAGGACGGTACGGAGAGCGAAGGGCTGCCATGACCGACATGCACATGCAAGCGATGCCGCTCCGGGCGATCGAGGCCCGCGGTGGCGACAACATTGGCAACCTCGATGACTCGGTCTACAACCGGTTGCTCAAGGAGCGGATCATCTTCCTGGGCAGCGAGGTGACCGACCAGGTCGCCAACCGCATCTGCGCGCAGCTCCTGCTGCTCGCCGCGGAGGACCCGGACCGCGACATCAACCTGTGGATCAACTCGCCGGGTGGCTCGGTCTACTCCGGCATGGCGATCTACGACACGATGCAGTTCATCGACAACGACGTGTCGACCGTGGCGATGGGCATGGCGGCCTCGATGGGCCAGCTGCTGCTCTGCGCCGGCACCAAGGGCAAGCGCTACGCCCTGCCGCACGCGCGGATCATGATGCACCAGCCGTCGGGCGGCATGGGTGGCACGGCGTCCGACATCGCCATCCAGGCGGAGCAGATGCTCTACACCAAGCGGATGTTCCAGGAGCGGGTCGCCTTCCACACCGGGCAGAGCCAGGCGCAGATCGAGGCCGATTCCGACCGCGACCGTTGGTTCACCGCCCAGGAGGCCATGGACTACGGCTTCATCGACAAGGTGATCACCGGAGCCACGCAGGTTCCGGAAGGCGCCGGGACCCTGAGCTGAGGAGCTGACGATGACCGACCTGAGCCTGCCGCCGCAGTTCGCGGCCGTGCACAACCGCTACGTCCTGCCGTCGTTCGTCGAGCGCACGTCGTACGGGGTCAAGGAGTCCAACCCCTACAACAAGCTCTTCGAGGACCGGATCATCTTCCTCGGCGTCCAGGTCGACGACGCGTCGGCCAACGACGTGATGGCGCAGCTGCTGACGCTCGAGGGCACCGACCCGGACCGCGACATCATCATGTACATCAACTCGCCGGGTGGGTCGTTCACCGCCATGACGGCGATCTACGACACCATGCAGTACGTCCGGCCGGACATCCAGACGGTCTGCCTGGGTCAGGCCGCGAGCGCCGCGGCCGTCCTGCTGGCCGCCGGCACCCCGGGCAAGCGCATGGCGCTGCCGAACTCGCGGATCATCATCCACCAGCCGGCCACCGAGGGTGGCTACGGGCAGGGCTCGGACATCGAGATCCAGGCCCGGGAGATCCTGCGGATGCGGACCCAGCTCGAGGAGATGCTCTCCCGGCACTGCAACCAGCCGATCGACAAGGTTCGCAAGGACATCGACCGTGACAAGATCATGACGGCCGAGGAGTCCCGGGAGTACGGGCTGGTGGACACCATCCTCACCAGCCGCAAGAAGGGTCTGCTGGCGGCCAACGCCGCCAGCTGAGCAGTTCGCGTCGAGGTCGGCCGGGAGTCCGCTCCCGGCCGACCGTCTGACACACCCGTTTTGGGGGTCGGAGAAACCTCCGCCAGCGGGTAACGTCGGGTCTGTACCGCTCCGCCGGTCCTCCGGCAGGGGTGAACGAGGCGGGCGGCGTACCGTCCGCAGGTCAGGGCCGGGTCTCCGGCCGATGAGTGCAGGGAGAACGTAGGTGGCACGGATCGGTGACGGCGGCGACCTACTGAAATGCTCCTTCTGCGGCAAGTCGCAGAAGCAGGTCAAGAAGCTCATCGCGGGCCCAGGGGTCTACATCTGCGACGAGTGCATCGATCTCTGTAACGAGATCATCGAGGAGGAGCTGGCCGAGTCCGGCGAGGTGAAGTGGGAAGAGCTTCCCAAGCCGATGGAGATCTGCCAGTTCCTCGACAACTACGTCGTCGGGCAGGACCAGGCCAAGAAGGCGCTCGCCGTCGCGGTCTACAACCACTACAAGCGGATCCAGGCCGAGGCGGCCGGCGCCCCGGGTTCCGGCGGCGACGCCGTCGAGCTGGCCAAGTCCAACATCCTGCTGCTGGGTCCGACGGGGTGCGGCAAGACCCACCTGGCGCAGACCCTGGCGCGGATGCTGAACGTGCCGTTCGCCATCGCCGACGCCACCGCGCTGACCGAGGCGGGCTACGTCGGCGAGGACGTGGAGAACATCCTCCTCAAGCTGATCCAGGCCGCCGACTACGACATCAAGCGCGCCGAGACCGGCATCATCTACATCGACGAGGTCGACAAGATCGCCCGCAAGTCGGAAAATCCGTCGATCACCCGGGACGTCTCGGGCGAGGGCGTCCAGCAGGCGCTGCTCAAGATGCTCGAAGGCACGGTGGCCAACGTGCCGCCGCAGGGCGGGCGTAAGCACCCGCACCAGGAGTTCATCCAGATCGACACCACCAACGTGCTGTTCATCTGCGGTGGCGCCTTCGCCGGGCTCGACCAGATCATCGAGGCCCGCACGGGCCACGGCGGCACCGGCTTCGGCGCCCGGCTCCGGTCGGTCAGCGAGCGGTCGACCGACGACATCTTCAGCCAGGTCATGCCGGAGGACATGCTGAAGTTCGGGCTGATCCCCGAGTTCATCGGCCGGCTCCCCGTGATCACGAACGTGCGCAGCCTCGACCGCACCGCACTGGTGCGCATCCTCACCGAGCCGCGCAACGCCCTCGTCCGGCAGTACCAGCGCCTCTTCGAGCTCGACGGCGTCGAGCTGGAGTTCGAGCCGCCGGCGCTGGAGGCGATCGCCGACCAGGCGATGCTGCGGGGCACGGGCGCCCGCGGCCTGCGCGCGATCATGGAGGAGGTCCTGCTCTCCGTGATGTACGAGGTGCCGAGCAATCCCGACGCCGCGCGGGTCCTGATCACCCGCGAGGTGGTCCTGGAGAACGTCAACCCGACGATCGTGCCGCGAGAGTTCACCGGCCGGCGCGCCCGGCGGGACCGCGAGGAGAAGTCGGCCTGATCCACCACGCGACCGCGCCCGTCCGTTCCAGGTCGGGCGCGGTCGCGTGTCGGGGGTCGGTGCGCCCCGTGACGGCAGCGGAGGCGGGACCGCTCCACCTCTGCCGCTGTCGTCGTGGCCCGTTCCGGTCGTACGCTGATCCCCATGCGCGTCGCCGTCTGCCAGCTGAACGCCCGGGACGACCGTAAGGCGAACCTCGCGGCCGCTGAAGCCCTGCTGGAGCGGGCGGCCGGGGCCGGCGCGGACCTCGCCCTCCTGCCGGAGTACGTCGACTACCTCGGCCCCGCCGCCGGCCTGCCCGAGCCGGAGCCGGTGGACGGCGAGGTGGGGCAGTTCTTCGCCGCCGTCGCGCGCCGGCTGGGCATCTGGGTTCTCGCCGGATCGGTTCACGAGCGCGGGCCGGACCCGTCCCGCACCTGGAACACCACCCTGGTCTTCGACCGCTCCGGGTCGCTGGCCGCCACGTATCGCAAGATCCACCTGTACGACGTGGAAATCCCCGGCCGGGTCTCCTATCTGGAGTCGGCCACCGTCGCGCCGGGCGACCAGCCGGTGGTCGTCGACGTCGAAGGGCTCCGCGTCGGGTTGTCGATCTGCTACGACCTGCGCTTCCCGGAGCTGTACCGGCAGCTCGCCACCGAGGGCGGCGCCCACCTGCTGGTGGTGCCGGCGGCCTTCATGCTGCACACCGGGCGGGACCACTGGGAGGTGCTGCTCCGGGCGCGGGCGATCGAGAACCAGTGCTTCGTCGCCGCGGCGGGGCAGACCGGCGACCACGAGCCGGGCCGGACCTGCTTCGGGCGGAGCATGGTGATCGACCCCTGGGGGACGGTGCTCACCCAGGTGCCCGACGGCCCGGGCCTGGCCGTCGCCGACCTCGACCTCGACCGGCTCCGGACCATTCGGGCGGAGCTGCCGAGCCTGGCGAACCGGCGCCTGTAGTCCTCACTCCTGCAGGAGTACGCCCACCACGGCGAAGCCGGCGATCGCGGCGGCCGTGACCAGGAGGGCGGTCGTCATCCGGGATCGCCCCCGCCGCGCCAGCCGCGCCACCGAGACCAGGACGACGAAGAGCACGAAGGCGCCGATGACCAACTGCCAGAACGGCAGCAGCAGCCCGAGCAGCGCGTCCTCGGCGAGTACCGCCGGCCCGGGGCGGGGGAGGTCATCCATGCCAGACACTCTGGCACGCCGGAGCCGCGTTCGGACCGTGTGTCGCCATCACGAGTACGCGACCACCGTACGCCGGCGGAGGGCGGGCAGCGACGGGTGCCGATTTGCCTTCTCGGGGCGGTCCGCGTAACTTTCTCTCTGCACGCGGGAGGCCGGACAAATCGGCCGAGAGCGGGCGCCAGGCTCGTGGCGGAGACGCCGACCGAGACTGAGGACCGGGCGGTGCGAGGACACTCCAACACGGGGTTGCGATCGCGAGGCCGACCGGGTAGAGTTCTGAAGCCGGCAGGAGCCGGGCGGAGAGCCGCACAGCGGCGATCGGCCGGTCTGCGGTTTCCCACGACAGCAACGACCGCCGTCATACGGCGTGCGTCCTCGTGGATCTGGAACGCCTCATCATGATCACCTCGGATGCGAGGTTGACAGGGGAGGCGGACCGAGTAAGGTAGAGGAGTTGCCCCAAGCGGGATCCCACAGTGTGGGACGCTCGACTGGTGTGTGGTTGTTCTTTGAGAACTCAACAGGGTGCTTGATAAGCCAGTGCCAATTTGATTTATACCCCGGACTGGCAGGCCATGGTTTGTGGTTTGTTGGTTTGGATTCCTTTGGCAACACTTTTGTTGTCGGGACAGTTTTTCAACAAGTTTTTGTTGGAGAGTTTGATCCTGGCTCAGGACGAACGCTGGCGGCGTGCTTAACACATGCAAGTCG
>NZ_JBIDDA010000013.1:0-182173 GCF_043204915.1 Micromonospora sp. NPDC047670
CAGCCTCAAGCGCTACATCAGCCGGCAACTCTTCCGGACCCTGAACGGCGCCCATTCAGCCACCAGCACCACTTGACAGCTATAGAAGCATCTCACTTGACCGCGCCGGCGGTGAGGCCGGCGACGAAGTAGCGCTGCAACGCCAGGAAGCCGGCGACGACCGGGACGCTGACCACCAGCGAGGCCGCCATCACCTGATTCCAGTAGACGTTGAACTGGGTGGAGTAGCCCTGCAGGCCGACCGCCAGGGTGCGGCTCTCCTCGCTGGTCATCACCGAGGCGAACAGCACCTCGCCCCAGGCGGTCATGAACGCGTACACGGTCACCGCGACCACGCCGGGCACCGCCGCCGGCAGCACCACCTGGAACAGGGTGCGCAGCGGCCCGGCGCCGTCGACCTGCGCGGCCTCGTCGAGCCCGCGCGGGATGGAGTCGAAGTAGCCGACCAGCATCCAGATCGAGAACGGCAGCGAGAAGGTGAGGTACGTGATGATCAGGCCGGTCCGGCTGGCGTAGAGCTGGATGCCGGTGGCGTTGCCGAGGTTGACGTAGATGAGGAACAGCGGCAGCAGGAACAGGATGCCGGGGAACATCTGGGTGGAGAGCACGGTCACCGAGAACAGGCCCCGGCCGCGGAAGCGGTAGCGGCTCACCGCGAACGCGGCGAAGATCGCCACGGCGACCGAGAGGACCGCCGCCACGCTGGAGACGACCAGGCTGTTCACCAGGTAGCGGCCGAGCGGCACGGTCGACCACATGTCCACGAACGCCTGCAGCGTCGGGCGGCGCGGCCACCACGTGAACGCGTTCTGCACGTCCCGCAGCGGCTTGAGTGCCGAGCTGACCATCACGTACAGCGGCACCAGGACGAAGATCGCGAGCAGGGTAAGCACCACCCGGCGGGCCCAGCGCTCGGCGGGGGTCTCACGCATCGTTCCTCCGGCGGTTGGTGATCAGCAGGTACGCGGCGGTGACCACGAGCAGGAACAGCAGCAGCGCCACCGACATCGCCGAGCCGGAGCCGAAGTCCCAGGTCTTGAAGGAGCTGCGGTAGATGTGGATGGAGATCAGGTCCGCCTGCTGCGGGGCCGAGCCGCCGAAGAGCACGTACGGGGTGTTGAAGTCGTTGAACGTCCAGAGGAACAGCACCAGCAGCAGGACCAGGTTCACGGGCCGCAGCATGGGCAGGGTCACCGAGCGCAGCCGGCGCCAGAAACCGGCGCCGTCCATGGCCGCGGCCTCGTACAGCTCGCCGGGGATGTTCTGCAGGCCGGCCATGACGCACAGGAAGGCGAACGGCCAGGACCGCCAGATCGACACGATCAGCAGCGCGAAGAAGCTGTTCCCGCCGATCAGCCAGAACGGCTTGTCGTCGAGCAGGTGCAGCTGGTCGACCAGGACGTGGTTGACCAGGCCGGTGTCCCGCTGGAACAGGAAGCTCCAGGTGATCACGGCGGTGTAGACCGGCAGCGCGTACGGGGTGAGGAAGAGCGCGCGCAGCACGCCGCGACCGCGGAAGGGCCGTTGCAGCAGCACGGCGGCGGTGGTGCCGAGCACCCAGGAGAGCCCGACCGAGGCGACGGTGTAGACGACGGTCACCCCGAACGAGTGCAGCAACTCGGCCCCGGCGGCGGAGTCGAAATCGAGCACCACCCGGTAATTCTCCAGGCCGACGAAGGGGGCGGTCGACCAGTCGCGGATGTGGAACTGCGTCAGCTCCAGCAGGCTCATCCACGCGCCGACGAGCATCGGCACCACGTGGATCGCCAGCTCCAGCGCGACGGCCGGAGCGAGCAGCAGGTACGGCAGGAGCGACCGGCGGGGCCGGGAGCGGCCCCTGGCCGGTGTCCCCGAGCGGGTCGGCCGGTCGGGCACGACGACGTCCCGGCCGGTGGTGCTGGTTGCCATCACAGGTCCTCTCGCTGGGTGGCCGTGGGAGGGTCGGCGTCCCTCCCACGGCCACCGGTCCGGCGGGTCAGCGCATCTGCTGCTGGGCCCGGCTCAGCTTCTGCCGGACGCTGTCCTCGGTGACCGGCCTGCCGCTCGCCGCGTCGGCGAACAGCTCCTTGATGGCGGTGCCGACCAGCGTCTCGAAGGTGCTCTCGTCGGGCACCTGCGGCAGGGGCGCGGCCGTGGTGGCGAGGGTCTCCTGGAGCACCTTCTGCTCCGGCGCGGCGAACGCCGCGTCCCCGGCGGCGGTCCTGACGGCGGGCAGCGACCCGTACGTCCTGTTCAGCGCGACCTGCTCGGCGTCGCTGGTCATGAACTTGACGAACTCCAGGGCGGCGTCCTTGTTCCTGGTGTGCTTGAACACCGCCATGTTGATCCCGGCGACCATGCTGTTGACCTTCTTGCCGCCGGCCGGCGGGGCGGCCGGGAACGGCACCGGGGCGACGCCGTACGCGTCGGGGGCCATGTTCTGCGACTTCAGGTTCGACCCGGCGGCCTGCCAGAGCAGCATCGCGGCCTTGCCGTTGGCGAAGTCGGAGACCGACTGGTTCTGCGCGTACTCGGCGTTGCTCGGGTTGACGATCTTGTCGGTGGCCATCAGGTCGACGTAGCGCTTGACCGCGGCGACGTTCTGCGGGGTGTCGAAGGTCGGCTTGCCGGCGGAGTCGAACCACTCGCCGCCGTACTGCTGGCTGAAGGTGAACGCGTGGTGCGCGTTCTCCGACGGGTTGGCGCCCTCGACCGCCAGGCCCCACCTGCCGCCGCCGGTGAGCTTCCGGCCGGCCTCGGCCACCTGCTCCCAGGTGGTGGGCGGACTGGCGATGCCGGCGTCGGCGAACGCCTTCTTGTTGTAGTAGAGGGCGTAGGCGAGGCTGTAGAGCGGCACCGCCGCGGGCGGCTTGCCGGGGGCGCCGGCGGCGGCCAGCGCGGCCGGCACGAACCGGTCCTTGCCGCCGACCTTGGCGAGGGTGGCGTCGTCGAACTCGACCAGCGCGCCGGTGGCCTGCAGCGAGGCCGACCAGGTGTTGCCGATGTTCACCACGTCCGGGCCCTGTCCGGAGGCGGCGGCGGCGAGCAGCCGGTTGAGCAGGTCCGACCAGGGCACCACCTCGACGTTGACCTTGATGCCGGTCTGCTGCTCGAACCTGTCCAGCTCCGGCTGGAGGATCTGCTTGTCGGCCTCCAGGCTGGCGCCCTGGTTGCTGGCCCAGTAGGTCAGCGTCTTCGCGCCACCGGCGGAGGAGTCGTCGCCCGAACCGCCGCAGGCGGTCAGGGATGCGGCCGCCAGGACGGCGGCGGTGAGTATCGCGAGGTGCCGTTTCGACACGAGCTGCCCTTCCGGTTACGGGGGTGGACGCCGGCCGGCCCGGTGGCGCAGGGGGGTCGCGGGTGGGCCGGCGGGGTGGGGTGGGGCGATTGTTCCGACGGCGGTTCGCCGACGTGTAGCGCAAGTTACATCACGGCTTAATGAATGTCGTCATTAAAGTGGCTGTCGGCGGGAGCCGTCAAGCACGGGGTCGTACAGTCGCCTCGGACGACCCGGGGGATCGAGGTGGCGTGTGGAGTTGGCGCGAGCGACGAATCGCGGCGTCCGGCTGCGGAACCGGTCGGCGCTGCTGTCGAAGCTCTTCCTCGACGGCCCGCTGACCCGCCAGGACCTGGTCCGCAGCACCGGGCTCAGCCAGCCCGCGGTGAGCAACGTGGTGGGCGACCTGATCGACGAGGGCCTCGTCGTCGAGGCCGGCGCGGCCGAGTCCGACGGCGGCCGGCCCAGCATGATCCTCCGGGTCGCGCCGCGCTTCGCCTTCGTGGTCGGGGTGGACGTCGGCGAGACCCGGGTGCGGGTCGAGCTGTTCGACTTCGCGATGGCCCTGCTGGCCAGCGCCGAGTATCCGCTGGACCCGGTGCGCACCGAGCCGGCCGTGGTCGCCGGGCACGTGCTGGCCGGCATCGACGCGGTCACCACCCGGGCCGGGGTGGCCCCGGACGACGTGCTCGGCGTCGGCATCGGCGTCTCCGGTGTGGTGGAGCAGGGGGAGCGGGCGGTGGTGCACGCCCAGGCCCTCGGCTGGGACGGGGTGCCGCTGGAGAGCCTCATCGCCGCCGGCACCGACCTGCCGCTGCGCATCGACAACGGCGCCAAGACGCTGGGCCAGGCGGAGATGTGGTTCGGCGCCGGACGGGGCGCCCGGCACGCCGTGTTCGCGCTGGTCGGCTCCGGCGTCGGGGCCGCCGTGGTGACCAACGGGGTCACCTACCGGGGGGCGTCGAGCAGCGCGGGGGAGTGGGGGCACACCACCCTGGTGTACGGGGGGCGGCCGTGCCGCTGCGGGGCGCGGGGCTGCCTCGAGGCGTACGTCGGCGCCGAGGCGATCATCGACCGGTACCGGGAGGCGCGGCGCGGTCGGGCGGTGCCGGGCGACGACGAGGAGTCCCAACTCGGTGCCCTGGTCGAGGCCGCCGCCACGTCGGCCACCGCCCGCCGGGTGCTCGACGAGACCGCCGGCTACCTGGGGGCCGGGGTGGCCAACCTGATCAACCTGTTCAACCCGGAGCGGGTGGTGCTGGGTGGCTGGGCGGCGATGGCGCTGGGCGACCTGCTGCCCGCCGTACGCGAGGCCGCCGGCCGGCAGGCCCTGCGCCAGCCGTACGCGCAGGCGTCGATCGAGCTGTGCCGGCTCGGCGTGGACGCGGTGGCGTTGGGCGCGGCCACCCTGCCGATCGCCCGGCTGCTCGCGGCCGGGGGCGTCCGGCCCTGAGGCGCCCGCCCGCGGGGCTCGCCGGGGCGGTACCGGACGCATCGAACATTCGGGATATATAACAGTGTTATAGATCGATGTCTTGACGCGGTCGCAACCGCGCCGTAACACTCTGCCGAGAGCGCTCCCCGATCGCGGTGCCCGTCCCGGTGGCAGCACTGCGCGCACCGCGGTCGCCCCTCCCGTCATCCCGTCGCGCCCGGCGTCCGCACCCCCTATCGACAGGCGAAGTCATGACATCTCGCGCTACATCCGTACGCCCGGCACCGGGCCGGCCGCCCCGCCGGCGTACCGTCTTCGGGCTGGTGGTGGCCCTCGTCGCGGCGCTGGCGCCGACCGGCCTGACGCCCCCGGCGCAGGCCGCGCCGGTCCTGCTCTCCCAGGGCCGCCCCGCCACCGCGTCGTCCACGGAGAACGCCGGCACCCCCGCCGCGGCGGCCGTCGACGGCAACACCGGCACCCGCTGGTCGAGCGCCTTCAGCGATCCCCAGTGGCTCCAGGTCGACCTCGGCGCCCGGGCCACCATCAGCCAGGTCACCCTGGCCTGGGAGGGCGCCTACGCCCGGGCGTTCCAGCTCCAGACCTCCGACGACGGTGCCGCCTGGACGACCATCCACAGCACCACCGCCGGCGCCGGCGGCACGCAGACCCTCGCCGTCAGCGGCGCCGGCCGGTACGTGCGGATGTACGGCACCGCGCGCGGCACCGCCTACGGCTACTCGCTGTGGGAGTTCCAGGTCTACGGCGAGACCGGCGGCGCCGATCCCGCCTGCGGCAGCGCCAACGCCGCCCAGGGCCGCCCGGCCACCGCCTCGTCGGTGGAGAACGCCGGGCTGCCCGCCTCGGCCGCGGTCGACGGCGACCCGGGCACCCGCTGGGCCAGCGCGGCCAGCGACCCCCAGTGGCTGCGCGTCGACCTGGGCGGCACCCGGACGATCTGCCGGGTCGTGCTGACCTGGGAGGCCGCGTACGCCCGGGCGTTCCAGCTCCAGACCTCCGACGACGGCGCCGCCTGGACCACCATCCACAGCACCACCACCGGCACCGGCGGCACGCAGACCCTCACCGTCGCCGGCATCGGCCGCTACCTGCGGATGTACGGCACGGCGCGCGCCACCGGCTACGGCTACTCGCTCTGGGAACTGCAGGTGCACACCACCGGCGGCGACACCGGCGAACCGGTCGAGCCGACCGATCCGCGCAACCCCAACTTCGGCCCGCACACCTTCGTCTTCGACCCGTCCACGCCGACCGCCACCATCCAGAGCCGGCTGGACACCCTCTTCACGCAGCAGGAGACCAACCAGTTCGGCCCGCAGCGCTACGCCGTGCTGTTCAAGCCGGGCAACTACACCGCCGACGTCAACCTCGGCTTCTTCACCCAGGTCGCCGGCCTCGGCATGAGCCCGGACGACGTCAACCTCAACGGCCACGTCCGGGTCGAGGCGTTCTGGATGGGGGGCAACGCCACCCAGAACTTCTGGCGCGCGGCGGAGAACCTGTCGGTGACCCTGCCCGCCGGGGTGACCGTCGAGCGGTGGGCGGTGTCGCAGGCCGCGCCGTACCGGCGGATGCACCTGCGCGGCGCGCAGAACCAGATCCAGCTCTGGAACGGCGGCGACGGCTGGTCCAGCGGCGGCCTGATGGCCGACACCCGCATCGACGGCCTCGTCGTCTCCGGCTCCCAGCAGCAGTGGTACTCGCGCAACAGCGAGTTCGGCAACGGCTGGACCGGCTCGGTGTGGAACATGGTCTTCCAGGGCGTGGTCGGCGCGCCGCCGCCGCACTTCCCGAACCCGTCGCACACCGTCATCCCGCAGACCCCGCAGGTGCGGGAGAAGCCGTTCCTCTACGTCGACGGCACCGGCGAGTACCGCGTCTTCGTGCCCGCGCTGCGCACCAACTCCACCGGCACCAGCTGGTACGGCAAGACCCCGGCCGGCTCGTCCATCTCGCTCAGCCAGTTCTACGTGGTGCGGCCCGGCACCAGCGCGGCCACCATCAACGCCGCGCTCGCCCAGGGCCGGCACCTGCTGTTCACCCCGGGCGTGCACCATGTCACCGAACCGATCCGGGTCGACCGCGCCGACACGGTGGTCCTCGGCCTCGGCCTGGCCACCATCCAGGCCGACAACGGCACCGTCGCGATGCGCGTGGCGGACGTCGACGGCGTGAAGGTGGCCGGCCTCATGTTCGAGGCCGGCCAGGTCAACTCGCCGGTGCTGATGGAGGTCGGCCCGCCCGGCTCGGCGGCCAGCCACGCCGCCAACCCGACCTCGCTGCACGACGTCTTCTTCCGCATCGGCGGGCCGGGCGTCGGCCGGGCCACCAACACGCTGACCGTCAACAGCGACAACGTGATCGGCGACCACATGTGGCTGTGGCGGGCCGACCACGGCGACGGCGTCGGCTGGGCGGTGAACACCGCCGACACCGGCCTCACCGTCAACGGCGACAACGTGACGATGTACGGCCTCTTCGTCGAGCACTACCAGAAGTACCAGACCGTCTGGAACGGCAACGGCGGCCGGACGTACTTCTACCAGAACGAGATGCCGTACGACCCGCCGAACCAGGCCGCCTGGACGAACGGGTCCACCCGGGGCTGGGCCGCGTACAAGGTGGCCGACTCGGTGACCAGTCACCAGGCGTGGGGGCTGGGCAGCTACTGCTACTTCAACGTCAACCCGGCGGTCGTCGCCGAGCGGGCCATCGAGGCGCCGACCAACCCGAACGTGCGGTTCACCAACATGGTCACCGTCTCCCTGGGCGGCGTGGGCACCATCAACCGGGTGGTCAACAACACCGGCGGCACCGTGAACGCCAGCAACCAGCAGGTGTACCTGACGAACTATCCGTGACCGTCCCCGGTGGTGGGCGCGGCCCGGTCGTCCCGGCCGCGCCCACCACCGGTGCCCCCGGGGCGAAGCCGCGTCCGGCGCGCACCGGACCGTGCGCGGGCGCGTGCCCGGCCGCCGCTAGGGTCGGGCCCTATGCGGACCAAGCAGGAGCTGAGCGCGGCCATCCGGCGGGAGCGGCGAGCGGCGCTCGTCGTCAACGCCCATTCCCGCCGGGGTCGCCAGCTCTACGAGGAGACCCGGTCGCGGCTGGTCGCGGCGGGCTTCACCCTGCTCGCCACGTACCCGGTCGACCGGCCCGCCGAGCTCGAGCAGAGCCTCGCCGCCGCCGCCGAACTCGGGCCGGACCTCCTGGTCGCCGGCGGCGGCGACGGCACGATCGGCACCGCCGCCCGCCTGCTCGCCCACCGCGACATGGCGCTCGGCCTGCTGCCGCTGGGCACCACCAACAACTTCGCCCGCACGGTGGGGATCCCGCTCGACCTCGACGCGGCGGTCGCGGTCCTGACCGACGGCAAGGTGATCGACGTCGACCTCGGCCTCGTGGGCAGCACGCGGTTCACCAACCACGTCGGCATCGGCCTGTCCGCCGACGTGATGCTCAGGACGCCGCCCCGGCTCAAGCGGGTCATCGGCCGGCTCGCGTACCCGGCGACCGCACTGGCGCTGCTGACCCGGCACCGGTCGCTGCGCGCCACCGTGCGCGCCGAGGGACGGCGGCACGACTTCGTCACCCACCAGCTGTACGTGGCGAACGGCGGCTTCCACGCCGGGCGGCTGATCACCGCGGACGCGAACGCCGACGACCGGCTGCTGCTCGCGTACCCGGTGGGCGGCCCCACCCGCCGTGGGCTGCTGCGCGACACGGCCCGCAACGCGGCGACCGGCCACCGTCGCACCCTGGGCGAGGAGCCGTTCCTCGCCGTACGCGAGCTCTGGCTGGAGACCGACCGGCCGGCGCGGGTGGAGGTCGACGGGGAGCCGTACGGCGAGACCCCGGTCCGGATCGGCCTGGATCCCAACGCGCTGCGCGTCATGGCCTCCGCCGACAGCCCGGACCGTTAGGCGCAACCGGTGGGTCTCCGGTCCCGGCCGCCGGGCCCGCCGCCGAGGGCGCGGGAGACGTCAGTGGCTCCGCACACGCTCAGCCGGCGAGTTCAGCGGCGGTCCGGGCGAGTTGCGGCAGCACCTTGTCGCGCCAGCCGGGGCCCATCCGGTTGAAGGCGTCACGCTCGGACTTCTGATCGAGGTCGAATCCGCTGTGCTCGAAGAGCAGCCGCGTGCCCCTGCCCTCCGCGGCGAGCCGCCAGGTCAGCGTCCACGTCTCGTTGAACGTGTAGACGAGCTTCTGTTCGGGGACCACCTCGACCACCTCGCAGGGCACCGCTCCCCAGCCCGGCATCTGGAGGTGGAAGCGGTGGCCGACGGTGGCGGCGATGTCGCCCGGCACCCACCAGCGGGCGTGCAGTTCGGGGTCGGTCAGCGTGCGCCAGACCCTGCTCGGCGGGGCGTCGACGAACTGGTCGACGGCGATGGTGTCGGTGGTCACTGGTCCTCCTCGGCGACATCGGCGAGCGAGCGCAGCCGCTCACGCCAGAATCGTTCGAACGGGTGCAGCCACTCGCCGACCTGGGCGAGTGGGGCCGGGGTCAGGTGATAGTGCCGTTGCCGGCCTCTGGGTTCGTCGTGCACCAGCGCCGCGCGCCGCAGCACCTGCAGGTGCTCGGCCACGGCCGGCCGG
Organism: Micromonospora sp. NPDC047670; assembly: GCF_043204915.1. Classification (NCBI taxonomy): domain Bacteria; kingdom Bacillati; phylum Actinomycetota; class Actinomycetes; order Micromonosporales; family Micromonosporaceae; genus Micromonospora; species Micromonospora sp. NPDC047670. The sequence goes on from NZ_JBIDDA010000013.1 coordinate 9,309, forward strand.
CTCAGGTCGAACTGGTCGGCCAGCTCCCCGGCCGTGCGAGGCCCCTCCGTGAGCAGTTGCAGCAGCCTGCGGCGGACAGGGTTCGCCAGGGCGAGGAACACGTCGTCTTCGGGCACCGCCCCAAGATATGTCGGAGGTTGCCGACATGTCAAAGATTTCCGACGCTTTAGTGCGGCCCCCGACACGTGCTGCCCAAGTCAGGCAGACCTCGGCGCGGATCCCGTCGCGGCGGGCTGCGCACGTGGGCGGACCTCAGGAACCGCTGACCCTCGGCTGCCGGTGGTCGGTCAGCCGGAATCCGACGCCGCGCACCGCGTCGATGGTCACGCCGGTGCCGATGCCGGTGAGCTTGCGCCGTAGCCGCTTCACCAGCGACTGCACGTCGGCCTTGCGTTGCAGCCCTTCGTCGCGCCAGACCGACCGGTGCAGCTCGGCATAGCTCCAGACCCGGATCGGCTCGGTGTTCAGGCAGGTCAGCAGGTCGTGCTCGAGTCGCGTCAGGCCGACCTCGCGACCCCGGCAGCGCGCGGTCGACCGGGCCGAGTCGATCAGCAGCGTGTCGTCGGCCGCCTCGACCGCGGGGGACGCCCGCCCGGGCGGCGCCGGGGGCAGCCGCTGCGGGGCCGCGATCAGCTTGCGCAGCTCGTCGAGGTCGGAGACCAGCAGCAGCGGCGCAACGCCCTCGAGGCGTTCCGCGAGTCGGATCCGCTCGGCCGGTGACGGTGTCACCGCGATCACCAGCGGGAACGGTTCCTCGGCCGGATCGGACCCGTCCGGCACCCTGCTTTCGTCGTGTGCCCCCACAGCACCCACCCGGAAAGAGGGGCAAATTTCTGCCCAGCTTCGTCATGATCGTGACAAGAATTGGCAAGCTCCCCGAGAGCGGACCAACGGATGGTGACAGATTGCTTACGTCACGTTCTTGATCGTCCTCTCGTGTCGATCATAGTGTCCAGACGGGCAGCCGGCGTGACCCGCGCGGTGCCTTGGGGGGCACCAGGGGGTCCGTTCCGGTTCATCCACATGGGATGAGTCCCTGCACCCTCCACCATGGCTCGTTCAACTCTGGGTCGTTCTGGAGGAGGCACCACCGATGTTCAGACATCCACCCACAAGGCGCACAGCCAGATCCCTGGTGAGCGCCGGCGCGGCGATGATCCTCGTCGTCACAGGCCTGGCCGCCACCGGCACGGGCGCACAGGCCGCGCCGGCCGGGACAGGAGCCACCTCCCCGGCCGACAAGATCCGGCCGGAACTCGGCAAGCAACTCCAGGGCAAGACCGAAGGGGACTTCTGGATCCGCTTCCGGGACCGGGCGGACCTGAGCCAGGCCACCGCCATCGAGGACTGGGACAAGCGGGGCGCCGCGGTCGCTGCGGCGTTGAAGAAGACCGCCGCCGACAGCCAGAGCAAGATCCGGGCCGAGCTCGACGGCACGGGCGCGAAGTACCAGACCTTCTGGGCGACCAACGCGATCAAGGTGAGCGGCGGCTCGCTGGCCATGGCGCAGAGCTTCGCCGCCCACGCCGAGGTCGAGGGCCTGTACGCCCCGGTCGCCTACACGGTGCCCGAGGTCACCAAGGGCACCGACGAGAAGACGGTGAACGCCCTCGAGTGGGGCATCGCCAGCATCAACGCCGACGACGTCTGGTCCCAGTACGGCGTCAAGGGCGCCGGCATCACGGTGGCGAACATCGACACCGGCGTCCAGTTCGACCACCCCGCGCTGGTCAACTCCTACCGCGGCAACAACGGCGACGGCACGTTCGACCACGACTACAACTGGTTCAACGCCGCCGGCACCTGCGCCGCCGCGCCCTGCGACAGCAACGGCCACGGCACGCACACGATGGGCACGATGGCCGGCTCCGCCGGCGCGAACCAGATCGGGGTCGCCCCCGAGGTCACGTGGATCGCGGCGAACGGCTGCTGCCCGAACGACGCCGCCCTGGTCACCTCCGGCCAGTGGATGCTCGAGCCGACGGACCTCAGCGGCCAGAACCCCGACGCCAGCAAGCGGCCCAACATCATCAACAACTCCTGGGGCACCACGGCTCCCTCCAACGACCCGTTCATGGAGGACGTGACGCTCGCCTGGGCCGCGTCCGGCATCTTCGGGATCTGGTCCAACGGCAACAGCGGCTCGGCGTGCCAGACCAGCGGCTCCCCGGGCAGCCTGGTCAGCAACTACTCGGCCGGCGCCTACGACATCAACAACAACGTCGCCAGCTTCTCGTCCCGCGGCGCCGGCCAGAACGGCGAGCTCAAGCCCAACATCGCCGCACCCGGCGTCAACGTGCGATCCAGCATCCCGGGCAGCGGCTACGCCAGCTACAACGGCACCTCGATGGCCGCCCCGCACCTCGCGGGCACCGTCGCGTTGCTGTGGTCGGCGGCACCGGCGCTGGTCGGTGACATCGACGCGACCCGCGCGCTGCTGGACAACTCGGCGGTCGACAAGGCCGACGCCCAGTGCGGCGGCAGCGCCGACGACAACAACGTGTACGGCGAGGGCCGGCTGGACGCGCTCGCCCTGCTCAACGCCGCTCCGATCGGCGACACCGGCACCCTCGCCGGCAAGGTCACGGACGCGGGCACCGGCGCCGCGATCGCCGGCGCCACGGTCACCCTGACCGGCGCGGCGGAGCGCGAGCTGACCACCGCCGCCGACGGCACGTACTCGTCGCTGCTCCCGGTGGGTGACTACCAGGTCGCCGTGACGGCCTTCGGCTACCAGGGCAGGACGGTCCCGGCGACCGTCGCCAAGGACGCGACCACGACGGTCGACGTCGCGCTGACGGCGGTGCCCAGTGTCACCGTCAGCGGATCGGTCACGGACGGCTCGGGCCACGGCTGGCCGCTGTACGCCAAGGTGACCGTCGAGGGCCCGTCGGGCGTGTCCGACTACACCACGCCCGTCAACGGCCGCTACAGCCTCACGCTCCCGGCCTCGGCCACGTACAAGCTGAAGATCGAGCCGCAGTACCCGGGCTACCAGACCGTGACCAAGGAGGTCGTCGTCGGCGGCGGCAACGTCACCGCCAACGTCGCCGTGCCGGTGCAGACGAACGCCTGCACCACCGCGCCCGGATACACGTTCGGCTCCGACGGCGAGTTCGAGACCTTCAACGGCGCCACGGTGCCGGCCGGCTGGTCCGTCGTGGACCACGCGGGCAGCGGTCAGGTCTGGAAGTTCACGGACGAGGGTGGCCGCGGCAACCTGACCGGCGGCACCGGCAACTTCGCCATCATCGACAGCGACGAGTACGGCTCCGGTGGGCGCCAGGACACGTCGCTCGTCAGCCCGGTCGTCGACCTGACCGACGTCGCGACGCCGGTGATCCGGTTCAACCAGGACTACAACTGGCTGGGCAGCGACCGCGCCGAGGTCGACCTCAGCATCGACGGCGGCACCACGTGGACGAACGTGCTCCGGCAGGCGGCCGACGTCCGCGGACCGCGGGTGACCGAGATCCCGATCCCGCAGGCCGCCGGCCAGGCACAGACCCGGGTCCGGTTCCACTACTACGACGCCTCGTACGAGTGGTGGTGGCAGGTCGACAACGTGCTGATCGGCAGCCAGGTCGTCTGCGAGCCGACCAACGGCGGCCTGGTGCTCGGCCACGTACGCGACAAGAACACCAGCGGCTACGTCAACGGGGCCACCGTCACCAGCGACGACCGGCCGGCCGAGAAGGCCACCACCGTGGCGACCCCCGACGACCCGGGGCTGGCGGACGGCTTCTACTGGCTGTTCTCCTCCCTGACCGGCCAGCACCCGTTCACCGCGAAGGCCGCCAACTACGTCGGCCAGCGCAAGCAGGTCGACGTCCAGACCGACTGGGCGACCGCCGCGAACTTCCAGCTGGCGGCCGGCCGCCTGTCGGTCAAGCCGGCCCAGGTGAGCGGAACGGTCCAGATGCCCACCGGCAAGGTCGGCAAGGCGTTCACGGTGACGAACACCGGCGGGGCCCCGGCCACCGTCGAGTTCGGCGAGCGCGACGGCGGGTTCACGCTCCTGCGGGCCGACGGGTCCCGGATGAGCAAGCAGCAGGTCCTCGGGTCCACCGGGGCGCCGGAGCAGCGGCTCACCACGCCGACGTCGTTCGCCGCCACGGCGTCCGGCAAGTCGGCGACGGCGTCGTCGGCCCCGGTCGGCCCGCAGGCCGCGCCCTGGACCGACATCGCGGACTACCCGGCGAACGTGATGGACAACCGGGTGGTGAACCTGGACGGCAAGGTCTACTCCATCGGCGGCAGCAACGGGTCCACGTCCACGACGAAGAACTTCGTCTACGATCCGATCGCGCAGACCTGGGCACCGATCGCCGATCTTCCCGGCGCGCGTACCGCCATGACGGTGGGCGTCGTGGACGGAAAGATCATCGCGACCGGTGGCTGGGCGGCGGCGGGCCCCGACGGCACCACCTGGTCCTACGACCCGGCGGCCAACACCTGGACGGAGAAGGCCGACAACCCGGCGCCGCGCTCCGCGGCCGGACAGGCGGTCGTCGGCGGCAAGCTGTACGCCGTCGGTGGCTGCACCACGGCGTCCTGCACGCCGATGTCGAACGACGTCGTCCGCTACGACCCGGGCAGCGACAGCTGGGAGACCCTGCCCGACTATCCGAAGGCGGTGGCCTTCGCCTCCTGCGGCGGGATCGACGGCGTCGTCTACTGCACCGGCGGCAACGACGGCTCCGCGGCGCAGAAGGCCGGCTACGCCTTCGACCCGGGCGCCAACAGCTGGACCGCCATCGCCGACGCGCCGGCCGACAACTGGGCCAGCTCGTTCGCGGTCGCGGGCGGCAGGCTCCTCGTCGTCGGCGGCTCGCAGGGCGGGGCCATCACCAACGCCGGCTTCGCCTACGACCCGGCCACCGACTCGTGGTCCAACCTGCCGAACGCCAACACCGCGCGGTACCGCGGTGCCGCGGCGTGCGGTTTCTACAAGGTCGGCGGCTCGTCCGGCAGCTTCACCGCCACCCCGGACAGCGAGGCGCTGCCCGGATTCGAGGAGTGCGCCGAGGGCGCCGCCGACGTCAGCTGGATGACGATCGACAGGACCACGGCCACGCTGGCGCCGGGCGAGCAGGTCACGGTCACCGTCGGGATGACGGCGAACGTCGACCAGCCGGGCACCTACTCCGCCTCGGTGGCCATCAAGGAGAACACGCCGTACACGGTGCCGCCGGTGGCGGTGACGATGAACGTGCGGCCGCCGAGCACGTGGGGCAAGCTGATGGGTACGGTCACCGGGACGAGCTGCCAGGGCGCCGGCGCACCGCTTCCCGGCGCGGTCGTCCAGGTCGACTCGTGGGCGATGTCGTGGACGTTCGCCACCGACGCCGACGGGAAGTACGCCTACTGGATGGACCGCCGGAACAACCCGATGACGATGATCGTCGCGAAGGACGGCTGGAAGCCCCAGACCCGTCAGACGAGGATCAACACCACCACCCCGACGGTGGAGGACTTCGCGCTGTCACCCATCCGCTGTTGAGCGCTGACCGTTAGTTGACGGTCCGGCCCGCCTGGTCACCGACCGGGCGGGCCGGACCAGCTCTGCGGACCACGAGTCGTCGACTCGGCGGCGCCCCGGAGGCCGGGGCGGGCCGGCGGACCGCGAGGTCGGGCCAGGCCGGGGCGGGAGCAGATTCCGCCTTCCGCGAGGTCGGGCGGGGCGGAACGGCAACCGACCCGCCGGCCGCGAGGGTCAGGCCGGGGCGAGGCGGAAGCCGACCCCGCGGACCGCGTGGATCGTCGCCGAGGCGTTCAGCCGGGCGAGCTTGCGTCGCACCCGCCGCACCACCGAGTGCATGTCGGAGCCGCGACCGAGGTGCTCGTTGCCCCAGACCTTGAGGTGCAGCCGCTCGTAGGTCCAGACCTGCCCGGGCGCGCCGACCAGGCACAGCAGGAGATCGTGCTCCAGCCGGGTCAACCCGATCTCGCGGTCCAGCCAGCGCAGCACCCGCCGGTCGGAGTCGACGCTCAGGTCGGGCGGGGGTGGCGCGGCGGCGCCCGCCACGGCCTCGGCGACGACGGTCTGCACGGGCGCGGCCGCCGCGGCCGCACCGGGCGTCTCGGCCGCCGGCGCGGGCGTGCGCGTCGTCTCGGCTGCCGGTGTGCGGTTCGTCTCGGCCACGTCGAGGAACTCCCGCGCCTGCTCGACGTTCGAGACGATCAGGAACGCCTCGGTCCCGCCGAGCAGTCGCGCGAGCTGTCTGCGTTCGGCCGGCGAGGAGGCGATGCCGATGACCAAGGATACGGCCGGGCTTCCCCTCATGCCCACCCCTTCCGGCTCCCCACCCATTCCGGAACACTCCGCGACGACGATCAATCGACACGGTGACCCTAGTAGGGTGCCACCTCGTTTCGGCCAAGGATAGTTACGTTTCGGCATCCATGAATGGCTGTCGCCCGGCGCCCGAGGGCATCGCCGGGCGACATTTCGCGCTGGTTCCACCGCGCTCCTCGACCTGCCCCGTTTTCGTACCGTGAGCTGGCTGTTCGGTCCCCGTGGTCCGCCCCGCGGCGTTCCACGTACGACACCGTCAGGACACGCGCCCGTGGTAATGCGGTTCGGCGCACCCCGAATTGCGCGAAGGACAATTCCGGTTTCCGCATCCGCGTCGCCGCATCAGCATGCGATGCGGGGGAACGAGCCGTGGATCGGGGCGCTCCGGACCGCCGCCCGGGCAGCGGGTCGTGCGGGCCGCCGAGGATCACTCGCCGCGCGGGGCGTACATGATGACCGCGACGCCGACGAGGCAGATGGCCGCGCCGACGATGTCGTAGCGGTCGGGGCGGAACCTGTCGACGACCATTCCCCAGACCAGGGAACCGGCGACGAAGACACCGCCGTAGGCGGCGAGGATGCGGCCGAAGTTCGGGTCGGGCTGGAAGGTGGCGACGAAGCCGTAGCACCCGAGCGCGACGACCCCGGCTGCGATCCACCACAGGCCGCGGTTCTCACGCCAGCCCTGCCAGACCAGCCAGGCGCCGCCGATCTCGGCGAGCGCGGCGAGCAGGAACAGCAGGATCGAGCGGACGACCGTCATGCCTCGGACGGTAGCGGGAGGCCGGTCAGCCGTGGCCGACGCGGTCGTCCCCCGCGGCCCGTGCCGCGAACGGCAGTGGGCGGCGGGCGTTGCCGGCGTACGCGAGGCGGGTCATCGCCCGGCCGCCGTCGACGCAGCGCGGCCGGCGAGGCCGTCGAGCACGTCGACGTGCGCCGCCGGCACCGGTACGTCCTACGCCAGCACTTCCGGGCCCGACCGGGACAGCGCGGAGGGAAGAACGAGCAGCAGCGCGACTCGCGCGCGGCCGGTGCCGTCGGCCGCTCACGCGCGCGCGGGGTCGCCGCCGTCGCCCGGACCGGGGTGCCGGGCGGCGGCGAGGAAGGCGTTGTACCGGGCCAGGTCGTCCTCCTCGCCGGTGGCCTCGGCGCGGTCGGCCGCCCGGTCGAGGCGGCCCTGCTCCCGCTGGTCGGCGCGGATCCACTGCCGGACCAGCACGATCATGACGACCGCGGCGGGCACCTCCCCGAAGGCCCACGCGATGCCCGCGCCCAGCTTCTGGTCGTCGAGCAGGGACGACGCCCACCCGGGGTGGACCGCCACGTACCAGTCCGGGGCGATGACGGTGGTGGTCTGCATCAGGACGAGGCCGAAGAAGCCGTGCGCCATCATCGAGGCCAGGTGGAGGATCACCAGCAGCGGAGGGGCGAGCCTCGGCCGGCCGGGGTCGACGCCGATGAGCACCCAGAACAGCAGGTACCCGGCCATCACGTAGTGGGTGAGCATGGCCAGGTGGCCGACGTGCGAGCGCATCAGCGTGCCGAGCAGGTCGCTGAAGTACAGGCCGAAGAGGCTGCCGGCGTAGATGCCCAGCGCGACCAGGGGATGGGTGAGCAGCCTCGCGGGCCGGCTGTGCAGCGCCACCAGCAGCCACTCCCGGGTGCCACGGACCTGCGGATCGGCCGGGCGGCGCAGGGCGCGCAGGGCGAGGGTGACCGGGGCGCCGCCGACGAGCAGGATCGGCACCAGCATCGACAGCACCATGTGCTGCACCATGTGGGCGCTGAACAGCACGTACGCGTAGCGGGCCACGCCCAGGTTGGTGATCGCGGCCAGCAGCAGCATGCCGGCCAGCCAACTGGCGGTGCGGGCGGCGGGCCAGCGGTGCCCCGCCCGGCGCAGCCGCCACACGCCGGTCAGGTAGCCGCCGACGCCCGCGACGGTGAGGGTCAGGAAGAACATGTCCGGCAGCGGCTGCCCCAGCAGGAGCCCTGGGCTCGGCGGTGCGGGCATCGGGAAGCCGAGCAGTTCGGTGATCGGGTCGGCGTCGAGCGGATCCTCCGCCGTCGGGGTGGGGCTGCGGGACAACGCCACCGCCAGCGCGACGGTGGCGGCGAACACGACCAGTTCGCCGGCGGCCAGCCGGACGAACGCGCCGCCCCGGCCCGCGCGCAGGGCCGGCAGGGTCCGGGACCGGTGCACGGCGCCGAGGGCGCCGAGGATCGCCAGGGCTCCGAGCTTGCCGAGGACCAGCCAGCCGTAGCGGGACTGCCACAGTTCCGCCACGGTGCCGAGGCGCACGGCGGCGTTGGCCGACCCGCTGACCGCCACGGCCGCGAAGCAACCCAGGGCGAGCCGGCTGTACCGGTCGGCGGCGTCGGCGAGCTGCCGGCTGCGGCGCACCATCAGCAGCGCGGCGAGCGCGCCGACCCACAGCGCGGCGGCCAGCACGTGCAGGGCGAGGCTGGTCACCGCGACCTGGTGGTTGCCCGCGCCGGCGGCGTGCCCGGTGAACGCCGGCGGCACCAGCGCGACCAGCGCGACCAGCGCCGCCACGGCGGCGAGCCCCCGCGACACCCCCGCCCGGGCGAGCACCGCCGCCGTCAGGGCGAGCCCCGCCTGCAGCAGCAACGCCTGACCCTGGGAGATCGAGACGGCGAAGCTGAACACGGTGGCCACGGTGAGTTCGTCCACGGGAGCGCCGAGCAGGTCCGAGACCGTCAGCACGATCAGGGTCGTCGCGACCGCCGCCCAGCCCGCGGCCAGCGCCCCCGCGCGGCGCAGCAGCAGCCAGCCGCGCGGGGACACGCTGCGGCCGTCGCCCGGCAGCAGGAATGCCGCCGTCACCAGCATCCCCACCGTCAGGGTGGCGAGGCCGTCGGCGAGCAGCCGCACCACGGGCAGCGCCCACGTCGTGACCGGCCCCGGATCCGGCAGGCCGGGGATCGCGACGGCGAGCGCGTCGCCGGCGCGCAGCCCGAGCAGGAGCACGGCCACCGCCGACGCGACGGCGGCCACCGGTACGAGCCGTCCGACGCGCCCCCCGGCCGCCGGCCGGGTGCTGGGGCGGGGCGACCCCTCCGTCTGGTCGACGTCGCCCGCCCGCGACGCGGCAGGGGGTTCGGCGTGCGGAGAACGGGCGGGGTGAGCCGGATGGGAGATGGTGTCTGACACGTCGGTCCCTTGCTGGGGTCAGATGGCGGCGGAGCACGTGACCGGGCGGTGCGGCCCAGCGGGTCCGCCGTTGACGGGTCGGGCTGTTGCCGGGTGGCGGGGCGCGGGTCAGGCGCTGGCGCGGCGACGACGCAGCAGGATCGCGACTCCGCCGACGACGGCGGCCAGCACCCCGGCGGCCACCACCAGCACGGGAGTGTCCGGTCCGCCGCCTCGGGAACCGCTCGCGACGGCGGGGCCGGCCGACGTGGTGGACGGGTCGACGGCCGGTGCGGCACTGCTCGCCGCGGTGACCGCCGCGCCGGCGCTCGCGGAGGGGCCCGCGACCGTGAACCGGTAGGAGCCCTGTACGGGGTGCCCGTCGGGGGAGACGACCCGGTAGGCGACGGTGTAGGTGCCGTCGGCCAGCGGTCGGTCGATCGTGGCCGTGGCCGTCGTACCGGTGACGACGGGCTTGCCGGTGGGGACCCTCTCCTGGGCGGCGTCGGTCAGCGCGACGGTGGTGAAGGCCGGGTCGAGCTTCTGCAGGAACGTCAGCGTGACCCGCGTCGGAGCCGTCGCCAGCCGGGCCTCCTTGGCGGGGCTGGCGGACCGCAACGTGTTGTGGGCGGCGGCGGGAGCGGCCGGCACGAGCAGCAGCGCGACGGCGGCCAGCGCGGCGGCGACGAGACCCACCGTGGTCGGGCGACGGAACCGGGTGTTCATTCTCGGTGCATCTCCTGGTGCGTGCTGCTCAGCCGAGCAGTTGTTGGCCGATCCAGCCGCCGTCGGGGCAGCCGGGCGGAATGGCGAAGACGGCGGAGCCGATCGGAGTGGTCCACTCGTTGAGCAGGTCCCGTTCGGCGAGGCGTCGTTGGATGGGCAGGAACTGGCGGGCGATGTCGGACTGGTACGAGGCGAAGATCAGCCCGCTGTCGGCGGTGCCGTCGGCGGTGGGTACGCCGTCGTAGTTGTAGGGGCGGCGCAGGATCTTCAGCCGATCGTCGCCGACGTGGGCGCGGGTCAGGTGGGAGAAGTCCGGGATGACGACGAGCCCGTCGGGGCCGGTGGCGGCGAAGTCCGGCTCGTCGTGCTCGGCGGTGCCGGTCAGCGGGGCGCCCGTGTCGAGGCGACGGCCGACGGCGAGTTCCCGGTCGCGACGGCCGAGCAGGTCCCAGGTCTCCAGGTTCATGCTGATGCGACGGACGACCAGGGTGGTGCTGTCGCGTAGCCACGCCGGCCCGTCGAATACCCACACCGCGGTCTCCAACGCTCCGCCCGGCCGCGGGTTGGCGGTGCCGTCGAGCTGGCCGAAGAGGTTGCGCTGGGTGCGCCCGCCGGGTTCGGCCCCGGCGCCGCGCCGGAAGCCCTGCTGCACCCACCGCACCGTGGCGAAGGGCCGGCTGTCCTTGACCAGGACCCGCTGTGCGTGGGCGACGGTGACCGGGTCGTCGGCGCAGATCTGCAACAGCAGGTCCCCGCCCGACCAGCGGGGCTGGAGCCGGTCGACGCGGAACGACGGCAGGGCGGCCACCGACGTCGGACGCCGGTCGTCCACCCCGGCGGCGGCGTAGAGGCCGGGGCCGAAGCCGAACGTGACCGTCAGCCGGGCGGGCAGCATCCCGAGTTCGGGCTCGGTGTCGGCCAGCGCGGGCCGGCCCTGGGTGAGGCGGGCGGCGTCGTCGGTGAGCAGCCGTAGCATCCGGCCCAGCGCCGCCCGGTCGGTGCCGGGCCTCAGGGTGAACGCCACGAACGACGCGTGTGCCTGCGGCTCGGTGGCGACGCCGGCCTGCCGGCGCCCGTGGAACGGCTCGACCGCGCCGCCGACGTCTGCCACCGGTGCTGCCCGGACGGGCCGTACCCCCGGCTCGTCGGAGCGGTCGGCGGTGACGGCGGCGGCGCCGACCAGGGTTCCGCCCGCGGCCAGGGTGCCACCGGTGAGCAGGCGGCGCCTGCTCACCGCGCGGGCGGTGGACGCCCCGGTCATGACGCGGGGCTCGCGGGCGCGCCGCTCGTGCCCGGCGCGGGCCGGCCGTGGCCGGGAGCGTAACTCTCCTGGGCGCCGGTGAAGGGCTTGGCCGTCGCGGTGAACGTCTGGGTCCGTCCGTCGGCGAAGGTCAGCGTGAAGCTCACCTGGTCGCCGGCTCGCACCGGCTGCCTCAGGTCCATCAGCATCAGGTGGTCGCCACCGGGCTCCAGCGCGTGCGTGCCTTTCGCCTTGACCACGACGCCGCCCTGCTTGGCGCGCATGACCAACCGGCCGTCCGCCATGGCCATCTCGTGCAGTTCCATCGGGGAGACGTCGGAGGCCGCGCCGGTGATCGTGACATCGGTGTCGCCGTCGTTGACGAGGGTGCCGAACGCCGCGGTCATTCCCCTGTCGGCGGCCTTGACCCACGGGTCGCGCACGCCGAGCACGTCTGCGGCCGCGGGGCTCGCCGAGGCCGACGGCGCCGGGCTCGGCGTGGCGGTCGACGAGCCCTCCGACGATCCGCAGCCCGTCGCGGCGGCGACCAGCAGAGCGGCGGCGGCGAGGCGCGTGGCCGGAGAGCGACGTGAGCCGGCGAGCACGGTGCGACGCATCGGGCAGGTCCCTTCGATCGGTGAGGCGATGTCAGGTTGGTCGGTCGGCCGCCGCGGAAAGTTCCCGCCGGCGTCCCACTTCCTGTCCGAAAATGATCAGGCCGCCCGGCGGTCGGGGACGCGGGCGGAGCCGGGGTACGGCGGCAGCAGCCGCAGCCCCGGCGACTCGGGCTGCTCCTCCGCCGGGAGGTGCCAACGAGGCTCGCCCGGGCGACCACGTCGTGCCGGGCCGTGGGGCCGCAGCCCGGGGCGTGACAGCGCGACGACGAGCACGTAGCCCGCGAGCAGGAACCCGTGGCTGACCAGCCTGGTGGTGTCCACCCGTCCGGTCACCAGGTCGTTGACCGACAGCAGCAGCAACGTGCCGACGAACGCGCTCAACATCGGCACCAGTCCCGTCGGCGGAGTGCGCCGGGCCGTGACGAACAGGAAACCCGCCCCGACCGCCACGTTCCAGGCGGCCGACTCGTGCCACAGATGCCCCGCCGCCAGCGCCTCGGCTGCCGGATGCACGTGGGGGCCGGCGACGCCGCGCCCGATCTGCGTCAGGCCCAGCACCAGCTGCAGCGTCCCGATCAACCCCAGCGCCGCGCGCAGGCTCAGCGCCGCCCGGGCCCGCAGGCCGAGCGCGGCCCGCGCCCGGCGGCGCGGCGGTGCCTCGGGCAGCGCGTCGAGGACGGCGTCGGTGAGGTCGCCGCCGGGGACCGGGACAGACAGCCGAACCCGCCGGGTCATCGCCGCGGCCCGGTCGAGCCACGACCGGCAGTCGCCGCACCCGGCCAGGTGCGCCTCGACCGCCGTCCGCTCGGCGGGCGTCTCCTCCCCGTCCAGCTGCGCCGACAGCACCTCACGCCACTGCTCACACCCCATGTACGGGTAGTCGGTCCGGTGCCCCCGTCGGTTCCCGACGATTTCCGTCGACCGCCGCTGCGGCCCCTGCTCAGCCGGGGCCCGGCCGGCTCAGGCACGCCGCCCGCGACATGATCGCCGCAGCCCGCAGCCCGCAGCCCGCAGCCCGCAGCCCGCAGCCCGCAGCCCGCAGCCGCAGCCGCAGCCGCAGCCGCAGGGCGGGTGTGGTCAGCCGGCCGCGTTGTCGCCCCGCCGCGCCACCGGCCCGGACCGACCCGCCATGGCGGCCACGAGGTCCTCCCGGGCCCGGGCCACCCGGGAGCGGATGGTGCCCACGGGACAGCCGCACACCTCCGCCGCCTCGGCGTAGGACAGGCCGAGGACCTGGGTGGCGACGAACGCCTCCCGGCGATCCGCCGACAGCGCCGCGACCAGCTGCTCCAGCACCACCTGTCGGTCGAAGGCGCTCCGCGCGGCGTCGGCGGTGTCGTGCCCATCGGTCAGCGGCACGGTCCGCGGACGCGACGTGGCGGTCCGGATGTGGTCGGCGGCGACCCGGCGGGCGATGGCGAGCAGCCACGTCCGCCCCGAGGACCGCCCGGCGAACGACCGCACCGACCGCACCGCCCGCAGGAAGGTCTCCTGCGCGAGGTCGTCCGCCTCCCCGGGGGAGACCAGCGCGGCGAGGAAGCGGCGGACCTGCTGCTGCGTCGCCCGGACGAAGCGGGCGGCGGCCTCCCGGTCACCCCGGCCGGCGGCCAGCGCCCACGCGGTGATCTCCGCGTCGTCGTCGGCCATCCGGCACCTCCCGTCAGCCCACCCGGGGAGGGAGCCCCACGGCGGTCACGACAAGTCGTAGTAGTAGTCGGACGGTACCGTACCGCGGGCGCGGTCCCTCGCCCTTCTCGACCCGCCCGGTCGCAGACCGGATCGGATCAATCGCGCGAGGGCCCGGTGCCGCGCTCGCGCCGGGTCGTCGGACCCCGGAGCCCGCGGGACGGCGTCGGGGGGGGGGGGGGGGGGGGGGGCCCCCCGGCCCCCCCCCCGCGGGGGGCGGGGGGGGGGGGGCGCCCCCGGGGGGCGGGGGGGGGGGGCGGGGGGGCGCCCCCCCCCCCCCCCCCCCCCCCCCCCGCCCCCCCCCGGGGGGCCCCCGCCCCGCCCCCCCCCCCCCCCCCCCCCCCCCCCCCGCCCGGGGGGGGGGGGGGGGGGGGGGGGGGGGGGGGCCCCCCCCCCCCCCCCCCGACAGGTGTCAGGCCGTGGCGAGCGCGCGACACAGGCGCCGGGCCTCGGTGACCAGGCTGCCCGACCCGCCCCGGCCGGCGACCTCGCCCGGGCCGGGCACCTCGATCCGGCCCCGGTCGTGGTGAGCGTCCCCGTCGCCGGGGTCAGCAGGTCGGGCAGACCGCACGGGGGCTTGGACGCGGCGAGCAGCGCCGGCAGCGCGGCGGCGAGCCGCCGCCACACGGTCGGCGGCGCCCCGGCGAGGGCGGCGTCGCGCAGCGGCTCCACCGCCCGGGACAGCTTCACCATCTGCCCGGCGACCAGCCGGCCCGGCTGTTCGCCCGTACCGACGGGATCGAGCTGCCCGGACCCGGCGAGCGATGGCGGAGGCGGCACAGGCGGCCGCAAAACCGGTTGTCGATCCCGTACGGACTGCGATTGTGTACGACCATGCCCGGGGACACTGTCGACTCGTACTTCGTCTGCGCCACTCCTCGCACCGGCAGCTCGCTGCTGCTCGGCCTGCTGGAGTCGACCGGTGTCGCCGGTCGTCCACAGGCGTACTTCCGCTCGCCGGACGAGTCGGCGTGGGCCGATCGGTGGCAGCTCCCGCGCACGGCCGACGGCGGCTTCGACTACGCGGACTTCGTGCGGGCCGCGCTCGCGGAGGGCCGGACCGACAACGGCGTGTTCGGCGCGAAGCTGATGTGGGGCACGCTGGACGAGTTGGTCGCCAGGCTCGCGTCGGTCCACCCCGACCTCGCCGGCGACGATGTCGCGCTGCTGGACCGGGCGTTCGGCCGCACCCGCTTCGTCTTCCTCCGGCGCGACGACGTGCTGGCACAGGCGGTGTCCTGGCTGCGCGCCGAGCAGACCGGCGCCTGGTTCGTCGGCGGCAACGGCGAGATCAGTGGCGACGCCGGCAACGGGCGCGCGCCGTGCTTCGACGCCGGCGGGATCCGGCATCTCCTCGAAACGATCGCCGAGCACAACGCGGCCTGGGAGGCGTGGTTCGACAGGTGGGGGATTCGGCCCCATCCCGTGCGCTACGAGGAACTCGTCGGGGACATGGCGGCCACCACGCGCGGCATCCTCGACTTCCTCGGACTCGACGCACCGGCCGCGGGACACCCGATCGTGGCCCGCCACCAGCGCCAGGCCGACGACCTCAACCGGCAGTGGATCGCGCGGTACCGCGGCGAGGCCGCCGACGGATGATTCGGCTGTCTCTGCCAATGGTCGACCGGATGGAGCGCGACGCAGTGCCCACCCGTCATCCGGCTCAACACTGAAGCCTGACCACCGTCTCAGCGCCGATCAGCGCTGCGGCCGCACGTCCTCCGCACGCCCGACCACGGCCTCGGTGCGCCCGACCAGTCGCTGACGCGGGGCTAGTTGACAAATCTACTAGGAGACTTGTCTACTAGATGAGTGGTTCTATCACGCATCATCCTGGGGCTGCTCGCCCTCGCGCCCATGACCGGCTACGACCTGAAGCGGCACTTCGACTCGACCGTGGGGCACTTCTGGACGGCGGACAAAGCCCAGATCTATCGCACCCTCGCCCAGCTCGTCGCTGAGGGGCTTGCGGAGGTCGAGACGGTGGCCGGATCAAGGGCGCCGGACCGTCAGGAGCACCGCATCACCGCCGCCGGGCGGGCGGCTCTCGCCGCGTGGCTCGCCAGCGAGCCGGAGCGTCAGGTTGACCGCGACCCGTTTCTCGCGCGGGTGTTCTTCGGCGCCGATCTCGACGATGGCGGCCTCCGGCTGCTCTTCGCGCAACGTCGTGCGGCTACCCGGGCGCAGCTGGCGCGCTTCGAGCGGATGCGAGCCGGGGCGGAAGCATCCGACCGCGGCGCCCGGCTGCGGCTTGCCACACTGGACAACGGCATCGCGCACCTACGCACCGAACTCGCCTGGCTCGACGCGGTGGAGGGGGAGATCGGTGAGTGACTTTCCCGAGGTGCACAGTCCATCGACGGACGTGGCGGAGCGCCCGCTGGTGATGTTGCACGGAGGCAACGTCGCAAACTGGATGTGGCAACCACAGGTGGCCGCGCTCACCGACCGGACGGTGCTCACGCCGGATCTGCCGGGCTTCGGCGAGCGGGTCCGCGAGGACTGGCCGGGGCTGGACGCGATGGCCGACGACCTCGTGGCGCGAGTGACCGACCACGGTTTCGCCGGCCCCTTCGACCTCGTCGGGCTCTCCCTGGGGGCCGTGCTGGCGCTTCGCGTCTTGGCGCGGCACCCCGACCGGGTGCACTCGGCGTTCCTCACCGGAGCGCCGCTCGAGCCGGCCGGCTTCGGGGTGCGCCTGATCTGCCGCCTGCAACTGGCGTTCTGGCGTGCGCCGTGGTTCTGGCGCGTCCAAGCCGCCGCGTTCGGGATTCCGGACGACTCACGCGCCCGGTACGTCGCGCACGGCCTTTCGGTGCGCCCCGAGACCGCGTCCGCGATGAACGCCGAGGTGTTCGCCGGCGGTGTGCCGGCCGGCGTTCGCCGCTACTCCGGCCCTCTGCTCGCGATCGCTGGCGAGAAGGAATCCGCGGCGGTGCGCCACTCCCTCGCGGCAATCGCCGAGGCCGCACCACAAACGCAGATGCGGCTCGCGCCCGGAATGCACCACATCTGGAACGTCGAAGACGCCCACCTGTTCAACGAAGTCCTCCGCTCGTGGTTGACCGGAACCATCGACCCGCGTCTCGTCCCGTTGCCCTGAGCCTGAGCGCCGTGCCGGCGGATCCCCGCCCGGGGTCACGAAACGTCCGCGTCCCGGGGATGGTCGTCGGCCCGGACGGGGGCCGGGCCGACGACCACGATCGGCAGTGCGCGGATCAGAAGGGCCACCGCTCACGGGACCCCGCCTCGATGAGCGGGATCATGGCGAACGCCGCGTCGGACAGGCCGCCGAACGTGTGCCGGTTTCCGGCCGTCGGCGTGTGCCCGACCTTGTACCCGGCCAGGTTCCAGGTGTACACCGGCACCCGGCCGGGCACCGCGGCCGTCACGTCCGCCGAGCGGTGCCAGTGGGCCTGCTCGTCGGTGAGGACGACCACCCGGTCGTGCCCGTCGTAGTGCCTGCGCACCGCCTTCTCGGTCTCGGTCCCGCCGCCGTAGAAGTAGCCGTCCTCCCTGAACCGGCGCACCGCCGCCAGCACCGACTCGCCCGCGACCGCCGGGAAGACCCTGGTGTCGTGGGAGAAGGACACGACGGTCGTGTCCCGGGCGCGGGCCGCCAGGGCCAGGCCGAACACGGTGGCCGCGTCCCAGCAGCGCAGCGTGCCGTCCTTGCTGAACGCACTGTTCATCGACCCCGACGTGTCGATCAGGATCAGGGTCCGACCGTCCAGGGCGGGCACGTTCGCCAGCGCGTGCTGCAACGCCTTCTCCAGCGGGTACGCCCACCGCAGGCTCGGGGCCGCGTTGTACGCCGACAGGAAGCGCATCGGCAGCACCCGCGACCTCGCGACCTCGCCCGGGTCGGACAGCCTGGCCGCCACGGTCTCGGCGACCGCGTCGCTGACTCCGGCCTGGTCGAAGTTGCGCAGGTTGCGCAGCAGCGCCAGGTAGCCCATGGTGGGGATGATCGCCTCCCACGCCGCCGCGTCCATCGCCGTCTGCCGCCAGCCGGCGAGAGCCTCCCAGGTCATACCGGCCGCGCCCAGCACCGCCGGGTCGGTGATCTCCTGCCGCCGCTCGACCGGCAACGCCATGAGTTCGGCCCGCGCCGCCAGCACCGTCAGCGACGCCGGCAGCGGGTTGTCCCGCTGGTGCCGCCGGTCCAGCGCGTGCCGGAACAGGTCACCCTGCCGCTCGTCCTTCGCCCTCGGGTGGGTCAGGTCGATGACGTCGCCGAACCGGACCGGATTCCGATCGGAGTCGTACTTGAGCAGACTCCGCTCGTGGTACAACCGCACCGCCGCGTCGGCGATGCCCCGCTTGACCGGCTTCGGCAGCGCCCGGCCGTGGCGACCCAGCCAGTACGCGAGCGCCTCGCCCGGCTCGTCCGCGCGCTGCAACGCCGAGTCCACGATGGACCGCGACCCCGGGATGCCGGCCGTGACCTGGGCGCGGGCGCCCTCCAGGGCGGCCACGACGGACGCCGAACGCAGCATCGCGCCGGTGCGCAGCCACGGCACGAAGCGGGCGAACCAGTCGGGGTCGGCAACGGCGACGGCGGCGACCAGCTCACGGAACCGGGCGTCGCGGTCGGCGGCGCCCTCGTAGAAGGCATCCTCGCCGACCATGTTCGACACCCCGAGCAGGAAGAGTTCCGTACGCGGCTCGCGGGCGAAAGCCGGGGCGCCCTCGGCGGTGACGAGCTCGTAGTCGGCTTCCTGCCGGTTCCGGCGCAGCTTGAGGTTGAACCTGGCCATCGCGTCCCCCTGTTTCGGGCGGGAGGACGCGGCCACACGCACACCCGAGACCAGAGTCGGCGACGGACTGTGTCCGCTGCTCTGTCCGATTGAGCTACCAGCCCGCAGGCGTACGGGGGGACTCGAACCCCCAACCCGCGGATCCGTGAAGTAACCGTCGCCTGCGCACCGGGTGGGCGTGTGGTCGCGCCTCCCGAGATCGGAGCCGGCGACGGACGGTTCCTTCGCCCCTCCAGATGTAACCGTCGCCTTCGCACCGGGAAGTGCGGATCGACCGTAGCGGCGGCGTCGGCGGCCGGGCAACGGAGTTTGCGCTCCCACTGACACGGGCGATGGCTACGCCGCGCGCCGCGTACCCGAGATCAGGGGTCGGCGACGGAGGTCTACCGCTCTGCCGACTGAGCTACCAGCACAACGGCTGGAGGGGACTCGAACCCCCGACCCGTAGATCACGAAGTATCCGTCGTCTGCGCACCGGGTACGCGGCGTGGGCACGTTCCGAGACCGACATCGGCGACGGGCTGTGTCCGGATAAGGAAGTATCCGTCACCATCGCACCGGGACGTGCGGCCGTAACGTACAAGCGAAACCGTTGAGCGGCAAGGGATTTCGCGTCCGGCGGGCACGCGTGCCGCTCACCCGAGACCAAAGGTTGGTGACGGCGTGTGCGGGTTCGAACCGCAGCGCCCTGCTGTGGGCACCCTGCCAGAAGTAACCGTCTCCGTCGCACCGGGTGAGCGGCGTGCGCGCGCCTCCCGAGAACAGGAGCGGCAACGGAGACCGGCCCTTGCGGGCCAAGGCGACCTGGGCCACTGGTCGACACCGTGTCATCGGCGGCGGGATTCGAACCCGCGTCTCCCCGTGGGAAGCGGAAGTAGCCGTTGCCTGCGCACCGGGAGGTGCCCCCTGACGTTAGCGACTCGGGTCCACGTGGGCCAACCGCATTTGTCGGGCCGCCCGAGGGCGGAGGGTCAGCGGCGGCTTGACGTGGCGGGCCTGGCGGCGGTCCTCCGGCTGCCGGGACCCGGCCGCCGGGGCGTGGTGCCGGGCTGCGGATCTTCCGGCCGCCACGGGTCAGGGCGTCGCGCGCCCGGTCATCCCGCCGCGGCCGGCGTCGGTGTCCCGTGCTGGAAGCGCACCTCGGGATAGGCCGGGGCCGGCCCGTCGAGAAGGGGCTGCGGTCGCCCGCGCAGGTGCGTGTCGAGGAACGCCGCGACGTACGCGCGGGTGATCAGCAATTGCCGGTCGCCCGGAATCGCGCCCGGGTCCATGCCGAGCTGGGCGCCCAGCACCGGCCGGTCCGTGAAGGAGAGGTGACCGCTGCCGGTGACCGTGAGCCACCGCTTCCAGCCGGCCAGGCCGGGCCAGTCGCGCAGCCAGCTCGCGTCCGTCGGCCGCTCGGAGCCGACCAGCAGGAACGGCTTGGCCACCGAGTCGGCCGGGACCGGGACGAAGTGGGTGCCGTCCAGGTTGACCCCGGCGTCGACCCGCGGGTCGGTGCGCAGCGTCTGGGCGGCACTGGCGCCGCCGATGGAGTGCCCGACCATGCCGATCCGGGCCGGGTCGACGAAGCGGGCGCCGCGCCACACCGGACGCGGCCCGGTCAGCCGGTCCAGCAGGAACGACACGTCGGCCGCCCGCCCCTCGACCACGCGGGGCATCCTGTCCGGCCCGGTCGCCTCGCAGGCGAGGCAGTCGGCGACCCGGCCGTCCGGGAACTCGACGCCCCGCGCCTCGTGGGGGTGGTCCACGCCCGCCACCACGTACCCGCGGCTGGCCAGCTCCTCGGCCAGCCCGGTCACGGACTCCCGGCTGAGACTGAAGCCGGGGGAGAGCACCACCAGCGGCCAGCCCCGGGCGGTCGGCCGGACCGGCACGTCGCGGCGGGCGTTGGTGCGTACGGTGGTCAACAGGTCGGGCGGGAGGGGCAGACCCTCGGCGGCGATGATCCGCGCGGAGACCGCCGCCGTGGTGTAGGGCGCCGGCGTGCCGGGCGAGGCCACCGCCGGATACCAGAGCGACACCATCAGCTCCCGGCGCAGCTCGGGCCGCCACGGGTCGGGCCGCGCGTCGTCGGTCAGGTGCAGCCAGGTGGTGCCGACCGGGTAGCGGCCCGTCGGCGCCGGCAGCGTCAACGCCGGCGCCGACGCCTGGGCCGCGACCGGGCCGCCGGCCAGCAGCGTGGCCAGCAGCGTCAGGAGTACGAGCAGTGTCCGGCCGCCGCTACGCAAGGCGACCACCCGCCCGTTCGGTCGACGCCGGCGAGCCGGAGCGTGCCGTTGCTGTGATCATGCTGCCTCCCGGGGGAACCGTCGTGACGCGTCGACGGTAGGGACCGGGAGAGGGCTCGCACTGCGCCCGAACGGCAGGCGGTCTCACCCACCTTCGTCAGGGGTACGACCGGGGCGAGCCGGCCACGCGATGTCGGGGCGGAGCGGGTGGGCGACGATCGGCCCCGTGGGGGACCGGTGGGCGGCCAGCGTGCCGGTGCTACCACCGGGAGAAGGGGACCGTGCAGCCATCGGATGAACGCCCAACCCGCCCCGGCCGGCGGTCTACCGCTGCCAGAGGCCGTGGTCGTTGCCGCCCTGGACGTAGATGGCGAAGGTGCCACGGCCGGGGATCTCCAGCGGCTCCACGGCTATCTCGCCGCCGGCCTCCGCCACCGCCGCGACGGCCGCCTTGATGTCATCCACCAGCCAGTAGGGCCGTACCACCGGCTCTTCGGTGTCCCGCAACGGCGCCCGTACCCCCACCAGCCCGCCTCCCGGCATCTCGGCCGTCCGTGCGTTGCCGAGCCCGGAGTCCGGCTCGCCGAACCGCACCCCGTTCGCTGCTGCGTAGGTGGCACACACCACGTCGACATCCCTGGTCACGATTTCGAGGTAGTAGATCTGCATCGTTGTCCGACCTCCGACGAGTCACCAAGGTTTGAGATGGGTTTGGCTACTGCGTTCCCGCCACTGTATGGCCATCGCCTCCTGATCTCACGCACGGCGACGTGTCGATGCGACGGATCTTCAATCGACCCGAGTGGGACGGATCGGCGCGCCGCAGGGCCATGCTGAGAGCTCCGACAACCGCCAAGGGCATGATCGTAGTCCCTTGGGACAGCCGTGTCCGTCCCGTGCCCGATGCGGCCGTTCGCACCTCGACACCAGCAGAACTGCCGTGACCGGCCGTGCGTGGGCTGACAGGGCACCGGCGGTTCGGGCGGACGCGGACCTGGCCCGCCCCGGGGTGCGGGTCGCGGGCGGCTCAGCCAGACAGCCGCTCGACCACCTCGGCGGTGGTGACCACCTCGCCGAGTTGGCTCCACGTCTGAAGGCTGGCCCGGTGGGCGTCGTCGGTCGCGGCGGTGCAGGCGTCGGAGACGATCACCGGCCGGTATCCGTGGTTGACCGCCTCGAAGGCCGTTCCCGCGACGGAAAGGTTGGTGGCGACGCCGGTGAACAGGACCGTCTCGACCTGTCTGCGCCGCAGCACCGTGTCGAGTTCGGTGCCGAAGAAGCCGGTGAGCCGCACGTGCGTGACGACGACGTCGCCCGCCTGCGGCGCGACCTCGTCGATGATGCGGGCCTTCGGCGTACCCTCCAGGAACGCCTGCCGCTCGGGGATCATGGCGAAGCTGGGGGTGTTGGGGATCAGCTCCGGGTAGCCGGGCCGGTGGGCGACCCGCGTGTAGACGACCAGTCCGCCGCTGGTTCGTACCGCCGCCGCGACCCGCGCGGCGTGCGCGGCGACGCGGTGTCGGGCGACCTGCTCGGCGAAGAACGGGCCGAACAGTCCGTCGGGGCTGACGACCTCGTGCTGCCAGTGGACGCCGACCACCGCGGTGCGCGCCGGGTCGATCTCCCGCATCGTTCCTCCCGTCACAGGGCGGAGAGCTGTTCCGGCGCCGGGTGGTAGCCCCGCCTGCCCGTGGCGCCCGGCCCCCGGCCGTAGGCGTCGAACCGCCCCCACCGTCCGGGGATGCCGTGCAACGCCACGAATTCGAGGTTAGCGGGAAGGGCGGGCCTGACGACGAGGTCTTCGCCTACCGGCTTGAGCCCGAGCATCGTCCGCAGCAGGAGCAGGGTGGCTCCGGCGGACCACGCCTGCGGGCTGCAGGCGGTGGGATATAGTACCGGGTACCGGGTGTCGGCACGGCTGGATCCGGAGAACGCCTCGGGCAGCCGGCCGTCGTAGAACACGGCGGCGTCCAGGATGCCGGCGGCGATCCGTGCCGCCTCGTCGGCGTACCCGTAGCGCCGCAGCCCCCAGGCGATGAAGGAGTTGTCGAACGGCCAGACGGTCCCCACGTGGTAGCCGATGGGGTTGTAGCGGGCCTGCCCCTCCGCCAGCGTGCGGACGCCCCAGCCGCTGAACAGGGCGGGCGACATCAGGTGCCGCACCAGGGCGTCCGCCTTCGGCTCTTCGACGATGCCGCTCCAGAGCAGGTGGCCGATGTTGGAGGACAGGGCGTCCACCTGGCGGCCGTCGCCGTCGAGGGCGAGCGCCATGTACTCGCCGTCCGCCACCCAGAAGTCGCGGTTGAAGCGCTGCTTGAGGTCCGCGGCCTCCCGTTCCAGCCGGTCCGCGTACTGCGGGTCGTTCCAGAAGGTGCGGGCCAGCCGCGCGGTGCGCATCTTCGCGTCGTACGCGTACCCCTGCAACTCACAGGTCGCGCGGGGGAAGCGCGGCAGCCGGCCGTCGCGGTACGAGATGCCGTCCCACGAGTCCTTCCAGCACTGGTTCTCCAGACCGTTCCTGGTGTTCCGCCGCTCGTAGGAGATGTAGCCCATGCCGGTCAGGTCGGCGTAGTCGTTGATCCAGTCGATCGCCGCGCGGGCCTCCTGCTCGACCGAGCGCACCAGGTCGGCGTCGCCGGTCCACCGCTCGTACTCGTCGAGGAGCACGAGGAACAGGGGAGTGGCGTCGGCGCTGCCGAAGTAGGGCGTGTGCGGGGTCTCCTCGAAGATGCTCATCTCGCCGTACCGCATCTCGTGCAGGATCCGGCCGGGCTGCTCCTCCCGGAAGTCGTCGACGCGGCTGCCCTGCCGGAGCGCGAGCACCCGGAGGGTGGTGGCGGCGAGTTCGGGCGTGA
The DNA here is from genome assembly GCF_043204915.1 of Micromonospora sp. NPDC047670. Taxonomy (NCBI): domain Bacteria; kingdom Bacillati; phylum Actinomycetota; class Actinomycetes; order Micromonosporales; family Micromonosporaceae; genus Micromonospora; species Micromonospora sp. NPDC047670. The sequence goes on from NZ_JBIDDA010000013.1 coordinate 32,879, forward strand.
ACGGCAACGCCTGCAGGCTGGTGAAGATGCTGTCCCGACCGAACATGGCCATGAACCAGGGCAGGCCGGCGGCGGGGACCCTCTTGTCCTCGGCGAGGAAGGGACTGAAGCGCAGCGCGGCCAGGTCGATCAGGCTCTGCCGGTACGTGCCGCTCAGCGGCCCCCACCCGGATTCCAGGCGCGGCGCGCGGTCCAGCCATTCCAGGAGGTCCCGCTCCTTGTCCCTGCCTTTGCCGGCTGCCCGCCCGGGGATCGAGAGCCGCTCCAACCCGCGGGGCATCGGCAGGTCCGGCACGGCACTGAGCCTGGCGATCCAACGGCTGTGAGGTTCGAGGTGGACCTCGATCGTCAGGCCGTCGTCGTCCCACGTGGCCGGCACCGACGCGGAGATGAACGTCTCCCGTCGGAACCGCTCCCGCTCGTATCCGAGGACCAGGCGCCCGTCCTCGACCCGCCGGTAGTGCCGGCCCTTCTTCCTGGCCTCGGCGTCCTTGACCTCGAAGAGGTCCGCGAAGTCCGCGTCCGCCTCGACCCTGAGGGTCACGTCGACCGGTTCGTTGGCGTAGTTGATGACGGTCAGGTCCTCGTGCAGGCCGCTGTCCAGGCTGTGCATCCGACGCACCCCGAGGGTGCTGTTGACGTAGACGTCCTGACGCCCGGGGACCAGGAAGAACCGGTTCTCGAAGTAGTGCAGATCGTCGATGGAAAGGGTGCTCAGCCGCTCTCCGTTGACCGTCAGCACCCACTTCGACAGCAGGCGGGTGTCGTGGGCGAACAGGCCGAGCGGCGTGTCGTGCGACGGGACGATGTCCCCCACGCGATCGCAGACCATGAAGGTCGTGCCGTCCAGGATCCCCACCTGGTTCTCAGCCATCGTCACCTCCTCGGCTGCGCGTCGTCCCGGCCGCCGGCGGCGGCGGGAACAGCCGTCGGACCGTGGCGAACAACCGGGGGTGGCCCTCCACGGCCGCCTCACCGCGCAGGACGGTGGTCAGGAAGTACGCCTCCCCGCTGGCGATCCGGTCGAACACCGCCCGGTCCGCCCGGACCACCGCGTCACCGCCCGTCGCCTGCTCCGTGACCGTGATGTCGCCCTTCTCGATGGCGACCAGCCAGTGGTCGACCTGGCCGCCCCGGTCGATGTCGAAGCGGACACTGCCCTCGTCGATCGCCGTCAGGCGACGGTCGTGGCCCCGCCGCGCCAGGCTGCGGAAGAAATCCTGGGTGGCATCCGCCATCGCGACCCCTCCTCACGGCCACCATTCCCGGAAATGGCGGCTTTCGCCTCACCCGGAAAAGGTGAACTTCGCCGCCCGCCGCCCGCCGCCCGCCGCCCGCCGCCCGCCGCCCGCCGCCCGCCCGCCGCCGGCTGCCCGCTGCCCGTCGCCGGCTGCCCGCCCGGCCCTGACCGGGCCGTCCTCGCCTGCGCGTCGTCGCCGGGCGGCGGCTCGCCCCCGCTCTCGCCGTGGCGCGCCGGGCGGCCGGCGGACACCCGGCCCGACCGGCCGCCGCCGCCACTAGCCTGGGACTCGATGGATCCCATCCAGGCAACGCTGCTCGTCGCCGCCGGTGTCGTCACGGGCGCCTTCAACGCGGTCGCGGGCGGCGGTTCCCTGATCGCCCTGTCGGCGCTGATCGGCGTCGGTATACCGCCGCTGACCGCGAAGCTGACCAGCACGGTCGCCGTGTTCCCCGGAAACGTGGCCAGCGTCGCGGGGGGCTACCGGGACCTGCCGCCGCGGGGAGACATCGGGCGTGTCCTGCCCGCCGCCGTGCTCGGCGGGGTCGCCGGGTCGGTGCTGCTGCTGGTGACACCCAGCCGTGTCTTCGACGTGATCGTCCCGTTCCTGGTGCTCGCCGCCTCCGCCGTCCTCGGTCTACAGGACCGCCTGAACGAGATGGTCAGGCGGTCCGCGCTGCGGCACGGGCGGGGGCATCCGGCGACGTTGCAGGCGTTCGTCGCCCTGGGCGGGGTCTACGGCGGCTACGTCGGCGCCGGGTTCGGCATCGTCCTGGTCGCCACCCTGGCTCTCCTCCAGCACGAGCCGCTCACCAGGACGGTCGCCCTGAAGAACCTGCTGTCGGCCGTCATCTCGTGCACGGCGGTCGTGCTCTACCTGATCTTCGGCGTGGTCAACTGGACGGGGGTGGCGATCCTGGTCCCGGCGACCGTCGTCGGTGGGTACGCCGGTGCGCGGCTGCTGCGCAGGCTCCCCGGCGGTCTGCTGAGGGCGGTGGTCGTCGCGTTCGGGACGGTCTTCGGCCTGGCCCTGTTGTGGCGCAACGTGCTGTAGGCCGCGCGGCCCGTGGGTACGAGCCGCGCGGCCGTGTGGCTCCGGGCGCCCGCGCGTCGGCCCCGGCCGGCCCGGACCGGGCGACCGGGGCCGACCGCGGTCAGGTCAGCGGAACGTGGCGGGCGAGCGCGGCGCCGCCGGCCTCGAAGGCGGCCAGGAGAGCGGTGGGCGTGCCGCCGGTGACCGGGACCAGGACGGTCACCGGCCGGCCGGAGTTCAGTCGCACCGTCCGCTCACCGAGCGAGCGGTCGCCGTCCCAGGCGTGCAGGTACGCCGTGCCGGTGCGGTCGGCCCGGACGGTCACCTCCACCCCGCCGGCCACCCGGCGCTGGGCGGTCAGCCGCAGCGCCCGCTCGGGCAGCCGGGCCACGGCGGCCGGCGCGACGCCGTCCACCGCCGACTGCGCGATCGTCTGCGGGCTGTGCACGCTGCGGGCGGCCGTGTCCGGGAAGACCGGGGCACTGGGCTGCCGCGCGGCGGGGGCGAGGCCGGGCAGGGTCACCAGACCGTACCGGTACGGGTCGGCGCGGACGCCGGTGAAGGTGGACCAGCCCAGCCGGGACTGGGACGTCAGGTCCTGGGTGTCCGAGTCGTAGACCAGCACGTTGAAGCCCATCCGGGCCGGGTCGACCGCGTCGGGCAGGACCGCGAACGGGATGCTCGCCTCGATCGTGTAGCCGGCGTACGGCGCGGTGACCTTGCTGACCACCGTCATTCCCGGCGCGGTGGTGGCGCCGGGCCCCTGCCGGTTGTCGGCGTCGCGCTGCCAGCACGGCGGGTCGCCGCCCGCCGGGTCGTCGGTGACGGGGAAGATGCCGGCCTTGAACACGGTGGAGGTGTCCGTCGAGTTCCCCCTGGGGTCGACGATGATCTCGACGCTGTCGGTGCGGCGCTGGCGCTTGCAGTCCTGCGGCACCACCTTCTTGCCGAGCACGTCGTCGGTGACCCGCACGAGGACCTTCAACGCGTCCTCGGTCCAGGCGATCCGGCCGGTGGCCGAGGCGTCCTGCGGGGTGGTGGCCTGCCCCTCCCAGATCCGGGACAGGTCCAGCTCCTCGCCCGGGTACTCGCCGGGCGTGGCCGCCCCGTCGACGGCGTGGTCGTGCCCGGCGTGCGGCACCTCGCTGGTCGGCACGATCTCGAGGGCGCCGGTCTCGACCGTGCTGCCGGCGGCGCTGGTGGTGGTGATGGTGATGCCGTAGTCGCCGTCGACGCCGCCCTCGTTGGCGGTCGGCAGGGACGGGTCGCTGTTGGTGACGGTGAAGGTGACCGCCCCCGTCGCGCCCGGCGCCAGGCCGGCGTAGCTCTTCGTCGCCGCGTCGGCGGTGAAGCCGGCCGGCAGGCCGAGGGCCACCGTGCCGCTCTGGCTGGCGTCGCCGTGGTTGCGCAGGTCGACCCGGACCGTGCGGCTCTTGCCGGAGCCGACGGTGAGCACCGGCTTGATCAGGGTGTCCAGCTGCGGGTAGCCGCTGTCGCCGGCCCAGTCGCGGAACAGCCCGACCTCGGGCAGCGGCTCCAGTGTGCCGCGCACGTCGGCGACGACCCGGACGGCGCGGTCGGTGCGGCCGGCGCCCTGGCCGGTGGTCAGGTTCGCGCCGACGAGGTGCTGCTGGTTGGTGTCGGCGTCGGCGGGGACGGTCACGGTGAAGGCGATGGTCCGCTCCCGGCCGGCGGGGACGGCGCCCCGGAGCGCGCCGGAGCCGGTGGCGGTCCAGCCCTGCGGCAGCCGCAGCGACACTCGCGGCGCGGTGAGCGCCCGGTCGCGGGGGGCCCGTACGTGCGCGGTGACGTCGACGGTCTCGCCGGGGGCGAGGTCGAACCGGTCGGCGGTCAGGTAGAGCTCGGTGCCCCGGGGCAGCCCGCCGGCCGCCGCGGGCAGCACCGACCCGCGCAGGATCGCCTCGGGGGAGGTGTCCGCCGGGTCGTACGGGACGCGGCTGTCGACCAGGGTGTAGAAGTCGCAGCGGATCTTCGCCGGGTCGGTGGGGGCGGCGGCGGTGCCGGCCCAGCCCTGGGTGACGTAGTCCCGGCGGGCGTCGACCTCGACCTCGGCCCAGGTCTTGCCACCGGCGCTCGGTGTGCCCTCCCAGACGCCGAACACCTGGTCGGTCGGGACGGTCGGCACGAAGCTGGAGGCGCACTGCGGCCCGGCGGCCGAGCTGCCGGTTCCACCGGTACGCAGGAACTTCGCCGCCCGGAACGGCTTGAGGCCCTCCCCGGTGAGCTGCTCGGGGAAGGCGGCCGGGTCGGCTGCGGCGTGGAACGCCTCGGCGGCGAACCGGGCCGCCTGCTGGTGGTTGCCGTGGTTGCCGGGGGTCGGCGACGGGTTCATCGTCATGACGATCTCGGGCCGGGTCTGCCGGATCACCCGGACGATCTGGGCGAGGGTGTCGTCGTGGCCCCAGATCCGCTCCGACAGCGGCGCGGAGGCGGTGTACCAGAAGTCGACGCGGTCGAGGTTGTAGAGGTTCTCCACCCCGGCCCGGCCGATCGCGGTGCGCTCCTCGCGCTCGCGGATGATGCCGAGCGGGGGGCCCTCCTCGAGGCCGACGGCGTTGCCGCCGCCCTCGCCGCGGGTGATGGTGACGACGCCGGCCTTGGCGCCGTGCCTCTCCTTCCACTGGCCGAGGGTGGCGAGGCTGCCGGCCTCGTCGTCGGGGTGGGCGCTGACGAAGAGGACGTCCAGGTCGACGGTGTCGGTCGGTCGGGCGTCGGCGGGGGCGGCCAGGGCGGCGGCCGGTGTCCCGGACAGGGCCAGGGCGAGCGCCGTGGGTAGCAGGAACGCCTTGAGTCGCATGCAGATCCTTTCGCGACACGCGAGGTCCGCGCAGCGGCCACCGACGACGCACGCGCGGCGGCGTCGGCGTGGGGCCGTGGGTCGGACGAAAGACGGCGGCGGTGGGGCGCGGGGCGCGCGGGGCGCCACGGCACCGGGGGTACGCAGCGGAACGGAGATCCGTACACACTGGAAGGCCTTCGCCCGGTGACGCTAGGGACCGGCGCGGCGGCTCGTCAATGCCTTGCAAGGTCTTTCTTTATTTGCGAAAGAAACAAACGAGGGGTGATCCGACCCCACGCCGCTGCCCGGCAGCGCACCTGTCCGGCCTCGGTGACGTCCCCGCTGGCGCGTTTCTGCTGCTCATGAAGGTGGCCGTGAGGTAACGAGACGATTTCGTTACTTGACTCAATAGTTCGTTCGCCGTAGGAAGGAAGTGTGACTGACGTGGTGACGCCACCGACGAGCCCGGTGAGCCGGGAGCGGTCGAAGGAGATCAAGCGGCTTTCCGTGATCTCCACCGCCCGCCAGGTGCGGGTGCTCTCCCGCGCCGAGCTGACCGAGCTCACCGGGCTGAGCCCCGCCACGCTCACCCCGCTCGTGCGTGAGCTGATCGCCGAGGGCTACCTCATCGAGCGTGGCCCCGGCGCGTCCCGCGCCGGCCGTCCGCGGGCGATGCTGGAGTTCAACCCCCGGGCCGAGCTGGTCGCCGCGGTGTCGCTGGAGCCGTCCCGGATCAGCTGCGAGATCGCCGACAGCGACGGGGCCGTGATCGCCCACCGCGCGGTGCGGCTCGCTGGCGACATCGTCGACACCATCTGCCGTTCGGTGCCCGAACTCGCCGGCGACGGCCTGCCGGCGCTGCGCGGGGTCGCCATCGCCGCGCCCGGCATATCCACCGGCGGCGCCGTCCGCCTGGCCCCCTCGGTCGGCCTCGTGGAGGGGCGGCCGGTGGGGGAGTCGGTGCAGCGCCGGCTCGGGGTGCCGGTGGTGGTGGACAACGACGTGAACCTGATGGCCGCCGGCGAGCACGCGGCCGGCGCCGGCAGCGACGTCGCCGACCTGCTGCTGCTGCACGTCGCCGACGGCATCGGCGCCGGCCTGGTGCTCGACGGGCAGGTCCGCCGGGGCGCCGGCGGGGCCGCCGGGGAGGTCGGCTTCCTGCCGCTGGACCCGGCCGACCGGGGCCACGACGGGATCGGCCCGTTCGAGGCCCGCTGGTCGGAGAACGCCATCGCCGAGCGGGTGGTGGCGCTGGCCCCCGGCCGGCGCCCCGACTCACCCGTCGCGGCCCTGGTGGAACTGGCCGCCACCGACGAGCGGGCCGCCGCGTACCTCGACGAGGTGCTCGCGGCCTGGTCGCGACTGATCGTCTCCTGTGTCTGCGTCGTCGACCCCGGGCGGGTGCTGCTCAGCGGCGCCGCCGCCCAGCTCGACGACGCCGCCGTCGACCGGCTCCAGGCCCTGGTCGGCGCCGCCGCGCCGAGCGCCACGGAGGTTCGCCGGGCGGTGCTGGGCGACCGGGCGGTGCTGCACGGCGCCGTCAGCTACGCCCTCTCCGCGGCCGCTGCCGGCCTGCCCACCCTCCTGCCGACCCCCTGACCACACACCACGCCCCCTTCCCCTAACCCCTCGGAGGTACCCCATGAGACGTCGCCTTCTTCTCGCCGGCGCGCTCGCCACAGTGCTCGCCGCCGGCACCGCCTGCGGCGGCGGCGGTGACGACGCGGCCGGCGGCGCGAGCGCCGAGAAGCTGACCATCTACACCGCCCGCGACAAGAAGGTCTCCACCTACGTGGTGGACCAGTTCACCGCCAAGTACCCCGAGTACAAGGGCAAGGTCGAGATCCTCAACCTGGGCGCCCAGGAGATCCTGGAGCGGGTCCGGGCCGAGAAGGCCAACCCGCAGGCCGACGTCTGGTGGGGCGGCACCCAGCAGGGCCTCGCCTCCGGCGCGTCCGAGGACCTGCTGGCGGCCTGGCAGCCGACGTTCGCCGGCAAGATGGACGCGAAGTACAAGGACGCCGAGGGTCGCTGGTTCGGGGAGATCCTGCTGCCCGAGGTGATCATGTACAACAACAAGGCGCTCACCCCGGAACAGGCCCCGAAGGACTGGGACGACCTGCTCAAGCCGGAGTGGAAGGACAAGATCGTCATCCGGGACGTGGCCGCGTCCGGCACCATGCGGTCGATCTACGCCGCGATGATCGTGCGCCAGTCCGCGGACGGCAGCAACCCGCAGCCCGGCTACGACTGGCTCAAGAAGCTGGACGCCAACACCGGCGCGTACGCGGCCAACCCGACCGACCTCTACCTCAAGCTGTCCCGCCAGCAGGGCCTGCTCAGCGCCTGGAACCTGCAGGACATCCTGTTGCAGGCCAACCAGTCGAACATGCCGTTCGGCTACGTCATGCCGGCCTCCGGCGCCCCGGTGCTGGTCGACGGCCTCGCCGCGGTCAAGGGCGGCAACAGCGCGGGCGCGCAGAAGTTCATCGAGTTCCTCTTCGACGACAAGCTCCGCGCCGACCTGGCCAAGGACTACTACCAGATCCCGGCCGTGGACATCGCCGAGAAGCCCGAGTGGCTGGCCCAGCTCCAGCTCAAGCCGCTCGACGTCGACTGGAACGTCATCGGCAAGAACGAGACCGAGTGGATCAACCACTGGAACAGCCAGATCAAGAACAAGGGCTGACCGCCCGGGCGTCCGCGGGCGGGCCCTTCCGCCCCCGGACGCCCGCCCGCGGGGCGCCGGGACGGTGTGCGAGGACAGCCCTTCTCCACCCGGAGGCGTCGGAAGGTGCCCTTCGCCTCCGCCCCCCATCCCACGACCGACCAGGTCCGGTACCGCACGAAGGAGAGGACCTCATGATCGATGTCACGCTGGAGTCGGTGAGCAAGCGCTTCGCGCGCGGCGGCGACACCGCGGCCGTGGACGACGTCGACATCACCATCGCCGCCGGGGAGTTCTTCACGCTGCTCGGCCCGAGCGGCTGCGGCAAGACCACGACCCTGCGCATGGTGGCCGGGTTCTACTTCCCCACCTCCGGCCGGATCCGGTTCGGCGCCGAGGACGTCACCCGCCGGCCGCCGAACAAGCGCGACACCGGCATGGTGTTCCAGAACTACGCGCTCTTCCCGCACATGAGCGTCGCGCAGAACGTCGCGTACGGACTCAAGATCCGCAAGGTCGGCCGGGCCGAGTCCAGGCGCCGGGTCGAGGAGGCGCTCGGGCAGGTGCACCTCGCCGGCTACGGCGACCGTCGCATCGACGAGCTCTCCGGCGGCCAGCAGCAGCGGGTCGCCCTGGCCCGGGCCCTGGTGATCCGGCCGCGCACGCTGCTGCTCGACGAGCCGCTGTCCAACCTCGACGCCAAGCTGCGCGAGGAGACCCGGGTGGAGATCCGCCGCATCCAGCGCGAGGCCGGCACCACCTCCATCTACGTCACCCACGACCAGGCCGAGGCGATGGCCATGTCGGACCGGATCGCGGTCATGCAGTCCGGCCGGGTGCAGCAGATCGGCGCCCCGCAGGAGATCTACCACCGCCCGGCGACCAGCTTCGTGGCCCGCTTCATCGGCCGCAGCAACGTGCTCTCCCTGCCGGTGGTCACCGCCGCAGGGCAGGCCGTCACCGTGGGGCTGCCCGCCGGCGGCGAGATCGTCGTCCCCGCCCCGACGGGGCACGGCCTGAGCCAGGGGGACACCGCGCTGGTGTCGGTCCGCCCCGAGCACATCGGCCTGACCTCGACCACCGACGCGGGCGCGCTGCCCGGCCGGATCACCGAGGTGGAGTTCACCGGCATGGCCACCAACCTCGTGGTCGACGTGGCCGGCGAGCCGGTGCAGGTCGCCGCGATCGACGTGCCGGCCGGGGTCGCCGTCGGCGACCAGGTCGGACTGCGGCTGAACCGCGAGCGGATGTGGGTGGTGCGGCCGTGAGCACCATCCCCGCCACCCCCAGCCCGGCCACCGTCGCCCCGGTCACCCAGGAACCGACCCCGCCCCCCGCCCCGCGCCGCCGCCTCGCCGACCGGTTCGCCGGCGGCACCGGCTCCCGCTGGTTCCCGTACGTCCTGGTCTTCCCGCTCGCCCTGATCCTCTTCGGGTACGTGGTGCAGCCGATGTTCGCCACCTTCGCCGAGAGCGTCGGCGTGGACGGGGTGCAGAACTACGGCAGCTTCCTCACCGGCGACGGGGTCGCCCGCTCGTCCCTGGTCACCTCGCTGGTCATCTCCGCGGCCAGCGTGCTGCTCTGCGGCGTCGTCGGCGTGGCGATGGCCTTCCTGCTCAAGCGGTTCTCGTTCCCCGGCCGCCGGCTGATCGAGGCGATCATCCTGGTGCCGGCGGCCCTGCCGCCGCTGATCGGGGCGATCTCGTTCCAGCTGCTCTACAGCGAGACCGGCATCCTGCCGCGCGGGCTCCAGCAGCTCTTCGGCACCGAGAACCCGGTGCTGCCGTTCAGCGGCATCGCCGGGGTGCTCGTGGTGCACACCTTCACCATGTACCCGTACTTCTACCTGTCCGCCTCCGCCGCGCTCGGCGGAATGGACCCGTCGGTGGAGGAGGCGGCGTACAACCTGGGGGCCGGTCGGGTCCGGGTGTGGCGCACGGTGCTGCTGCCGATGCTCACCCCGGCGCTGGTCTCCGCCTCGCTACTGGTCTTCATGACCTCGCTGGCCTCGTACACCGCCCCGCTGCTGTTCGGGGTGGACCAGACGATGACGATGCAGATCTACATCAACCGCACCAACGGCGACCTGCCGATGGCCTCCACGTACGCCTCCGTGCTCGGCGTGGTCTCGGTGCTGTTCCTGCTCGGCATGCGCTGGTACGAGGGGCGGCGCAGCTACCGCTCCCAGTCCAAGGGCGTCGCCGCGCACCGGCGCGAGATCACCAACCCGTTCGGCAGGTGGCTCGCCCTTCTCGCGTCGCTGCTGGCCACCGCCGTGCTGCTCGCCCCGGTGGCGACCATCGCGCTGGTGGCGTTCTCCCGGGACGGTTCCTGGACCACCGAGGTGATCCCCGCGGCGTACACCACGCAGAACTTCGTCACGATCTTCTCCGACCCGGCGGCGTTCCAGCCGATCCTCAACTCGCTGCAGATGAGCCTCATCGCGACCGTCGCCTGCGTCGTGGTCGGCGTGCTCATCGCGTACGCGGTGCGGCGGCTGAACTTCCGCGGCCGGGGTCTGCTGGACGTGGCGGTCATGCTGGCCTGGGCGCTGCCCGGCACGGTGGTGGCGATCAACCTGATCTCGGCGTTCAGCACCGGCAACGCGTTCAGCTTCGGCCAGGTACTGATCGGCACCTTCTGGATCATGCCGCTGGCGTACTTCGTGCGGTTCCTGCCGTTGGTGTTCCGGTCCAGCTCCGCCACGCTGGCGCAGATCGACCCGTCGCTGGAGGAAGCCGCGCGCAACCTGGGCGCGTCCTGGTGGCGGGCGTTCGGCACGGTCACCCTGCGGCTGATGCTGCCCGGCGTGGTGGCGGGCGCGCTGCTCGCCTTCGTACACGGCGTCGGCGAGTTCGTCGCCTCGGTGCTCATCTACACCTCCGAGACCGCCCCGATCTCCGTGGAGATCAACAACAGGATGTACTCGTTCGAGGTCGGCACCGCCGCCGCGTACGGCATGCTCCAGGTGGTCCTGATCTTCGTGGTGATGGTGCTCTCCGGCCGGCTGGAGGGCGGCCGGCGCTCCAGCCGGGAGGCGGCGCGGTGGACGGCGTGAGCGCGGCCTGGCCGGCCGGTGGCGGGCTGGTCCCCGCCGCCCGCATCCCCGGCGGGGAGCTGGCGGCGGTGGCCGAGGCGGCCGACTTCGCGGTCCTGCCGGTCGGCGCGGTCGAGTGGCACGGCCCGCACCTGCCGCTCGGCACCGACCTGATCCTCGCCCAGGGCTTCGCCGCCGAGAGCGCCCCCGGCGGCGACGGCGGGGTGCCGTCCGGCGGCGGCACCCCGGACGGCACCGCGACCCCGGCCGGCGGGCACCCGGCGCCAGGTCCGCGCGGGGTGCTCTTTCCGGCCGTGCCGTACGCCGCCTGCCCCGGCCAGACCCGGCCGTGGCCCGGCACCGTCGCGATCCGACCCGAGATCGCGGTGGGCTACCTCGCCGACGTCATCGAGGGGATCGTGGCCGCCGGGTTCCCCCGACTGCTCATCGTCAACGGACACGACGCCAACATGTCCACCGTCCGGGCCGCCATGGAGTGGGTGTCCGGGCGGCGTACGGCGAGCCTGCTGCTGGTCAACTGGTTCCAGCTGGTCACCCCGGCCGAGACCGCCGAGCTGTACGGGCCGCTGCCGGCGCGCGGCCACGGCGGGGCGTACGAGACCGACGGGGTGCTCGGCTTCGACCCCGGCGCGGTGCGCCTCGACGCGGTCGCCGACCTGCCGCCGAGGCCGAAGCTGCCGGTGAGCCACCCGTACGTGCTGGTGGAGTCCCGACCCGACCCGTGGCAGGGCTGGTCCGGGCACGTCTCGCTGGCCGGCGAGGAGACCGGCCGCCGCGTCCGGGAACTGGCCGCGACCCGGCTGCGGGAGGTCGTCGCCGCCTGGGTGGCCGCCCCGCCGCCGGCCCCGCCCACCGACGCCCCGCTGCCCGCCGCCGCCCCACCACCTTCCGCCGGTCCGTCGGCCGGCACCCCGTCGGCCGGTCCGGCGACCGACGGGCCCGAGCCCGAGGAGGCACCGTGACCGTCGACCGTGGACTCGACGTCGTCGACTTCCACCTGCACTTCCGCATCGGCGCCGACGAGACGGTCCGGGGCTGTGAACACGCCGCGGGCATGCATCCCGGCGGCGAGCACGAGCGGGCGGTACGCGCCGCCGGCTCCGCCCCGTACGCCAAGCAGTGGCGGCAGGCGTGGGGCTTCCCCGACCCGGAGCCCCCCGCGCCCCGGTGGCAGGACGAGGCGGACCGGTGGGTCGAGGAACTGCGCGCGGTGAACATCCGCCGGGCGGTCTTCGTCACCGGCGGCGGCAACGACGCCGTCGCCGACGTGGTGGACCGCCACCCCGACCTGCTGCTCGGCTTCGCCCACCACGACGCGTACGGCGCGGACGCCGCCGCCGAGCTGGAACGCGCGGTGGTCGAGCGCGGCCTGCGCGGGCTGAAGCTCTTCGCCCCGCTGCTGCGCGGTCCGCTCGACGACGAGGCCCTCGACCCGCTCTGGGGCACCGCCCAGCGCCTCGGCGTGCCGGTGCTGATCCACATCGGCCACTACGGCAGCGCCGGCGGCCTCTCCCACGGCCGGTACGGCGGCCCGGACGAGCTGGCCCGGATGGCCCGCCGTTTCCCGGAGCTGGCGGTGGTGGTGCCGCACTTCGGCGTCCAGCACGTGCAGGACCTGCTCTTCGCCGCCTGGGGCTGCCCGAACATCCACGTCGACACCTCGGGGTCGAACCAGTGGGTGCGCTGGATGCCGTACAAGCTGACGCTGGAGGACCTGTTCCGGCGCTGCTACGAGACCATCGGCCCGCACCGGATCGTGTTCGGCAGCGACTCGTCGTGGTTCCCGCGCGGCTACGTCACCCGCTACCTCAACGACCAGCTGCGGATCTGCCGCGAGCTGGGCCTGCCCGACGACCACCTGCGCGCGATCTTCGCCGGGAACGCCGAGCGCCTGCTCGGCCTGGACCGCTGACCGGCTGACGCCCGGGCGCGGTGTACGGCCGCGCCCGGCACGGAAGGAAGTAGAGAACCGTCATGAGCACACCCGCGCTGACCACCTACCAGCGGCACCACCTGCGGCCGACCTACGACCACCACGTCGGGTACCTGTTCCCGGCGATGGTGCGCGCCAGCCAGGCGCACGTGGTGATGCTGACCGAGCAGGGACTCGTCCCCGCCGAGCGGGGCGCCCGACTGCTGCGCGGGCTGGCCGAACTGCGCGCCGACACCACCGGTGCGCCGGAGTTCGACGGCACCTTCGAGGACACCTACTACCTGATGGAGAAGCGGCTGGCGCAGGCGTGCGGCATCCCCACGTCCGAGCTGGACGTGCAGATGGCCCGCAGTCGCAACGACCTCGACGCCGGCGTGTTCCGGATGCTGCTGCGCGACCAGCTGCTCGGAGTGCTCGACCGGGTCCTCGCCGCCGGCGCGACCGCCCTGGACTCCGCGCACCGGTACGCCGACGTGGTGATCACCGGCTACACCCACCGCCGGCCGGCCCAGCCCACCACCATCGGGCACGCCCTCGCGGGCTACGCCGAGGCCCTCGCGGGGGAGGCCGTCGCGTACGCCGACCTGATCGAGACCCTCAACACCTCGCCGCTGGGCTCCTGCGCGTTCGCGGGCACGGACCTGGACATCGCCCCGGCCCGGGTGGCCGAGCTGCTCGGCTTCGACGGCCTGGTCACCAACTCATACGAGGCGGTGGCCGGCGCCGACCACCTCGTGCGGGTCGGCACCCTCAACGCCCAGGCCCTCGCGACCGGCGCCCGCCTGGCCCGCACGCTGATGGACTGGCTGAGCTGGCGTTGGGTGACCACCCCCGGCGACTTCACCCAGGGCAGCAGCATCATGCCGCAGAAGCGCAACCCGGTGGTGCTGGAGCACCTCGTGTCGATGGCCGGGGCCACCGCCGCCGACGCGGCCAGCGTGCTCAACAACGTCGGCGCGGCCTGGTGGGAGGACTCCAACAACGCCACCACCGACGTGCAGGTCCGGCTCTGGGAGAGCAACGACCGCACCGACCGGTTCTTCGCCCTGCTCGGCGGCTTCCTCGCCGAGATCGAGCCGCTGGAGCCCCCGTCGCGGGAGGAGATCGTCGCCTCCGGCGCCACCACCACCGCCGCCGCCGACGCGCTGACCCGGCACGGGGTGCCGTTCCGGGCCGCCCACTCGGTGGTCGGCCGGCTCGTCCGCGGCGGCGCCCCGGACACCTGGACCGCGCAGACCGTCCGCGCGGCCGCCGAGGGGATCGCCGACGGGCTGACCGACGCGGCGATCGCCGACCTGATCGCCGCCGCCGTGCGCCCCGAGCTGGTGCTCGACCGCGCCCAGGTCGACGGCCCCGGCGCGGACGCCGTGCGGGCCCAGGTGGCGGTGCTGCGGGGCACCTTCGACACGGTCGCCGGCCGGCTGGCCGCCGTCCGGGACCGGCTGGCCGCCGCCGACGAGGCGCTGGACGCGGTCGCCGCGCAGCGGGCGGCCCGATGAGCGCGCGCGGCGTGGCGGTCGTGCCCGCGGGGACGCGACGGTGAGCGTGCGGCTGGCCGGTCGGGCCGCCGAGGCCGCCCCGGTCGACGGCGACGCGGGCGTGCTGCTGGGCATCGACTTCGGCGGCACCAAGATGGCGGTCGGGGTGGCCGACGGCGAGGGCCGCCTGCTGGCCCGCGAGCGGGTCCCGACGCACGCCGAGGAGGGCGCCCCGCAGGCCCTGGAGCGGGCGCTGGAGCTGGCCGCGAGGCTGGTGGGGGAGGTCGGCGCGCCGGTCGCCGCGGCCGGGGTCGCCTCGCCCGGCGTGGTCCGCCCCGACGGGATCGACCTCGCCCCGAACGTGCCCGGCTGGGATCGGCTGCGGCTCGCCGACGCGGTCCGGGACGCGTTGGCGGTGCCGGCGGTCGCGGTCGACAACGACCTGAACGCCGCCGCCCTGGCCGAGCTGCGGACCGGCGCGCTGCGCGACGCCGACCCCGGCCTGGTGGTCGGCCTCGGCACCGGGGTCGCGGCGGCGGTCACGGTGCGCGGCGCGGTGCTGGCCGGTCACCGGGGCGCGGCCGGCGAGATCGGGTACGCCGTGGCCGGCGGCCCGTGGCCGGGCACGATGCTGGAGCTGGACTTCTCCGGCCGGGCGTTGGACGGGCTCGCCGACTCGCTCGGCCTCGCGGGCGGCGCGCCGGGGCTGGCCGCCGCCGCCGAGCACCCCGGCCCGGCCCGGGACGCGCTCACCGCCCGGGTGGACGAGTTGGCCCGGCACCTGGTCACCTGCTGCCTGTTGCTGGACCCGCAGCGGGTGGTGCTGGTCGGCGGGGTGGCCGGCAACGGGCTGATCCGTAACCTGCTGGGGGAGCGGCTCGCCGCGGCCCTGCCGTACCCGCCAGAGGTGGTGCTGTCCCGGTTCGCCGACGACGCCGCGCTGCTCGGCGCGGTCATCCTCGCCCGCGAGGCGGTCCCCACGCCCCGGTGAACGTCCGGACGGCCCGTGCCGTCCCCGCCCCGTGCCGTCCGGGCGCGGGCCGGGGACGGCCGCCGCCGGTTGTCGGCGCCCGCCGGTAGGGTGCCGCCCGTGACGCACACCGACTGGTCCGACGTACGCGGGCGGCTCGCCCGGCTGGCCGCCCACCCCGGCGGCGACGGGGTCTTCGGTGCCCCCACCCATCGCTGGACGCTCGAGCCGCCGCTGCGCGCCGGGGAACTGGCCGAGTTGGAGGGGCAGTTGCGGGTCGAGCTGCCCGAGGAATACCGGTCGTTCCTGCTCACCGCCGGCCGGGGCGGGGCCGGTCCGGCCTACGGCTTGTTCCCGCTGCGCCGGGTGGACGGGCGCTGGGCGTGGGAGGGCGACGGCGCCGACCTCACCGATCGGGACACGCTGCACCAGCCGTTCCCGCACACCGAGGCCTTCAACCCGGCCGACGGGCTGCCCGAGCCTCCCGACGAGGAGGACTACGACACCGTCGAGGCGTTCAACGAGGCCGAGGACGCCTACTGGGAACTGCACGACCGGACGGTCTACGTCCCCGAGCACTCGATCGGGCTGCTCTACCTGTGCCACCTCGGCTGCGCGGCGCGCGAGGCGCTGGTGGTCAGCGGCCCGGCACGCGGGCAGATGTGGGCCGACGACACCGCCGACAGCGCCGGCTTCCGGCCGCTGCTCGACTCCGACGGCACGCCGCTGGGCTTCGCCCGCTGGTACCGGCGCTGGCTCGACGAGGCGGACGCCGCCGTCCTCGGCTGACGCGTGGCAGGTGCCGGCAGGGGCGGCGGAAGTGTCGGAGGTGGCGGCTACGGTCCCCGCGCCCTGCGGTCCGTGTGCGGCGCCCTACGCCGCCGTCGCCCTCGGCGAGGCCGGCCGGGCGCGGCGGGCCGGCACCGCGGGCACTCCACCGTGCCCGTTGCGGCTGACCGCCTGCCCGTCCGTGGACGGCTGGGCGGATCCGGTCCGGGCCACGCGCAGCGCGAGCTGGGCGTTGTTCCACGCCGGGCAGGGCCAGGCCTGGCCCGTGCAGAGCAGGTTGCGGCAGCCGCCGTCCCCGTCCGGTTCGTGGGCGTCGGCCACGCCCAGGGCAAGCTTCCACAGCAACGGGTCGGTCACCTCGTCGGGACGTTCGTCCTGGTGATCGGACCGGTCGGTGTTGGCGTCGGACACGAATGATCCCCCCTTGAGCGCAGGTGCGACCCCCACCATTCTCCAGTCGTAGGGTCGCTCAAACCTCTGTGTTTCTCGTCGCGTGGCGGGCTCCCCGGTCGAGGGCGGCACCGCGGGGATTGACAGATCACTTTGGGCACGCTGAGGATTGGCTCAGTCCACCGACCGTCACCGAAGTCGCCCCCCGTCCACCAGCTCGACGCCGTGTCCGCACCTCGGCGATGCGGGCAGCCCCGGTCCGCCGCAACCGGACACCACCACCACATTCCTTCCACCGGGTCGTGACGCCGCAGCGTGGCGCGCGACCGACGGGGCGGAGCCGCGTACCCCGGGCGGGCCCCTCGGCCGTCTCATTCGGTCACGTGCCGAGAAACAGAAGGGTCGACAGATGCGTGATCCCCTAGGTTCCCGGTGGCGACGCCGCCTGCCCCTCCCCGCCGCGCTGGCCGGGGCCATGGCCCTGGTGCTGCTGGTCAGCCCGGCCTCGGCCACCGCGCCGGCCGCCCCGCCCACCGTCGACCTGGTCCGGGCCGGCCACGAGGAGGCGAACGTCGTCGAGGTGCTGCTCGCCGACACCGCCCAACTGGACGCCCTCGTCGCCACCGGCGTCGACCTCGACCACCACGTCTCCCGCACCGAGGACGGCGTCGTCGCGCACGCGGTCGTCACCGCCAGCGAGGCCGCGACGCTGACCGCCGCCGGCTTCCGGCTCGGCGAGGTGCTGCACCGGCCCGCCGACGCCCGAAAGCGGGTGGCGGAACGCGAGGCGACCATCGCCGGGCACGCCGCGCAGAACCGGCGGTTCGCCGCCGCCGCTGCCGACCCGACCGCCCCGGACGTCTCCGACGTCAAGATCATCCGGGCGGACTACTACACCTCCGGCACCGAGAAGATCCTCTCCGTCGAGGCGAAGTGGGCGCAGGGCCAGACGGCCGCGACCCCCCTCACCGTCGAGCGGGACAGCGGCCCGGGCACCGGGTTCGGCTCCGGCGGCACGCAGACCATCTCCCGATTCGTCGACGCCGGCGTCTACCTGTACCATCGCGGCGCCGCCACGGTGGCCAGCCGTCCCGACCGGATCCGGATCACCAGCCCGACCGGCGACGTGGCCGTCGCCACGGTGCAGGAGTGGCTGCCGACCCCGGGCACCGGCCCGGAGGGTCCGGGCTACCAGAAGGACTTCGTCACCAGCTACCTGACGCCCACCGAGCTGTACGCCCGGATCCACCAGCTGGCCGCCGAGTTCCCGCGGCTCGCCGAGATCGTCGAGCTGCCGTACAAGACCAACGGCTACCGGCGGCACGCGCAGGCGGTGTTCGGCACCGCCACGGCCAGCCGGGTCGCGGTGGACTCCCTCGCCTGGGGCCACCGGGGCGGCAACGACCTCTCGGTGGAGTTCCTCGACCCGGGCGCGGCGAACGCACCGCTGTCGGTGACCGTCACCGGCACGGCGATCCGGGTCGCTCTGGCCACCGACGGCACCGGCGCGCTGAGCAGCACCGCCGCCCAGGTCGTCGCGGCCCTCAACGCCCGGGCCGGGACGCTGGTCCGGGCGTACACCTATCGGGGCAGCCCGGGCACCGGCGTGGTCGCGCCGGCCGCGCGGACGCCGCTCAGCGACGGGCTGAGCGCGCCAGCCAGCGTCTCCCGGGAGCCCCATCCGGTGTACGCCATCCGGATCGGCAAGCACCGCGACGGCTCGAAGCTGGGCGTGCTGGCGTATGCGCAGGAGCACGCCCGGGAGTGGGTCCCGCCGCTGGTGACCATCGAGACCGCCGAGCGGCTGCTGCGCAACTACGCGCACGACGGGCAGACGAAGCAACTGCTCGACAACCTCGACATCTGGATCGCCCCGTCGGTCAACCCCGACGGCGGCCACTACTCGTTCTACGACTTCAACTCCCAGCGCAAGAACATGACCAACCACTGCCCGTCGACCGGGGCGGCCGACTTCCTCGCCCGCAACTCGTGGGGCGTGGACAACAACCGCAACTACACCGAGTACAGCCTCTTCGACGGCTACTCCGGCGCGTCGGCGAGCTGCACCAGCGGCACGTACGCCGGCCCGAGCGAGCTGTCCGAGCCGGAGAACCGCAACCTCGACTGGCTGGCGGCCCGCCCGAACATCAGGTTCTCGATGAACCTGCACTCCTCCGGCAACTACTTCATGTGGTCGCCGGGGGCGTACGCCCTGCCGGACCGGGTCTCCGCGCCGCGGCCGACCCTGGCCGAGGAGTCCGCGTTCTGGGGCGCCTCGTCGCGGATCCTGACCGCCATCAAGCGGCACCGCAACATGGCGGTCACCCCGGCGCGTACCGGCCCGATCTCCGACGTGCTCTACTCGGCGGCCGGCAACTCCGGGGACATGCTCTGGTACAGGTACGGCATCTACGCGTGGAACTTCGAGGTCGGCACCTCGTTCCAGCCGGAGTGGGACGAGGCGCACGCCGAGACGATGGAGTTCGCCAACGGGCTGGTCGAACTGATGCGGGTGGCGCGCGACTTCGCCAGGGACAAGGCGCGACCGCACAGCACGCTGGCGGTCGCCCCGAGCACGACGCCGGGCATGGTGAACGTGACGTTCTCCACGAGCGAGCCGGCGGCGGTCTTCTACACCCTCGACCGGGGCGCCCCGACGTACGCGTCGACGCTCTACGGCTCCGCCGGCATCCGCGAGGGCGGCGAGACGCTGACCGTCCCGGCGGGAACCACGGTCCACTGGTTCTCGGTGGACTCGGCCGGCAACGTGGAGAACAACTACCGCCCCGACGGCAACGGCAGGAACTACCGCAGGGGCGAGGCCGTCCTCCCTGCCGGCTGAGCTCGTCCGGCCGGTACCGATGGCCCGCGGTGCCTCTGCCGTGCAGCCGGAACGGCGCGGACCGCCCCCGGGTGGCCCGCGCCGTTCCGCCCTGCTGGCTGCCGCTCCGGCAATCGGCAGGTTGTGGCAGGTGGGCCGCCGGCCTGCCCGTCGTCGACGATCCCGAAGCGCGAGACGACGACGGTCACCGGCGGCGCCGCGGGCCGCCGTCACGACCACCGCCCGGTCTCCGCGTCGATCAGTCCGGTAGCAGTGGCATCTCCAGGCCCGGCGCGCGACCCAGCAGCACCGCCCGGGTGAGCGCCCCCGACCCGAACCGGTCGCGGACCGCGTCCACCGCCGCGTCCAGGTCCGCCCCCGGATCGCGGTCGAACGGCAGCGGCGGCTGCACGGGCGCGTCGTCGAGGTTTCCGACCGACACGCCGATCAGCGTCACGCCGCGCCGCTCGATCTCGGGCAGCGCGGCGCGCAACAGCGCCCGCGCCGCGCCGAGCAGCGGGGTCGTGTCCGCGGTCGCCTTGGCCACCGTGTGCGAGCGGGTCGCGCGGGTGTAGTCGCCGAACCGCAGCCGCAGCGTGACCGTCCGGCCCGCCCGCGCCGCCGCCCGCATCCGCCGGGTGACCCGGTCGACCAGACCGGCGAGGATCGCCTCCAGCTCGGCGGGGGAGCGCGGGGTGCCGCCGAGGGCGTGCTGCGCGCCCATCGACCCGCGCCGGCGGCCGACCTGCACCGGCCGGGGGTCGCGGTTGTGCGCCAGGGCGTGCAGGTGCCGGCCGGCACCCGTGCCGAGCAGCGAGACCAGCGTCGCCTCGCCGAGGCGGGCGACCTGCCCGACGGTCCGGATCCCCCGCTCGCGCAGCTTCGCCGCCGTCACCGGACCGACGCCCCACAGCCGCTCGACCGGCAGCGGGTGCAGGAACGCCAGTTCCTCGTCGGGCGGGACGACCAGCAGGCCGTCGGGCTTGGCGACGCCGCTGGCCACCTTCGCGAGGAACTTCGTGCGGGCCACGCCCACGGTGATCGGCAGGCCGACCCGCGCGCGCACCTCCCGGCGCAGGTGGGCGGCGATGTCGGCGGGCGGCCCGACCAGCCGCCGCAGCCCGCCGACGTCGAGGAACGCCTCGTCGATGGAGAGCCCCTCGACGACGGGGGTGGTCTGCCCGAAGATCTCGAACACCGCGCGGCTGGCCGCCGTGTAGGCCGCCATCCTCGGTGGTACGACGACCGCCTCCGGGCAGAGCCGGCGGGCCTGCCGGCCGCCCATCGCGCTGTGCACGCCCCGAGCCTTCGCCTCGTAGCTGCACGCGAGGACGACGCCGCCGCCGACGATCACCGGTCGCCCGCGCAGGCGCGGGTCGTCCCGCTGCTCGACCGACGCGTAGAACGCGTCGAGGTCGGCGTGCAGGATGTTGGCCTCGCGCGACACGAACACATGTTCGCACGGAACGGCCCGCAGGTGTCACTGACCTGCCCGAACGTCACGTCGGTCAGTTACCGTCGGGTGCCGTGGCGGTCCGGCGGGCGCCACGCCTACAGCTCGTCGAACGGCTTGGCGTAGGCGAACTCGCCCCGGATCGACGGCCGCCAGGCGCTCAGCGTGCGCGCCATGAAGTACTGCGGCCCCCACGGCCGGGGCGGGGTGACGCCGAGGTCGACGGCGGGGCGGAACCCGAAGCGGGGGTAGTAGCCGGGGTGCCCGAGCAGCACCACCAGGGATTCGTCGAGCGCGTCGGCCGCGCCGAGCACCGCGTGCATCAGGGCGGAGCCGGCGCCGCGCCGCTGCCAGGCCGGCAGCACGCCGAGCGGGCCCAGCCCCACCGCGACCGGTTCGCCGGCCACCCGGCCCCGGGTGCCCACCACGTGCCCCACGACCTGCCCGTCGTCGTCGACGGCGACGAGGGAGAGGGGAGGCAACCACCCGGCGTCCGCCCGCAGCGCCGCCACCAGCCCCGCCTCGACGGGTACGGCGTCCGGCCTGTGGGGGTCGGCGAAGGCGGCGAGGTGCACCGCCCGGACGGCGTCGACGTCGGCGGGGGTCTCGCGTCTGATCAGCACCGCGCCACGATAGGCGGGGCGGGCCGGCGGTGCGCGCGATTATCGGCCCGTCCGCTCACGCCGTGGCCCGGTGCCGCCGGGCGCGGCTGCGCACGAGCTGGTGCAGCGCCACGAGGGGCAGGACCCCGACGGGGTACCAGGCGAGGTCGACCGGGTCGAACCGCACACCGAGCGCGAGCCGGGCCAGGAGGCTGCGCGCGGAGAGGGCCGCCGGGATCCCGGTCAGCTGTGACACCTCGACCGCCCAGCAGAACGCGACCGCGATCGCGCCCGCCGGCAGCGGCGCGGCGCGCGGCCGGACGAACACCACTGCGGCCCAGATCACGCAGGCGTAGAGCGCGGTGCCGGAGTGCTGCTCGATCCCGCCGTCGGCCGCCGCGCGGACGACGAGGGCGACGGCCAGGAAGACGGCCGCCGCCGCCAGCATCAGGACCCGGAGCGACGACGGGGACATCGACATCCGGGCGATGCTAGTGCGGACGGGGCGGGTCAGGGCAGCGCGGTCGGCGAGGGCGGGGCGGTGCCGCCCTGCGGCGCCTCCGCCGTCATGAGCCGGGCGATCTCCGCCCGGTCGGCGACGGACGGCAGGCCCCAGTCGGGACGGTAGCCGTACACCTCGTGCAGCGGGTGGGAGGCGGTGCGGCCGTCGAGGACCTCGATCGCGTCGGTGTCGATCAGGCCCGGGTGCTCGACGCCGCACGCCTCGGCGACCTTGACCAGGTCCCGGCGCAGGGTCCGGATGTAGTTGGCCGCGCGGACCGACTTCCGGGCCGGGTCCAGTCCCCGGGCGAGCCACGGGTTCTGCGTGGCGACGCCGGTGGGGCACGTGTCGGTGTGGCACTTCTGGGCCTGGATGCAGCCGATCGCCAGCATCGCCTCCCGACCGACGTTGACCATGTCGCAGCCGAGCGCGAACGCCACCACGGCGTTGTCGGGCAGGCCGAGCTTGCCGGCGCCGACGAAGACCACCCGCTCGTGCAGGTCGCGCTCGGCGAAGACCTTGTAGACCCGGGCGAAGCCCTGCTGGAACGGCAGCGACACCGAGTCGGTGAAGATCAGCGGCGCGGCGCCCGTGCCGCCCTCGCCCCCGTCGACGGTGACGAAGTCGACCCCGCGTCCCGTGTCACGCATCAGGGTGGCCAACTCCTCCCAGAAGCCGAGGTCGCCCACCGCGGACTTGATGCCCACCGGCAGGCCGGTCTCGGTGGCGAGCAGTTCGACCCAGTCGAGGAGGCTGTCACAGTCGGAGAACTCGGCGTGCCGGGACGGGCTGACGCAGTCCCGCCCCCGCGCGATGCCCCGGGTCGCGGCGATCTCCGCGGAGACCTTGGCGGCCGGCAGGAGGCCGCCGAGGCTGGGCTTGGCGCCCTGGCTGAGCTTGATCTCAAGCGCCCGCACGGGCGCGCCCGCGACGAGGTCCTTGAGCCGGTCGAGGTCGAAGCGGCCCTGCTCGTCGCGGCAGCCGAAGTAGGCCGTGCCGATCTGGAAGACCAGGTCGCCGCCCTTGCGGTGATAGGGGGAGAGCCCGCCCTCGCCGGTGTTCTGCAGGCAGCCGGCCAGCGCCGCGCCCCGGTTGAGCGCCTCGACGGCGTTGCCGGAGAGCGACCCGAAGCTCATCCCGGAGATGTTCACCACCGACTCGGGTCGGAAGGCGCGGGCGCGGCCCCTCGCGGCGCCGAGCACCTTCGCGCACGGCAGCCGCACGTCGTGTCCGGCGCTCGGCGTGGACGGCGGGACGGCCCGGCCGAAGGTGCGGTGTTTGATGATCGGATAGCCGGGGGTGAACTCGATGTCGTTGTCGGTGCCGAAGCCGAAGTAGTTGTTCTGCTGCTTCGCCGACGCGTACACCCAGCGGCGCTGGTCGCGGGTGAACGGGCGTTCCTCGTTGTTGCCCGCGACGATGTACTGCCGCAGCTCCGGCCCGATCGACTCCAGCAGGTAGCGGGCCCGCCCGAGGACCGGGAAGTTGCGCAGCAACGCGTGGTCGCGCTGGATCAGGTCCCGCGCGGCGAGGGCCGCGACGGCGGCGACGGCGGCGGGTACGGCTCGGCTTGCCCACTTCATGCCCGCCACTCTTTCCGCGATCGCCCCCCGCCAAACGGGCCGGGCGCCCGCTCCGTCGTCTCGATACCCGCCGGCGGGTACGGGACCGGGCACCCGACGGGTTCAGCCGTGCGCCGGCCGGCGGCGGACGACCAGCAGGGCGATGTCGTCGGTCGGCTGTTCGGTGGCGAGGGCCGCCATGACGGTCGCGCAGACCTCCTCGGCGGGTGCCGGCCGGACCACGTCGAGGAGTTGCTCGACGCCGATGTCGATGACCTCGCGGCGGCGTTCGACGAGCCCGTCGGTGAAGCAGGCCAGGACGGCCCCCGGGGGCAGGTCCACCGCGGTCTGGCGCCGGGCGGGCGAGCGGCGGCCGGTGCCCAGCGGCGGGTCGATGTGGGCCGGGACCTGGGTGCCCGGCCGGCCCGGGACGGCGAGGACGGGCCGAAGGTGCCCGGCCGTGGAGAGCCGGACGGTGGTCCGGTCGGGGGAGATCATCGCGTAGAGCGCGGTGGTCAGGCTTCCCGCCTCGAAGTGCGAGACCTTGCGGTCCAGCAGCGACAACGCCTCGGCCGGCTCGTCGGAGACCAGCGCGTAGGCGCGCAGGGCGCTGCGGATGCGTCCCATGACCACGGCCGACTGCAGGCCGTGCCCCGACACGTCGCCGATGACCAGCCCCAGCCAACCGGAGGGCAGCCGGAAAACGTCGTACCAGTCCCCGCCGATGCCGGTGGCGTGGCCGGGCACGTACCGGGCGGCCATGTCCAGGCCCGGCACGTCGGGCAGTTGGGTGGGCAGCAGGCTGCGTTGCAGGGCGAGGGCGGCGGTGTGGTCGAGGTTGTTCGACCGGGCGGAGTTGGCCAGGCTGGCCCGGTCGGCGACCAACTCCAGCAGGCGGACGTCGTCGGGGGTGAAGTCGCGGTGGCGCAGCGTACCGACGTGCAGCACGCCGATGACCTGACCCCGGGCGAACATCGGCACGCCGAGCAGCGACCGCAGGCCCATCGTCAGCAGGACGGGGTTGACGACGGTGTCGGAGGTGACGTTCTCGATGATGACCGGCCGCTCGCTCTCGGCGACCCGGCCGGCGAACCCGCGGCCGACCGAGACGCGGAAACCCTGCCGGACCTCCTCCTCGAGGCCCTTGGCGGCGGTCGCCACGAGCTGCTGGGCGTGCGTGTCGAGCAGGAGGATGGCCGCGGTGTCGACGTCGAGCAGATCGCGGACGCGGTCGAGCAGCTCGTCGAACAGGTCGGCCGCGTCGAGGCGGGACAGCGTCGCGTCCGTCACGGCCTCGATGCGACGCAACCGTTCTTCATCCCGGATGAGCCCCGCGTCGGCCACGACAGGATCCTAGCCCCGTGAGCTGCTCCCGCCGACCTGCCAACTGCGTCGGTCGGATCGGGTGCGGTGCGGAACGGACCTGCCGCGGGGCGGCCGTGCCAAACCTGCCCGGTCGGGGTCCTTCGAGCCGGCCGCGGCCCGGAGCCGGATTCCTGGCGACGTGTCCCGGCGGGTCAGGTGCGGTGGCGGCGGGTCGACGCCGCCTGGAGCGTGGGCCGGCGCACCACCGCGATCCGGTCGCCGCGGGCGCGCAGCGACGTCCGCCCGCCGCGTCCGCGCCGCACCGTCAGATCGACCGTGCGCCCGCCGACCTGCACGCCCTCCAAAACGAGGTCGGGCAGCCATTCGGGCAGGTGCGGGTCGACGAAGATCGTCCGCAGCGGGGCGGCCGGGCGCAGCGCCAGCAGCGCCTGGATCAGCGCGACGACCGCGCTGGCGGACCAGGCCTGCGGGGAGCAGGAGTTCGGGTAGACACCGGGGTGCGGGTGCGCGTCGTCGCGGGGCAGGCCGCTGAGCACCTCCGGCAGCCGGTGCTCGGCGAAGAGCGCCGCCGCGGCGAACATCCCCTCGGCCAGCCGGTGCAGGTGTTCCCAGCAGCCGTACCGGGCCAGCCCGAGACCGATCGTGCCCGCCTCCACCGGCCAGACGCTGCCCCGGTGGTAGCTGAACGGGTCGTACGCCGGGTGCGTCGATGACAGGGTGCGCACCCCCCAGCCACTGAACATGTCGGTGGCCAGCAGCCGGTCGGCGACCAGGGGAGCGAGCCGGGTCGGCACGATCCCGGTGGCGAGCAGGTGACCGTCGTTGGAGTTGACCGAGCGCACCTGCCGTTTGTCCGGCCCCAGCGCCATGGCGTGACAGCCCTGTTCGGGCATCCAGAAGGCGCGGTGGAAACGACGACGCAGGGCGGCGGCCCGGCGGACCAGCCGGGCGCCGTACGCGGGGTGGCCGGCCGCGGCGAACACCACGGCGGCATGCCGTAGGGCGGCGTACCAGTACGCCTGCAACTCGCTGCTCGCGATCGGGTTGGGCACCACCTCGCCGTGCTCGTCGACGATCGCCGTGTCGGAGTCCTTCCACCCCTGGTTCTTCAGCCCGGCGCGGGAGCGGCAGTGGTATTCGAGGAAGCCGTCCCGGTCGAGGTCGCCGTACCGGTCGATCCAGTCCAGGGCGCGGCGCGCGGCCGGCAGCAGGTCCCGTACGGTGTCGAGGTCCCCGGTCCAGGCGAGAAACTGGCCGAGGAAGACGAGGAAGTCCGGCGCGGTCGACCAGTCGCCGTAGTAGCCGCTGAACGGGTCCGACCCGAGCGCGGACACCGGGCCCCGGCGGGCCTCGTGCAACGGCTTGCCGGGCTCCTCGTCGCGCCAGTCGTCGACGCGTCGCCCGAAGTGGCGGGCGTTGAGCCGCAGGCTGTCCGCCAGCATCGTCGGTCCCGCGAGCAGGGCCTGCCACGAGGCCGTCATCGTGTCGCGCCCGAAGATCTCCTGGTAGATCGGCAGACCGGCCATCGGCGCCGTCGGCCCGGCCGGTTCGCCGAGCGGCAGCACCGCCAGGTCGTCGACCGCGCACCGCCAGGCCGCCGTGACGTCGAAGTTGCTGCTGCCCAGCCGGGTCAGTTCGCGGGCGAGCCGGGCGCGGGCGAGCGAGGCGCCGTCGCCGGGTTCGGCGAACGTCGGCGGCGGCGCCGCCCGACGCCGCCCGTCGAAGACCGGCTCGACGACGAGTTCCACCCGGCCCGACCCCCGCGGCGGCACCGCGATCCCCACCACCAGGGTGTCGTCCAGGTACCGGACGGGCGCGTCGGCCCGTACGCCGATCGCCACCGCCCGGTCCAGGCCGCCGTGCCGGTAGGTCAGGCGGAGCTCGCGGTCGCGGGGGTTCCAGCGCGCGTCGACCGGGCCGGACTGCACCCGGCGGCCGGTCTCGGCCTCGCTGGTGTCGGCGAAGTCGGCGGCCAGGTGGACCCGCAGCTCCAACTCCAGCGGCGTGGGGGCGTAGCTGACCACGGTCAGTCGCGTGCGCAGCCCTTCGCCGACGAAGCGCTCCACCAGCAGGTAGGCCGCGCGCGAGGGCAGCGTGTCGCCGTCGCCCAGCGCGGCGTACGAGAGCTGGGCATGGCCGGCCACGTTCGCCGTGCTGAACGGCACCGGCTCGCGGCCGTCCACGGTGAGGCGCTCGACGCTGAGCACCCGGGTGTTGTCGGCGAAGAAGCCCTGCGGGTCGGCGCCGGTGATCCGGCCGCGTACGTCGGTGACCAGCGTGCTCCAGCCGCTCGCCACGTAGAGCAGATCCGGGCGGACGCGCAGGTTCCGGACGCGGCTCATCGGCTTGGCGGCCGGGGTGGCTGCGGTGTCCGGGGCGGTCGCGGCCGGCGCGACGTCGCCCGGCCGGAGGCGGACCCGGCCCGGCGGGCCGGGAGCGCGGGTGCCCGCGTCGACGGCATCGGCGCACCCCCTGACCGGCGGCTGGGGGTCCGGGCGCGTCGATGACACGCCGCGGACCCGTCGGACAGCGGTCGGTACCCGGTCGCGCCGCCGGTACACCTCGGACCCGGTGGCCGGTTCGGGGGAGCGTTCCCGGCGGTCAGTCCCCGGGCTGGCCGATGTCGACCATCCAGCTGATGCCGAAGCGGTCGACGCACATGCCGAACTCGTCGCCCCACACCTGCTTCTCCAGCGGCATCGTCACCGTGCCGTCGTCGGTGAGCTGCTGCCAGTAGCCGCGCAGCTCGTCGGCGTCGTCCCCGCTGAGGCTGACGGCGACGTTGTTGCCCGGGTCGTGTGCCATCCCCGGCGCAATGTCCGAGGCCATCAGGGTGTAGCCCCGGTCGGTCTCCAACATCGCGTGCATGATCTTGTCGGCCAGCGCGGGGTCGTCGGTGCCGAACTCGCCGAAGGTGCTCATCGACAGCGATCCGCCGAACATGCGCTGATAGGACTCCATCGCCTCCCGCGCCGTGCCCGGGAAGCTGAAGTACGGGTTGAGTCGAGACGCCACAGCACCCTCCTCCGGTCGTGACAGCGTCATCGTCGCAGATCAGAGGGTGGGTGCGGGTGAGGTGCGACCGCGTTTCGCGGCCCGTGGGAGCGTCGGACGCCGCCCACGGGCCGCGGGCGGTCAGTGCCGGAAGGAGCGCCGTACGATCCCGCCGACGAGGACGCACCACGTGTCGGTGGTGAGCTTGCCGTTGCGGGGCAGGCCGTGCAGCGCCTGGAGGTCCTGGACGGCCTTCTTCGTGGCGTGGTCGTACGCGCCGGTGACGGCGACGTCGGCCCACCCCTTGAAGTTGAGCATGAACTGGGCGGCGCTGACCGGGGTGCCGGTCGCGTCGGAGTCGAGCTCAGGCGCCAGGGTCTCCCAGGTCGGCGCGGTGAGTGTGGCGTCGACGTCGACCGGGATGCCGTTGCGGTACTGCCAGTCCTGCACGGCCGCGACCGTGGCGGCGTCGAAGACGCTGTTGACCGGCACGGCGTAGCCGCGGTGGGCGAGCAGGTACTGCGCCACCCGCACCGACGGCGAACCGACGAACCGCCACAGGTCCGGCCACCGGCGCGCCGGCACGTCGCCCAGGTCGGTGCCCAGTTCCTCGAACACCCGCCGGCGCAGGACGGGGAACTGCCGGTAGAAGGCGGCGCCGGGGCACTGCGTGGTGCGGAAGTCCCAGTGGCCGAAGATGTCGTGGGCGTGTAGCCCGTACTGCCGGCAGATGGTCGCGCAGAGCGTGACCAGCGAGTCCAGCAGCGCCTCCGGCGGCGTCTCGGTGACGTACGTGCCCTCGTTCTCGATGCCGATCGCCCGA
Organism: Micromonospora sp. NPDC047670; assembly: GCF_043204915.1. NCBI lineage: Bacteria > Bacillati > Actinomycetota > Actinomycetes > Micromonosporales > Micromonosporaceae > Micromonospora > Micromonospora sp. NPDC047670. Next base: position 61,321 of record NZ_JBIDDA010000013.1, read on the forward strand.
CCGTTCTCGCCCGGGCAGTGCGCCGAGATCATCTGCCGGTCGCCGGCCCGCAGCCGCTCCAGGCTGCCCCGGCGTCCCTCCAGGACGTAGCCGCCCCGGCTGATGGTGAAGTGCTGACCGGTGTCGGACCAGCCGTTGCCGTCCATGTGCAGGTCCTGGCAGTCGCGGGCCAGCTTGATCGCCTGCGCCTCGGAGTAGTCGGTGACGTTCGGGAACGCCATGTGGTGCACGATGATCTTGTTGGTGGGGATGGCGCTGACCGACAGCGGACCCGCCGGCGGCCGCGCGCCCCACTCGTCGCAGCTGTAGATCCAGTCGAGGTCGGCGCCGGGATCCGCATGCGCGGCGGCCGGGACGGCGAGTTCGGTCCCGACGACCGCGACCGTGGCGGCGCCGAGGCCGGCCCGCAGCAGGGTCCGACGGTCCAGTTCGGAGTGGTCGAGGTGCATGGCATCTCCTCTGCGGCCGGGGGTGGGGGCGGGGGAGCCCTGTATGAAAAGGAGCTCCAAGAGCCGCGTGTGCAGTGGAGGATATTGCCATGGTCGCCGACACGCCAGAGGCCGACGCCGATCTGCCGGCGGCGCCGGCGCGGAACCGGCCCCGCGGCCGCGGCGGGTCAGAGCACCTGGGAGAGGAACCGGCGCAGCCGGGGGTGCTCCGCCCGCTCGAAGATCGCGGCCGGCTCGCCGGTCTCCAGCACCACGCCGTGGTCCATGAACGCGACGGTGTCGGCGACCTCGCGGGCGAAGCCCATCTCGTGCGTGACCACCACCATCGTCATGCCGCCGGCCGACAGCTCCGCCATCAGCCCCAGCACCCCCTTCACCAGTTCCGGGTCCAGCGCCGAGGTCGCCTCGTCGAAGAGCATCACCTGCGGGCGCAGGGCCAGCGCGCGGGCGATCGCGACGCGCTGCTGCTGCCCGCCCGACAGGTGTGCCGGCCGGGCGTCGGCCTTGGCCGCCAGCCCCACCAGCTCCAGGTGGTCGCGGGCGACCGCCACCGCCTCCTCCTCGGAGAGCTTCCGGAGCCGGCGCAGAGCCAGGGTGATGTTGCGCTGCACAGTCATGTGCGGGAAGAGGTTGAACTGCTGGAAGACCATGCCGACCCGCTGCCGCAGGGCGTCCGGGTCGTCCCGCAGCACGCTGCGCCCGTCGAGCAGCACGTCGCCCCGGTCGGGTTCGATCAGGCGGTTGATGGTCCGCAGCAGGGTGGACTTGCCCGACCCGGACGGACCGATCACGCAGGCCGTGGCGCCGCGCGCCACGTCCAGGTCCACGCCGCGCAGCACCCGGTTCGGCCCGAAGGCCAGGTGCACGTCCCGGACGCTCAGGCTGACCGAGGTCGTCGTGTCGATGCTCATCGCTGGCTTCCTCCCGCCGCGCCCGGCAGCGCCAGGTCGAGGTCGTCGTCGCCGCCGGGCGCCGCGGCCTGCCGGCCGTGCCGCAGCCGCCGGTCGATCCAGTTCACCGCGTGGGTCAGCGGCACCGTCAGCGCCAGGTAGAAGAGCCCGGCCAGCAGCAGCGCCGACTGGTTGCCGGTGTTCGCCGCGTAGTCCTGCCCGATCCGGAACAGCTCCCGCTGGCTGGCCAGCAGGCCGAGGAAGTAGACCAGGCTGGAGTCCTTGATCAGCGCGATCAGCTGGTTCACCCAGGCGGGCAGCACCCGGCGGATGCCCTGCGGGACGATCACCAGGCGCATCGCCTCGCCCCAGGAGAAGCCCAGCGCCCGGGCCCCCTCCAGCTGGGCGGCCTCCACCGATTGGATCCCGGAGCGGAAGATCTCGCCGATGTAGGCCGCGGCGATCAGCGACAGCGCCAGGATCCCCAGGGGATACGGGTTGGGACCCCACACCTGCATGCCCAGCGGCGCCAGGCCGACGCCGATGAGCAGGATCGTCGCGGCGGCCGGCAGGCCGCGGAACACGTCGGTGTAGACCCGCGCCGGCCAGCGCAACCATCGCGTACGCGAGATGCCGGCGACGGCCAGCCCCATGCCCAGCACCGAGCCGAGCAGGGCGGCGGAGATCGCCAGGATCAGCGTGTTGGGCAGCCCGACCGTCAGCATCTCGGGCAGCGCCTCGCGCATGGAGTCCCAGTCGAAGAAGGTCTCCCACAGGGTGCTCAACGGATCCATCGTCTCTCCTACCGCCCCGCTCGCTCGTCGTTGCTACGTCTCAGGAGGTGGCCGACGCCGACGCCGACGGCACCGGGACCGCGCCGCTGCCCGGCTTGAAGTCGGCCGGGATCGGACGGCCCGGGTAGTACTGGGCCTGCAGGCGGCTCCACGTACCGTCGGCGATCACCTCGTCGAGGCCCTTGTTCAGCGCCTCGCGCAGCTTGTCGTTGCCCTTGGCGACCGCGTACGCCGTCGGGGCCGGGCTGAGCAGCTTCGCCGCCACCTTGATCTTGCCGCCGCTGTCGGCGGCCGACTTGTCGCCGATCTCGGCGGGCGCGATCCAGGCGTCGGCGGTGCCGGCCTTGAGCTGGTTGATCGCGCCGTTGTAGTCCGGCACCCGGACCGGGTCCAGGCCCTTGCCGGTGGCGTAGTCGTCCTGGACGGTGCCCTGCACGACCACGACCCGCTTGCCGGCGAGCTGGTCGAAGCTGCTGATCGACGAGCCGGCCGGCACGTCGAGTCCGAAGTGGCCGAAGTCGTAGCCGTTGCCGAAGTCGACGGTCTTCTTGCGCGCCTCGGTGATGGTGATCGAGGAACTGCCGACGTCGAACTTGCGGTTGTTGACCTGGGAGAGCAGGGCGGAGAAGTCGGTACCGACGAACTCCACCTTCAGGCCGATCTTCGCGGCGACGGCGGTGAGCAGGTCGTTGTCGAAGCCGGTGAACTTGCCGTCCTTCAGGTAGACGTTCGGCGGGGCGTCGGTGAGCGTGCCGGCGCGCAGCACGCCCGGCTGCAGCAGGCCGTACGGGTTGTCGGCCGCGCCGGTCGCGTCGTCGCCGCAGGCGGTCAGGGCGGTGGCGGCGAGAACGGCGGCGACGCCGAGGGCGGCGGCACGGGTGAGGGCGGGAAGGAATCGCACAGGTGTCTCCGAAAGGGGTCTCCGACGGCGGGCACGGGCGTGCGCCGCCGGCGGTGCGCCCGAAGGGCGTACCGCTGGGGTGGTTCCTGGAAGGGGGTTTGTGCGCGGCTAGCGCAGGTCGCCGGGGCGACACGAGGCGCTGCAGACCCGCATCATGTCGACGTGGCGGCGCCGGGTCAGCGCGGGCGGCGTCGCCAGGGCCACGGCGGGGAACTCCGGTGGGGCGCAGATGCGGAAGGACATGGCTCTCCTCGGTCGTTGCTGACCTGGGAACCAGGCCACGCTTGCGCCGGAGCTGCTCCGGTGCCTGGTCTTCACCCGGGGCACCCCTGCGCGGACGAGGGTTGCCGGCCAGCGAGCCGGGGCTTGACGCTGGCGCTCATGACCTGCCGACGAGGCTAGCAGCCCGCCACGGTGGCGCGTCCAGCCGTTATGACCACCCTCACGTGGCACCGCGCCGCACACTGCGGCCGGCCCGGGGGCGGGGCGGTCACTCCTCGATCGCGCCGCCCACCCGCCGCAGGTGCTGCCGGAAGGTGTAGCCGGGGTCGGTGGCGCGGTGGGCCAGGTAGTCGGCGAACGCGGTCTGCTCGCGCAGGGTCTCGCCGGCGCGGATGCGCTGCGCCTGGACCCGCTCGACGCCCCGGATCCGCCGCGCCGCCGCGAACACCTCCCCGGCGTGCGCGGCGGCAAGGAACAGCACCCCGTCGTCGTCGGCGACGACGAGGTCGTCGGTGCCCACCAGGTGCGGCCCGACCCGGGCGCTGGTGAGCGTCTCCGGCCCCCGCTCGTCGAGGCGGGTCGGGCCCAGCGGCAGGCTGCCGTAGCTGAACACGGGCAGACCGATCTCCACCAGCTCGGGAGTGTCCCGGTGCAGGCCCCACACCACGAGGCCGGCGACGCCGGCCGCGATGCCCTCCAGCACCGCCAGGTCGCCGACGCACGCCTCGTCGGTCCGGCCGCCGTTGTCGATCACCAGGACGTCGCCCGGGTTGGCGCCCGCGTACGCCTCCAGGAACACGTCCACGCTGCCGTGGTGGCGCACCGGCAACACCCGCCCGGCGAGGCGGCCCCCGGGGACGACCGCCCGGATCCCTGCCGGCGCCGCGCGCAGCGGCACGCCGAGCCGTACGCAGGCGTCGGCGATCAGCGGCGTGGACAGGTCGGCGAAGCGCTCCGGCATGAGGTCCTCCCGGCGACGTCCGAGTCGTGGACCGCCATCGTAGGGAGGCCGGCCCGCGCGGCGGCCAGGGCCAATCCGGACCCGCTGGCTCGGCCGGCGGTCGAGCGACCGGGCGCCGCGGCCCTCCGGTGGCGGCGTCGGGGCCGCACCGGGTCCGCCGCCTGGCCCCGTCGGGCTCCACGAGGTGGGCCGGAAGCCACCCCGTGCTACCTCGCGCAGGCGCGGCGCACGGCCCCGAGGCGCAGCGAGGACCGCACCGACCGCCGCGTCGACCGGGTCGCCGCGCGCGACCCGCCGTCCGGCGCCGGCGGGGGCGGCAGACCGGGCTCGGCCCCGCCAGGATGTTCCGAGGCGGGATGCCGCCGTACGTACGCCACGATGTCGCTCACCGAGGCGTCGCTGGCGGCGCCGCCCTGGCTCAACTGGGCGGTCAGCGCCGCGAAGGGCGGAAGCGGCTGACCGGGCGGCGCGTCGGCGACGAAGACGACGCGGACCTGGTGCCCGGCGCGGGTCCACGCCGACACCTCCACCGCCTCCCGCCGCACGTCCCCCAGCCGGGACGGCCCCGTGGAGGACACCTCGCAGTCCCATCCGGCCGCGTCGATCGCGCCGACCAGCGCCCGGAGGAGGGCCGGTAGGCGGGCGGCGTAGTCAGCGTTCGGGTCAGGCACCAACAGGACCACCTCATCGCCCAGGTGACACGTAGTCGAGGCCGCCCCGACCAGGGCGTCCCTCAGTAGAGTCGAACCGGCGCCGTGTTTCGTAACAGCCTGCGCGTAGGACCAATCCCACAACGGCAAACCGCGGCCATCCCCTTGCCGGCCGACGCCGTGTCGGTCAGAATGCTCACCCGGCTGACGGTCGGCCGCTCCGTGGACCCGGATCGCCGCATCGGCGGGCCCGCGACGTGCGCGGACCCGCCACAGGGTGGCCTCCGATCGAGGTCAGCCCTTGCGCCACTTCTGGTTCGCGGTGCCCGCGCAGTCCCAGAGCTGGAGCTTCGCGCCGTCGTTGCTGTTCCAGTCCCTGATGTCCACGCACTTGTTGGCCCGGAGGTTGACCAGGTCACCGGCGGCGTTGAGGGAGAACTGCTGGGCGCCGGTGCCGTTGCATGTGTAAAGCTGGACGACCGCGCCGTTCCCGGTCGCCCCACCGTCCACGTCCATGCACTTGTTGTTCTGGCTCTGCAGGGCGGTGCCGGTGAAGGTCCACTTCTGGGCGTTGGTGCCGTTGCAGCCCCACATCTGCAGCTGCGCGCGGTCAACGAAGTTGGCGTTCGGCACGTCGATGCACTTGTTGTTCCAGTTGCTCAGCAGCGGCACCGCGCCGCTCGGGTTCCCCGGTCCGCCGCCGCCCGCGCCGAACGGGCTGAGGACCAGGCCGGCCGCGCGGGGGTCGCCGTCGTGGACCAGCGACTCGAAGGCGCCGACGTCGTCGAAGGCGAACGCGTACGCCTTGCCGTCGCTCATGTTGGCGTGGATGACGCGGGCGTAGTGGTTCGTCGGGTTGTTGCGGTAGAACTCGGCGGCGTTCGTGCTGGGTTGCGTGTCGACGGTGCCGAGCGTGCCCCGGTTCAGCGCCGCGCAGAGCGTCCGGGCGATCGGGCCGACCACCAGGTCGTTCGGCGCGGCCAGGTGGCCGTCGCAGCCCCAGACGCTCGCCGACGAGGGCCGGTTGAAGGAGGCGACCGTCTGGCCGGCGCTGTTGGTGAAGGTCATGACGTTGCCCGAGGTCCGCCCGAAGTACCGGGTGTTCGGTTGGTCGGCGAACGGCACGACGGTGAGCGTCTTGGTCGTGTACGCGTTCCAGGCGGAGGCGATGTAGGAGTCCAGGTAGGTGGCGCTGAACAGGCCGGCGTCCGCCGCCTTGCCCGGGGCCAGCACCCGCAGCACGGTCCCGTCGGAGCGGGTGTGGACCGTGTTCGCCCAGCCGGCCTGCGAGCGGATGCCGTCGATGATGGCGTTGCGGCCGTTGGCGACCACGTCACCGGTGCGCTTCGTGACGCCGTTGGCGCCCGTGACGGTGACCGCGTGCGGCACGGCGAACATGTCGACCTGGGAGCTGTTCAGCCACAGCCCGGCGTCGTTGTAGGTGAACTCGCTCCAGTCGAACAGGATGTCGCGGTTGGCGTCCCCGGCCGCCCAGGGCGCGGGCTGCACCAGGCCGTCCGGGGTCAGCGAGAACGTGAGCTTCTGGCCGAACGAGAAGTAGACGCGGCCGGAGAAGCCGCGCGGGAACCGGATCGTCGTGCCAGCCCCGTTGGCGGGGCCCGGTATCGACGCGTCTGGTGCGGGCGACGGCGGGATCTGCCCGCCCGGCCACGGGACGAACGTGCCGGCCTGGTCGACGTAGCCGAGGCGGTTGGTGGAGAGCTGGACACCGATGACGTACAGGTGGACGGCCTCGCCGCGACCGGTGTTGTTGGTGACCGTGACGGGCAGCAGCGCAGGACCGACGGCCTGGGCGGGGGAGGCGACGGCGGTCACCGCACCGGCGACGAGCAGGGCGGACATGGCAGCCAGCAACTTTCTTCGGATACCCATGAGAACTCCTCAGGTCCGGGGAGGGTCGGAGAGAGCGCTCTCTCAGCTTCTGGCTGTTAACAACATGTGTCAATAGACAGCCGCTGATGTGACTCCGGGCGGGTCGCGGTGCGGTGGGACGGCTCCGCCGCGGGTGTCGGCCCGCCACCGGCCCGGCGCCCCCGGTCGGTGGCCCCGTCACGACCGCCGGGAAGCGGCGGCCGCGACCGCGGCGTGAACGGCGCTCCTCGTCGGCCGGCGGTGTCGGCCGGCGGCCCGCGCGCTTCGTGACCTGCGGTTGTTGCCCTCGTGCAAGGGTCGCGGAAATCTCCAGGGTCGGTAACCTGCGACCGTGAGCGACGACGCCGCAAATTCCGAACCGGTTGATCCGGCGTCAGTCCCTGCCCCCGCCACCGAGCTGATCTCGCAGGACTTCACGGCCGCCACGGTGACCGCCCTCCGCCACCGGCTGCAGGCCGCGGTGACCGCCGCGGGGCTCACGGGAGACGTCGGTTACGACTTCGTCCTGGCCGTGCACGAGCTGGTCACCAACGCCGTGCGGCACGGCGGCGGCCACGGCCGCCTCGACCTGCGCTGCCAGGACGACCTCCTGATCTGCGAGATCACCGACCAGGGCCCGGCCACCGGCAGCCTGCCGGTGCGGCTGCCCGCTGCCGACGTCGTCGGCGGTCGGGGCCTGTGGTTGGCGCACCGGCTGGCCGAGGGGCTCGTTCTGACCCGGCGGCTGCACGGGGTCACCGCCACCGTCGCCACGTGTCTGACCCGGCAGGACAGCCCCGACGTCTCGTCCGCACCCGGAGCGCTACGCCCCGACCGACCCAGCGGCCGTCCGGAGGACGACGACCGGTGACCCGGCCGCCCGGGTCGGCGGTCTCAGCTCAGCCGGGACAGCGGTGACGGTGCCCGGAACCCGGTGGGCGCGCCGATGGGCCCGGAGCCTAGTCGAGGATGCCGCCCGTGGCGACGGGCAGCCCGGGCAGCGACGGCGTGAGCGTCGGCGGCTTCGAGTCCGCGTTCGGGTGGGGCCTGGGCGGCCCGGGCAGGGGCACGACGACGTGCGGGGTGGTGGAGTGGCCGGGTGCGGGTGGTGGCGCGGATCGCGAAGGGCTGGGCCTGGTGGGTGTCGGCGTCCCATTCCCCCCTGGCGGCGTCGAGGCGCCCGCCGACGGAGCGCCGGGCGTCGGCACCGCGTCGAGCAACTCGCGGTGCAGGGCGTCGACCTCGGCGTCCAGGCGATCGAGGGCGGCGGGGTCGTCGACCGAGGCCAGCTCCCTGCGCGCCTGATCGACCAGACCCCGGGCCTCGTCGAAGCGACCGGCGGTGGCAGCGGAACGCGCGCGTCGGATGGTGTCCTCGACGAGCCGCACGTCCGCCTGCTGGGGATAGAGCACTCTGGTCAAGGACCACAGCGCGCTCGTCGGCCCGGCGTTCCTGCTGCCGACCCCCAGCCCGGCCACGATGGCGGAAACGGCGATGACGGCGGCCGCGAGACGCAGAACCCGTCGTCCGAGCGGCGCCGACCGTGCTGCCGTGCTCACCGGCGGGAGGTCGGCGGCGGGCCCGACGGGGCGGCCGGGTTCGGCGGCGACCCGCGGAAGGTCTGCGCTCCCGTGGCTGTCGGCGTCGATGTCGCTCCGCCAGGCGGACAGCATCGCGGCGAGGTCGTCGTCGGCCGGCCCCGGCTCGCCACGGCCGAGCGCGTCGAGCAACTGGTCGTCCCGGGCGACGGTCGCCAGGTCCAGCTCCTCGCCGCCGTCCGGCCGGTGCTCGCTCATGCCGCCACCTCGTTGAGTGCGTCGGCCGCCAGGGTACGGAGGCGTGCGAGAGCCCGGGACTGGGCCACCCTGACGGCCGCGGCGGACATGCCGACGAGCGTGCCTACCTCCTCGGCGGACAGGCCGACCGCCACCCGGAGCACGACGATCTCCCGCTGCATGTCGGGCAGGCGGTCGAGCAGCGACGACAGTCGGCGGGCAAGGTCGCTGGCCAGAGCCTGTTGCTCGGGGCCGGGCTCGGCGTCCGGCCGGTCGAGCGGCGTGTCGGTGACGGTGACGGCGGCCGCCCGCACGGCCGCGCGCTGCGCGTCGGCGACCTTGTGCCCGGCGATGGCGTAGACGAAGGCCGCGAAGGGCGTGCCCTGCCGGCGGTAGCGCGGCAGTGCCCGCAGCACCGCGAGGCAGATCTCCTGGGCGACGTCGTCGGCGGTCACGTACGCGCCCCCGACCCGGCCGAGCCGGGCCCGGCAGTAGCGCACCAGGCCCGGGCGGATGTCGCTGAGCAGGGACGCGACGGCCGCGCGGTCGCCCCGGGCAGCCCGGTGGACGAGCTCGGGCTCGATCGCTGTGATCATCGCGTCGCGAAACACCTTCGTTGCCGGCGGGGTACCGGCACGCTATCGAGCCGCGCCTGTTTTGCCTAGCTCACCCGCGGTTCTCGGACCTCTCCGGGAAGTGCGTGTCGCGGTCGGGCCGGTGCCCGTGGTGTCGCGGCGGGAGCGTGTCCGGGGGGTCCGATTCCGGCGGGGCCGCCCACCTGCTCGGGGGCGGCCCCGTGGCGCTCTCCTCCTGCCCTCTCGCGCCGTGCGGCGACGACGGTGTGCCGCGGGAGGGTCAGGCGCGGGACCACTTCTGGTTGGCGCCGCCGGTGCAGTCCCACAGTTGGAGCCGGCCGCCGTTGGTGGCGACCCAGTCCCGCACGTCGACGCAGCGGTTGGCGTTGAGGTTGACCAGGTCACCGGCGGCGTTGAGGGTGAAGCGTTGCGCCGGGTTGCCGTTGCAACTGACGAGGTTGACCTCGGTGCCGTTGGCCGTGCCGGCCCAGGCGGGGTGCCGCACGGCGCGGTCTCGCTCTCGACAACCCCGCCGCGACTCGCGCACTCCTGGATCGCTGTATCCCGCTCCTGGACAGTGACCGGACCTCCGCACAGTCGCGGCAGGAACTAACCTCAATCGTCTACAGCCTGCGGGCGGACGGACTCACCGGCACAGGGACGGGCAGATGACCGACGACCACGACGCCACCGGAGCAATGAGCTTCATCTTCGAAGCCGGCGTCCTCAAACGCGCTGCCCGCACCGGCTGGTGGTTCGCCGGCGTCAACCACCCCGAGTCCATCGCCGACCACTCCTTCCGCACGGCGCTCATCGGAATGATGCTCGCCGCCATGGAAGGCGCCGACCCGGCCCGCGTGTCAATGCTCTGCGTCCTGCACGACACCCAGGAAACCCGGATCACCGACATCCCGCACATAGCCAAGCGCTACCTCACCCCCGTACCCAACACCACCGTCACCGCCGACCAGGTCGCCGACTGCCCACCAGCCGTCGCCGACGCCATCACCGCAGCCGTCGCCGAATACGAGGCGGGTGAGACACCAGAAGCCGTCGTCGCTCGCGACGCTGACAAGCTGGAATGCCTCGTCCAAGCGGTTGAATACCGCCATCAGGGCGTCGACAACGTCCAGCGCTGGATCGACAGCTCACGAGCGGCACTCAAGACCGCCAGCGCCCACCGCCTCGCCGACGCCGCTCTCAGCGGACAACCCCTCGCCTGGCTCACTCCCCCGCCGCCGAGGTGAGCCCATAGCATTCGCTCAGTCAGTCATCAGGAATGAAAGGGGACCTGATCGTCAATGTGATCGGGGCCTCTGGCTGTGTAGGCGATCCTGGGACCGACCAGTGACCTCTTCGGTGTGAACGAGGTTTTGAACCGCCCGTGGTCGGAGCAGCGCTGGTCATCGCCGCGTCGGCCTGAGGGGAGGCGGGGCGGGCAAGGCCGCCGGCACCCGGCCGCGACGACCTTGCCGGCCTGTCGGAGTTCGCCGCGTCGTCGGTCGACCGGGAACCCGGGCGGCGCGGGACCGGTGCGCCCGGCCCCGCGCCGCTGACTAGTAGGTGACGCGTACGCCCATCTCGGCCCAGGTGAGCCGGCCGACGATGCCGTCGTCGGTGAGCCCGCGCATCCGCTGGTACCAGCGGACCCCCGCCTCGGTCTTCGCGTCGAAGCGGAGGCCAGGCGGCCCGCAGCGCCGCGCGCCGACGAACCGCTTGACGTACGCCACGTCCTCTCCGGTGCTGCCGACGCGGACGGTGCGCGACCCCGGGGCCCGGGCCGCCGGCTGCGGGGCCGGGGGCCGGGTGGCCGCCCGGAGGGCGGCGAGGGTCTTCGGGCCGACGACCGCGTCGATGACCAGCTTCCTCGCCTTCTGGAAGGACCGGATCCACGCGGCGGTCTTCGGCCCGAACTCCCCGTCGGCGGACAGCCGGGCGCCCAGCCGGTTCGCGAGGGTCTGTAGTTCCCGCACGTCGCTTCCCTTGCAGCCCGCCCGCAGGACCCGGTCACCGAGTCTGGCGGCCCGCGCCGTGGCGATGCCCCACGGCCGCAGGCTGTCCTCCAGGGCGCGGGTGTGGCTGACGCTGACGTGCAGGTGCTTGGTGTGCGGGTTGGAGCCGGTGTAACGCGCGGCCCGGAAGTCCCGGGTACGGCTCCAGATCAGCCGGTTGTAGATCACGTACTGGGTGGACGGGTGCTCGATGCAGTGCCGGACGACCAGCAGCGGATCGATCCCGTCGATGTCGAAGTCCGCCGCGTTGACCGAGCGGTCGTCGGCGTCCGGGTTGTGGTCGGACCTGCGGGCCTGGTGGGCCGCGTCGCCGATCCACCCGTCCGAGGCCCTGTCCCGGTGCGGCCAGCGGGTATTGATCTCCTCGCGCAGCACGCGGAGCGTCGGGGCCAGGTGCACGCCCACCGTCACTCCTCCTCTGCCAGGGCGGCGATCAGGTCGTAGTCGACGGCGTCGCCGATCAACTGTTCCGGGTCGTCGTCCTCCTCGAACGTGGCCACCAGGTACTCGACGTCGATGCTGGCGGTGTCCATCGGTGGTGTTCCCCCCTTTTCCGGTCGTCACCCACCGGTCGGAGCCGCGCGGTTCCGACCGCGTCTCGGTGCCCGGCACGAGCGCGTCGGTGCTGCCCGGGTCGCCGGTGGGTGACTGGCGTCCTCAGGGGCAACCTTCGGGATCGCGGCGGTGGGCCGGCAAGGGGAGAGTCGTCTATTGGCATCACGACTGACCGACCGGTGGGTCGGCACCGCCGGTCGATGGCCGCGGCCGTCGGATGTGTCCACCGTGGCCGGTCCGTCCAGCGCCCGCGGGATCGGTCGACTGACGGACCGGTCAGCAGCCGGTCGGGCCAGCGGTCGGGGAGCAGGGTGGCGCCCCGGGGCGACCCACGCCGGGCACGGCGGCTGTGCCATCGTTGTCGTTCCCCGAGCGGCCAGCCGGGCAGGGGTGGCCGCGCCCGGCGGCGCGTGAGCGCGCCTGCCGGGGACGACGGGGACGGCGACCGGTGCGGCGGGACAGAGGAGGAGCAGTGGGGGAGCAAGGAGCCGGGCCGCTGGGCGGCGTTCTCGTCGCGGACTTCTCGCGGATCCTGGCCGGGCCGTACGCGACCATGCTCCTCGCCGATCTGGGCGCCGAAGTGGTCAAGGTGGAGGGACCCGCCGGGGACGACACCCGTGCGTGGATGCCGCCGGTGCGCGAGGGGACGTCCACCTACTACCTCGGCGTCAACCGCAACAAGCGCTCGGTGGTCCTCGACCTCACCGATCCCGTCGACCTCGACCTCGCCCGGCGACTCGCCGGCCGGGCCGACGTCATGATCCAGAACTTCCGCCCCGGCGGTCTGCGCCGCTTCGGCCTCGACTACGACAGCGTCGTGGCCACCAACAAACGGATCGTCTACGCCTCGATCAGCGGCTTCGGCACCGGTGCCGGGGCGGACCTGCCCGGCTACGACCTCATGGTCCAGGCCGCGTCGGGCCTGATGAGCCTCACCGGCGAGCCGGACGGTCCGCCGTACAAGGCCGGCGTCGCGGTGTTCGACGTGATGGCGGGGCTGCACGCCGCCCTCGGCATCCTCGCTGCCCTGCACCATCGCGAACGCAGCGGCGTCGGCCAGCACGTCGAGGTGGACCTGCTCTCGTCGGCCCTCTCCGGTCTGGTCAACCACGCCAGCGGCCACGTCGCCGGCGGCGCGGCGCCGTTCCGGATGGGCAACGCCCACCCGAGCCTCTTCCCGTACGAGCCGATGCCGGCCGCCGACGGCGAACTCGTCGTCATCGCCGGCAACGACGGCCAGTTCCGCAGGCTGTGCCAGGTGCTGGGCGTGCCCGAACTGGCCGACGACCCCCGGTTCCGGCACAACCCCGACCGCACGGCCAACCGCGGGGCCCTGCGCCCGATCCTGGCCGACCGACTAACCCGGCGGACCCGCGACGAGTGGTTCCGGGACCTGCGCGCGGCGGGCGTGCCGTGTGCCCCGATCAACACGGTCGACGGCGGCGTCGCCCTGGCCCGGGAACTCGGGCTCGATCCGGTGGTCACCGTCGGCGGGGTGCCCGGCATCCGCAACCCGGTCGGCCTCTCCGCCACCCCGCCCCGGTACGACCTGCCGCCGCCCCGCCTGGACGAGCACGGCGACGAGATCCGCGCCTGGCTGACCGCCGACTGAGTGCGCCGCCCCGGTCGTGCCGGTCGCGGCCCGGTCGGGCTCGGCCGCCGCCGTCCGCCGACGACCGTTCGACGCCGCACCCGGTCGGCCGGATGACGCCGCGACCCGGCCGGAGTCACGAGCGGGCCCAGCGGCGACCAGGCCGGGCCACGACCAGGCCGGCACCGGTCGCCCGCCGCGCGCCCCGGTGTGGCGTCACACCGGCGCGACGGAGAGCCGGGGGCCGGCGGGCGACGGCGGGGCAGCGAGACTGAGCAGAGTGTGCCCGGTGGCGTCGTCGACCACGGCGACGCGGACGGCGTCGGGCTCCCGGTCGGCCAACGGCACGGCGAACACCGCGGTCGCCGGGCGGCCCTGGTAGCGCGCGGCGTGCCCGACGAAGCGCCAGTCGCCGTCGTCCCAGTGCTCCCGCACGTCGGAGCGGAGCAGCGGGGCCACCCGCCGGTAGGCGTCGCTGAGCTGGAGTTGCTGCACGGTGGCCAACAACGGCACGCCGGTGCCGCCGCGCAGCGGGTGGGTGAGCCGGGCGCGCAACCGGCGCAGCGGCAGCAGCCAGGCCGCGTCCAGCTCCGGCGAGAGCGCCACCACCGCGGCCAGCTCGGCGATCAGCACCGCGCCGCCGGCCACCGGCTGCCCGGCGAGCGCGCTCGCCCAGCCGCCGCCGGCCAGCCCCGCCAGCGCGCCCGCCGCCAGCAGCAGCCCGGCCCGGGCCAGGCCGCGGCCGGAGACCGGGGTGGCCCGGGCGCTCAGGCACCCGCAGGAGGAGGCGGGGGCGGCCCGGCGGGAGTACGCGAGATAGGCGACGAAGCCGGCCGCCAGCATCGTCGCCGCGGCCGCCTCCCCGGGCCGGGCGGGCGGCAGCACGAGCAGCGCGCCGAGGGTCAGCTCGACGGCGCCGAGCAGCCGGTACGCGGGCAACGCCCGGTGCTGCCCGAGCAGGCGGACGAGCGCCGACCGGCCGGCCGCGGCGGCGGCGTGCCGGCTGAGGAGTTTCACGCGGGCGGAGCAGATCAACACCGCGCCGACGACCAGCGGTTGCAGCGCCGCGATCAAGTCGATCATGGGGTCTCCATCGGGTGGTCCGGCGGGCGATCCCCGGGCGGCTCGCCGACGCGTACCGCCCGGGGGCCGCGCCGTCAGGCGGCGGCGTAGACGGTGGCGATGTCGATCTCGTTGGTGTCCGGGTGCCAGGCGCCGAGCACCTGCACGTGTCGGCCGACCCGCAGCAGCGACATGTCGCTAACGGCGGGAGTGCCGTTGTAGACCGCGGCGGAGCGGTCCGGCACGACGTGCGCGACGATCCGGCGGCCCTTGTGGTCGAGGTGCAGCACGTTGCGACCGACCGCCGCGATGTGTCCGTGCAGGTTGACGATGTTGACCCAGACGGCGTCCGCGGCGAGCGTGCCGTCGGGCAGGCGCACGCCGCGGGCGTAGAGCCCGTCACCGACGGCGACCCGGTCGAACGTGGTCGGGTGCAGCTTCCAGATGCTCGTGCCGTCGGTGATCCGGATCGAGTGCAGCACGGTGTCCGAGCCGGTGACGAGCAGCATGTTTCCGGAGATCGTGCTGATCCGGCCCTCGGCGAAGTTCGGGTCCGGCGTGCCGGGCTCGACGGTCGCGGCCTCGGTGGCGAAGGCCGTCTCGGGGGCGAGCGAGCCGAGTCCGGTGGCGCCCACCACTCCGCCGAGCGCGGCGGTGGCGAGCAGTCGCCGGCGCCTCAGGGTCTGGTCCATGGGTCCTCCCGTTCAGACGGCGTCGACCGAGCAGGGCCGCAGCCCGGTGGAGAGACTGGCGATCGCGCTGTACGCGGCGGGCGTCAGGTCGATGATCCGGTTGCTGCCGCAGGCCGAGCCGCAGCACGTGCGCTCGCCGCAGAACAGGTCGGTCTGCGGGCCGCAGTCGGCGATGGCGGTGCCGACCCGGGCGCCGTTGCAGAGGTTGGTGGTGTAGTGCCGGAAGCCGCAGCCGCGGCGGCTCATCCCGCTGATCCCGCACACGTGCGGCCGGGTGATGGCCAGGCACGCGTCGGAGGTGTTCGGCCAGGCGTGCTGGTAGTTGCCGGACGAACAGGTGCCGCAGGCGCCACCGCCGGCCGTGCCGCAGGGTCCCCAGGCGTTGCCGCAGCAGAACCACGACACCTCGCCTCGCAGAGCAACCACGGATACCTCCTCTCCAGATCCGATCAACAACGATATTCATCGATGTAAGAGGTGATTGTTGTGGCGTAAATCATCGAAGTCAATGGATGATTGGAAGGATTCCTACACGCGCCTGTCCGGTGTCGGCTTCGGCGATCCCGCGATGGCGCTTTCGTCGGGTTTGGTGCGGGTGCGTCGGGGGGACATGAGCTGACGGTTTCTTCGACGGAGGTAGATGACATGGTCACCCGCTCAGGCCCCGGCGCCGCGACGACCGGCAAGCACCCCGTACGCACCGCCGCCCAGGTGGTGGGCGCGGTCTTCGTGCTCGTCGGTCTGCTCGGCTTCATCCCGGGAGTCACCAGCAACTACGACACGATGATGTTCGCCGGGCACGAGTCCGAGGCGAAGCTGCTCGGTCTGTTCCAGGTGTCGATCCTGCACAACCTGGTCCACCTCGCGTTCGGCGTGGCCGGGCTCGTCCTGGCCCGCACGGTCTCGGGCGCCCGCGCCTACCTGATCGGGGGCGGCGCCGTCTACCTGGTGCTCTGGCTCTACGGTCTGGTCGTCGACCACTCCAGTAGCGCCAACTTCGTCCCGCTGAACGGCGCCGACAACTGGCTGCACCTCGTCCTCGGCCTCGGCATGATCGCCCTCGGTGTGGTGCTGACCCGCCGGCCGGCCGACCGCCGCTGACGGCGTCGGGGTCCCGGCCGCCCCGCTCCGCCGTACCGACCGCTCCGCCCCGCCCCCGGCGACCCGGGGGCGGGGCGGTCGGCGTTCCGGCTCGTTCGCGGCGTCGGCTCGGGTCGCGCGCCCCGGCCGTGGCCGGGGTGGTTCCGCCCGCCGCGAGTCGGCTCCGGGCGCTTGACATTGCACTTGCATTGCAAACGACGTACTGTCTTTGGCAGTGCAGTTGTATTGCAAAGGAGTGTCCATGCGTGTGATCGCGTTGTCCGAGGTGACCGGGGACATGGTCGACCTGGTGGGCGGCAAGGCGGCCCGGCTGGGGGAGATGGCGCGGTCGGGCGAGCGGGTCCCGGACGGCTTCTGCGTCACCACGGCCGCCCACGAGCTCGGCGTGGTGCCGGCGGCCGAGGTCGCGCAGGCGTACGAGCGGCTCGGCGGGGGACCGGTCGCGGTGCGCTCCAGCGCGAACGTGGAGGACCTTCCGGACGCCAGCTTCGCCGGCCAGCAGGACACCTTCCTCGATGTCACCGGGATCGCCGACCTCCTCCGGGCGATCGAGGAATGCTGGCGCTCGCTGCACGACGCCCGGGCCGTCGCCTACCGGGACGCCCACGGCATCGACCACGCGTCGGCGCGGATGGCCGTCGTCGTGCAACGCATGGTCGACCCGGCGGCCGCGGGTGTGCTGTTCACCGCCAACCCGCTCACCGGCTGCCGCACCGAGGTGATGGTGGAGGCGGCCGCGGGTTCCGGCGCGGCCGTCGTGGACGGCAGCGCCGCAGTCGAGCGGTACGTCCTCGACGGATCACCGCCGGTCGGCGACGGGCTGCTCGACTCGGCGCGGCTCGCCGAGCTGCGGGACGCGGGACGCCGCCTCCAGGACCGGTTCGGCGGTCCGCAGGACGTCGAGTGGGCGTACGACCGGCAGGGCCTGCTCTGGCTGCTCCAGTCGCGGCCGGTCACCACGCTGTTCCCGCTGCCGCCGGAGACCGGGCGCCCGACCCCCCGGGTCTACCTGGAGTTCGGTCACGTGCAGGGCATGCGGCAACCCGCCACCCCGATGGGCATGTCCAGCCTGAAGTCGCTGGTGGCGGCCATGCTGGCCTCGTTCGGTCTGACGGTGGAAATCACCGACATCGGCGGGCGCCTGTACGGCGACCTGACCGACCTCGCGCGCAACCCGTCCACCCGCAAACGGCTGGTCAAGCTGATGGCGGTGGACTTCGGCCCGCGCGCGCAGGCGGTGATGGAGCACGTGCTCGCGGACCCACGCTTCGCGCCGGTGCCGCGTGCCCGTCCTGACCGTGCGGCCACCGGCCCGGCCCTGCGGACCGCCGCCCGCGCCGCCACCGGAGTCGTGCGGGCGCTGGCCCGCCCGGAGGCCGCCCGCGCCCGGCTGTTCCGGGAGGTCGAACGCCTCCGGCTCGGGTCGGTCGCCCCCGCCGGGCTGGACACCGCCGCCGATCGGCTGCGTTACGTGCGGGACGAGGACCCGTCGGCCGGACCCGACGACATCGTCTGGCCGATCGTCGCCGGGATGCTCGCCGCCACTCTGCCGGCCTCGCTGCTGCGGGGCGTGGCCGACCCCGACGAGATCAACACCGTGCTGGGCGGCATGCCGCACAACGTCACCATCGAGATGGACCTGGCGTTGTGGCGGCTGAGCCGGCAGGTCGGCGAGCACCGCGACCTGCTGCTCACCACTGCGCCGCAGGACCTGGCCGCGGCGTACGCCCGGGGAACGCTGCCCGACTTCGGGCTGGCGGCGTTCCTGGACCGCTACGGTCACCGCGCCGCCGCCGAGGTCGATCTCGGGGTGCCGCGCTGGGACGAGGACCCCGCGCCGGTCTTCGCCATGCTCGCCAACTACCTGCGCGTCACCGATCCGGAGCAGGCCCCGGACCGGCGCTTCGCCCGCGCCGCGGCGACCGCCGAGGCCACCTGCGCCGAGCTCGTGGTCCGGGCCCGCCGGCGCCGGCCGGTGCGCGGCCGGATCGCCGGGTTCCTCCTGCGCCGGGCGCGGATGCTGGCCGGCCTGCGGGAGGCCGGCAAGTTCGCCGGGCTCTACCGACTGCGGGAGATGCGCCGGCAGTTGCTGCTCGTCGGAGCCGAGCTGGCGGAGCGCGGACTGCTCGGGCAGCCCGGCGACATCATGTTCCTGACCCTCGACGAGGCGCACGCGGCCGTGCACCACGGCGCCGACCACCGGTCGACGCTCGCCGCGCGCCGCACGACGTACCGGCGGGAGCTGCGCCGCACCGTGGTCCCGGTGGCGCTGCTCTCCGACGGCACCGACGTCGAGGCCGTCCTCGCGCCGGCGCCGGCTCCGGACGAAGCCCTTCGGGGTGTGGGCGCGGCGGCGGGCAGGGCGACCGGCCCCGCCCGGGTCGTCCTGGACCCGGCCACCGCCCACATCGAACCCGGCGACGTCCTGGTCGCGCCTACCACCGACCCGGGTTGGACACCCCTGTTCCTCACGGCCGCCGCGCTGGTCACCGAGACGGGGGCGGTGATGGCGCACGGCCCGACGGTCGCCCGGGAGTACGGCATTCCCGCCGTCATCTGCGTCCCGGACGCCACCCGCAGGATCCGGACCGGTCAGCTCGTCACGGTGGACGCCGTCGCCGGCACGGTGACCGTCCATCCCGCACCCGTGCCGGAGCGGGTTCCGGCACGCGGGCGGGGAGCGGCGGTCGCCGCCGGCGGCGAAGGCGGAGGTCCGCCGGTGGCCGGCGACACGGCCCGCCCATGACAGCATTGAGCCCATGCCGAAGAAGGTCGACCGCCACGAACGGCGCACGCTGATCGCGGCCGCGCTGATGCGCGTCGCCGCGCGGCAGGGCGTGGAGGCCGTGAGCCTGCGCCACGTGGCTACCGAGGCCGGCGTGTCGCCCGGGATGGTCCAGCACTACTTCCGCACCAAGGACGAGATGATGGCCTTCGCCATGACCGTCGTGCGGGAGCGCAGCCAGGCCCGGGTCACCGACGCGATCGCCGGCCTCGGCGAGGCCCCGGCCCCCCGGCTGCTGCTCCGGACGATGGTCGCCGCGCTGCTGCCGCTGTCCGAGGAGTCGCTCGCCGACGGGCGGGTCGCCCTGGCGTTCCTCGCGTACGCGGCGGTGCGGCCGGACGTCGCCGCGGGCATGCGCGAGGACACCGAGCAGATGCGGGCCTTCGTCGCCGACCTCATCTCCGGCCCCCGCCGGGACGAGTACGCGGCCGGTGTGCTGGCGCTGATGGAGGGGCTGGGCGTCCACCTGCTCGGCGGTCACTACACGGCGGAGCAGGCGCTGGCCGCGCTGGACGCCCATCTCGACCTCGTCTTCGGGGCGGCCGACGGCGCATGATCACCGTCCGGAACGCGAGGGTGGGGCAGCGGCGGCGGGCGCCGTCGACGGGCCGCCGATAAAAGTTTCCGACCCCATTGATGATCCCCTTGGAACTAATCTCCAAAGCGACTAACCTCCTGTGGACCACCTACCGTCCACCATGGAGGAGACTGGTCATGCGCAAGCTGATGTCAGCGGTCGGAGCGGGGGCCCTGCTGGCCGTGGGGCTGGTAGCCGGCGCCGCCGCCCCGGCACAGGCGGCGAGCTGCACCCTCGTGCAGTCCGAGATCTACAACGGCGCCAACATGATCGCCTACTCGCAGGGGCTGCAGGGCTGCTCCGGCGACGTCTACTGGGAGATCCAGTCGGGCGACGCGGGGAGCTGGCAGGTCGCCGACAGCGGCACCACGCACTACGACAACCAGGTGCAGAGCTACTACGGCGACCTCGAGTTTCCGTGCTACATGCGGATCTACGCGAAGTTCGGCACCCAGGAGAAGCTGACCCAGCCGGTGCGCAACTACAACTGCGCCGGCTGACGTCAGGACGAGCCGGGCCGCCGGGTCCGCGGCCGGCCGGGCGGGCGACCTCGGTCACCCCGCCCGGCCGGCCGTCGAAGGCCCTCGTGTGGGTCGCCGGCGGGTTCGCCGGCACGAGCCGTGGCCCGACGTCTCCGGACCGTGCCGACCCGCCGCCGCCTCA
The DNA here is from genome assembly GCF_043204915.1 of Micromonospora sp. NPDC047670. NCBI lineage: Bacteria > Bacillati > Actinomycetota > Actinomycetes > Micromonosporales > Micromonosporaceae > Micromonospora > Micromonospora sp. NPDC047670. The sequence continues at coordinate 81,448 of NZ_JBIDDA010000013.1, forward strand.
GGACGCCGGATACCGCGCCAGGTAGACCGGCGCGCCGACCCGGGTCGTGTCGGCCGCCGCGCCCACGCCGTTGACCACGTGGTCGATGGTGCCGGCGCTGAGGTTCACCGTCATGACGTGGTGCAGCCGCACGCCCGGGGTCGCCGGCACCTCGAAGCCGTTCTCGGTGTGGATCGTCGGGTTGTTCTGGTTGAACACGTACACCCCGCCGCCGTGCAGGGTGTGGCGCCGCACCCGGTCGGCGACCTTGTAGCCGGCCCAGCCCTCGACGTCGCCGTTCATCCAGTCGGCCTGCGTCGGCGGGTCGTACGGCAGCTCGTTCTGGTAGAGGACCACCGTGCCGTGTTCGCCGTTCCAGACCGTGTTGTGCCGCTGGAAGTGCTCGACGAACAGGCCGGTCGCCGTCACGTGGTCGCCGTTGACGACGGCGCCGTGACGGCCCGTGTTGGTCCGCCACCGTTCGGTGTCGCCGTTGACGCCCTCGGTGAAGCCCTCGACGCCGTGGTCGCCGCGCCACACCCAGGTGTGGTCGATGAGGACGTGGTCGGCGTTGACCTCCAGCGCGGTGTCCGCCCTGCCGACGTGCGGCCCACCGACCCGGAAGTACACGTCGGACAGCGTGATCGGGTTGTGCGGGGTGCTGGCGTGGCGCCCGCGTTCGCGCCCCACCCGCAGCAGCACCGGTGACTCGGTGGCGCCGGCGTCGACGGTGACGCCGGCGACGACCACGCCCGCGACGCCGGCGACGTCCAGCGGGACGGCGCCGTTCACCGCGGTCAGCGTCGCGTGCCCGAGGCCGAGGACCACGGTGTCGGGCCGCCTGACCTCGATGCTGCGCGCGATGTCGTACACGCCGGGCGTGAGCAGCAGGTGCCTGCCACGCGCGAGTTGACTGTTGATGACGTGCACCGGGTCGGACGGCCGGGCGACGAAGAAGTCACGGATCGGGATGCTCCGGCCCGGCGTCATCCCCTCGCCCCAGGAGATGCCCCGGCTGTCGTGCCGGGCGGCGGGCACGCGGACGTGGTACCTCCCCCGGTCGTCGACGTACAGGTAGGGCTTCTCCCGGCTGAGCGGAGTGGTGTCGAGCGTGGTGTACGGCGGATCAGGGAAGCCGGCGTCGTCCGGGGCGCCCACGGTGCCCGCGAAGACCTGGTTCCACACCGCGTTGGACCAACTGGCGATCTCGCTGTTGCGGGTCAGCCACTGCTGCTGCGAGCCGTTGGTGATGGCGGGCAGCCGAGAGTCGGCGATGAAGCCGCCGCTGGCGTACTGCGGGCCGGCGGTGCAGTAGTCCATGAGCGACAGCCCACCGCCGTGGATGTCGAGGCGGCGCATCGACACCGCCTGGGACACGGCCCAGAAGTTGGCCGACGCCCGGCAGCCGTCCTGGCCGGTGGCGTTGACGGAGATCGACAGGTTGGACAGGGTGCGCCAGAAGTTGACCAGGGCGATGCAGTTGCCCGTGCCGCCGCCGGCGAGGCAGCGGTTGTAGACCTCGACCTTGCCGTTGATCCCGACGTCGGTGGGGGAGGCGCCCAGGCCGGAGACCTCCGTGTGGTAGCCGACCTTCACGTGCAGCGGCTGCTCGGGTGTGCCGTAGGCGCCGGGCATGAAGAGGTACGCGTGCCGACCGGTGCCCATCTCGTCGTCGACCTGCCGAGCGTGGGCGGCGTCGAGGGTCGCCTGGATCTCGCCGACCGGCATGCTCGGGTCGAAGATCGTCACGTGGGGCCCGAGGTCGGGCGCGCCGTGTCGGGGCGGCCCGGCGGCGGCCGTGCCGGTCGTGCCGGCGGCGGTCGTCAGCACGAGGCCGAGCACGAGCGCCCGGCCGAGTCGCCGTCGCCCGCCGAGGATCTGGGTTCTCATGCGGTTCGTCCTCTCCGCCGGGCCGGGAGCTGTTCCGGGCGCGGCGAGCTGCGTGGGGAGGCGCCCCGGCGGCGGGCACGAGGGCCCTCGTGCCGTGCCGGCCGGCAAGTGGTCGTCGTCGACCTGCCTCGTCGGATGGCCGCGCGGGCCGGAACACCGCGTGAGAGCGCTCTCTCGGCCTGGCATGTTTCTACCCCGAGAACGCGCCGCGCGCTACAGCAACGAACCTCGATCTTTGGCGGTAGCGCGCTCCGTCGCGCCGCCGGCACCCCGCGCCGGGCGGGCGACGAGCCGGCCGGTCCCGGAGAGCACGGCGATCCGGACAGACGGAGTGGGCGCAGCCGCGCTTTCCGGATCTGCTGTCCGACCCGTCCGCCCTTGGCAGAGTGAGGAGGTGACCGAGAAGGGGCCGACGGTGGCGGCCGGCCGGATCCAGCTGGTCGGCGAGTCCAGCGCGGTCAGCCGGCTCGAACTCTTCCTCGACCTGATCTTCGTCTTCGGGTTCATCACCGTCTCCGACCTGGCCGCGGCGAACCTCACCGTCGAGAGCCTGCTGCACGGCGTGGTGCTGCTGGTGCTGCTCTGGGCGTGCTGGATGTCGTACGCCTGGCTCGGCAACGCCGTCCGCGTGGACCGGGGGATCATGCCGGTGGTCATCTTCGCGCTGGCGGCGGTGATCCTGGTCATCGGCGTGACCCTGCAGGAGGCGTTCGCCGACAAGCCGGGCGGGCTGCGCGGGCCGCTGCTCCTCGTGGTCTGCTACCTGATCGTGCGGTGCGGCGCGCTGCTGGTCGCGACCCTCGCCGTCTGGCGGGATCCCGCCGTGCGCCGCGTTCGCCTGCGTGCCTGGTGGCCCGCGCTCGCCGCCGCGCCGTTGCTGCTGGCGGCGGGCCTGCTGCCCGTCGAGGCGTTCGGCGCCGGCGGGGAGGCCCGGGAGGGGCTCCGTTTCGCGCTGGTGCTGGCCGCCATCGTCGTCGAGTACGTCGGCGCGTGGCTCATCGGCATGATCTGGTGGCGCCTCCGCTCCGTCAAGCACTGGACCGAGCGGTTCCAGCTGATCATCCTGGTGGCGTTCGGCGAGATCATCATCTCGGCCGGCACGGGCCAGGGCGTCGGCTCGGCCACCCCGGTCAGCTGGGGGGTGCTCGGGGGCACCGTGCTCAGCATGCTGCTGGTGGGCGTCCTCTGGTGGACGTACTTCGACATCGCCCGGTTCTCGGCGGAGGACGCGCTGGAACACGCGTCCGGCCTCGCCCGCGCGCGGCTCGCCCGTGACGCGTACGCGTACGTGCACCTGCCGATGATCGTCGGGCTGACCCTGCTCTCCGTCGGGCTGAAACACACGTTCAACGGCGTGGCGTTCCAGTCGGTCCGGTCGGAGTCCGCGCTAGGCCTGTTCGCCCTGTACGGCGGGGTCGCGCTGTACCTGCTCGCCCTGATCGCCTTCGAACGCCGGGCGATGGGCATCTGGGGCCGGGGGCCGATCGTCGGCCTCGTCCTGGTGCTGGTCCTCGCCCCGGTCGCGGCGCTGGCACCGGTGGTCGTCGAACTCGGTCTGCTGGCCGCCGCGGTGGTCAGCCTGGTCCTGCTCGACCGCACCGTCTTCCGGGTGCGGCACCGGTCGCTGCACCGGAAGATCGAGCCGGTCACCGAGCGCTCCAGCGGGGTCACACCCAAGGAACTCTTCCTCGACCTGGTCTTCGTCTACGCCTTCATCCAGGTCACCGAGCTGATGACCGCGCGACCCGGCTGGCGCGGACTGGCCGAGGGGCTGGCGGTGCTCGCGCTGCTCTACTGGGCGTGGTGCTCCTACGCCTGGCTCGGCAGCGCGTTCCGCACGGAGAACGCCGCGGGCCGGCTCCTGCTCCTCGCCGCCGCGGCGAGCATCCTGGTGATCGCCGTCGCCGTGCCCGTCATCTTCGCCGACCTGCCCGGTGGCCTGCGCGGGCCGCTGGTCTTCGTGACCTGCTACGGCGTCGTGCGGGCGCTGAACTTCGCCGCGTTCTGGATGTTCGCCCGCAACGACCGGGTGTTCCGGGGCCAGTTGGTGCGGCTCGCGGTGCCGGCCGCCGTGGCGCTCGCGCTGCTCTACGCCGCCGCCTCCGTGCCGCAGCCGCCGGCCGATCCCGAGGCGTACGCGGCCGTGCGCGCCGGACTCTGGGCGACCGCCATCGTCGTCGACCTCGGCAGCGGCTACCTGCTGAACGCCCGGCACTGGCCGGTCCGCTCCGCCGAGCACTGGGCCGACCGGTTCGGCCTGCTCATCCTCGTCGCGCTCGGCGGCGCGATCATCTCGACCGGCGCGTCGGTGAGCAACCGTGCGGTCTCCGCGCCCATGGTCGTCGCCACCGTGCTCGGCCTGGTGGTGGTCGCGATGCTCTGGTGGGCGTACTTCGACGTCGACGCCACCGCGGGACAGCGAGGCGTGCAGAGCCTGCAGGACGGCCGGCGCAGCCGACTGGCGCTCGAGGCGTACACGTACACGCACCTGCCGATGATCATCGGTGTCGTGCTGGTCGCGCTCGGGCTGCGCATGACGGTCGCGGAGATCGAGCGGATCGCGGGGCCCGTCGGATGGAGCATGTCCCACCTGGCCCTCTACGGCGGTGTGATCATCTTCCTCCTCGGCGACAAGGCCTTCTGGTGGCGCATCCGGCACCGCGTCCGTGGCCGCCGGGTGGTCGCGCTGGTGACGCTGACCGTCCTACTGGGCGTGGCCACCACGGTGTCCCGGCTCGCGTCGCTGGCCCTGCTCGCCGCCGTCCTGAGCGCGTTCACGCTGGCCGAGGCCGTCGGCACCCGCCATGTGCGCAGGGCCGTGCACGACCCGCTGGTCTCGGAGTCGTCCGCGCCGCACCGGCGCTGACGCCGCCAGCAGGGCCCGGGCGGGTGGCGGCGGGGCGGTCGGCGTGGTCCTGCCGGCTGTGCGGTCACGGCGCCAGGCACTTCTCGAACCAGTGGTGCGCGTAGGGCTCGGCGTTGTACGGCTCGACCTCGCGGTAGCCCGCCGAGCGGTACATCGCGATCGCCTCGGTGAGGTTGCGGTTGGTGTCCAGTCGGACGGTGGTCCAGCCCCGGTCGACGGCGTGTCGTTCCAGCTCGTCCAGCATCCGCCGGCCGACCCCGAGCCCGCGTACGGTGTCCGCCACCCAGACCCGCTTGATCTCGGCCGGCGCGTCGCGGTGGAGCTTGACCGCCCCGCAGCCGACGGGTTCGGCGTTGAGGGTGGCGAGCAGGAGCACGCCCGCCGGCGGGACGAGGTCCTCGTCGTGGACCGCGTTGCTCCGGGCCGGGTCGAACCCGTCGTCGAACCGTCGGGCGACCTCCCGGGCGTAGGCCCGCATGCACGCCCGGGCCCGTGGGTCGCCCGGCGGGCAGGGTTCGATGACCACCATCGAGGCGACGAGCAGCCGCTCGACCTCGGCCATGGCCGCGACGAGCCGCTGCCGGCGCTGCGCGGTCAGCGGTTCGAGGATGGACGAGGCGAACTCGTCGGAGCGCTTGTCGAGCTCGGACCATTCCGCCCGGCCGGTGCCGGTGAGCGTGGCGACCCGCACCCGCCCGTCGCCGCCGACCTGGTCGGACGGCCCGACGGTGACGAGTCCGTCGGTCTCCAGGGCGCGCAGCAGCCGGCTGAGGTGCCCCGAGTCCAGTCCGAGCCGGGCCCGTAGCGCCGCGACCTCGGCGCCGCGAGGACCGATCTCCCAGAGCACCCGCGCCTGCGCGAGGGGGCGCCCGCGCGCCATGTACTCGTCATCGAGGGCTCCCACCCGTTGGGTCACCGTCCGGTTGAACCGCCGCACGGCGGCGATGAGTTCCGCGTCCATAAAGCCTGACCTTAGTCAGGTAAATGGGGCCATCGCCAGTGGGTGCGGTGGACTGCTCCGGGATGGCGACGGGCCTGTCGCCATCCCGGAGTCGTCCGGTCGTCCCCGAGGGGCCGGTCAGGACGCGGTGCAGGAGCGCACCTGCGGGCGCGTCCAGTTGCCGTTGGCCATCGTGGTGAACCCGAAGACGTTGCCGCTGCCGTTCGACCGCATGGTCATGACGTTCCCGCTGCTGTCCCAGCTCGGGGTGCCGTTCCAGGTGGCGGAGACCTTCTGCGGGGGCGTCACGGCGACGACGACCGTCCAGTTGGTCGCGCCGCTGACCGTCACCTCGCTGTTGAACCGGTCGGCCCAGCGGGTGCCGTCGCGCAGGGTGGCGGTGCAGCCGCCCCCACCGGGCGGCGGGGTCGTCGGCGGGGCCGTCGTCGGCGGAGCGGTGGTCGGCGGGGCCGTGCCGCCGTTGAGAGCGGCGAGGACCGCGTCGTACGCGGGCTTGCGGTTGCCGCTGTTGTCGAACAGCAGAGGGCTCTCGGAGGCCCGCCACGAGTCGCTGTCCCGGATGCCCCAGACGGTGATGCCGGTGCAGCGGGAGACGGCCAGGCAGTCGTTGACCACGTTGCGGTACGTGGTGGGCGACGCGCCGGCGATGTCCAGCTCGGTGATCTGCACGTCGACGCCGAGCGCGGCGAAGCTGGACAGCGTGGTGCGGTAGTTGCCCGGGTACGGTGAGCCGCTGTTGAAGTGCGACTGGAAGCCGACGCAGTCGATGGGCACGCCGCGCTGCTTGAAGTCGCGGACCATGTTGTAGACGGCCTGGGTCTTGGCGTGCGTCCAGTCGTCGGTGTTGTAGTCGTTGTAGCAGAGCTTGGCGCCGGGATCCGCCGCGCGGGCGGCCCGGAACGCGGCCTCGATCCAGTCGTTGCCGGTGCGCTGCAGGTTGGAGTCGCGCCGGGCACCGGTGCTGCCGTCGGCGAACGCCTCGTTCACCACGTCCCACGCCACGACCTGCCCGCGGAAGTGGGTGGCCACCTGGGTGACGTGGTTGAGCATCGCCTGACGCAGCGCGCTGCCGCTCATGTTCTGCATCCAGCCGGGCTGCTGGGAGTGCCAGGCCAGGGTGTGGCCGCGTACGCTCATGCCCCGGCTGCGGGCGTGGCTGACGATCCGGTCCGCGTTGGCGAAGGTGAACTGCCCCTGCTGCGGCTCGGTGGCGTCGATCTTCATCTCGTTCTCGGGCGTCACGGAGTTGAACTCGCGGTTCAGGATCGTGACGTAGGTGTTGTCGCCGAGCTTGTTGGCGGCCACGGCGGCGCCGAAGTAGCGGCCGCGCTCCGCCGCGGACGCGCCCAACGTGGTCCCGGCGCTGGCCGCGCCGGGCACGATCATCGTGCCGGCCGCGGCGAGCAGGCCCACGGCGGCGAGGACCAGGGCGCCGCGCGCCCGAGGGCTCGACCTGGGGCGGGTGTCCCGGTGGCACCTCTCGAACATGGTTGCTCCTTCTCTGGGGCCGGTCCGCGTCCCTGCGGCGCGGAACGGCGTGGTGGGGTGTGCCGGGGTCGAGCCGCTCGGCCGAGCGCGCCGGAGGGGTGCCCGGCCGTAGCCATCGACCTCAGTGGATGTGGAGTATGGCAGCGCCGCACATCGGCGAGCAACAATTTCCGGAAAACTAACGAGAGCTATGGCGGGCCGCTTTCCGGTCGGGCCGGAGAAAGAAGCAGCTAGATGTGTGGTTGAGTGATGCCGGCGGCCGGCGCGGAACGTGTCGGGCGATCGAGAGGCATATCTGCGGGGCCGATGTTCCGGGACAGTTCCGTAACAGGTGCAGGGCCTCGCGTCCCTCCGTGTCCGCCCGCGAGCCGGCGGCATGGCCGGGGAACAGCTCGCCCGGCTATGGTGGCGGGCATGCAGGATCGGCACGGTGTCCGCCGCGCCGGCAAGCGGGTCTCGCTGCCGGCGCTGCTGATGCTGGCCGTGCTGGTCATGGTGCTGTCGGCGGCGCGGGCGATCGGGCTGTGCATCGTGTTCCGGTCGACGCGCCGGGCCGTCCCGGGTTGCGTGCCGGCATGGTCGGCGGACCGCGCTCCGCCCAGGCTGACGTTCGCCGTCTGAAGCCTGACCGCCTCCCGGCGCCGCGCGGCGCCGGCCCCTGGCTTGGAGCACCATGCCGACCCCGCGTCACGACCCGCCTCCCCGCACCTCGTCCGTCGGAGACGGGCCGCCTCACCCGGTGACCTGCGCCGTCGCGAACGCCCCACTGCGGGGGTGATGAGCATGCTGGCGCCCGGCGCGTACGCCCGCCTCGGCGTACGGCATCCCCTCGCCCTCGACCTCGGCACGTCGACGGTGCGGGTGTGGACCCCGCTGCACGGCGCGGTCGTGGCCGAGCCCGCCGTCGTCGCGCGGATACCGTCCGGCGGCCACGCCGTCGGGCGCGCCGCCATCGACCTGCGGGCCGCCAGCGGAGCGAAGCTGGTGTGGCCGGTGCGGCACGGCGTCGTGGAGGACCTCGCCGCCTGCGTGCACCTGTTGCGGGTCGTGGCCGCGGCCACCGGGCGGCCGGGCGGCGACCTGTCCCCGGTGGTGGTCGGTGTGCCGGCCACCGCCACGTTGCGGCAGAAGCACCTCCTGGTCGCGGTGGTCCGTCGGGCGCTCGGTGGGCGCGTCTCCACCGTCGAGGAGCCGCTGGCGGCCGCCCTGGCCTGCCCGGCCGACCTCGATCGCGACGACATCGTCGCCATCGACATCGGGCGCGGGCGCACCGAGATGGCCCGCATCGCCGACCGGGGCGTCGCGGCGGCCGAGCGCGTCGACGTGCCCAACGCCGTCGACCAGGTGCCGCTGATCGCGGCCGCCGTGCGACGCCTGGGCGCCCACCCGGCCTGCGCGGGTCGACGTCGGCTGCTGATCACAGGCGGCGGCGCCGCGCAGCCCGGTTTGGCGGCCCAACTGGCTGCCCTGACCGGCCGTACGGTCACGATGCCCGCCGACCCGCACCTGGCCACGCTCGCCGACCTGCGCCTGCTGCTCACCGGCTGACCGGGCGACGGTCCCGCGCGGCGTCCCGGTGGCGGTGCCGTGCGGCCGCCCGCCCGTCGCCTCCAGCGGCCGGCCGAGCCCCGTCCGGCCGCGACCGCACCGCGCCCTGTCGCCAGCTTCCCCCTCACCACCTGGAGTTCTGATGGACGTCGAACTGACACCGCTGCCGGGCATCGGTTTTCGTCGGATGTTCACCACCGACGCGGGGTGCCGCGTCGGCGTGGTGACCCACTACGCCGGCGGCCGGCGTGAGCTGGTCTACCACGACGGCGACGACCCGGACGCCACCCACAGCATCACGTTGAAACGCGACGAGGCCGTCGCCCTCGCGGGACTGCTCGGCCTCCTCGACGTCTTCGACGTCACCATCACCGCCGCCGACGACGACGGGAGGCGACCCGCCGCGCCGCGGTGAGTCGCCGCCCGCCGCCCCGCGCCGGCCCGTGGCCCGGCGGTGGCGAGGTCGGCCGGCGCGGCGTCTCGGGCCGGCCGTCCCGACGACGCCGCAGCGTGGCGGGTCGGTCGAGGCCGGAGCGTGGCGGGGTTGGTCAATTCGCCGGGTGGGCAAGTACCATGAGCCGTGACCACTCCTTACTTCGCCCGGCCTGAGCCGCCGTACTATGTCGCCGTCTTCACGATCACGCCGAGCGGGACCGATCCCGACGGCTACGCCGAGATGAACAAGCGGATGTTGGAGCTGATCGAGACTCACCCTGGCTACCTGGGCAGGGAGTCAGCGGTCCTGCCGGACGGCAGCGACCTCGTCGTCATCTACTATGCGGACGCCGAATCGATCCGCGCCTGGAAGCGGAACCCCGAGCATCTGGTGGCCCAGCAGCTCGGCCGGCAGCGGTGGCTCGCGAGTTACCGTGTCGAGGTGGCGCGTGTCGAGCGCGCCTACGAGTTCACGGCGGGCTCCGGTGTGGACGCGGCGCCGGACGGCGATGGATAGACCTGCGGGTCACTGCCGATCAACTCGTGCTCCCGTGCCGCCGGGTGGGCGCACGACCAGGCGACAGCCCGCGCCACATGGGGCGAGACGGCCGCGCGCCCTCCAGCAGGCCGACGGTGCGTTCCCGGCGTGACTTCTGCCGCACCCCGGCCGGGTGACTGGTGCGGTAGCGGACCACGATCCGGCACGCTCCGCGAACGCCCCGGCGGCGGCGACTCCCGCGGTGCCGGTCCGGGCGGGACGACTCACCCGGCCCGCCCCTCGGGCGTGCTCAGGCGGTCGCGACGAACTGACTGACGTGGTACGCGGTGCTGCGGTCGTCGGGCGTCCTGGTCCACTTCGACACCATCAGGTGCAGGTCGTTGGCCGCGCGACTCGACCACGGGTGGGTGAAGCCGCCGTAGAGTTTCGGCTCCTGCCACGAGGTGACCTGGACCTTCTCGACCGTCCAGACCCGGTCCGGCCCGGTCGCGGTGCGGGTGACGATGCAACCGGTGGCGCAGTTGAGGTAGGACATCACCCAGGTGCCGTCGGCGAGCCGTCGCACCGGCGGCTCGCCGAAGCGGCCGGTGAGGATCGGCGTGCCCGGGCGGCCCCAGCCCCAGTCGCTGCCGTTGCAGCCCCAGCCCTCGTACGACTCGGGGTGGAACAGCCGGTCCCAGCGGACCCGGCGCAGCATCATCGGGCCGCCCTGACGGCCGGAGCGCACCGAGAACACGTAAACCCAGTCTCCGTCGCGCTGCGTCGTCCACATCTGGAACGGGTCCGTGTTGGCGCCGTTGTGCCACCACTTCAGCGGCGTACGGACGAAGTCGTTGCCGTTGTCGCTGTACGCCAGCCCCGCGTAGCGCGACTTCCAGTGCGGCCCGGCCTGGCCGGCGGAGGCCCAGTTCTCGATACTCATGTACGACACGAGCTGGCGCCCCGTCCCGGGGAAGCTGATCCCGTCGTTGGGGATGACGGTCACCTCCCAGAGGCCGTCGATGCCGACGCCGTTGTGGCCGTTGTGCATCAGCTCCGGGGCCCGCCCGTTGCCGGCGACGCGGGCGGCGCTGTCGAAGACGATCCCACCGCCGACCTGCCACCGGTGCTTGGTGTCCAGGTCCGCGCCCGTGAGGCGCTCCCTCCAGTACGCGGCCTGCGCCGCGGCGGGGGCCAGGGCCGACCCGACCGCGGCGGCCGCGCCGACGGCGGCGACCCTTCCGAGCAGTGCGCGGCGGTTGATGGTCATGACCGTCCTCGTCGCGAGGGGAGGTGCCGGGCGGGGCGGTGGACTGCGGAGGCGGCGCAAACACCGATCGCCCAGTACCACGCCGGGAGACGCTGGCCAGCCGGTCGCCGAGCCAGGCGATGCGCTCCGAGCACCACCCCGACCGACCGGCGGCGGTCCGACACCACGAGCCGACTCACCACCGACGACCGGGGTGGCGCGCCGTAGCGGCCGGCCGGGGAGGGTCGGGCCCGGTCAGACGTCGACGACCAGGTGGACCGTGACCGCGTCGCCCACCGTCAGCCCTTCCGCCTCGCGTACCCCCGCCTTCACCGGCACGAGGTAGCGACCATCCTTGGGAAACAGCGACGTCCGCCACCCGGTCGCCCCGATCCGCGCCATGACGGGGATCATGCCCCACCCGTAGCTCACCGACGCGCACGTGGCGTTCAGTTCGTGGGAGCCCTCTTCCGGCACGGTGACGAAGTGCCAGGGCGCCGGGCCCCGCCAGAACCACATCTCGCCGCTGAACTCCAGCTCCATCGGCCCAGGATAGGACCGCGCCGCCGGCCCCACCGCCCCTGGAACGCGCTCGCGTCGGCCGGGCCGATCGGGCAGCATCTACCGGGTGATGTTGGTCGTTCCCGCGGACCCGCTGTGGCCGCGTCGCCCGGACGAGCACTTCGCGCCGGAGGCGGACGCCGCGCGGGATGCCGGCGTCGCGGTCGCGATCGTCGACCACGACGCGCTGGCCCGGGGCGACGACGTGCCGCGGGCCGTCTCCCGGGTGACGGGGGAGGGCGTCGCGGTCTACCGCGGCTGGATGCTGCGCAGCGAGCGGTACGCCGCCTTCGCCGCCGCGCTGGCCGGCCGCGGCGTCATGCTCCGGACGACCCCCGAGCAGTTCCGGCGCGCCCACGAGCTGCCCGGCTGGTATTCCGACCTCGCCGAGGCGACGCCGCGTACGACGTGGAGCGTCGGGACGCGGCGCGCCGACTTCGACCGGGCGAGGCGGGAGCTCGGCGCCGGGCCGGCGGTGCTGCGCGACTTCACCAAGTCGATGAAGCACCACTGGCACGAGGCGGCGTTCATCCCGGACCTCGCCGACGGCGATTCCGCCTGGGCGGTCGCGAGCCGGTTCCTCGATCTGCGCGGCGACGACTTCGTTGGTGGCTTCGTGCTGCGCCGCTTCGAGCGGTTCACCACCGCCGAGGTCCGCACGTGGTGGGTCGACGGCGTCTGCGTCCTAATCGGCGCGCACCCGGACAGCCCGCACACCCCACCGGCGGACTTCGACCCGCGCCCGCTGGGCGCGTCGATCGCGGCGCTGGGGCTGCCCTTCGTGACCGTTGACCTGGCGCTGCGCGCCGACGGGGTGTGGCGGATCGTCGAACTCGGCGACGGGCAGGTCAGCGACCGGCCGGTCACCGTCGCACCGGCCGCGCTGGTCGGCGCGCTGTTCACCGACCCGACCCGGCCCTGACCGCGAAAGGCGCGCACGCGGCGGCGCTTTGCCCGGCTCAGCCGGCCGGTCGGGGCCTGCCGGCACCGAGCGGCCCGGACAGCGCGGCGCGCGACGCGGCGACGATCGCCTCCACCCCGATTCCCGCCTGGTCCATGAGTTCGCTCGACGTCCCCGAGGTGGGCAGTCCGCGCACCGCCAGGTGCGTCACCCGCACCGGCTCGGCGAGGTCGGCCAGCGCCTCCAGCACGGCCGAGCCGAGGCCGCCCTCCGGGTAGTGGTCCTCCACCACCACCAGCCGGCCGCCCGTGACCCGGACGGCGTCGAGCAGCCGCTGTCGGTCGAGCGGCTTCACCGAGTACAGATCGATCACCCGGGCCTGGACGCCCTCGCCCGCAAGCCTGTCCGCGGCGGCGAGGCAGTGGTGCACCGTCACCCCGGCGCCGACGAGCGCGACCCGGTCGTCGGCGCCGCCGCGCAGCAGTTTGCTGCCACCCACCGGGAAGCCCTCGCCGTTGTCGTACAGGACCGGGTACGCGCCCCGGGTCGTCCGCAGGTAGCTGACGCCCGTGAGGTCGACCATCTGGCGGGCGAGGGCGGCGCAGGACACGGCGTCGCTGGGGTAGAGGACGGTCGACCCGTGGACGGCGCGCATCGCCGCCAGGTCCTCCAGCCCCATCTGGGAGGGGCCGTCCGCGCCGACCTCCACCCCCGCGTGGGAGCCGGCCAGGGCGATGTCGGCCCCGGAGATCGCGGCCATGCGGATGAAGTCGTAGGCGCGGGAGAAGAAGGCCGCGAAGGTCGACGCGAAGGGGCGGTACCCGCGCACCCGCAGCCCGACCGCGGCGGCGACCAACTGCTGCTCGGCGATGAACATCTCGAAGAACCCGTCGGGATACTCCTCGGCGAACCGGTCGGCGCGCGTCGAGTCGCTGACCTCGCCGTCCAGCGCGACCACGTCGGGCCGGGCGCCGAGCGCGCGCAGCGCGTCGCCGTAGGCGTTCCGGGTGGCCACCTTCGCCCCCCGCTCGTACCGCGGTAGCTCCGGCGGCGCGCCGGCGGGCGCGGCGCGCGGCGGCGCGGGCTCGGGGCGCGGCCCGGCGACGCGGATGCGGCGTACGCCGCCGAGCGCCTCGACGGCGCGTTCGGCCAGGTCGGGCTTGAACGGCTTGCCGTGCCAGCCCGGCTTGTTCTCCACCTCGGGCACGCCCTTGCCCTTGACGGTCCGGGCGAGCACCACGGTCGGGCCCGTCGCCTGCCGGGCGCGGCCCAGCGCCTCGTCGACGGCGACGAGGTCGTGCCCGTCGACGACAACCGCCTGGCAGCCGAACGCCTCGACCCGCCGTCGGTAGGTGTCCAGGTCCCACTCCAACTCGGTCGGCCCCCGCTGCCCGAACCGGTTCACGTCGACGACGGCCGTCAGGTTGCCGAGCCCGTAGTGGCTGGCCTTGTCCAGGGCCTCCCAGATGGAGCCCTCGGCCGTCTCGCTGTCGCCGCACAGCACCCAGACATGGAAGGGCAGTCGGTCGAGGTACCGGCCGGCCAGCGCGATACCGACGCCGACGGGCAGCCCCTGGCCGAGCGCGCCGGTGGCGACGTCGACCCAGGGCAGCGCCGGCGTCGGGTGCCCCTGTAGGCGCGACCCGAACCGGCGGTACGTCTCCACCAGCTCCTCGTCGCTGATCACGCCGACCGCCTTGAAGACCGCGTACAGCAGTGGCGAGGCGTGGCCCTTGGAGAAGATCAGGTGGTCGTTGGCGCGGCTGTGCGGATCCGACCAGTCGTAGCGCAGGTGCCGGGAGATCAGGACGGCGAGCAGGTCCGCGGCGGAGAGGCTGGAGGTCGGGTGGCCGGACTCGGCGCGGGTGCTGCACCGGATCGCGTCCACCCGCAGCTGCGCGGCGAGTTCGCCGAGCTCGGTGATCTCGTCCGCGCGGAGTGTGCGCTCTGCTTCCATGGTCACCGGCATCGCCTCCAGCGATCGGCCTTCCTCGGCCAGCCCTCCGCTGCCGGACGCCCGGCCCACGGCCGGTGCAGCCTCCCGCCGGCCTGCTTGAGGTAACCGTAGTCAGCAAACCGGTCCGGCGTCCGGCATCCACCGATCTGCCCGGCAGGCGTGGTTCCGGTTGGCGGTGTGCGGTCCGCCGGCCCGCCTCGTCGCGGTGGCGGCGTGCCCTGCCCGTCTGGCAGCATCACCCGGAGGATCCGACGGCGTCGACGCAGCCGGCCGGCGCGCTCGCGGATCGACGGGAGGAACGACGGACGATGGTGATCTCGCGGCTGCGGAGCGCCCGGATCGCTGTCGCCCTCGGGCTCGTCCCGCTCGCCGCCTGCGCGACGACCGCCACCCCCTCCGCGCCCGCGTCGGACCGGGCCACCTCGTCGGCCCCGGCCGCGGCCTTTCCCGACCCCTCCGCGGTCGACGCCGGCTTCCGGCAGCTCGAGGCCGAGTTCGGTGCCCGGCTCGGCGTCTACGTCGTCGACACGGGATCCGGCCGCACCGTCGAGCACCGCGCCGACGAGCGGTTCGCCTACGCGTCGACCTTCAAGGCGCTGGCCGCCGCGGCCGTCCTGGACGAGACGACGACGGCCGAGCTCGACCAGGTCGTCCGCTACACCGGCGCCGACCTCGTGGCCCACTCGCCGGTGACGAAGGAGCACGTGGACGAGGGCATGACCCTGCGCCGGCTCGCCGACGCCGCCGTGCGGTTCAGCGACAACACCGCGGCCAACCTGCTGCTCGAGCGACTCGGCGGCCCGGACGGCTTCGAGCGGAGGCTGCGCGCCCTCGGCGACGAGGTCACCGAGCCCGAGCGGACGGAGACCGCCCTCAACGAGGCCAGGCCGGGCGACGTGCGCGACACGAGCACGCCCCGCGCCCTCGCCGGCGACCTCCGGGCGTACGCCGTCGGCGACGCACTCTCCGCCGAGGACCGCGCCCTGCTGACCGGATGGCTGCGCGGCAACACCACCGGGGACGCGCTCATCCGGGCCGGCGTCCCGGCGGGCTGGGTGGTCGGCGACAAGACCGGCGCCGGCGGGTACGGCACGCGCAACGACATCGCCGTGGTGTGGCCCCCCGACGGCGACCCCGTCGTGCTCGCGATCCTCTCCAGCCGGACCGACCGGGACGCCCGGTACGACGACGCGCTGATCGCCAGGGCGGCGCGGCTGGCGATCGCCGCGTTGCGCTGAACCGCGGCCGTCGCCGGCCACCGGAGCCGGCGGGAGAGGGCTCGACGACGGCACCGGCCGCGCGGTCGGCGCGCCTGCACATCGACGGGTTGCCGCAGTGGCGGGGCCGGGGGCGGCGGCTCGCGGCCGCGGACGCCGGGCTGGTGCTCGCGGAACAGGTCGGCGTGCAGGAAGCGGCCCGCTCACCTTCCTGGCCGGGTCCACCGCGGGCCTCGACGGTGCCGCCGGAGCGGTGACCGGCGCCGGCCGGTGGCCGGCAGGACTATCTCGCGACGTGGCGGGAAAGGGGGCCGCCCGGGTAGCCGTTGCGGATCGGGGGTGCCGTGGAAGCCGTCGTGATCGGCGTGGTGATCGTGATCGCGCTCCTGGCGCTGGTCGGCGCGCTGAGCGTCCGGCTGGTGCAGCAGTACCAGCGCGGCGTCGTGTTCCGCTTCGGCCGGGTGCTGTCGCCGGTCCGGGAGCCGGGGCTGCGGCTGATCGTCCCGATCGCGGACCGGATGGTCCGGGTCAGCATGCAGACGACCGTGATCGGCGTGCCCCCGCAGGGGGCGATCACCCGGGACAACGTCACCCTCACCGTCGACGCGGTGGTCTACTACCGGGTCGTCGACCCGGTGAAGGCGCTGGTCAACGTCCGCGACTACCCCTCGGCCGTGCTCCAGGTGGCACAGACCGCGTTGCGTTCGGTGATCGGCAAGGCCGACCTGGACACCGTGCTGGGCGACCGGGACCGGGTCAACGCCGAGCTGAAGGCGGTCATCGACGCGCCGACGGAGGAGCCGTGGGGGCTGCTCATCGAGCGGGTCGAGGTCAAGGACGTCGCGCTGCCCGAGGGGATGAAGCGATCGATGTCCCGCCAGGCCGAGGCGGAACGCGAGCGCCGCGCCCGGGTGATCGCCGCCGACGGCGAGTACCAGGCGTCCCGCCGGCTCGCCGACGCGTCCCGGGCGATGGCGGCCACACCCGGCGCGTACCAGCTGCGGCTGCTGCAGACCGTGGTGGACGTGGCGGCGGAGAAGAACAGCACCCTGGTGATGCCGTTCCCGGTCGAACTGCTGCGCTTCTTCGACAAGTTCACCCGTGACACCGGACCGGCGGAGGCGCAGGGACCCGTGGCGGAGGCCCCCGCGGCGGCTCCCGCCGCTGTGGCACCCGGCGACGGCCGCCGCCCGCCGGCCTGACCCTCGCCGCCGCCCGCCCGGCCGCAGGCCCCGCGCCGGCCGGTCTCAGCGCGCCGCCGCCGTCGCGGACTCGCCCCGCTGCCCACGGCCGGTGCCCTGGCCGGTGGCCTACGACTGCCGACGCCGCCGACCCGCGCGGCCGGCGGGCGGGACGCCACCCGCCGGACCCGGCGCGTGGTGCCCCCGGGCGTCCGGTGCCGACCGGTGTTTCCCTGCTCAGTGCCGGGGGTAGGTCGGGCCCGACGAAACGGATGTCCGTGTGGAGGATGCGATGAGAGACGACTTCGGCGACGCGGCGGGGGACGCCCTCCGCTCGGTGCTGCTGTTCCTGCCCAAGGCCGTGGCCTTCGTGGCCATCCTGGTGGTCGGTTGGCTGATCGCCAAGGCCGTGCTCAAGATCGTGGACAAGGTGCTGGAGCGGGTGGGCTTCGACCGCGCGGTGGAGCGCGGCGGGATCCGCCGGGCCCTGGCCCGCTCCCGGTACGACGCCAGCGACATCGTCGCCAAGCTCGCTTACTACGGGGTGCTGCTGGTGACCCTCCAACTCGCGTTCGGCATCTGGGGGCCGAACCCCATCTCGGACCTCATCGCCGGCGTCATCGCCTGGCTGCCCCGCGCCTTCGTCGCGATCGTCATCGTCGTGGTCGCCGCGGCGATCGCCAACGCCGTCAAGGACATCATCAGCGGCGCCCTGGGCGGTCTGTCGTACGGGCGGATCCTGGCCACCGTCGCCTCGGTCTTCATCCTCGGCCTCGGCGTCATCGCCGCCCTCAACCAGATCGGCGTGGCCACCGCCGTCACCACCCCGGTGCTGGTGGCCGTGCTCGCCACCCTCGGCGGCATCCTCGTCGTCGGGGTCGGCGGCGGGCTGGTCCGCCCGATGCAGAGCCGCTGGGAGTCCTGGCTGACCCGTGCCGAGCAGGAGTCGCAGCTGATCGCCACGCACGCCCGTGCCTATCAGGCCGGCCGTCGCGACAGCGCCGCCCACCTGGCCGCCCCGGCGGCCGACGCGGATGCCACCCAGGTCGTCCCGCGCCCGGCCACGCCCGACGCCGACCCGGACGCCACCCGGGTGACCTCGACCGGCACCACCGTTCCGGCGCAGCCGACCGGTCAGGACGCCGAGGCCACCATGGTCATCCCGCCGATCGACCAGGAGAAGTCCCGCCGTTGACACGTCGCCACCGCACCCCGGGGTGGGACCCGCGCGGGTCCCACCCCGGGGCTGCGTGTCACGGGGTGGGGCGTCGCCGTCCGGGCCTGCCGGCGTCTATCATCGCCGGCATGACGTGGCGATGTTGATGCACCGCTGACGGTCGCCCCCGTGGGCCGCCGCGGTCGCCGTACGTCCGGCGTCCGCTTCGTCCCCACGGGAAGGCTTCATGACCGTCCACACTCCGCGCGTGCCCGATCCGCGTGTCCGCCGGCTGGCGGCCACGCTCTACGGCTACGCGTTCCTCGGTGAACTCGTTCTGCTCTACCCGCTGTACGCGCTGCTGTTCAGCGACACCGGCCTGTCGGTCTGGCAGATCTCCTCGCTGTTCGTGATCTGGTCGGCCAGCAGCATCCTGCTGGAGGTGCCCTCCGGCGCCTTCGCCGACGCCGTCTCGCGGCGCCTGCTGCTCGTCATCGCCCCGCTCGTCGCCGCCGGCGGCTTCGCGCTCTGGGTGTTCGTCCCCTCGTACCCGGCCTTCGCCGTCGGCTTCGTGCTCTGGGGCGCCGCCGGGGCGCTCGCCTCGGGCGCGCTGGAGGCGCTGGTCTTCACCGAGCTCGACCGGCTCGACGCCGCCGGCCGGTACGCCCGCACCATCGGCCGGGCCAGGACGGCCGAGACACTCGGCGTGCTCGCCTCGATCGTCCTGGCCGGCCCCGTGTTCGCCCTCGGCGGCTATGCGGCGGTCGGCGCGGCCAGCGTGCTGGCCTGCCTGCTCGCCGCCGCCGTGGCCACCGGCTTCCCGGAACACCGCCGACGCCGGGCCGACGTCCCCGCTGCCGCCCCGGCCGGCCCGGGCGTGGTCTGCGCCGCCGGGGCGGAGCAGGTGGGGCGGGGCGGCGAACCGGACGTCGAGACGGTCGAGGACGCAGCGGCGGCCGCGTCGGCGGAGGACGACGGCGACGACCTCGGCTGGTGGGCGAGCCTGCGCGCGGGGCTCGCCGAGGCGCACACCGACCGGGCCGTCCGCGCGGCCGTCCTGCTGGTCGCGGCGGTCGCGGCGGTCTGGGGCGCCCTCGACGAGTACACGCCGCTGCTGGCGCGCGACACCGGCGTCGCCGAGGCGACCGTGCCGCTGCTGCTCCTGCTCACCTGGATCGGGGTCAGCGTCGGCGGCCTGCTCGCTCCGGCGGGGGAGCGGCTCACCACCCGCGGGTACGCCGGCCTGCTGGCGGTGTCGGCCGTGGCCCTGGCCGCCGGGGCGCTGCTCGCCCGCCCGGTCGGCTTCGTGCTGGTCGCGGCGGCGTTCTGCGGCTTCCAGGTCGCCACCGTGCTCGCCGAGGCCCGGTTGCAGGCCCGGATCACCGGCGGCAGCCGGGCCACGGTCACCTCGCTCGCCGGGATGGCCACCGACGTGACGATCATCGCCGTCTACGCCGGGTACGGTCTGCTCGCCACCGGGGCCGGCAACGGGGTCGCCTTCGCGGTGGCCGCCGTGCCGTACCTGTTCGTCGCGCTGCTCCTGGTGACCCGCGCCCGCCGGTCGGCCCGCCACCGGCCGGATCGGGTGGTGGCGGGGCGCCGCGCCGGCTGACCCGCGGCCCGGCGGCGGTCGACGCGACCGCCGCCGGGCCGTCCGCATCGACCGCGTCAGGCGCCGGCGGGTTCGCCGGTCTGCTCCCAGATCGAACTCATCTCGTCGAAGGCCTGCTCCATGAGCTGCACCATGGCCTTGCGGGCGCGCTCGCCGTCGCGCCGCTGGATGGCCTGGGCCACCTCCGCGTGCAGCTGGAGGGCCTGCTCGTGCGGGTGGTGCGGCATGAGGTGGTGCTGGTGCCGGCCGGTGAGCACCTCCGCGACCAGGTCCTGCAGCCGGACGAACATCTCGTTGCCGGAGGCCACCAGCACCCGCCGGTGGAACTCTATGTCGAGCTGGAGGAAGCGCTCCTCGTCGCCGGCCTTGCCGGCGGCCCACATCTTCGCCGCGAGGCCGACGAGGTCGCTGGCCTCGTCGTGACCGACCCGCTCGGCGGCGAGCCATGCGGCGTGCGGCTCGACGGCGGTGCGCAGCTCGGTGATCGAGCGGAGCTGCACGATGCGGCCGGACGACGCGAGCCGCCAGCGGATCACCTGGGGATCGAAGACGTTCCAGGCGTCCGGGGGAAGGATCATGACCCCGACGCGGCGGCGGGCCTCGATGAACCCGATCGAGGCGAGCACCCGCAGCACCTCCCGGACGACCGAGCGGGACACGGCGTAGCGCTCGACCAGGTCGTCGATGTTGAGCACCGACCCCGGTGCCAGCTCGCCGCCGCAGATGGCCGTGCCGAGGTGGTCGAGGACCCGTGCGTGCAGCCCCGCCTCGACAGGGGCGAGCTGGGCGGCGGCAACCCCCGGGGAGGACTGTTTCACGCGGCGGATCATATCAGTTGGATCTACCCCTTGTATAAGTCTGCTTTTTCGGCCTAGCATCCCGAAGTTAAGCGGATGTAAACCGCGAGGTGGCGGCCCACCCGTCGGGGGGCGAAGGGCGGCGGCCACGGCCTCGGCTTCGGCATAAGGAGAGATGGACGTGAGACGTCGATCAGTAATCGGGACTTCCCTGGCGATGGTCCTCGCCCTCGGCCTGTCGGCCTGCGGTGGCGGCGACGACGCGGGCAGCTCGAACACCGTGCGCGTGACGCTGGTCAACCACGTGTGGACGGAGAACATCAAGAAGGCCCTGCCGGAGTTCGAGAAGCAGTCGGGCCTGAAGGTGGAGGTCACCCAGCTCGGCGAGGACCAGCTCTCCGACCAGTACAACGTCAAGCTGAACGCCGGGTCCACCGACCTCGACGTGATGATGTACCGGCCCCTGCAGGAGGGGAAGCTGTTCGCCAAGAACAAGTACCTCGCCGACCTGACCGAGAAGACCAAGTCGGACGGCGCGTTCGAGTTCGGCGACTTCCAGGCGGGCCCCGTGCAGGCCACCACGTACGAGGACAAGGTGGTCGGCGTGCCGATCATCACCGAGCAGGAGGTCCTCTACTACCGCAAGGACCTGTTGCAGAAGTCCGGCTTCACCGCCCCGCCGAAGACCCTCGACGAGCTCAAGGCGCAGGCGGCGAAGGTCGAGGCCGACAACCCGGGCGTGGCGGGCTTCGTCTCCCGCACCGGCAAGGCCGCCGCGGTCACCCAGTTCTCCAGCTTCCTCTACAGCTTCGGCGGCGACTTCGTCGACGCCAGCGGCAAGGCGTCGGTCAACACCGAGCAGGCCAAGCAGGCGTACGCGTACTACGGCGGGCTGCTGCGTGAGCACGGCCCGGAGAACATCAGCACCGACATGAGCTGGTCCGAGGCGATGGCGATCTTCACGCAGGGCAAGGCGGCGTTCTACACCGAGGCCAACTCGCTCTACAAGAACGCCACCGATCCGACCAAGTCGAAGGTCTCCGAGACCGTCGGGTTCGCGGCCTTCCCGGCCGGTCCGGCCGGCTCGAAGCCGTACAACATCCCCTCCTGGGCGCTCGGCGTCAACGAGGCGTCCAAGAACCAGGACAACGCCTGGAAGTTCATCCAGTGGGCCGCCGGCAAGGAGCAGGCGCTGGCGCAGCAGAAGGCCGGCGTCCCCGGTGCCCGCACCTCGGTCTGGGAGAACCCGGAGGGCGCGGCGACCTACCCGAAGGACCTCGCCGAGGCCACCACGGTCAGCACCGCCAACGGCGTGGGCCACGACCGTCCGCTCGTCGTGAAGGTCGCCGAGGCGCGGGAGATCGTCGGCCAGCCGATCGTCGACGCGATCACCGGCAAGGACGCGGCCGCCTCGGCGGACGCGGCGAACGAGGCGTTCCAGAAGTTCCTCGACGACGAGGCGAAGTAGCCCGAGGCGCGGGTGGCGGAGCCGACCGGCTCCGCCACCCCGCGTCGGGACGCTGGCCCTGACCCACCCCCGGAGAGCTCATGTCAGCCGTCACCACACCAGTCAAAAGATCGTTCGAGGCGCGCCCGGAGTCCCCGCAGACCTCGGCCTGGTCGCGCTGGGCCAACGAGCACCGCAAGTGGCTCTTCGCGGCGCCCGCCATGTTGTTCGTCGCCGTGCTGATCGTCTTCCCGGTGGCGTGGACCGGGTACCTCAGCCTGACCGACGCCGAGGGATCGGTGCGGGCCGAGAGCGAGTTCATCGGCTTCCAGAACTACCTCGACGTGCTCGGTGACACCGACCGGTTCTGGCCGGCCGTGTGGCGTACCGCCCTCTTCACCGGCGTCGTGCTCTTCTTCGAGATCGTCCTCGGCATGGCCATCGCGCTGCTGCTGTGGCGGCCGTTCCGCGGGGAGAAGTGGGTCCGGGTCGCGATCCTCCTGCCGCTGGTGGCCACCCCGGTCGCGGTCGGCATGATGTGGCGGCTGATCTTCGACCCCAACATCGGGATGGCGAACCAGGTGCTCGGCTGGGTCGGCATCGGCCCCCAGCCCTGGCTCTCCGGGCAGAGCTCGGCCCTGCCGACGACGATGTTCATCGACATCTGGCAGTGGACCCCGATGGTCGTGCTGATCCTGCTCGCCGGCCTGACGTCGCTGTCCGACGAGCCGCAGGAGGCGGCGCTGATCGACGGCGCCAGCACCTGGCAGCGGTTCCGGCACGTCACCCTGCCGCTGCTGATGCCCACCGTGATCGTCGCGATCCTGCTGCGCGGCATCGACGCCCTGAAGACGTTCGACATCCTCTACGCCACCAAGGGACGCGGCGGCGGGTCGTTCCACGAGGTGGAGACCCTCAACGTGTACGCCTACGGGCTCAGCTTCGACTACAACGACTACGGCGTCTCATCGACCGTCCTCATCATCTTCTTCCTGATCATCATCGGGGTGATGTGGGCCCTGACCTACCGCAAGAAGGGGCTGGACCGATGAAGCTGCGCAGGCCGTACAAGATCTTCCGGACGGTGGCCCTCGTCCTCGTCGTGCTGTCGCTGATGGCGCCGCTGATCTGGATGATCGCCGCGTCGTTCAAGACCAACGTCGACATCTACGACACCGACAAGGCGTTCGCCTTCTCCCCGACGCTGGACAACTACACCAACGTGCTCCAGCAGGCCAACTACGTGCAGTTCATCGGCAACAGCCTCTGGGTGGCGCTCGCCGCCACCGTGCTGTCGCTGCTTCTCGGGGTGCCCGCCGCGTACTCGATGAGCCGCTTCAACATGAAGAAGTCCGCGCTGGTCGTGCTCATGGCGCGGGTCATCCCCGGCGTCTCGCTGCTGGTGCCCTGGTACTACGTCTTCTCGAACCTGCAGATGGTCGGCGGGTTCACCGTGCTGATCCTCAGCCACATGTTCGTGTCGCTGCCGCTGATCGTCTACATCATGATGGGCTACTTCGACGGCCTGCCGACCGAGCTCGAGGAGGCGGCGCTGGTCGACGGGCTGACCCACATCGGCGCGTTCCGTCGGATCACCCTGCCGCTGTCGGTGCCGGGCATCGCCACCGCCGGCATCCTGTCGTTCATCTTCTCCTGGAACAACTTCATGTTCGCCCTGGTGCTCTCCGGGGCCGACACCAAGACGCTCCCGGTGGCGATCTTCGACTTCGTCGGCTACGCCAGCATCGACTGGGGCGGCCTGATGGCGGCGGCCACCGTGGTCACCCTGCCGATCATGCTGATCGCCCTGTTCGTGCAGAAGTACGTCGTCTCCGGCCTCACCGCCGGCGCCACGAAGGGCTGAGGGACACCATGACCACGATCGCACGGGTGGAGACCTTCCTCGTCGCGCCGCGTTGGCTGTTCGTCCGGGTCGAGACGTCCTCCGGGATCGTCGGCTGGGGCGAGGCGACCTGCGAGGGCCGCTCCGAGACCGTCCGCACCGCCGTCGAGCAGCTCAGCGAACTGCTGGTCGGCAGGGACGCGCTGCGGATCGAGGACCACTGGCAGGTGATGACCAAGGGCTCGTTCTACCGCGGTGGGCCGATCCTGGCCAGCGCCGTCGCCGGGCTGGACCAGGCGCTCTGGGACATCGCCGGCAAGCACTTCGGCGCGCCGGTGCACCAGCTGCTCGGCGGCCCGGTCCGCGACCGGATCCGGGTCTACGGCTGGGTCGGCGGCGACGAGCCCGGCGAGGTCCGCGACCAGATCGCCGCCGCCGTCGCCACCGGCCTGACCGCCGTGAAGATGAACGCCTCCGGCCGGATGAGCGCCGTCGCGTCCGTCGCCGAACTCGACGCCGTGGTGGCGCGGGTGGCCGCCGCCCGCGAGGTCCTCGGCGACGAGCGGGACGTGGCGGTCGACTTCCACGGCCGGTTCACCCTGGCCACCGCCCGCCGGGTCGCCCCGCTGCTCGAGCCGTTCCGCCCGTTCTTCCTGGAGGAGCCGGTGGTGCCGGAGAACTCGCACCTGATCGGCGAGTTCGTCCGCGCCACCACCACGCCGGTGTCCACGGGGGAGCGGCTCTACAACCGGCAGGAGTTCCTGCCGGTGCTCCAGGCCGGCATCGCGGTCGCCCAGCCGGACCTCTCGCACGCCGGCGGCATCACCGAGGTCCGCAAGATCGCCGCGCTGGCCGAGGTGTACGACGCGCAGCTCGCCCCGCACTGCCCGCTCGGGCCGATCGCCCTCGCGGCCTGTCTCCAGGTCGGCTTCGCCACGCCCAACTACCTGATCCAGGAACAGAGCATCGGCATCCACTACAACCTCGGCGCCGAGGTGCTCGACTACTGCGTCGACAAGACCCCGCTGACGTTCGTCGACGGGTACGTCGAGCGCCTCACGGCACCCGGCCTCGGCATCGAGATCGACGAACACGCCGTACGGACGGCCGACAAGCGCGGGCACGCGTGGCGCAGCCCCACCTGGCGGCACCCCGACGGCTCCTACGCGGAATGGTGATCACATGACCGTCAACCTCACCGCCGAACTCACCGACGCCCGCATCCTCGCGGTCATCCGCGGCACCGACACCGCCGGCGCCGTCGCCGCCGGCACCGCCCTGCTGGAAGAGGGCGTACGCATCGTCGAGGTGGCCCTCACCACGCCGGACGCCGCGCGGGCGATCGAGGCGCTGCGCGCGGCGGCCCCCGCCGGGTCGCTGGTCGGGGCCGGCACGGTCCTCACCACCGCCGACGTCGCCGACGTGGCCGCCGCGGGCGCGCAGTTCGTGGTGACGCCGGCCGTGGTCGAGTCGATCCCCGAGGCGGCCCGCCGCGGCCTCCCGGTCGCCGCCGGGGCGCTCACCCCCACCGAGGCGTACACCGCGATGCGGATGGGGGCCTCTGCCATCAAGCTGTTCCCGGCGTCGGTAGGCGGCCCGGCGTACCTCAGGGCGGTGCGCGACCCGTTCCCGGACATCCCGTTCGTCGCGGTCGGCGGCGTCGGCCTGGCCGACGTGCCCGGTTACTTCCGGGCCGGCGCGATCGCGGTCGGCCTCGGCGGCCCCCTGGTCGGCGACGCCGCCTCCGGCGGCGACCTGGACGCCCTGCGCGCGCGGGCGCGCACCTACCTCGCCGCGGTGCGGGAGTCGACCGCGTCATGACCGCACCTGACCTGCTCACCGTCGGCGAGGCGCTGGTGTCGCTGCGCTCGGCCGGCCCGCTCGCCGCCGGGGGACCGCTGACCACGCACCTGGCCGGCGCCGAGTCCAACGTGGCGGTGGGGGTGGCCCGGCTGGGCCACCGGGCCGCGTGGGTCGGCCGGGTGAGCACCGACGAGTTCGGCGAGTACACGCTGCGGCAGTTGCGCGCCGAGGGCGTCGGCGTCGACGGCGTGACCCGGGACCCCGACCGGCCGACCGGCCTGATGTTCCTTGAACAGCGCACCGCCGACGTGACCCGGGTGCAGTACCACCGGGCCGGATCGGCCGGTTCCGCGCTGCGCGTCGAGGACCTGCGGGCGCCGCTGGCCGCCGGCGCGCGGACGCTGCACCTGACCGGGATCACCCCGGCGCTGTCCGACACCGCCCGGGAGGCCACCCGGTGGGCGGCCGAGGCGGCCGTCGCGGCGGGCATCCCGGTGTGCCTCGACGTCAACCACCGCGCCCGCCTCTGGTCCCGCGACACCGCCCGCGAGGTGCTCACCCCGCTGGCGGGGTACGCCACCACCGTCATCGCCTCCGCCGACGAACTCGACCTCGTCGGCGACCCCGGCGTCGACGAGCCCGCCGTCGTGGCGGACCTGTTCCGGCGGGGCGTGCACACCGTCCTGGTCAAGCTGGGCGCCGACGGCGCCCGCGCGCACACCCCGGACGGGGTCGAGCACGTCGGGGCGCTGGCCGTGACCGCCGTCGACACCGTCGGCGCCGGGGACGCGTTCACGGCGGGCTACCTCTCCGGCTGGTTCGACGGGCTCGACCTGGCCGGTCGGCTGCGGCGGGCGGTCACCCTCGGCGCCTTCGCGGTCTCCAGTCGGGGCGACTGCGAAGGGCTGCCGCGCCGCGCCGAACTGTCCCTCATCGACGGCCACGAGGCGGGAAGCGTCCTCCGTTAGCCGCCGCCACACCCCGTTGGAAGAAAGGCACCCCGTGAAGATCGTCGCCGCTGACGTCATCGTCTCCAGTCCCGACCGCAACTTCGTCACCCTGAAGATCACCACCGATGACGGCCTCACCGGCCTGGGCGACGGCACCCTCAACGGACGTGAGCTCTCCGTCGCCTCGTACCTGCGCGACCACGTCGTGCCCCTGCTGATCGGCCGGGACGCGCACCGCATCGAGGACGCCTGGCAGTTCCTCTACCGGTCGGCGTACTGGCGTCGGGGACCGGTCACGATGGCCGCCATCGCGGCGGTGGACGTGGCCCTGTGGGACATCAAGGCCAAGGCCGCGGGCATGCCGCTGTACCAGCTGCTCGGCGGGGCGTCCCGCACCGGCATCATGGCGTACGGCCACGCCTCCGGCCGGGACCTGCCGGAGCTGTTCGACTCGATCCGCCGGCACCTCGAGGAGGGCTACCGCTCCATCCGGGTGCAGACCTCGGTGCCGGGCATCAACGCCGTGTACGGGGTCGCCGCCCAGCCGAGCGTCGACGGCAAGCGCTACGACTACGAGCCGGCGCAGCGCACCCCGTTGCCGGCCGAGGAGGACTGGGACACCCGCTCCTACCTGCGTCACCTGCCCGGCGTCTTCGAGGCGGTCCGCAACGAGTTCGGCCCCGAGCTGCCGCTGCTGCACGACGGCCACCACCGGATGACCCCCATCCAGGCCGCCAAGCTGGGCAAGGCCCTCGAACCGTACGACCTGTTCTGGCTGGAGGACTGCACCCCGGCGGAGAACCAGGAGGCGCTGCGGCTGGTCCGCCAGCACACCACCACGCCGCTGGCGATCGGCGAGGTCTTCAACACGGTCTGGGACTACCAGACCCTCATCCGCGAGCAGCTCATCGACTACGTCCGCTCCGCCGTCACCCACACCGGCGGCATCACGGCCATGCGCAAGCTGCTCGACTTCGCCGCCCAGTACCAGATCAAGTCCGGCATCCACGGCCCGACCGACATCTCGCCGGTCGGCATGGCCGCCGCGCTGCACCTGGACCTGGCCATCCACAACTTCGGCATCCAGGAGTACATGCGGCACGGGGCGCTCACCAACGAGGTGTTCCGGCAGTCGTTCACCTTCACCGACGGCTACCTGCACCCCGGGGAGCAGCCCGGGCTCGGCGTCGAACTGGACGAGGAGGCCGCCGCGAAGTTCCCGTACGTGCCGGCCTACCTGCCGTTCAACCGGCTCCAGGACGGCACCGTCCATGACTGGTGAGCGCCGCGCGGGCGCGCCGACGCGGCACGTGGTCGTGATGGGGGTGTCCGGGGCCGGCAAGACGACCGTCGCCCTGGGCATCGCCGCCCGTACCGGACTGACCTTCGCCGAGGCGGACGAGTTCCACCCGCCGGCCAACGTGGCGAGCATGCGGGCCGGGGTGCCGCTGGACGACGCCGCGCGCCTGCCCTGGCTGCGCGACCTGGCCGGGTGGATGGCCGACCGCGCCGCCGACGGCGTCTCGACGGTGCTGGCCTGCTCGGCACTCAAGCGGTCCTACCGCGACGTGCTCCGCGACGGGCCGCCGAACGTCGAGTTCGTCCTGCTGGACGGGCCGGCCGAGGTGATCCGGGAGCGGATGGCCCGCCGTGCGGGGCACTACATGCCGGCGAGCCTGCTGGGGTCGCAGCTGGCCACCCTGGAACGGCCCCACCCGGACGAGTCGGTGCTGGTGCTCGACGTGTCGCTGACGCCGGACGAGCTCGTCTCGGCGGCGGTCGACGGGCTCGGCCTGTCGACCGACGTCGCCGCCGGCCGGTAGGCGTCGCCCGGTCGCCGCGCCCCGGCGCCGCGACCGGGCGCCACCCGGGCCGGCCGTCGGGTCGGACCCGGCCCGCCCCGCGGCCGAGCCGGTCAGCCGTCGGTACGCCGTAGCGGCGTGTCGGTGGCCGGATCCTCCAGGAGGTGCTTGAGCGCGGCGAGCCGGTCCCGCCAGTACGCCTTCAGCTCCGCCGCCTGCTCCGCCCCGCTCAGCCGCTCGTGCTGGACGGACACCCGGGACTTCGTCGCGTCCACGGCCACGAAGCCCACCACGAGTCGGGTCGACCCGTCGCCCCAGTCGGCCCGGAACGTCCTCGGCGCGGTGGCCGTACGGACCCGCACCGCCGCGTCGGGCAGCCACCGCCGGCGCAGCGCGTCGTCGGCGAAGGCGTCGAAGAGCCGCTGCACCGGTACGGCGACCGTCCGGCTCCCGGCGGCGGAGAAGCCGCCCCCGCGCCGCTGCCCGGGCGCGCGCAGGCCACGCGCCTGTTCGTACCCGACGGTGAGGCTCTGCGCCCACCAGCCGGCGACCCCGTGCGTGTCGACCAGCCAGCGGGCGATCTCGGCGTGCGTACGCCCGGTCGCGCCCCAGGCGTCGAGCAGGACGAACCACTCGTCCCAGCCGCGCCCGGTGCGCTCGCGCACCAGCGCGTCGGAGACGCGCTCGGTCTGCCTCCCGGTGCCCGTGGCCGTGGCGTCGCCCGCGGGGGCGGTCCCCGCCTCGACGGCCCCGGCCGGCGGGACGGCAGCGGGACCGGTGCCGTCGGGGGCGGCCGGCTCGGCGGACCCGGTCGGCTCCTGCCCGGTGGACCCGGTGGGCTCCTGCCCGGTGGGCACGTCGGCGGACCGGGCCAGCAGCTGCCGGCGGGCGGTCGTGTAGCTCTCGCCGGTCTTGTCCATCCGGGCGCGGACCCGGGCCTTGAAGGCGCGCTGACTCGTCATCACATGCTCCCTGTCGACGGCGCGGTCGCAGGGACTCACGCTCCCGTCGACCCCGCCGGAGTGGGGCATGTGGCACCGCGTCCCGAGGGCTCGGAGCCCCCTTTGCCTCCGCCGGGCCGGCGGCGTGAGCGCCGGGAGGAAGGTGCGGCGCGGGACCGCGCCGGGGTCATCCTAACTCCCGGCCGTCCCGGCCGGCACGCCCTCGCCGGTCAGGCGGACTCGGCGTCCAGGTAGACCCAGCGCCCGTCCTCGCGCACGAACCGGCTCCGCTCGGTCTGCGTCCCGGGCCGGCCCCCGGCACGGAAGTGGGCGCGGAACTCGACCACGCCGGTGGCGTCGAACAGCCCGCCCCGGTCGGCGTCGACGATCTGCAACCCCGTCCAGCGCTGCCCGGGATCCAGGTCGAGCCGGCGCGGCCGGGTCGAGGAGTGCCAGCTGCGCAGCAGGTACGCGGCGTCGCCGACGGCGAAGGCGGTGTACCGCGAGCGCATCAGCGCCTCGGCGGTCGCCGCGTCCGCCTCGCCCCGGTGCAGCCGGCCGCAGCACTGCGCGTACGGCTGGGCGGACCCGCACGGGCAGGGCCGGTCCCGGTCGTCGGCCGCGCTCCGGCGGGGTCTGGTCGCCACGGGCCCATTCTGGCCGACGGTCCGCCGCGGCCGGCGGCCGGACCCCGGCCCCGGCCGTGCGGCGTCCGGATCCGGGCGGGCATCCGCCGCCCCGGCGCCGGTCACGGCAACCGCCGCGCCGGTCGCCGCTCAGCCCGACGACGCGCGCGCCGGTCAGCGGCCGCTCGTCCGTGCCGTCCGCCGCGTGCCGAAGGACTCCATGGTCGTCGCCTTGCGGCCCGGTGTCCTGCTGGCCGCCGCGCCGGCGCGGGTCGCGGCCGCCTTCGCCGTCTTCTTCGCGGGCGCCTTCTTCGCCGGCGCGCCCGTGGCCGGGGCCTTCCGGGCGCGGGCGGGGGCCGCCGTGGCGGAGGTGTCCTTCTTGCGGGCCACCCGTGCCGTCGTCGGCGTGGGCTTCTCACCCGGGGACTTGGCCGCGGACGCCCCGGAGGCCCGCTTCGTGGCCGTCGCCACCTTCTTCGCCGCCGCCGTCCGCTTCATCGGGGCCTTGCGCGCCCCGGTGGCCTTCCTGGCCCGTCCTGCGTCCGCCATCGTCGCTCCTCGGGAATCGGCCCTGGGCGCACGGTCTTCCCCCGGCCCCGACGGCCAAACGCCGCCCGCCGACGGCGCCCCCTCCGCC
Source organism: Micromonospora sp. NPDC047670 (assembly GCF_043204915.1). Lineage (NCBI taxonomy): Bacteria > Bacillati > Actinomycetota > Actinomycetes > Micromonosporales > Micromonosporaceae > Micromonospora > Micromonospora sp. NPDC047670. The sequence goes on from NZ_JBIDDA010000013.1 coordinate 111,773, forward strand.
GAGCGGGAGCGGCCCACGGCCCGCGCCGCCGTCCACGCGGTCGAATCGGCCCAGTCGTTGCGACGAAAATCGGCCCTGCCGGTGGGCCGATCGGTCCGTCAGGCTTGCCGTGACCCTCTCCCGCGAGCACCGAAGGACTGGAACTTTCGCCATGACGACCGCCGACATGTGGTTCGACCCGCGCTGCCCGTGGGCCTGGAACGCCTCGCGCTGGCTGCTGGAGGTGGAACGGGTCCGCCCGGTGACCGTCCGCTTCCACGTGATGAGTCTGTCCCTGCTCAACGACGGCCGCGACGGTCTGGAGGAGTGGTACCGGGAGTGGCTCAAGCCCGGCATGGGCCCGGTGCGGCTGGCCGTCGCCGCCGAGCAGAAGTACGGCAACGAGGTGCTGCGCGACCTCTACACCGCGCTCGGCACCCGGATCCACCACGAGCGCGCGCCGATCGGGCCGGAGCTGTACCGCGCGGCCCTGACCGAGGTGGGGCTGGCCGCCGACCTCGCCGACGCGGCGGAGTCGACCGACCACGACGAGGCGTTGCGGGCCAGCCACGACGCCGGCCTGGAACCGGTCGGCGAGGACCTCGGCACCCCCACCATCCACGTCACCGTCGACGGCCAGCGGCACGCCTTCTTCGGGCCGGTGGTGGCTCCCGCCCCGCGCGGCGAGGCGGCGGGCCGGCTCTGGGACGGAGTGCTCGCGGTCGCCGGCACCGACGGGTTCTTCGAGCTGAAGCGGGCCCGTACCCGCCGGCCGATCGAGCGCTGACGGCGTGCCCGCGGTTCCGCCCACGCCGGCGCGGACGCTGGTCCGCGCCCAACTGGCCAACTCGGTCGGCGACGGCGTCTTCCTCGTCACCTCGGCGCTGTACTTCACCGGACCGGTGGGCCTGTCGCCGGGCCAGGTCGGCCTCGGCCTGACCCTCGGCTGGGCGGTCGGCGTGCTCGTCGGGGTGCCGGCCGGGCAGCTCGCCGACCGGTGGGGCGCCCGCCGCACGGCGGTGCTGCTCGCCGCCGGCACCGGCGCCTCGGTGGCGGCGTTCCTGGCCGTCGGGCGGCCGACCACCTTCGTCCTGGTCGCCTGCCTCTACGCCGCGTGCCAGACCGGGCTGGCCGCCGCCCGGCAGGCGGCCCTGGCCCACCTGGTGGAGCCGGCCCGCCGCACCGAGGTCCGCGCCCGGCTGCAGGCCGTCGCCAACGGCGGGCTCGCCCTCGGCGCGGCGCTGGGCGGCCTGGCGCTGGCCGCGCAGACGGCCGCGGCGTACCGGCTCGTGCTGGGGTTGGACGTGGTCGCGTTCGGCGTCGCCGCCGCCCTGCTCGCCCGGCTGCCGCAGGCTGGGCCGACGGCCGGACCGGTCGTCGCCGGCCCCCGGCTGGCCGTGCTGCGCGACCGCCCGTACGCGCTGCTGACCGCCCTGAACGCGGTGATGATGCTCTACCTGCCGCTGCTCAGTCTGGTCCTGCCGCTGTGGGTGGCCCGGCGGACGGCGGCGCCGGCCTGGCTGGCGGCGGCGGTGCTCGCGCTCAACACCGTGGCGGTGCTGCTCTGGCAGGTCCGGGTGGCGCGGGGGGTCACCGGCCCGGACGGCGCGGTCCGGGCGCTGCGCCGCGCCGGGCTGCTCATGGTGGGTGCCTGCGCGGTCCTCGCGACCTCCTCCGCCGCGACCGGGCCCTGGCTGGCCGCCGCGGTGCTCCTGCTCGGCGCGGCCGCGCAGGTGGCCGCCGAGATGGCGCACGGCGCCGGCGCCTGGCAGCTCAGCTTCGACCTCGCGCCGGACGGGCGGCACGGGCAGTACCAGGGCTTCTTCGGCACAGGCGTGCCGTTGGCCCGGATGCTCGGGCCGGTGCTGCTCACCACGCTCGTCGTCGACGGCGGCCCGGCCGGCTGGCTCGCCTTCGGCGCGCTCTACGCCGCGGCGGCCTGGGCGATGGGCCCGACCACCCGCTGGGCGCAGCGCAGCCGGGTTGCCGCCGAATCCGCGCGTGCGGCGGGTCGGGCCGTGCCCGTACCGTGATCGCGGCGGCGGCCCGGCCGGGCACCCGGACGAGGGTGTCGGCCGCGCGACGCGGCCGTCAGGACAGCTCGACCGGCAGCGGCACCGGCCGCTTGGCGACCCGGTCGTCGCCGGAGGACCGCCCGCGCGCGTGCCGGGCCAGCCACGGCAGCAGGTGCCGGCGGGTCCAGGCAAGCTCGGCGCCGAGCACCTCGTGGCGACGACGGCGCGGCGCCGTCTGCAGCGGGCGCGTCCAGCCGTCGTCGGTGCCCGGCAGGCCGACGGTGTGCGCGAGCGCGGCGGCGATCCGCTCGTGGCCGGCGCTGTTGGCGTGCAGCCGGTCGTCGCTCCACAGCCGGGGGTCCGAGGCGACCGGGTGGGCGCCGAGGTCCAGCAGGGTCGCCCCGGTCTCGGCGGTCACCGCCCGCAGCGCGGCGTTCAGCGCGAGCATCCGGCCGCGCAGCGGGCGGGCCAGCGGCATCACCGGCACCGGGTCGGGCAGCGTGAAGGTCAACACCGTCGCGCCCTGCCCGACCAGCGCCCGCTGCATCGCGCCGACGTCCTCGGCCACCCGGTCGGCGTCGAAGGACGGGCGCAGCACGTCGTTCATCCCGGCCACCACGGTGGCGAGGTCCGGGGCGAGGTCGAGGGCGGGCTGGAGCTGCTCGGCCCGGATGCGGGTGGTGGTGCGCCCGCGGATCGCCAGGTTGGCGTACTCGAGCCCGCCCTGGGCGCGGGCCACCGCGAGGGCGAACCGGTCGGCCCAGCCCCGGTAGCCGCCGGCCCCGTCGGGGTCGTCGAGTCCCTCGGTGGTGCTGTCGCCGATCGCCACGTACCGCTGCCACATCACGGGGGAGAGGGTAGCGACCGGCGGGCGCGATCCGCCGGTGGCGGTGACGCGGTCAGAGCCAGCCCGAGCGGCGGAAGAGGCGGTGCAGGGTGACCGCGACCAGCGCCATCAGGCCGAGCGCGGCGGGGTAGCCGTAGCGCCAGCCCAACTCGGGCATGTTGGCGAAGTTCATGCCGTACACCCCGGCGATCCCGGTCTGGGTGGCGGCGATCGCGGCCCATGCGGCGATCTTGCGCATGTCGTTGTTCTGGTCCACGGCGAGCTGCGCCAGCCGGGACTGCAGGATCGAGTTGAGCAGGTCGTCGTAGGCGGCGACCCGGTCCACCGCCCGGGTGAGCCGGGCATCCACGTCGACGAACCACCGCCGCAGGCCGCGCGGCGGGCCGTCGGGCCGCTGGTCGAGCAGTGACCGTAGCGGCGCCTGCAGCGGCTGCACCGCCCGCTTGAACTCGACCACTTCCCGCTTGAGCTGGTAGATGTGCTGGATGTCGGCGGAGCGGTCGCGGGCGAACACCGTCTCCTCGACCCGTTCCAGGTCTCGCTCGACGTGCCCGGCGACCTCCAGGTAGAGGTCGACCATCCGGCTGCAGACCGCGTACGCCACCGCCCACGGACCCTCGGCGAGCACCGCCGGGCGGCGTTCGATGTCGGCGCGGACCGGGGTGAGCGCGCCGGCGGCGCCGTGCCGCACGGTGATGACGAAGCGGTCGCCGAGCAGCACCATGACGTCGCCGGTGTCGATGACCTCCGAGGTGTCGGTCAGCTCGGCGTGCTCGACGTATCCGGCGGTGCGCAGCACGAGCAGCGTCACGTCGCCGTCACGCCGCACCGTGGGGCGGTGGCCGTCGGCGAGCGCCTGCTCGACGGTGAGGTCGTCCAGCCCGAAGGTGCGGCCGACGGCCGCCATCACCGCCGGGCCCGGGTCGTGCAGACCCAGCCAGACGAAGGCGCCGCGGGCGCGGCGGCTGCGGGCGTACGCGTCGGCGTAGTGCGGGCGGCCCGGCTCGCGCCGTCCGTCGACGTAGACGGCGCAGTCGACCACCGCGTCGGGATTGGACGGTCGGGCTTCCCGCTCGCGCTGCCCGGGCACCGGTCGGCCGAGCAGCCGGTCGAACACGGCCGACAGGCGCAGCCGCCGCCTCACCCGCTGAGCCACCCGTCCACCTCCGCGTCGCCCGGCACCCGCGCGGACACCGTACTCGGAGCCGTCCGGTCCGGTGTCAGGGCACCCGGGTGGCGAAGACGACGACGTTGTCCACGTAGCCGCCGGCGCCACGGTCGAACCGGCCGCCGCAGGTGATCAGGCGCAGCCCCGCCGTGCCGCTGGGCCCGTAGACCAGGTCGGTGGGGAAGCGGTCCTTCGGGTACGACGCGACGCCGTCGACGGCGAAGGTCGCGACGCTGGCGTCGGCGCGGGTGATCCGCACGGTGTCGCCGGCCCGCAGCCGACCGAGGTCGAAGAAGACGGCCGGCCCGGCGGCCGAGTCGACGTGGCCGACGATCACCGCGTTGCCGGTCTCGCCGGGGGTGACGCCGTGCCGGTACCAGCCGGCGAGGGTGGGCCGGTCCAGCGGCGGCACCTCCAGGCGGCCCTCGGCGTCGGCGCCCACCGCGACGATCGGAGCCCGTACGTCGATCGCCGGGATCCGCACGTCGACCGGCTCGGCCCGGCCCAGCGGCGGCACCGGCGGCGCGGAGCGGTCACCGGCCGGCGCGGCGGCCCCGGGCCGGGGCGGGCTCGGCGGGGTCGTCGCCAGCCCGCCGACGACCAGGGCGAGCCCGGTCGTGCCGAGCAGGGCGACCACCGTGACCGCCCATCCGGGCCTGCGCCAGGACACGTTCCCACCTCCGTACGCGTTCGCCCGGGTGCCCGCCCCGGCGTTCGCCGGTGCGGGCACCCGTTGCAGGGATGGACGGCGCGGGCCGTCGGTCAGAGCGTGGCCGCGGCCATGTGGCGTCGGCGGCGGGCCAGGATCAGCGCGCCCCCGGCGGCGGAGCCGAGCAGGACGCCGCCGGCGGCGAGCGCCCCGGTCCCGTCGGTGCTGTCGCGGCCGCCGGCCTGCGCGCCGCCGATCGGGGTGACGGTGAACGTCGCGCTGCCGGCCGCGCTGCCGTCGCCGCAGGTCGCGGTCACCGTGTAGGTGCCCAGGGTGAAGCCGGCGGTGAAGAGTTCGGCGCTCAGGCCGCCGCCGGCCGCCGCGGTGGTGGACCGGACGTTCTGGTCGCGGTTCGGCCCGGTGACGCGGAAGATCGCGTCGCCGGACTTCGGGTTGCAGGTGGTCGCGGTGAGCACGACCGTTCCGCCCACCGGGGTGGTGGCCGGTGATACGACCGTGTCGGCCAGCGCGGCGCCCGGCAGCAGGAGCGTGCCCAGACCCACGCCGACCGCCGCCGATACGAGAACTGTCTTGACCTTCATACGCGTCTTCCCTCACTTTTCGTCCGCTGACTGCGTGGGACGTCGCTCGGGTGGCCAACTCCGTGACTAGCACCGGTGTGACCAACCCTAGGCGGGTTGGGCCCCCGATCCGGTGAAAATGAGAATTCCTCGTTGCCGTCACGTGTCCGCCCCGGAGGCGGAGCAAGCAGCGGAAATGCCGGCACGGCCCGGCCGCGAGGGTTGGCCGGGTCGATGTCGTCCGGGGCCGGGCTGTCGGGGCTGGGCGGTCTCGGCCCGTCTCGTGGACGATGCGTGGACGGGGCGGGTCGCGGCCGTGCCGGCCCCGTACGGGCCGGTAGCCGCCGCCGCGACCCGGTCGCGACGCTTGCGCCGGCCGGGCCGGCGGTGCCGGCCATCCCCAGCACCTGCCCCTGCGGCACGTGCGACCGGAAACTCGGGTGTCCCGCCCCGGCCCGGCGGTTAGGTTCGCGCGGTGACGGAGATCAAGACCGAGCGGCTGCTGCTGCGAAGCTGGCGGGAGTCCGACCTCGCGCCCTGGGCCGGGATGAACGCCGACCCCGAGGTACGCGAGCACCTCGGACCGCTGCTCACCGCCGAGCAGGCCGCCGCCTCGGTGCGGTCGTTCCAGGCGGCCATCGACCGGCTCGGCTACGGCTTCTGGGCCGTCGAGGTCCGCGACGACGGCCGGTTCATCGGCTTCGCGGGCCTCGACCGGGTCGACGACGGGCTCCCGGTCAGCGGGGTGGAGGCCGGCTGGCGGCTCGCCCGCTCCGCGTGGGGCCACGGCTACGCCACGGAGGCGGCCCGCGCCGTCCTGCGGTACGGCTTCGACACCGTCGGCCTGCCGGAGATCCTGGCGATCACCACGGCGACGAACGTGCGCTCCCAGGCGGTCATGCGCCGCCTGGGCATGACCACCGACCCGGCCGACGACTTCGACGACCCGGACGTCGAGTCCGGTCCGCTGCGCCGGCTGGTCGTCTTCCGCAAGCAAGCGCCGGAGCGCTGAGCTCAGGGCTGCGCCGTCGCCCGCTCCGGAGCCGCCCGGAACTGCCTCTCGACGGCGGCGAGCAGGGCGGCGTGCGTCTCCGCGTCCGCCGCCGCGAGCAGCCCGCCGACGCCGCTGTGCAGGGGCTGCCCCCGCAGACCGGTGACCACGCACCCGGCGGCCTGGCACAGGGCGATGCCGCTGGCGAAGTGCACGCTGTCCCGGACGTCGCGGTCGGTGACGTACGCGGCCCGCCGACCGGCGGCCACCCAGGCCAGGGCCAGCGTCGTGGACAGCACCCGGGGCCGGAACCGCGCGGTGAACTCCGGATCCGCGAGCAGCCGCAGCGCGTCGAACGTGGGGGCGTTCGGGAACGGCGGGTCGAGGTCGACGTCCACCAGCCGCGACCGCCCCGACGGCAGCAGGGGCTCGTCGACGCCGTCGCGCCGCACGTGCGCCCGGCCGTCCCCGGCCCAGAACAGCTCCCCCGCGAGCGGGTCGGCGGCCGCCGCGGCCGTGATCCCCGCGCCGGTGCGCAACGCCACGTTCACCGCGACCAGCGGGGTCCGCGCGGCGTAGTTCAGCGTGCCGCAGAGCGGGTCGACCAGCCAGGTCCGGTCGGCCGAGCGGGAGCCGGTGTGCCCGCTCTCCTCCCCGAGGACGGCGTCGTCCGGCCGCGCGCCCCGCAGCACGTCGAGGATGGCCTGCTCCGACTCCAGGTCGGCGACGGTGGCGAAGTCGCCGGGGGCCTTGTCGAACCGGTCCAGCGCGTCGCCGTAACGGGCCCGTACGACGGCCGCGCCGGCCTCCGCCGCGGCGATGGCCAGGTCGGGGTCGGTGTGCGTCATGGCTGCACAGTAGACGAGCCGAGGGCCGCGGTCGCCCCGGCGCACGACCGTCGGCACCCTACCGTCGCCGAGCGGCGACGGGTGCCCGCGAGCGTCGGCCCGGCCGGTCGGTGGCCGGCCACCGGGGTCGGTGTGGCAGCGTGGTCGGCGTGAACACCTCCGCACCGCTGGACGTCGACCTGGCGCTGGCGGGGGGCGGCGGCGCCGCCTCGCTGCTCCTCGCCGCCCTGGACCGGCACGGCGTGCGCGACCTGCGAATCGCCGTCGTGGACCCGGTGCACCGGCGCGGTCAGGACCGGACCTGGGCGTTCTGGGACCATCCCGGCAACGACCTGGACCCGCTGCTGGCGGCGAGCTGGCGGCAGGTCGAGGTGGCGACGCCCGCCGGCCGCCGCGTCCTCGACCTCGCCCCCCTGCGGTACGCCATGCTGCGCTCGGGCCCGGTCTACGACCGGGCTGCCGAGGCCGAGCGGCGGCTCGGCGTGCGACGGATCGTCGCGCCCGTCGCCGCCCTGCACGACGACGGCGGGCAGGTCACCGTACGCGTCGGCGGCGACGGTCCGGCGGTGCGCGCGTCCTGGGTGCTGGACTCCCGTCCCCGGCCGCCCCGCCGGCCCGGCCGCACCAACTGGCTCCAGCACTTCCGGGGCTGGTGGCTGGAGTCCGACGCGCCGGTGTTCGACCCCGCCCGGGCCGTCCTGATGGACTTCCGCACCCCGCAGCCGGCCCGGGGGGTGTCGTTCGGCTACGTACTGCCGGTGAGCGACCGGTACGCCCTGGTGGAGTACACGGAGTTCGGCCCGGACCTGCTCACCGACGCCGGGTACGACGGCGCGCTAACCGGGTACCGGGACCTGCTCGGCCTCGACCCGGCCGGGCTGCGGGTGCGGGAGGTGGAGAACGGGGTGATCCCGATGACCGACGGCCCGTTCGAGCCGCGCCCCTCGCCCCGGGTGGTCCGCCTGGGCACGGCGGGCGGCGCCACCCGACCCTCCACCGGCTTCACGTTCGCCGCCATGCGACGGCAGGCCGAGCAGGTGGCCGCCGCGCTGGCCGCCGGCCGCCCGCCGGTGCCCGCGCCCGCGTATCCCCGCCGTCACCGCTGGATGGACGCGGTGGCGCTACGCGCGCTGGCCACCGGCGGCGTCGGCGGGCCGGAGTTCTTCGACCGGCTCTTCGACCGCAACCCCGCCGAGCGGGTGCTGCGCTTCCTCGACGGCGCGACCACCCCGGCGGAGGAGCTGGCGCTGATGGGCTCGACCCGGCTGCGGCCGATGGTCGCCGCCACCGCGGGCGACGCCGCCGCCCGGCTCCGGGGCCGCCTCGGTTCGACCCGGCGGTCGGCGGCGTGGACGGTCCCGCCGCCGGTGGTCGGCGACCGGGCCGACGCCGACGGCTGAGCCGCCTCGGCCCGTGACCGCGTCCCCGCCCTCCGGCAGGGCGGCCTCGACGGAGAGTTGATCAAGCGCCGGCGCCGGCGACCCGACGGCGGGGGAGGCGGCGTGGATTCGGTAGGTTGCCGACATGGTGGACGAGACGGCCGGCAGGGTCGTGCAGATCTGGACCGACGGGGCGTGCAGCGGCAACCCCGGCCCCGGCGGTTGGGGCGTGGTGCTGCGCTACGGCGCGCACGAGCGGGAGCTGTGCGGCGGCGAGGCGACCCCGACCACCAACAACCGGATGGAGCTGATGGCGGCCATCCAGGCCCTGGAGAGCCTGACCCGGCCGGTCACGGTCGAGCTGCACACCGACAGCACGTACGTGCGCAACGGCATCACGAGCTGGCTGGCCTCGTGGAAGCGCAACGGCTGGCGGACCGCCGCCAAGCAGCCGGTCAAGAACGCCGACCTGTGGCAACGGCTGGAGGCGGCGTGCGCCCGGCACCAGGTCACCTGGCTGTGGGTGAAGGGGCACAACGGCCACCCGGAGAACGAGCGCGCCGACGCGCTGGCCAACCGTGGCATGACCGAGGCCCGCTCGGCGGTGCCCGCCGGTCGCTGACCGGTCGCCGGGCGGCCGGTCAGGTCACTCGGTCCGGCTCGGGTCGGTGGTGCCGGAGACGGCCTCCACGTCGTAGCCGGCGCGGCTGACCTCCCGAGCCGACCGTCGGTCCTCGGCCGGCAGGTCCGCGAAGTCGTCGCCGGTGTCGTCGGTGCTGTGCAGGGACTCGCCCGGCGGCCGCAGCGACGCCTGCATGGCGGTGGCGCCGTCCGGCTCGTCGGTGGCGGCCCGGTCGGTACGGTTCTGATCGGTCATGCCGCTCTCCTGCCCCCGGGACGGGCCCGCAAACGCGTCGGCGGGCTCACCGCGCCGCGTCCGGGTGCCCCGGCATGCCGGACCCGCCGCTGGAGGTGCCCGACGCCCCGCCCGCCACGCCGGACCCGTCGTCCTCGGTGACGATGTCGGGCTTCGTCGTCGTGTCGTCCGGCGCCGGGACGTCCGTGTCCGCCTCGACCTGGACCAGCCGGGCCTGGCCGGCCTCGTCCTCGGCGTGCGCCGGGTCGACCGGCAGCTCACCGTCGCGCGCTCGGTACCCCACGGTCGCCTCCCTGCTCGCCGTTGCCGTCCGCCCGTGGGCCTTCCCGGGCGCGGCGGGACGAAACGTCGTCACCGGGGGCGCGGCCCCCGCCGCGGGCCGCCTCGGCGACCGGCGGGTCGGGCGGCCGCAGGAACCGCCGCCGCGACACCGCGACGGCGAGGGCCAGCGCGAGGGACACCGACACGACCAGGAAGGCCGCGGTGTTGCCGGCGCGGTCGTTGACCGCGCCGCCGGCGGTGGAGCCGACGGCGATGCCGAGCTGCCCGGCGGTCTGCAACCAGCCGTACGCCTCGGCGGTGTGTCCCGCCGGGCTCGCGCGCGCGACCAGCTCGTCGGTGACGGCGAGCCACGGGGCGAGCGCGAGCCCGAAGATCGCCAGGGCGACGGCCATCTGCGGCACGGTCCGGGGCAGGAGCAGCGCCGTCGACGTGACCGCCAGGGTGGCGAGCAGGGCCAGGTAGCTGCCACCCGGGCTGCCGGGTCGGCCCCGACCGACGAGCAGCAGACCGCCGGCGAGGCTGCCCGCCGACCAGGCGGTGATCAGCAGCCCCGCCTGGTCGGGGTTCCCGGCGCCGCTGGCGAAGGCCGGCACCAGTACCCACATCGCTCCCATGCAGGTCATGTAGCCGACCTGCGCCGCGATGAGGGTGCGCAGGGTGCTGCGGGCGGGCGTCCGCCCCGGCTCCCGGGCGGCGGTCGGGCGGGTGGCGCGCCGGGGGACGCTCAGGGCGTGCCCGACCAGGGCGGCGGTCCCGACGGCGGCGAAGCCGAGGAGCGCGCCGGCCGGCCCGGTCACCAGCAGGCTGGCCGTAACCGCGAGCGGGCCGCCCACGTAGAGCAGCTCCAGGCCGACGGCGTTGAGCGCGTACGCGCGGGTGAGCGCGGGAGCCGGCACGAGGGTTGGCAGCAGGGCACGGCCGCTGCTGAGCGCGGGCGGCGTGGCGAGGCCGGCCCCGGCGGCGAGGACGACGTAGGCGGCAGGGTCGGTGACGAACGCGAGTCCGAGCAGCGCCGCGAGGTGCGCGGCGCCGCACGCGAGGAGCACGGGCCGGTCGCCGAGCCGGGCCAGCAGCCGCCCGTAGCAGGGAGCGGTGAGCGCCAGCCCGAGCCCGCACGCGCCGCTGGCCACCCCGGCGACCGCGAAGCTGCCGGTGTTGTGGTGGCCCAGGAGCACGATGAGGAGCTGGCGCATCGCCACCGGTAGCTGGGCCAGGTTGATCAACGCGATGACGAGGACCGCCCGACCCGGTAGATTCATAACTTATGAATCTACCCGCGGAGGACGCGCCCAACCTGCTCGGGGCGCTCGCGCTGCTCGTGGGGTCCCGCATGCGTGCCGCCGTGGCGGGCCCCGCCGGGTCCACCGGCGCGCTGGCCGAGGCGCTCGTCGTGCTCAAGGACCAGCCCGGGGTGACGGCCGAGTGGCTGGGCCAGGTGCTCGGCCTGACCCAACCCGGCGCGGCCCACCTGGTGCGTCGCCTGATCGGGCAGGGCTGGTTGGAGCGGCGCGGCGGGGCCGACGCCCGCAGCCGCGCGCTGCACCTGACCCCGGACGGGACGGAGGCGGCCGAGCAGGTCCTGCGCGCCCGACAGGCGGTGCTGACGCGGATGCTGGAGCCGCTCACGGACGAGCAGCGCGGACAGTTGGCCGACGTCGCGGGCAGCCTGCTGCGCCGCGAGGTCCGCGACGAGCGGAGCCTGGCCCGGCTGTGCCGACTCTGCGACCGCTCCCGGTGCGCGACCTGCCCGGTGTACGCGGGCTACCGCGAGGCGGCCGGCTGAGCGCCGAAGGGCGGGCGACGGGCCCGACCGACGGTCACCGGACGGCGGTGCCGGACCGCCCGCCGCCGTCGCCCGCCGTCACCGGTGCCGGCGGGCGCGGGCGGCCGGTGTGCCCCGGCGGCCGGGCCGCACCGGGGTGAGCGACAGCGCCGACCAGTGCCCGGGGCGCGTCCGGCCGGGCGGCAGGGTGGTGTGCCGGTCGCCGCGGGCCGCGTCGAGCTGCGACTGGTGCAGGAACAGGCTGCCGGACAGGTCCGCCCCGCGCAGGTCCGCCCCGCGCAGGTCGGCCCCGGTGAGGTCGGCCAGGCCGAGGTCGACACCGCGCAGGTCGGCCCCGATCAGCAACGCCCCGCGCAGGTTCGCGCGCCGCAGGTCGGCCCGGCGCAGATCTGCGCCGAACAGCTGGGCGCCCCGCCGGTCCGCGCCGGCCCGGCCGCCCCGGGCCCGCGCCGCGTCACCGGCGCGGGACAGCAGCGGGTTGACCCGTCCCCGGTAGGCGTCCACGTCGAGCGCCAGCAGCGTCTGCGGGGGCTCCCGGGTCAGTCGTTCGGTCTCGGCGAGCGCGCCGGACAGCTCGTCGCGCAGCGGCTGCGGCGGGCGCAGCGCGAGCGCCTCGGTCAGGTACCAGAGCAGCTCGTGCAGCGGCCGCATCGCCGCGAACGTGTCGAACATGAGTGCCGCGGTCTCCGGCGCCCCGCGCCAGTCCCGCCCGCCGAAGGTGTGCTGCGCCACCCGCTGCCCGGCGCCGAAGCAGTCGAAGACGGTGCAGCCGGGGAAGCCCCGCTCGCGCAGGTCGGCGTGGATGCCGCAGCGCGAGTCGGCCCGCAGGTTCGGGCAGGGCCGCCCGGCGGGCTTGTCGATGGCGAAGTCCGCCGACGCGGAGAAGGCGGGCGCGACGCAGCACAGCCCGAAGCACCGGGCGCAGTCGGCGCGCAGCTCGTGCGTCGACGACGCCGCCCGGGGTGTTTCCGACACGCTGACCGTCCTCCTGCCGACCGGACTCCCGCCGGCGGGGCGCGGGCGGATCTCCATTGTCCCGCGTGGCGGTGGTCGAGACGCCGCAGGCCTCGACACGGGGCCGAGGGCTCGCGCGGGCCCGCCTGAGGGCGGGCCCACGCGGGTGCGCGCGGCGTGCCAGGAGTTGCCGGTCGCGTCCCGTCGGCCGACCCGCGCCGGTCGCCCGGCGGCGGTGCTCAGACCCGGGTGACGCGTACGGCGTCCGCGACCACGTGGCCGGTGCCCGAGGTCCACCGGCTCACCCCGACCTTGTTGCCGTCGCCCTTGACGAGGGTGAAGGTGCCCAGGGAGCGCCACTTCCCGCCGTTGCTCCGCTGGTCGACGTGTACGGTCTTGTTGCCCGTCGAGGTGGCCACGATGTACGGGGTGGCGGCGCTGTTGCCGGTGGACGCCGGGTACCAGACCTCGACCCGGTAGGTGCCGGTCTCGGGCACGTCGACCTTGTACCAGGCGACGTCGCTGGCGGCGACCGGGGCGGCCCGGCGGTAGTTGGTGCCGTACCGGCCGGCGAGGCTGGACGAGACGGTCCAGTTGGTGCTGGCGGTGAAGCGCCCGGCCGTGGTGTTGTCCACCACCGCACTCCACGGGGTGAAGTACGTCGACCAGAGGTTGTGCGTCGGCCAGCTGGTCACCTGGCGGGAGGCGGTCCACAGCGCGCTGTCGATGTCGCCGTAGGAGAGGCCGGAGGGGTCGTCGCGCTGGTTGAACAGCGCCGCCCAGCTCATGCCCTGGTAGCTCTTGACCAGCAGGGTGTAGGTGCCGGCCAGGCTGCCGGTGTGCCAGACGTTGTGCTTCGTCCCGGTGCTGGTGGTGAAGGGGCGTACCGCCCAACCCAGGCCGTAGTACCAGCCGCTGCTGTTCACCCCGGTCGCCGGCACCGCGGTGACCTTCGCCAGCGAGGCGCTGTCGAGCACGCCGCTGGCGCCGTCGAGCATGGTGGCCCAGCGGACCATGTCGACCGCCGAGGCGACCCACCCGCCGTTGGCGTCGCGCAGGCTCATGCTGAAGGTGCCGTACGGGGCCGGCACGATGGTGCCCGAGTCGTCCAGCACGGTGCGCCCGGTGTACTGCGACCGGTAGCCGACCTCGCCGGCGAGCCGCGTCAGGGCCTTCCCGTGGGCCATCCGGGTGATGCCCAACGGCGCGAGGAGCTTCTGCTTGACGTACGCCTCGTAGGACATGCCGGTGACCTTCTCGACGACCCGGCCGGCGAGGAAGTAGCCGTAGTTGCTGTAGGCCACGGTGCTGCCGGGGTCGTGTTGCAGCGGCTGGCCGGCCATGTACCGCTGGATGTCGTCCTTGCGCAGCTCCAGCGGCACGCCCAGCGCCTGCGCGATGACATGGTCCCGGCCGTGCAGGGGATCGAATGCGAGATCGCGGTCCCAGCCGCCGAGGTGCTGCAGCAGCCGCCGCAGGGTCACCTGCGGCAGCCTCGGGTCGACCGACTGGCCGGTCGGCGGAATGAAGTCCAGCACCGAGGTCACCGGATCGTCGAGGCCGACCAGGCCGTCCTGCGCCAGCCGGAGCACCGCCGCCGCGGTGAGCGACTTGCTGAGGCTGGCGATCCGGAACAACGACGTCGGCTGGATCGTCTCCGCCGAGTTGTTGCCGTAGCCGCGGGCCAACACGAGCCGGCCGTTGTACGTCACCGCGAGCTGCCCGGCGCTGACGCCCCGCGCCTGCATGAACGACTTCATCGTGTCGTCGAAGCCGCTCAGCGCGGCCACCGCGGTGCCGGTGGCGACCCACCCGTCCGCCGCGTGCGCCGGCGTTCCGAGCAGCGTGCCGGCGCCGGCGGCCCCGGCGCCGGCCGCGCCGACGAGCTTTCCGAATGTTCTCCTGCTGACTGTCCGCACCGGCGTCTCCCCGTCCAATTGATCTAGCCGGGGAGACCCTACTAAAGCTTTCGACACTGGACGGTCCCGGCGGCGGCCACCGAGGCATGCGCGACGACCCGCCGCGGGGTGGCGGCGTGCCGCACACCCGGCCCCTCGCGGACGGTGCCGTCCGGGCGCGGCCCGTCCGCGGAGGCTGTCACGTCATCCCCGGACCGACCGCCAGTCGTGGGAGGTGAGCGCGTTGGCCTGCGGCCCCATCATCAGCATGCCGCCGTCGACCGGCCAGGACGCGCCGGTGACGTAGGCGGCGGCGGGCGAGGCGAGCAGCGCCACCACGGCGGCCACCTCCCGTGCGTCGCCCGGCCGCCCGACGGGCACCCCGGGCCGCTCCCGGGTGAACGGGTCGACGTCCTCCTGGCCGGTCATCGGGGTGGCGATCTCGCCCGGCGCGACCGCGTTCACGGTGATCCCGTCCGCCGCGAGCTCCTGTGCCATCACCTTCGTCAGCAGCCCGAGCCCGCCTTTCGCGGCGCAGTACGCGGCCGAACCGACCCGGGGCGCGTGCTCGTGCACGCTGGTGATGTTGACGATCCGGCCGCCGAGCCCGGCGGCCCGCATCCGCCGGGCGGCCCGCTGCCCGCACAGGAACGGGCCGTCGAGGTCGACGGAGAGCACCTCGCGCCACTGCTCCCAGCCGGTGTCCACGAACGGCGTGGACGCCCCGGTGCCGGCGTTGTTGACCAGTACCCCGATGCCGCCGAGCCGGTCGGCCAGCTCGTCGACGACCGCGTCGGCCCCCGGCAGGCGGGTCAGGTCCAACTCGGCGACCTCGCAGCGCCGGCCGGCGGCGCGGACCTCGGCGGCGGTCCGCGCGGCCCCGTCCGCGTCGCGGTGCCAGGTGATGCCGACGTCGAAGCCGGCCTCGGCGAGCGCCACGGCGCAGGCCCTGCCGATGCCGGAGTCGGCGCCGGTGACGATGGCGATTCTCGGATAGTTCTCGTAACGCGCTGGCATGGTGCCGCACTACCCGTTCCATGCGGATGCAACCATACGTTGATCCCGGTCCATGCGGGGGATTGCCCGCGCCGGTGCGCTCTGCCATTCTCCAGCATGGACGCTGCCAGTGACGGTCGCCAATCCGGAGGCCCGTCCGGCGGCCCCTATCCGCCGGAGGGACCCTCGTGAAGCGCAGACGTCGCCACCTGCTCGTGGGACTGGCGGTCGGTGTCCTGGTGGCATCGACCGGTCTCGTAGGAATCCACTTCGCCGGCGCCCAGGTGCCGGCTCCCGCGGCCGCGGCCGGTGACGGGGAGATGCCGGGCGCGCTCGGCGCCCACATGGAACGGCTGCGCCAGGCCGTGCCGGGCAACGACGGCATGTCGCCGGACGGCCCGGGCAACGCCGCGCAGCAGGAGTTCCTGGAGCGCGCGTACCCGGCCAGCACGATCAGCATCGCCCAGATGGACCGGTCGAAGGCGGCGTACTCGGCCGCGGAGCGGCGCGCCGGCGGCAGCCGCGGGTGGACCAACGTCGGCCCGAGCGAGGCCCTCTACCCGTTCACCGAGTTCCGCAACGCCTACAACTACGTGCCGAACGCGTACGTCGCGGGTGGTCGGGTCACGTCCATCGACATCGCGCCGGACTGCAACGCCCTGCTCTGCCGGGCGTACGTCACGCCGGCCGGCGGCGGCGTCTGGGGCACCCTGAACGTCCTCGCGCCGGAACCCAGGTGGTTCTACCTCGGCGGCCCGCTCGGCATCAACGCGGCCGGGTCGGTCAAGATCGACCGTAACGACAGGACCGGCCTGACCATCTACGTGGGCACCGGCGAGGCGAACACCTGCGCCTCCGGCTGCGTCGCCGGCGTCGGCCTCTACAAGTCCGCCAACGGCGGGGTCACCTGGAAGGGCCCGCTGGGCAAGGACGCCCTGGCCGGCAAGGGCATCGGTGAGATCACCATCAAGCCCGGCGACCCGAAGACGCTCTACGTCGCCACCACCACCGCCCTGCGCGGCATGTCCAGCTCCTGCTGCACCGGGGTCACCCGGCCGGTGCCCGACGCCGAGAAGTGGGGCCTCTACAAGTCCACCGACGGCGGCGCGAGCTGGAAGTTCATCCACAACGGCTCGGCCGACGCGACCCAGTGCACCGGCAGCGCCGCGGAGTACGGCAACACCGCCGCCTGCTCGCCGCGCGGCGTGCGCTACGTCAAGCTCGACCCGCGCGACGCGAACGTCGTCTACGCCTCCTCGTACGCCCGGGGCGTGTGGCGCTCGGCGGACGCCGGTGCCACCTGGACCCAGATCAAGCCGTCGCTGAACCCGGCGGTCTTCCAGACCCGCGCCGCGATCGACGTGACCGCCCTGCCGAACGGCAAGACCCGGATGTACGTCTACGAGGGCAACCTCGGCAACCCGTACTCGCGGCTGTCCCGAAGCGACGACGTGGCCGGCGGCGCCCCCAGCTTCACCGACCTGACCAGCGCGAACCCGGCCGACCCGGGCTACGCCACCTACAACCAGTGCACCGGCCAGTGCTGGTACGACGTGTTCGTGCACACCCCGGCCGGGCACCCGGACATCGTCTACACCGGTGGCTCCTACGTCTACGGCGAGACCGTCGCCCACAAGCGGGCGGTGGTGCTCTCCACCGACGCCGGCGTCAGCGGCACCGACATGACCTACGACGGCACCGACGAGCTGCACCCCAACGGCCTGCACCCCGACCAGCACGCGCTCGTCACCAACCCGCGCAACCCGTACCAGTTCTTCGAGGCCAACGACGGCGGCGTGATGCGCTCCAGCGGCCAGTTCGTGGACCGGTCGGCGTGGTGCGACAACCCGGCCCGCAACCTCACCACCGACGCGCAGAAGGCCCGCTGCAAGCAGATGCTCTCGCGGATCCCGTCGAAGCTGGACGGCATCAACAAGGGCATGAACACCCTGCAGTTCATCAGCCTGACGGCCAGCCCGCACGACCACACCCTGCTGCAGGGCGGCACCCAGGACAACGGCACCTGGGAGAACAAGGGCCAGCGCAAGCGCTGGGTCAACACGATGATCGGTGACGGCGGCGCGTCCGGCTTCGACGTCGGCAGGCCGGAGTTCCGCTTCCACACCTTCTACGACGCCTCGCCCGAGGTGAACTTCAACAACGGCGACGTGGGCAGCTGGATCTCGGTCTCCGACCCGATCTTCGGGCACCCGGGCACCCTGTTCTACGCCCCGGTCGTCAGCGACCCGAAGGTCAGTGGCACGATCTTCGCCGGCACGTCCCGCACCGTCTACCGGACCAAGACGTTCGGCCTGGGCGACCGGAGCCTCGCGGAGGCCGACCGGATCTGCAACACCTGGACCGGCACCTTCGAGGCGCAGTGCGGCGACTTCGCGCCGCTGGGCACGGTCAACCTGACCGACGCCGCCTGGGGCGACCGGGCCGGCGGCGCCGTCTCGGTGGTCCAGCGGGTCGCCACCGACTCGTCCACCGCGTACGCGGCCACCAGCACCGGCCGGGTGTTCGTGTCCCGCAACGTCGACGCCGAGCCGGCCTCCGCGGTCACCTGGACGCGGATCGACACCGCCGCCACGCCCAACCGCTTCGTCACCAGCATCCACGTCGACCCGGCCGACCCGACCCGGACGTGGATCTCCTACAGCGGGTTCAACTCGAACACCCCGGCCACCGTCGGGCACGCGTTCGAGGTGAAGCTGGCCGGCGCCGGCGCGACCTGGGCCGACCGCTCGTACGACTTCGGCGACCAGCCGATCACCGACCTGGTCCGCGACGATGTCACCGGTGACCTCTACGCGGCCACCGACTTCGGTGTCCTGCGGCTGGCCAAGGGCAGCACCACCTGGGTGAAGGCGGCCCGCGGCATGCCCAACGTCGAGGTCGCCGGGCTCACCGTCGTGCCGGGCAAGCGGGTGCTCTACGCCGCCTCGCACGGCCTCGGCGCCTGGCAGCTCACGCTCTGAGGCAGGTGAGCATCGGCAACAACCGGGTGAGGGGCCGCGCGAGCGGCCCCTCACCGCTGCCCGAGGCGGCCGGCCGGGCCTGGCGCACCCTCGGCGCGGCGTTCGTCCTGCTCGTCTTCGTCCCGCCGCTGGTGCTGCTGGTCTCCGGGTCGCTCACCGAGCCCGGGCTGCCCCCGCCGCCGACGCCGCGGCTCGTGCCGGAGCCGGTGTCGACCAGCGGCTACCAGCAGGCCGTCGAGCTGGGCGGGCTGCTGCGCGCCTCGCTCAACTCCGTCCTGGTCGCGGTCGTCGCGGTGCCGCTGAGCGTGCTCGTCGCCGCCCTGGCCGGCTTCGCGCTGGCCCGACTCGCCCCGCGCACCACCGGCGTCGTCGTGGCGGCCTCCCTGGTGGCCCTGATGGTGCCGGCCACGGCGCTGCTGGTGCCGCGGTTCGCGATCTTCCGGATGCTCGGCCTGACCGATACCCTGGTGCCGTTGATCGCCCCGGCGTTGCTGGGCACCTCGCCGCTCTACGTCCTGGTCTACTACCTGGCCTTCCGGGCGCTGCCGGCGGACCTCTACGACGCCTGCCTGGTGGAGGACCTCTCGCCGATGCGCACCTGGTGGCGGGTCGCCCTCCCGCTGGTCCGGCCGGTCACCGCCGGGCTCACCGCGCTCACCTTCGTGCTCACCTGGTCGAACTTCCTCGACCCGTTGGTCTACGTCTACGACCGCGACCTGTTCACCCTGCCGCTGGCGCTGCGCTCCCTGTCGGTGCTGGACCCGACGAACTTCCCGGTGTTCCTGGCCGGCGCGGTGCTGGCCACGGTGCCGGCGCTGGCCGTCTTCGTGCTCGCGCAGCGGCGCTTCCTCCACCACGACGACCCGACGGGACGAGACTGACGATGCGACCGGAGACAGAACCGACGATGAGACCGAAGGCGCTGCTCGCCCTGCTGCTCGCCGCCGTGCTGGCCGCCGCCGGCTGCGGGGCCGGCTCCGGATCGTCCGCCGACGGGCCGGTGCGGCTGCTGGTCTTCGGCGCCCCCGAGGAGCTCGCCGCCTACCGCACCCTCGTCGAGGCGTACGAGAAGGCGCGCCCCGGCACCGACGTTCAGCTCGTCGAGGCCAGCGACCGCAAGGACCTGCTGGCCCGGCTCGCCACCTCGGTGGCCGGCGGCGCCCCGCCGGACCTGTTCCTGATGAACTACCGCTTCTACGGGCAGTTCGCGGCGAAGGACGTCATCGAGCCGCTGGACGACCGGCTCGCCGGCTCCGAGGCCGTCGACCCGGCCGACTACTACCCGGTCGCCTGGAACGCCTTCCGCTGGAAGGATCGCCAACTCTGCCTGCCGCAGAACGTCTCCAGCCTCGCGGTCTACTACAACCGCACCCTGTTCGCCAAGTACGGCGTGCCGGAGCCGAAGGCCGGCTGGACCTGGAACGACCTGGTCGCCACCGCGAGCGCGATGACCCGCGACTCCCGCGGCGCGGTGATCAAGGCCACCGAGAGCGAGGGCGCGGCGCTGCGCCCGGCCGTGCACGGCCTCGGCGTGGAGCCGTCCATCATCCGGCTCGCCCCGTTCGTGTGGTCCAACGGCGGCCAGCTCGTCGACGACCCGGCGAAGCCGACCCGGCTGACGCTGGACACCCCGGCCGCACGGGAGGCGCTGAAGAACCTGGTGGACCTGCGGCTGGCGTACGGGGTGGTGCCCACCGACGAGGAGGTCGAGGCCGAGGACGACGAGTCGCGGTTCGCCAACGGCCGCCTCGCCATGCTGATGAGCTCCCGTCGCTCCACCACCACGTTCCGCTCGATCACCGGCTTCGAGTGGGACGTCGCGCCGCTGCCCGTCTACCGGGAGCAGGTCGGGGTGCTGCACTCCGACGCGTACTGCATGACCCGGGGCGCGAAGAACAAGGACGCCGCGTGGCGGTTCCTGGAGTTCGCCATCGCGGAGGAGGGCCAGCGCATCGTCGCCGCCACCGGACGCACCGTCCCGTCCCACGTCGGGGTGTCGCGGTCGCCGGCGTTCCTCGGCCCGGCCCAGCCGCCGCGCAGCGCGAAGGTCTTCCTCGACGCCATCCCCACCGTCCGGGCGCTGCCCACCGTCTCCACCTGGCCGGAGATCGAGGACGTCACCTACGGCATCCTGGAGAACGCCGTGCACCGGGGCGACCGGCTCGACGACGTGATCCGCGACCTGGACCAGCAGACCCGTCCCCTGTTCGCCCGCGGCGAGCACGGGTGAGCGACCCCGGCCTCGCCCTGGCCGGCGTCAGCGCCGCCTACCGGGGCTCGACCGTGCTGCACGAGGTGGACCTGACGGTCGCGCGCGGCGAACTGCTGGTGGTGCTCGGCCCGTCGGGGGCCGGCAAGTCGACGGTGCTGCGGGTGGTCGCCGGCCTGGAACCGGTCACCGCCGGTCGCGTGCGCATCGCCGGCCGGGACGTCACCGCCGAGCGGCCCGGCCGGCGCAACGTGTCGATGGTTTTCCAGTCGTACGCGCTCTTCCCGCACCTGACCGTCGCCGAGAACATCGCCTTCGGCCTGGAGGTGCGCGACACCCCCCGCGCCGTCGCCCGGGACCGGGCCCGCGCGGCCGCCGAGGCCGTGGGCTGCGCCGCCCTGCTGCAGCGGCGGCCCGGGCAGCTCTCCGGCGGGGAACGCCAGCGGGTGGCGCTGGCCCGCGCGCTGGTCCGCGAGCCGGACGTGTTCCTGCTCGACGAGCCGCTGTCCAACCTCGACCTGGCGCTGCGGGTGGAGATGCGCGCCGAGCTGCGCGCACTGCACGACCGGCTGGGCGCCACGATGGTCCACGTCACCCACGACCAGACCGAGGCGCTGGTGCTCGCCGACCGGATCGCCGTGCTGCGCGACGGGCGGATCGAGCAGGTCGGCACCCCCGACGAGATCTGGCGCACCCCGGCCAGCACCTTCGTCGCCCGCTTCGTCGGCTCCCCGGCGATGAACCTGCTCCCGGCGCACGGGCCGGTACGGCCCTCCGGTGCCGCGCCGGTGCCGGTCGGCGGGGCGGAGGAGCTGCGGATCGGTTTCCGGCCCGAGGCGGTCACCCTCGACGCCGCCGAGGGCGTCGAGGCCGCCGTCGACCGGGTCGAGGTGGTCGGCGAGGACGCGTACGCCTACCTGACCCTCGCCGGCGGGCACCCCGTCGTCGCCCGGGTGCCCGCCGCCCGCCGGCCCGACCGGGGCGCCGCGGTACGCGTCGGCGTGCGCTGGCCCGACGTACACGTCTTCCACGCCGGCTCCGGCCGCCGGTACGCCCCGTGACGAGCACCGACCGCCGCTCGCGCCGGCAGTTGGCGCTGATGCTGACGCCGTACCTGGTGGGTCTGGTCGGGCTGGTGCTGCTGCCCGCCGCGGTCACCCTCGCGCTGGCCTTCACCGAGTACGACCTGCTGCGCCCCCCACGTTGGGTGGGGCTGGAGAACCTCACCGCGCTGGTCGACGACCCGGTGTTCCGGGTGTCGCTGACCAACTCGCTGGTCTTCGCGCTGGTGGCCGTACCGCTGCGGGTGCTCTTCGCGCTCGGCCTGGCGCTGCTGCTGCACCGCCGGGCGCTCGGGGTCGGCAGCGCTCGCACCGCGGCGGTGCTGCCGACCGCGGTGCCCGAGATCGCCTACGGGCTGCTCTGGCTCTGGCTGCTCAACCCGCTCTACGGCCCGATCAACCAGGTGCTGCGCACGGGCGGGGAGAACGGCCTGACCGCGCTGGGCCGCACCCCGCCGCAGTGGCTCACCGACCCGACCGACGCCCGCGCCGCGATCATCGGCATGAGCCTGTTCACCATGGGCGAGACCTTCGTGGTGCTGCTGGCCGCCCGGCGCGCGTTGCCCCGCGACGTCTACGAGATGGCGGCGATCGAGGACGCCACCGGCTGGGACGTGTTCCGCCGGGTCACGCTGCCGCTGATGGCGCCGGTGCTCGGGCTGCTGGCGGTGCGCGACGCCATCCAGAGCCTGCACTTCACCTTCGTGCCGGCCTTCGTGGTCACCGACGGCGGCCCGCCCCCGTACGCCACCACGTACCTGTCGCTGTTCGTCTACCGCACCGGCTTCGAGTACCTGCGCTACGGCTACGCCGCCGCCGCGACCCTGGTGATGATCCTGCTGACCGCGGCGGCGGTGCTGCTCCAGTGGCGGCTGATCCGCCGCTACCGCGCCTTCTACCGGGTGTGACAGCCCGTCCAGCCTGGTCGCGCCGGGCCGTGGTGCTGCCGCGATCGGCGCGGGTCGTCGCCGGCTGACCGGGCGCCGGAGGCTACGCGCGCACGTCCCGACGCCGGTATCCGGCAATGCCGACGGCCACGGCCGTGCCAGAGAGCACGACCATGACGAGCGTCGCGGGCCAGTTCGGCGCCGTCTGGGGCACGTCCGCGAGGTGGGCGTACGGCGAGAGCCGGCTGACCCAGGCCGGCGCGCCGGTGCTGTCGGCGACGACGGTGAGCAGGAACCCGCCGGCGCTCGGCAGCATGCCCAGGGCCGCCACCCCGCGCGGCGCCCGGCCGAGGGCCAGCACCGCCACCCCGAGGCTGAGCAGCGCGACGGGCAGGACGTTCCAGGTGCCGGCGAGCGCGGCGGGCAGCGACAGATCCGCGTCGACCACCGCCGCACCGAGCCACGTCGCCGCGCCGGCGACGGTGGCGAGGACCGCCGCGCCGACCGCGGTGGTGGCGACCTCGGCGGCGAGCAGTCGGGCGCGCGAGAGCGTCCCGGCGTGGAGCAGGGTCAGGCGTCCGTCGGTCTCCGCGGCCGCGAACGCGGCGAGCCGGACGGCCGTGAATGCGCCGACCGGCACGGCGAGCAGGGCGAACAGGCTGGCGACGTACCCGTGGACGGTGCCGAGGCCGGCGAAACCCGCCTGCGCGGCGAGGTCGGCGAAGCGTGCGTTGTCGGCGAGGAACTCGGTCAGGGAGACCGCCAGCGCGCCGATCAGCAGGAAGTACGCCCCGACGCCGGCCGACCATCCGGCGAGTGGCCGCAGCGTCCGCCGCACGGCGAAGGACTCCACCGAGCGGAGCAGCCGCAGGCGGGGCGGGCGGCCGGCGGCGGGAGCGACCAGCCCGTCGCGGACGTCGCGCCGTCCCGCCAGGGCGAGCGCGCCGGCGCCCAGCACCACGGTGGTGAGCACGAGCACGATCAGTGGCGACACCCGGTCGGCGTGGTAGGGGCGGGTGAGGGCCAGCGGCCCGTACGGCGGCAGCCACCGCAGCCAGCCGAGCGGGGTGACGCCGTCGCCGACCATGCGGGCGAGCAGCCCGACACCGAGGAACGCCAGCGTGGCCCCGGTCGCCGCGGCCCGGGTGGGGAAGACCTGAGCGGCGAGGGCCGCCGCCGCGACGGCCACCGTGGTGACCAGCGCCAGGCCGGCGCCGTGCAG
Source organism: Micromonospora sp. NPDC047670 (assembly GCF_043204915.1). Lineage (NCBI taxonomy): Bacteria > Bacillati > Actinomycetota > Actinomycetes > Micromonosporales > Micromonosporaceae > Micromonospora > Micromonospora sp. NPDC047670. The sequence goes on from NZ_JBIDDA010000013.1 coordinate 135,380, forward strand.
GGCGGCTCCCCGGGCGGGGGTGCCGGCCGCGACGAGCGCCGCCGCCAGCGCGATCCCGGTCAGGGCCGCCACGGTCGCCAGCACCGCGAGGTGCCGGCCGAGCACCGCCGCCGGCCCCGACCGGCCCGCGAGCAGGAGGTCCCACCGCCCGGCCGCCTCCTCGCCGCGGGTGACGCGGGTGGTCGCGAGCAGGCCCCAGACCGACAGCACGACGGCGAGGACGGTGCCGGTCCGCCAGACGGTGAAACCACCGGCGGTGTCGAGGGCGGCCGGCTCGCCGAACAGCGTCCGGACCGCGGGATTGCGGGCCAGGGCGGCGAGCGCGGCCGCGTCGAGGCCGTCCCCGACGGTCCTGGTGTACGTGGTGGCGACCAGCGTGGACATCCCCACCGTCACGGCGAACACGACGGCGGCGCCGCGGCGCACCTGGCGTACGGCCAGGCGGGTGATGGCGCGGCCGGCCCCGGCCTGCGCGGGGCGGTGGCCGGTCGCCGCCAGGGCGGTGGCGGTCATCGGTCGGCCCCGCCGTAGTAGTCGAGGAAGATCTCCTCGAGGCTGGGTTCCCGGACGGTGAGGGCGGTGACGTCGGCGGCGGCGAGGGCGCGCAGCGCCGGCGCGGGCGGCCCGCTCAGGGAGAAGCTCAGCCTCCCGCCGTCCCGCGCGACGCTGCCGACCCCCGCCACGTCGGACAGGTCGGGCGCGGCGCCGGTGAACCGGGCGGTCACCTCGGTGCGGTGCAGGCGGCGCAGGTCGTCGACGGTGGCGACGTCGACGAGCCGACCGGCGCGCAGGATCGCCACCCGGTCGCAGATGGCCTCGACCTCGGCCAGTTGGTGAGAGCAGAGGAACGTCGTCTGGCCACGGTCCCGGGCGACCGCGACGGCCCGGCGGAACTCCTGTTCCATCAACGGGTCGAGCCCGCTGGTGGGCTCGTCGAGGACGAGCAGGGGCGCGCGGGTGGCGAACGCGGCCACCAACGCGACCTTCTGCCGGTTGCCGGTCGAGTAGGCGCGGGCCGGCCTGGACACGTCGAGGGCGAACCTCTCCACCAGCTCGTCGCGGTAGGCGCGGTCGACGCCCGGCCCGGTGGCGGCCAGCAACTCGAGGATCTCCGCGCCGGTGAGCTGCGGCCACAGGGCCACGTCGGACGGCACGTACGCCAGTGACCGGTGGGCGGCGACGTCGCCGGCCTCGACGTCGAAGATCCACGCCCGGCCGGCGGTGGGCCGGGCCAGGCCGAGCAACAGCCGGATGGTGGTGGACTTCCCGGCCCCGTTCGGGCCGAGGAAACCGAACACCTCGCCGGCCGGCACGGTCAGGTCCAACCCGTCGAGGGCCAGCAGCGTCCCGTAGCGCTTGGTCAGATGATGGGTGCGAACGGCGGGTGTGGCCACGGCATGCCTCCGGTCGACGACGTGTCACGACTGCCGACCAGGCTTCCCGGCGCACCGACCATCACCGTACTGCGCCGCGTCACGCGGAACAAGACGCGGTCACCCGGCGGCGGCGAAGCGCTCCACGTTGTCGACCGGACCGACGACGAGGATGAGATCGCCGTAGGAGAGGACGGTGTCGGGGGTGGCGTGGGTGAACTCCGTCCGCCGTCCGGCGAGGGCGGCCTGCGGCTTGACCGCGACGACGGTGACGCCCCAGCGGTTGCGCAGCCGCGACTCGCGCAGCGGCGTACCGACGACGTCGCGGGGCGGGGTGGTCTTGATGACGGCGAAGTCGGCGTCGACCTCGACGTAGTCGAGGATCCGGCCGGAGAGCAGGTGCGCCACGCGTTCGCCCATGTCCTGTTCGGGGGCGACGACCCGGTGGGCGCCGACGCGGGTCAGGATGCGGCGGTGCTGGTCGCTTATGGCCTTCGCCCAGATGTCGGAGATGCCCAGGTCGGCCAGCAGGCTGGTGGTGAGGATGCTGGCCTGGATGTCGGTGCCGATGGCGACGACGGCGCGGTGGAACTCGGCGACGCCGATCTGGCGCAGCGCCTCGATGTCGGTGGAGTCGGCGGTGACGACGTGGGGCAGCCGACCGGACATCGACTGGACCACCCTGGGGTGACTGTCGACGCCGAGCACCTCCGTGCCCCGGCCGGTCAGTTCGAGGGCCAGGGCGCTGCCGAAGCGGCCCAGCCCGATGACCACCACCGGTTCCGTCTGCAGCTCAGCCAACGATCGTCCTCTCCTCGGGCAGTTCGAAGCGGCGGGTCCGGTCCCGCAGCGCCAGTGCCGACGCAAGTGTCAGCGGGCCGATGCGTCCGGCGAACATCAGCACGATCAACAGCAGGTCCGCCTGCGGCGGGAGGCTACCGGTGATCCCGGTCGACAACCCGACCGTGGCGAAGGCGGAGATCACCTCGAACAGGATCTGCTCCAGACCGTACGAAGTGATCGAGACCAGCACGAACGTGGCCGTCACCACCGCCCCGATGCCGAGCAGGGCCACGGCCAGGGCCTGCCGCTGGTTGCTGGGCGGGATCCGCCGGTGGCCGACGTTGACGTGCGTCTCCCCGCGCATCTCGGACCAGAGTACGAACGCCAACAACCCGAAGGTCGTCACCTTGATCCCGCCGGCGGTGCCCGCGCTGCCGCCGCCGATGAACATCAGCGCGTCGCTGGCCAGCAGGCTCTCCGGTCGCATTCCGGCGATGTCGAGGCTGTTGAAGCCGGCGGTGCGGGTCATCGTGGAGGCGAAGAAGCCCGCGAGGAACTTCTCCGGACCGCTCAGCGAGCCGAGGGTCTTCGGATTGGTGAACTCGGCCAGGGTGAGCACCAGCGTGCCGAGCACGAGCAGCGCCGCCGTCAGCGTCACGGTGATGCGGGTCATCACGGACCACAGGGCCGGTCGGCGCCAGCACCGTGCCAGCTCGAACACGACAGGGAAGCCCAGCCCGCCGAGGATCACGGCGGCGGCCACGGTGAGCGATATCCACGGGTCGGTGACGTAGCCGACGAGGCTGTCGGCGTTGGTGGAGAAGCCCGCGTTGTTGAACGCGGAGATCGCGTGGAACACCCCGTCGTAGGCGGCGGCCCCGAGCGGCTCGTCGTACGCGGTGTGGAACCGCAGGGCCAACGACACGGCGACGACGGCCTCGGCGGCGAGGCTGAACAGCACGATCCGGCGGACGACACCCCAGACGTCGGTCAGGTCGAGGCTCCTGGTCTCCGCCTGCGCGAGAAACCGAGCCCGCAGGCCGAGCCGGCGGGACAGCAACACGGTGAACAACGTCGCCACTGTCATGATGCCCAGGCCGCCGGCCTGGATGAGCAGCAGGATCACCGCCTGGCCCAGCCCGGACCAGTAGCTGCCGGTGTCCACCGTCACCAGACCGGTCACGCACACCGCCGACGTGGCGGTGAACAGCGCGTCGATCAGCGGCGCCCGCTGGCCGGACTGGGTGGACGCCGGCAGCGACAGCAACGCGGTGCCCACGGCGACCGCCGCCCCGAAGCCGGTGGCGATCACCTGCGCGGGATGCCGGGTGGGACCGCTGCGCCGCTGCCACGCCGGCGCCCGCCTCAGCGTCGGCACGGCGCCGCCTGACCGTCCTCGGCGGAGCCGCCGCCTCCGGTCAGCACCATGTGCCGATCATTCCACGGCGTCCCCGGCGCGCGTGGCGGGGCCGCCGGTCCGGTCGGGCGTCCGGTGTGTCCGGCGGGCAGACCGTCGGTATGATCGCCGGGACCTGTGGAGCGCCGGGAAGTCTGGTCGGCACCGTGATGACCCGCGCCCTCGGAAGGTCTCCCCGTGCTGCTGCTCTCCTTCGCCGCCGTCCTGCTGGCCGCCGTCCTCGTGTCGGCGCTGGCCCACCGCACCATCCTGTCCACGGCGGCGCTGTTCCTGGTCGCCGGCTTCCTGCTGGGCGAGGACACCACCGGCGTGCTGCATCTGCGGGCCGACTCGCCCATCGTGGCCGAGTTGGCGGAGCTGGCCCTGTTCGCCGTGCTGTTCACCGACGGCATGCGGGTGGGCTGGGCCGACCTGCGCTCGGCGTGGCGGCTGCCCGGACGGGCGTTGGGCTGGGGCCTGCCGCTGACCCTGCTGGTTACGGCGGTGCTGGCGCACTACGTGGCCGGTCTGGACTGGCCGGAGGCGCTGCTGGTCGGGGCCGTCCTCGCCCCGACCGATCCGGTGTTCGCCGCCGCGCTCGTCGGCAACGACAAGGTTCCGGCGCGGTTGCGGCACCTGCTCAACGTGGAGTCCGGCGTCAACGACGGCCTGGCCCTGCCGTTCGTGGTGGTGCTCCTGGCGGTGGCGGCCGGTTCGGACGACCTGCACCTGGGGGAGCTGACCGGAGAGCTTGCGGTCGGGCTGCTGATCGGGGTCCTGGTGCCGCTGCTGGCGATCGCGTTGGAACGGACGCGCTGGTTCGCCGCGTCGACGGCGTACGCCCCGTTGAACGGCGTGGCGATCGGCCTGCTGGTGCTGGCGCTGGGCAAGGCCACCCACGGCAACCTGTTCCTGGCCGCGTTCGCCGCCGGGATCACCGTGGCCACCTTCGGGCCGCGGCAGCGGTCGGCGTTCGAGCACTTCGGGGAGAACGTCGCCGAGCTGCTGAAGCTGGCCGCGCTGCTGGTGTTCGGGGCCCTGATCTCGGTGGAGTTCCTCGGGGAGATCTCCTGGACGGGTTGGGTGTTCGCCGTGCTGGCGATCGTGGTCGCCCGGCCGGTCGCGCTGTGGATCTCGTTCCTCGGGTCGGGACTGGGCCTGCGGGAGCAGGCCGCCGCCATGTGGTTCGGGCCGAAGGGCTTCGCCTCGGTGGTCTACGGGCTGCTGGTGCTGGAGTCCGGCATCGCCGCCGGCGACGAGGTGTTCCACCTGGTCGCCCTGACGATCGTCATCTCCATCCTGGCGCACTCCTCGACCGACGTCGTGGTGGCCCGGGCCTTCGACGACGCCCGCGAGGCGCCGGCCTGGCACGGGGTGCTGCACCGGATCCGCCGGGTCCGGCGGTCGGCGGCCCCGCCGGCGCGGCCTGGCGACCGCGCGGCGGTCACCGCCAGCCGGCCGCCCGAGGCATCGGCCACCGGGGACGGGGCCGGCGAGGAGCGGGCCTGAGCGGCGGGCCGCCGGGATCCGGTCTCGGCGGCGGCGACCTGCCCGGATCCGTCGCCGTCGAGCGGGCCTGACCCGAAAATCCCGCGCGCCGGTCGAGGCGCCGTGCGATGCTTGCGCGCCGCGCGACCAAGCATCCCCGGGGAGGACAGCATGGAGTTCGAGGTACGCCGGATCGGGCCGGAGTCGACCGCCGCGGCGGCGGCCGTGCTCGCCGACGCCTTCGACGGGTACCCCTGGATGGCCTGGACGGTCGCGGCCGACCGGCACCGGGAGCGGCTGGAGGCCATGTTCGCGGGCACCGTCGAGGCCGTCGGGCTGCCCTACGGTGACGTCTGGGCGGCGGTCGACCCGGCCGGCCAGCCGGCGGCGGTGGCGGTCTGGCTGCGTCCGGACCGGCCGGTGCCGGACGAGGTCTGGGCCGGCGTCGCGGCGCGCAACGCCGAACTGGCCGGCGACCGGCACGCGGCGCTGCGCGACGCCGACGCGGCCTGCGCCTCGCTGCGGTCGGCCGAGCCGGCGTTCCTGCTCGCCACCGTCGGCGTGCGCCGCGTCGACCAGAGTCGGGGGCTCGGCGCCCGGGTGCTGCGGCCCGGCCTGGCCGAGGCCGACCGGGCCGGCCTGCCGGCGGCGCTGGAGACCTCGTCGGAGCCGAACGTGCGGTTCTACCGCCGGCTGGGTTTCGACGTCACCGGCCGGGCGCGGGTGCCCGACGGCGGCCCCGACGTCTGGGCGATGCGGCGGCCGGCCGCCGGCGAGCGGGTGTAAGGGCCGCCCGTCCGGGTAGCCGCCGGGAATGGAGCTGGTCGAGGAGTCGCCGTACCGCTTCCGGATCGACCGGCACGACCCGATGCGGGTGCCCGGGGTGGTGTTCGCGTCCCGGTCGCTGCTGCCCGACGCCGGGGCGGACAAGTCGCTGGAGCAGGTGGCGAACGTCGCCACGCTGCCCGGCATCGTCGACGCCTCGTACGCCATGCCCGACGTGCACTGGGGCTACGGCTTCCCGATCGGCGGCGTGGCCGCCACCGACGTCGCACACGGCGGGGTGGTCTCGCCCGGCGGGGTGGGCTTCGACATCTCCTGCGGCGTCCGGCTGCTCGCCGCCGACATCGACCGCGACGGGCTGCGGCCCCGGCTGGACGCGCTGATGGACGGGCTGGGCGAGGCCACCCCCCGGGGGATGGGCAAGGGCGCCGTGTGGCACCTGTCGAAGCGCTCGGAACTCGACGCGGTGCTGCGCGGCGGCTCCCGGTACGCGGTCGAGCGCGGCTTCGGCGTCGAACGGGACCTCCAGCGGTGCGAGGACTACGGCGCGGTCGGCAACGCCAACCCGGCCGAGGTCAGCGAGCGGGCCATCGAGCGCGGCGCGCGCCAGGTCGGCAGCCTGGGCTCGGGCAACCACTTCCTGGAGGTGCAGGCCGTCGAGGAGGTGTACGACGACGCCACCGCGACCGCCTTCGGGCTGCGCCCCGGTCAGGTCTGCGTGATGATCCACTGTGGGTCCCGGGGGCTGGGCCACCAGATCTGCACCGACTACGTCCGCAAGATGGAGAAGGTGATGACCCGGCACGGCATCCACGTGCCCGACCGGCAGCTCGCCTGCGCCCCGGTCTCCTCCCACGAGGGCCGCGCCTACCTGGGCGCGATGGCCGCCGCCGCCAACTACGCCCGCGCGAACCGGCAACTGCTCGCCGACGCCGCCCGGAAGGTCTTCGCCCGGGTGACCGGCAGCCGGCTGGAGCTGGTCTACGACATCTCGCACAACCTGGCCAAGATCGAGGACCACGACGTCGACGGCGAGCGGCGCGCGCTCTGCGTGCACCGCAAGGGCGCCACCCGGGCGCTGCCGCCGGGCCACGCCGACCTGCCCGACGGCCTGCGCGACGTGGGCCAGCCGGTGCTCATTCCCGGCTCCATGGGCACCGGCTCGTACGTGCTCACCGGCGTGCCGGGCGCGCCCGCGTTCGCCTCCACCTGTCACGGCGCCGGCCGGGTGCAGAGCCGCAAGCAGGCCGTGAAGGCCGAACGCGGCCTGGACCCGCGCGGCCAGCTGGAGGCGCAGGACATCGCGGTGCGCGGCGCGTCCCGGCGTGGCCTGGCCGAGGAGATGCCCGCCGCGTACAAGGACATCTCGGCCGTGGTGGCGGCCGCCGAGGGAGCCGGGCTGTGCCGGAAGGTGGCCCGGCTGGCGCCGATCGGCGTGGTGAAGGGCTGAGCCGGCGGCTCAGACGTCGAGGGTCACCGCGCAGGACCAGCCCTCGCCGTCGCGGCCGAAGCGCAGTTCGTGCAGGGAGACGGCCTTCGGCACCGCGCCGACCAGCTCGACGGCGTCGGTGCCCGCCGTGCGCCAGCGCACCGTCAGGCCGCCGGCGCCGTCGTCGGCCACCTCGGTGCGCAGCGGCAGCTCGTCCTCCGTCTCCATCCGGAAGATCACCTCGTCGAGTACGCCCACCAGTTGGTCCTCGTCGTCGCCGGCCGGCGCGTGGAACTCCCGCCACGCGCCGGGGCGCGCCCCGCCGGGGTCGACGAACGTCCCGACCAGCGCGGCGACGGCCTCGGCCACGCACTCCTCCCGGGTCGGCGCCCACGCCTCGACGCGCACGTCGGCGGTGTGCGGCACGCAGCGGTGCCCACGCTCCGGTCGTCCGTCCATGCCCCGATCATCCGGCACCGGGGCGCCGCGCACCGGCGGTCGGCGCAGGCCGTGCCGGGGCCGACGCGGGCGGGGCGGGCGGTGGCGGGCTCGGCGCGGGCCGCGGCGGGGCCGTCGCGGGCACAGCGGGCCGAGGCGGGCCCGGTGCGGGCCGAGGCGGGCCCAGCGGGCCGTGGCGGCTCAGTGCAGGCCGAGGCGGGCGATGGGTTCGACGAGCTCGCGTTCCTCGTAGGCGAGGTGGGACAGCAGCGTGTCGCCGAGCAGGTCGACCGCCGCGCGCAGCTCGGCCATCCCGTCGGAGACGGAGACGAACGCGACGAGGGCGCGGTCGACCCGCTCCAGGACGTCGTGGATGGCGTGGTGCTCCTGCTCCAGCCGGTCGAGCACCGGCGCGAGGCGGGGGTCGCCGGCGCGCAGGTGCGGGAAGATGCCCCGGTCCTCCAGGGTGTGGTGGGTGGTGACCACCCGGCAGTACGACTCGCAGTAGGTGCCCAGCGTCCACTTGTTCTGCCGGATGGTCATGGTGTTGATGTGCGAGCGCGCGGTGCCCGCGTCGACCAGCCCGGCGCCCACCTGCTCGACGAGGTCGTACAGGCGCGCCAGTTCGGCACGCAGCCCGTCGTGCACGTCGACGAGGTGCTGCGCGTTGGCCTGGTCGTGCGGCGGGTAGGCGCGCTCGGGGTCGGGCGCGGGGCCGGTGGGCCGGGTGCTCTCGTCCCAGACGCGGATCGCGCTGCGGCGTACGCCGTCGTCGGGCGTCGGGACGACGGCGAAGGCCCCGGCGGCCGGGCGCGGTTGCGCGGCCGGCTCCCCGCGGGCGGGGACCGGCCCGGGCGCGGTGGCGGCGGTACGCTCGGCGGCCACGAGGTCGCGTACGGCCGGGGCGACCTCGGCGGCGAAGCGCCGCAGGTCCTCGGGGTCGTCGCTGCCCAGGATGAACGTGCTGATGCCGTCGCTGAGCGCCAGGCCGGCCAGTTCCTCCGCCCACTGCCCGGCGGGGCCCTGCAACGGGCCGCGGCCGACCGGGGCGAAGCGGCCGGTCACGTTGAGCAGCCGGCGTACGTCGCCGGGCGATCGGCCCGCCTCCCGGGCCGCCTCGTCGATGACGGCGTTGCCCCGGGCGAGGTCGCCGGGTTGGAGGTAGCCCAGCGACGGCAGCCACCCGTCGGCGAGCCGGCCGGTCAGCGCCAGCATGCGCGGCTTGTACGCGCCGAGCCAGATGTCCACGTCGTGGGCCGGCGCGGGACCCCGCTTCGCGCCGACGATCCGGTGGAACTCACCGTCGACGCGGACGCCGCCGCGCGCGTCGACGTCCCAGACCTGGCGGATGACGTCGATCGCCTCCTCCAGCGCGCGTACGCCCTGCCCGGGCGAGAGCCGGCGCCCGCCCATCGCCTCGATGGCCTCCCAGAACGCACCGGCGCCCAGGCCGAGCTCGACCCGGCCGCCGCTGAGCAGGTCGAGGCTCGCCACGCTGCGGGCGAGGACGGCCGGCGGGCGCAGCGGCAGGTTCGTGACGTTCGCGGCCAGCCGCACGGTGCCGGTCCGGGCGGCCACGAAGCTCATCAGCGTCCAGGTGTCGAGGAACGCCGGCTGGTAGGGGTGGTCCTGGAAGGTGACGAGGTCGAAGCCGAGCTGCTCGGCCAGGACGGCGAAGCCCACCACCCGCTCGGGGTCGGCGTTGCCGGGCGTCAGGAACGACCCGAAGGTCAACGGGTGCCCGTAGTCGCCCATGTCCGCCTCTTCCCCCTGTTCCGCGGCGGTGCCGAGCCGCCCGGCAGATCGTATGCCGGGCTTGGACGCCGGCCGCGCCGACCGGCGATCTCCGCCGACGAGGCGCGGTCCGGGAGACGCCGAGCGTGCTGCCGGACCGGCCTCGTCGGGCCGCCCGGCCGTGGGATCCCGACCGCCGGCCGCGAGGGCCGTTGACGGCGATGGATGGGCCCCATAGGGTCCTTACGGACCGGACCGTTATGTGGTCGCGGGAGGCGTGTCCTCGTCGCCAGACGGAGACAGCGGGGGCGCACCGCACAGGAGAGAATCCCCCGACGCAGTTCCGGATCTGACCGATACGGCTCGGCCGCCGGCTCCGCCGGCGGTCGCGGGAAGAGGAGCAGGCGCTGATGACGAACCGCCGCACGTTGATCCGCTACGCCGCCGCCCTCGCGGTGGCACCGGCCGTCCCCGCCGCCTGGCCCGCGCGTCCCGCGTCGGCGGACCAGGCCGCGCCCGGGGTGACCGTCGACCCCTTCGGCATCCCGCTGCGCGACGTCCTGCTCATCGGCGGGACCGTCGCCCCCGGGCCGGACGGGACACCGGTGCTGTGGTCGGCGGTCTCCGGTGAGCCGGCCCGGCTCGCCGCGATCGACCCGGCGACCGGCCGGACGGTCTCCGACCAGGAACTCACCGGCGCGCCCGGCTCGTACGCGGTGGCCGCCGCCCCCGACGGCACCGTCTACGTCGGCGCGTACAACACCGGCGACCTGTACCGCCGTCGGCCCGGCCCGGACAGCCCGGTGGAGAACCTCGGCCGGCCGCTGCCGTCGGAGACGTACATCTGGCAGATCGCCGTGGACGACGCGGGCGTGGTGTACGGCGGCACCTTCCCCGGCGCGCGGGTCTTCTCCCGCGACCCGGCCACCGGGGCGATCCGGGACTACGGCCAGGTGCTCCCCGGCGCGCAGTACGTCCGCAGCCTCGCCGTCACCGCCGACAAGATCTACGCCGGCACCCAGCCGGACGCCCACGTCTTCGAGATCGACAAGGCCACCGGGGAACGCCGCGAACTGCCGCTGCCCGACGGGCTCGGCACCGGCGCCGGTCAGACGGTGTACGACCTGAACGCCCACGACGGGCGGGTCTACGCCCGGTTCGGCTCCGCCATCAACGGCCGGCTCGGCGTCTACGACATCGCCGCCCGGCGGTGGACGGACCTGATCGCCGACGTCGCCGGCCTGGACGTCTCCGCGCCCGGCCCCGGCGGCCTGGTCTACCTCACCCGCGCCGGCCGGCTCACCGGCTACCACCCGGGCACCCGCGCGTTCGCCGACACCCCGCTGGTCTTCCCCGGCCGGGTGGTCAACAACCGGGGCATCGGCTGGGTCACCCTCGCCGACCGCGACTGGCCGGGCCGCACGCTGGTCGGGCTGCTCTGGCGCGGCGACATGTTCCGCTGGAACCCGGTGACCGGCCGCGCCGACGTGGTGCCGACGGACGTGCCCGGCGAGCCGATCCCGATCGCGGCGCTGCACGTCGGCCCGACCGGCACCGTCTGGGTCGGCGGCTACCTCAACGGCGGCCTCGCCCGGGTCGACCCGGACACCGGGGTGTCGACCTTCCAGCGCTTCGCTCAGGTGGAGAGCGTCCTGGAGACCGGCGGCCTGGTCTGGCTCGGTGCCTATCCGGACTCCCGGCTCTACCGGTACGACCCGGCGCAGCCGTGGAGCAGCCCCGAGTACTCGCCCGGCCTGCCCGGCAGCCCCGACAACCCCGTCAAGCTGCTCGACCTGAAGGCCGCCGACCAGGTGCGGGCGCGGGCGCTGACCGACGCGGGGGAGAAGGTCGCCTACGGCACCATGCCCAACACCACCCTCGGCGGGGCGCTGGCCATCGTGGACAAGACGACCGGCGCGGCCCGCGTGCACCGGCCGGTGGTGACCGACCAGTCGATCGTGAGCCTGGCCCACGTCAACGGCCTGATCGTGGGCGGCACCTCGATCGACGGCGGGTACAGCGTGCCGCGGCCCACCCAGACTGAGGCGCGGCTGTTCGGCTGGGACGTCGCGACCGACGCCCCGGCGTTCGAGTTCGTCCCGGTGCCGGGCGCGCGGGCGATCCCGGCGCTGGCGGTGGACCGCTCGGGCCTGCTCTGGGGGCTGGCCGGCGGGCAGCTCTTCGCCGTCGACCTGGCCGCCCGCGCGGTGGTGCGGCGCATCACCCTCGCCCCCGGGGTGTCCGACAGCCGCGGCAGGCTGGGCTACGACGCCACGCGCCACCTGCTGTACGCGCTGGTCGGCGGAGGGCTGCTCGTCCAGGCCGACCCGGCCGCCGGCACGACGCGGCAACTGCTGGACCAGCCGGCGGAGTTCCTCGCCGTGCACCCGGACGGCCGGCTCTTCCTCGGGTCCGGCGAGCACCTGCACCGGGTCACCGTGGCGGGCTGACCGGGGCGGACGCGAAGCGGGCCGGTGATCCCAGCGGGAGCACCGGCCCGCCGCGCTCCGTAGGGGCGCCTAGAGCTGGACGCGGACCAGGTTGCGGCCGCGCAGCGCGTAGAGCGCCGAACCGTCCGGGGCGGCGGTGAGCAGGGCCCCGCCGCCGTACCACTGGGCGTTCAGGCCGGTGACGAACGGGGTGACCGTCATCGTCGCCGGGTCGAGCTTCCAGACGTCCCTGCCGTTGGTGCCGTAGATCGTGGACCCGACCTGGACCAGGGTGCTCTGCCCCGGGGCGACGGTGGTGCGCGACACGACCTCGCGGGTGCGCCGGTCGACGGCGAAGAGCACGCCGGTCTCGGTGAGGCCGATGACCCGGTCGCCGGTGGTGACCAGGTCGACGATCTGCTTGGCGCCCGCCACCGGGGTGATCTCCCAGCTCTTCGTCCTGGTGGCCAGGTCGAAGCCGGCGAGTCGGGCCTCGGTGGCCCGGGGCGTCGTGCCGAAGCCGCCGTTGACGCTGCTGCCCAGGTAGGCGGTGCCGTGCTTCACGGCCACCGACCGGATCGACTGGTCGGCGACGACGTCGCGGTGCACGTCCAGGTCCCCGGTGCGGGGGTCGTAGAGGCTGACGGCGCCGCCGTAGCGGCCGTAGTCCGGTTCGGTGCCGACGACGAGCAGGTTGTCGGCGGGGGACCAGGTCGCGTCGAGCGGCCGGGTCTGCTCCGCGCCGATCGCGGTGACCCGGCGCGGGTCGCCGTCGGGCGTCATCCGGAACAGGTACGCCAGCGTGTAGACCGACATCCAGATCTCGCCGGCGAGCGGCGTCATGGCCTTCGCCTCGCCCGGCAGGAAACGGCGGGTGGAGGTGCCCGCCGCCAGGTCGTGCACCTGCACGCCGGCCTTGCCCGAGACGTACGCCCGGGAGCCGTCGGTGGCGATCGCCATGGCCAGCTCCGGAGCCGGCGGCATGCCGGCCTGGGTGAGGTCGACGCCGGTCAGCTCGCCGGTCTCGAGGTCGTAGGTGACCACGGTGTTGGTCACCACGCCGCGCAGCTGGTCGCCGGTGACGAAGATGCGGCCGAAGGACGCGCCGTCGTAGGGCACGGCGAGGGTGCTGAGCTGCCCGGTGTCCCGGTCGTAGCGGCGCAGGGTGCCGGAGGGGCGGGTGCCGAGGTAGACGTCGTTGCGCGCCGGATCGACGGCGATGGCGGTGATGAAGCTGTCGGGCGTCTGCACCACCTCGTACCTCGACGGGTCGGTGGTGTCGATCAGCAGCATCGTGCCGGTGGGGGAGAGGGCGGCGGCGAGCAGGCCGTTCTCCAGGGTGAGGGTGCCGACGAAGGTGCGGTCGGCGTACTCGGGCGGCAGGATCTCCCGCTTCGCGCCGGTGGCCCGGTCGATCGCGATCAGGTGGGCGTGCGCCCCGACGCCGGCGTAGATGGTGGTCGCGTCGATGGCGATGCTGCGCACGTACTGCTCGCCGGGGACCGCGACGCCGTAGTCGCGGGTGACGCCGGTGACCGGGTCGTAGGAGAAGACCCGCCCACCGGGGTAGGTGCCGCCGTAGACGACGCCGTCGGGCGCGGTGTCCAGGGCCCAGATGTACCGGTCCGGGGAGACGTCCGCGACCTTGGTGACCTCGGTTCCGGTGGTGTCGATCCGGTACAGGTCGCCCGGCTCGTAGGTGCCGACGTACAGGTCGGTGCCGACGGAGGTGGTGGCCCAGGCGCCGCCGCCGGAGGGCAGCTCGTAGCGCTGGTTCACCCTCTGCTCGGCCAGGTCGTAGCCGCCCACCACAATCGGGGTGACGCCGCCGGTCGCGGTGTAGATCGTCCCGTCGATCAGCTCGGAGCCGTTGACCGAGGTGACCTCGGAGGCGGGCCCGAGGTCGGTGACGGCACCGGGCGGGGGCGCCTCGGCGCGGGCGGGCCCCGCCGGGACCGCCAGGGTGGCGGCGGCCAGCAGCAGGGCCGCGGTGAGCGCGGTACGTCGCAACACGACCTCCAGGATTCACGTTTCGGTCAGGTCTCTAACCGGCACAGCCCACCACGCGGATCGCGCCGCGTCGAGCCCTGTGGCCCCACTTCGGTCACGTGGAGCGGACATCCATCCGCGCCTCTGGAATTCCGGCCACCACCGTAATAGGGTGCCCGCATCGTCGAACGTGGAGGTCGCACCTTGTCGCCGTTACGTCGTCCCCTCGTGCCCGCCGTCGCCCTGTCGCTCGCCGTCGCCCTGCTGCCCGCCCCCGCCGCGGCCGAGCCGGCCGCCCCCGTTCCCGGTGCCGTCACGGATTTCGGGGTCCAGCAGACCGCCCTGACCGTGTTCGAGGCCCACTACGGCACCGGCGCCGGCGGCCGCCGAGTCGTCTACGGGGTGCAGATGGGCTCGCCCGGGGTGCTCAGCGTGACCGACCCGGTGACCCGCGAACTGCTCGACACCGCCTACCTGCCCGACTCCTCCGGCGCCTGGGGCATCACCCAGACCGCCGACGGCACCGTGTACGCGGGCAGCTACCCGAACGCCCACCTCTACTCGTACGACCCGGACACCCGGGCCACCGTGGACCTCGGCGCGCCGGTGCCGGGGCAGACCGTCCTCTACGGCCTGCGTCCCGGCGCCAACGGCCGGGTCTACGGCGGCACCTACCCCGGAGCGCACGTCTTCTCCTACGCCCCCGGCGAGGGCTTCCGCGACCACGGCCGGATGTACGCCGGCGAGCAGTACGTCGTCGACGTGGCGGTGGATCCCACGCGCGACGTCCTCTGGGCGGCCGTCGGCACCGCCGGTCATCTCGTCCGCCTCGACCTGACCACCGGGGAGAAGCGCGACATCTGGCCGGAGGCGCTGCGCGGCGACGCCAACTACCCGTACGACATCAACCTCGTCGGCGGGAAGCTCTTCGTCAAGCGCAACAAGCTCCAGGGACTCGTCCTCGACCCCGACACCGGCGCCGTCCTGGCCGACGGCTTCACCATGGGCTCGCGGGGCACCTCGCCGCTCGCCCCGGACGGCCGGTCGGTCTACTTCACCTCGGGCAACGACCTCTGGCGCTACGACCTGCCGACCGACACCGCCGGGCCGGTGCGCGACGCCGCGGGTGCGCCGGTGCGCAGCGACGGGGCGGGCATCGGGTTCGGCTTCCTGGACGGCCAGCTCCACGCCGTCGTCGGCAACTACGGCGGGCAGGCGCTGCGGTACGACCCGGTTACCGGTGCCAGCGAGCGCTACCGGCTGCCGTTCCCGCCGCAGGCGCTGGACATCAACAACATCACCGCCGGGCCGGACGGTCGCATCTGGACAAACCTCTACATCAACGGCAACCTCGCTGTGCTCGACCCGGCCACCGGCGCCGCCGCCAACATCGGCCGGCTCGGGCAGGCCGACGGATTCGGCTGGCACGGCGGCAAGATGTACCAGGGCGTCTACCCGTACGGCGGGGTGCTCGTCTACGACCCGGCCCAGCCGTACCGCCTCGGCACGAACCCGCGCGAGCTGTTCCGGCTGCAACCCGAGGGCCAGAACCGCCCGATCGCCTTCGCCTCCGCCGGCAGCCGGATCTACGTCGGCAGCACGCCCGACTACGGCCTCTGGGGCGGCGCGCTGACCGTGTACGACACCGCGACCGGCGCCCGCGTCACGCGCCGCGACATCGTCGCGGACCAGGGCGTGATCAGCCTGGCCGTGGTCGGCGACCGGCTCTGGGCCGGCACGACCGTCAGCGGTGGTGGGGGCACCGCGCCGCGGGCCGCCGAGGCGAAGGTGTTCACCGCCGACCTGACGACCGGCGAGAAGACGGCCGAGTACACCCCCGTGCCGGGTGCCGACGCGATCACCTCGGTCGTCGCCGGACCGGACGGCATGGTCTGGGGGCTCGCCGACGGCGAGGTCTTCGTGCTCGACCCGGCGACCGGCGCGGTGACGCACCGCTTCGACGTGCCGGGCGGCTACTCCGGAGTGGCCGACGAACTGGTGGTCAGCGCCGCCGACGAGCACGTCTACGCCGCCCTCGACGGCTACCTGCTCAAGATCGACCCACTGTCGAAGGCGGTGCGGGTGATCCGGGACGCGCAGACCTACCGGCTGACCCAGGACGGTCGGGGCGACCTGTGGTTCCGCAACGGGGTCAAGGCGCCCAACCGGGCGGTCCAGTACGGCTCGCACCTGCTGCGCTACGTGCCCGAGGCGGACGCCTGCCCCCGCTCGGACCTGCGCCCTGACGTGTACGCGGGCACCGGGACCGCGGTGCCCAACCGGTACGCCGACAACGGGTGCACGGTCAACGACCTGATCCGCGACGAGGCGCGCTGGGACAGCCACGGCGCGTTCCTCGCGCACGTCGCCGCGGTCACGGAGGAGCTCGTGCGGTCCGGGCTGCTGGACGACGCCGAGCAGGACGCGATCGTGGCGGCCGCCGCGAAGTCCCCGGTCGGCCGGTAGGCGGGGCCGCCCGCCCGCGTCCGCCGACCACACCGGACACGACCGGGTGTCACAGGCTGCCGCTACCCTGCGGGCATGATCATGGACGACGCGGACGCGACCACCGTACGGTTCCTCCGGATGATGCGGGCCGCCCTGCGGGAGGAGAAGCCCGGCGAGGACACCCTGGGCCGCACGGTCGAGCTGGCCCGGGCGTGGGGCACGAGCGAGGCGGCGGACGCCCGGCTGCGCGCGGCGCTGCGGCGGCTGCACGGCGAGGCCCCGGATCCCGACGATCCCCGGCAGGTCGCCGACGAGTGCGCCGACCTCGACCCGGACGGTGTCCCGGATCCGGGCGCGGCGGCGCGGGGCCGGGCGATCGGCCGGTTCGCCGCGAACGCCCGCCGGCTGCGCGAGGGTGAGATCGGCCCCGCCGAGTTCGACCAGGCGGTCGGGGAGGGCTGACGGTTTTGCACCGCCCGACGTACGGTCGGGCGGTGCGGATCACCAAGTTCACCCACTCCTGCGTCCGTTTGGAGCACGACGGCGGCGTGCTGGTCATCGATCCCGGCACGTGGAGCGAGCCACGCGCCCTGGCCGGCGCGGACGCCGTGCTGGTCACCCACGAGCACACCGACCACGTCGACGTGCTCCGGCTGGCCGGCCTCGGGGTGCCGGTCTTCGCGCCCGAGGGCGCGGCGCTGCCCGACCTGGTCCCGCTGCCCGTGACCCGGGTGCGCGCCGGGCAGCGGTTCACCGCCGCGGGCCTCGCCGTGACGGCGCTCGGCGGCCGGCACGCCAGCATCCACGGTGGCCGGCCCGACTGCGCCAACCTGGGCTACCTCGTCGCCGACGAGGTCTACCACCCGGGGGACTCGCTGCACCCGCCGGACCGGCCGGTGCGGACCCTGCTCGTCCCGGCCCAGGCGTCCTGGTTGAAGCTCACCGAGGCGATCGACTTCGCCCGCGCCGCCGGGGCGCAGCGGGTGTTCCCGATCCACGACGCCCAGCTCAACGAGCGCGGGCTGGCCAGCGTGAACGGTTGGTTCACCGAGACCGTGCCCGGCTACCGCTTCCTGGCGGCGGGGGAGTCCGCCTGACCGGTGCCGCCGTGGGCGTGTCGAAGAGCCCGTCGAGGGTGTCGGTCCGGTAAAGGCGACGCGGGCGCTGTGCCGTCCGCGGCCGAATTGCTATACGGTCGGCGGGTGAGGGTCGAGAAGCACTGGTGGAACGGCGACACGTCCCAGCGTGGGCGCCGGGACGTGTACATCCGCACGGACGGGCAACGCTGGGACGTACAGGTGCAGATCGGCGGCGCGTCCGGCCGCTCCCGGGTGCAGGAGTGCCCCGGACGGGCCTCGGCGGTCATCCTCGCCGGTGCCTGGCGCGGAAATCACCCGGCCTGGCGCGAGTTGCCGAGCTGACGCGCGGCTGAGCGGCGGCTGTTCGGTCACGTCGGGCGCGGTCGGCCAGCACGTCGCCGTCACCCCTCGGGTCGGGCTGGCTACGCTCGATCCGTCGACGGGTCGGCAGGGCGGCATGGGCGGCGAGAACGTTCCCACGGTGATGCCGATGGCGGACACGGTCGGCCTGTCCTGCCGAGGGCGGGCACGCCGGTCGGGGCGCCCCCGCTCCCGGCCGACGTGCCGGCCGACTCGTCGAACATCTGACCGTCCCTCCGAGCGGAGCCCGGGCGCTCAGAACTCGACGCGCGGAGCGGCCGGGCTCAGCAGGGCGCTTCGGCACGGCGCGGACCAACCGCGCCGCAGCTCGCGGCCGATCGCGTCGAGCACGACGGGCACGTCCCGTTCCGCCCCCTCGTGCATGGCCTCGACCACCACCAGGACGGTCGCGGTGTCCTCGCGCACCGCCGACCAGCCGCTCTGCCGGTTGGTCCAGCGCCGGGCGTGCGCCCGCCCCCGGGGGTCCGCGAAGATCACCTCGCCCGGGTCCGGGTGCTCCTCGGCGCCGGCGAAGGTCAGGTAGCGCTCGTCGCCCCGCGCCGGCCGCACCTCGATTCCGCCGCCGATCCGCGGCACGTCGAGGATGCCGACCGGGACGGCGTACGCGGCGGACACGGCGTTGCCCAGGTCGACCAGCGGATGCACCTCGGGCAGGCCCCCCTCGGTGCGCAGCCGCCGCAGCAGCGACTCCGCCGCGCACCGGTACCTCGTCGGAGCCAGCCCCATCCGGGAGAACGCCCGCCGCCATGCCTGGATCTCCGGGAAGCTCGCCTCGGTGCCGCCGGACAGCCGGTCCCGGGCCACCGCGTGCAGGTCGCCCAGCGGCAGCCCGGCGCGGGGCGGGCCGCCGACGCCCTCGGCGTACAGGATCCCGGCGACGAGCCCGGGGTGTGCGGCCCAGACCTCGGGGGAGTGCTGGAAGTACACGGTCGCCTCCTCCTCAGGCCTCGGCGCGGGCCAGCAGCAGCCCGAGCGCGACGAACGAGCCGGCGAAGCCGCGGCGCAGCCAGCGGGTGACCGCCGGCCGGGCCAGCACCCGGTCGCGGACGGTGCCGGCGAGAATCCCGTACGCGGCGAACACCGCGAAGGTGATCAGCATGAACACCGCGCCCAGCCCGAGCATCCGGGTGACCTGGTCCGGCTCGTCCGCGCGGACGAACTGCGGCAGGAACGCGACGAAGAAGAGGGTCAGCTTCGGGTTGAGCAGATTCGACAGCACCGCCACCCCGATCACCCGGGCGGCCGACGGTGCGGGCTCCGGCGCGTCGACCGTGAACCCGCTCCGGTCCCGCCACGTCACCCACGCCAGGTAGAGCAGGTAGGCGACCCCGACGTACTTGAGCACCTGGAACGCCGCCGCGTTGGAGCGCAGCAGCGCGGCCAGGCCGGTGACGGCCGCCGCCAGGTGCGGGGCGACCCCCAGCGTGCAGCCGGCGGCGGCGAGCAGCCCCGCGCGGGCACCCCGGCTCAACCCGGCGGCGAGCGTGTAGAGCGTGCCGGTGCCGGGGGTGGCGGCCACGACGAGCGAGGTGATCAGGAAAGCGACGGTCATCGTCGTCCTCTCGGGGAGTTGGGCGGGTGTGGCGACGCCTCCCACTCTGCTGCCAGGATGGTCCGGTGAGCAGAGCCAAACCAGACTCATCCGACCGGTCCATAACCGCCGGGTCGGACTTCCTGCACCTCGACATCGCGGACGCGCCGCCCGGTCGCCGCGCCGACTGGCTCGCCGACCAGCTCCGGCGGGCCGTCGCCGACGGACGGCTTCCCGTCGGCGGTCGCCTGCCCGCCACCCGGGTGCTCGCCGCCGACCTCGGCGTCTCCCGGGGCGTCGTCGTGGAGGCGTACCAGCGGATGGTGGAGGACGGCCACGTCGCCGGCCGGGGGCGCGCGGGCACCGTGGTCGTGGCCGCGCCGGCGGCAGCGCCCGCGCCGCCGGGCCCGGCCGCCGCGCCCCCGCCGGCGGCGCTCTTCCCGCCCGCGCCGGGCACCGGGATCTTCGACGCCGTGCGCACGGCGCCCGCGCGGATCGACCTCACGCCCGGCGTACCCGATCTGGCGGCCTTTCCCCGGGCGGACTGGCTGCGCGCCGAGCGGACCGTGCTGCGACACCTTGCCGCGCCGGACTTCGGCTACGGCGACCCGCGTGGCGCGCCCGCGCTGCGGCGGGCCGTCGCGGCCTGGCTGGCCCGCAGCCGGGGAATCGCCGTCGACCCCGCCGAGGTGATCGTGACGACGGGCGTCTCCCAGGCGCTGGGGCTGCTGGCCCAGGCCCTACGCCCGCACGGCGTCGACACCGTCGCCGTGGAGGACCCGGGCTCGCTCGGCGTGCGGCAACACCTGAACAACTGGCGCGTCACCACCCCGCCGGTGGCGGTCGACGCCGCGGGACTGCGGGTCGACGAGCTGGCCGCGAGCGGCGCGCCGGCGGTGATGGTGACCCCGGCACACCAGTTCCCGACCGGGGTGGTCCTCGACGGCGACCGTCGCCGCCAGCTCGCGGCGTGGGCCCGGGCCGGCGGGCTGGTCATCGAGGACGACTACGACGCCGAGCATCGCTACGACCGACCCCCGGTGCCCGCCCTGCGCGCCATGCTGCCCGACCACGTCTGCTACGCCGGCAGCGTGTCGAAGTTGCTCGCGCCGGCCCTGCGGATCGGCTGGCTGCTGGTTCCGCCGCGCCACCGCGACGCGGTGGTCGACGCCAAACGCAACGCCGACCTGGGCAACGCGGTGCTGCCGCAACTGGTGCTGGCCGAGCTGATGGCCTCGGGCGCGCTGGAGCGGCAGCTGCGGCTGCTGCGGCGACGGCACGTGCGGCGGCGCGACGCGATGGTCGCCGCCATCGTCCGGAACGTGCCGGGGGCGACGGTGCAGGGGGCGGCGGCCGGGCTGCACCTGACGGTCACGCTGGACGGCACGGTGGCGGACACGGAGGTGGCGGCGGCCGCGTTGGAGCGCGGGGTGAAGGTGCAGCCGCTGTCGTGGCACTGCCAGCGCCCGCACCCGCCGGGGCTGGTCCTCGGCTACGCGGCCAACACGGTGTCGGACATCGAGGAGGGCGTGGGCGTGCTCGCCGCCGTGCTGGCCGGCCGGCGCGGTGCCGCCTCGGCCCGGCTAGTAGGAAAGGCGTCGTCGCCGTCGCGGTGCGGGGGCGGGTGACCGGCCTGCCGGTCACCCGCCCGTCGCGTCCGTCAGAGGGCCTTCGTGACCTCGACCAGTTGGTCCAGCGCCGCGCCCCAGCCCTCGACGAAGCCCATCTCCTCGTGCGACTTCTTCGCCGCGGCGTCGGCGTGGATCGCCGTGGCGGTGTACTTCGTGCCGTTGCCGGCCGGCTCCAGACTGACCACCGCGGTGAACGCGAAGTCGTCCCCGGCGGGCTGGGGACGGAAGTCGGGGCCCAGCGCGGAGGTGAAGACCAGCGTCCTGTTCTCCTCGGCCACCAGGATGCAGCCGGTGCTCGGGTACTCCTCGCCCTCCGGCGAGCGCATGACGGTGTGGAACCTGCCGCCGGGGCGCAGGTCGATCTCGCAGGACGAGGTCGACCAGGGCTTCGGGGCGAACCACTTCACGAGCAGCTCGGGCGTGGTCCAGGCCTTCCAGACCAGCTCGGGCGCGACGTCGACGGTGCGCTCCAGGACGAGGTCGAGCTTCGGGTCCGGGGTGTACGCGGTCATTTCTGCTGCTCCTTCAGGTCGTAGAGAAGTGCGTCCAGTTGATCGAGGCGCCGGGTCCACAGTGCGCGCCGCCCGGCGAGCCAGGTGTCCACGCGGTCGAGCGGCTCGGGCGCGAGCCGGTAGGTGCGCACCCGTCCCTGCTTCTCCGACGTCACCAGCCCGGCGCGCTCGAGGACGCGCAGGTGCTGGGTGAACGACGGCAGTGCCATGTCGAACGGGCCGGCCAGCTCGCTGGTCGTCGCCGGCCCCTGGCTGAGGCGTTCGACGACCCGGCGGCGGGTGGGGTCCGACAGCGCGTGGAAGACGTCGTCCAGCTCCGCGCCGACCTCCCCAGCTCCGTCACCAGATCGCTTAGGCATGTACCTAAGTATGCGGGCGGACAAAGGTTAGGTCAAGCCCTAAGTGAAGGCGTGTCGATCGGCGGGTCCGGACAGCTCGGAGGTAAGCTGTCCGGACCCGCCGATCGAGGTGGGCGCGCAGGTGCGGGTCGGCGGCTAACGCAGCGACCGGAACGCGGCGCGGCGCTCTTCCGACAGCAGTTGCGGCTGCTCCCAGGCGGCGAAGTGCCCACCCCTGTCGAGCCGGTTGTAGTGGATCAGATTGGGATACGCCCGCTCCGCCCAGCTCCTCGGCGTCTGGTACAGCTCGTCGGGAAGACGCTCACGGCGGCGCCTCGGCGCCGAACGGGTCTGCCCAGCCCAGGTGGTCCCAGTAGTCGACGTGGAAACCGAGCGCGTAGACGGGCTTCCCCCGCTCCCGGGCGTCGCGGTCGATCTCGGACAGCACGTCCTCGGCGGGCGGGCAGCTGTTGCAGCCCTGGGAGGTGAACATCTCCGCCGGCCGGCGGCGGTGGCGTTGCCGGCCAGCCGCACGCGCTCGTCGGCCGGGGGTGTCGTCCGGGTGTACTCGCGTCGTGCTCAGGCGGGCCAGAGCTGAACAAGCCAGCGCTCAAGACCGGACGGGTACGGGGGACCTGAACCCCCGCGGGCACGTGCCGCTTCTCGGCCTGCCACAGCCGCACGAACCCGGTACCGGCCGGGAGCCGGCAGCAACACGGGGTGGTCGCCCACCCAGGCGGTGGGCGAGGCCAGCCGCAGTTCCGTACCCGACGTCTCAAGCCGCGCCTCGTCCACCTCATCCCACTCACCGGCGATGGCGGGAGGCCGTAGCGGCCACAGTTCCACACGCACCTCGGCGTAGTGGTCGGGTCCACCACTGCGGAACACCACGCCACCGCGTCCCGCCGACAGCAGCCGGTCGGCCCTGGGCACTCCGAGGGCGAAGGCGACCTCCGCTGTGTGCTGCGATTGCAGCGCGAACAGCGCGTACTCGGCGAACACCTGCTCGTCGACCACGCTTGCCAACCCGGCCGGACTCCAGGAACCGCGGTGGGGCATGCCCCAGTATCCGACGCACCACCGCCCTCAGTCAGGCGGGGTGGAGGTCGAGGTGCCCGCGTGATCTCCGGGTGGCGGCGCAGCGGGTGCGTAGGCGCTGCTCTCCTCGCCGGGGGCGAGGCCGCCGACGAGGCGGGCGTCCGCCGCGGCCTGGCCGTCGGCGTCGCGCGCCTCCTCACACACCGTGGCCGCGTCCGCCCAGTGCCGCCGCGCCTCGGCGGGGTCGCCCAGGGCCGCCGCCGCGTCGCCCAGGTGCAGCAGCGTGCGCCCCAGCCCCGCCGTCGGCCGTCCGTCGCGCAGCCGTCGGCTCTCCGCCAGCATCTCGTACGCCTGCCGCGCCTGGCCCGGCGCGGAGGCCAGCAGCGCCGCCCCGGCGTTGAGCAACGCGACGGCCCGGTTCGTCGGGTCGGCCACGGACTCGTACTCGCGCAGCGCCGCCCGCCACGACTGCGCCGCGTCGAGATGCTCGCCGAGCCCGGCGTGGACCAGCACCAGGTTGGTCAGCGCCGCCGCGTAGCCGCGGGCGTCGCCGAGCGCGCGGAAGGCGTTCGCCGCCCGGACCAGGTGGTGGTGCGCGGTCTCCAGCTCGCCCCGCGCCAGCCGGGCGGCGCCCATCCCGAGGTCGGTCAGCGCGTGCCCGGCCCGGTCCGCGCCGGAGCGGTGCCGTCGGGACAGTTCCAGGTGCTCCACCGCGTCGTCGAGCTGCCCCAGGTCCAGCAGCACCAGGCCGAGGTTCATCCGGGCCTGGGCGGTGCCGCGTCGGCCCCGCTGCGCCACCGCGAGGCTGAGCGCCGTCGCCGCTCCCTGCGCGTCACCCCGGCGGCGGCGCAGCACCCCCAGCTCGTTGTGCGCCCAGCCGGCGATCTCCGGCCGGTCGTCGGCCGTGGGCGTGGCGAGCACGGTGCGGCACACCTCCTCCCACTCGCCGAGCCGCTCCGCGTGGGCGAACCACCCACACAGCGCGACCGCCAGCCGGAACCACCAGCGGCGCACCCGTCGCGGCAGGGTCTCCGCGGCGCCCGCCGGCACCTTCACCACGGCCAGCAGCAACTCCTGGTGCAGGTCGAACCAGCCGTACGGGTCGTCGTCCAGTGCCAGAGTCGGCTCCCGGTCGGGCGGCGAGCCGGCCACCACGAGGCTCGCCGCGTGCCGCTCGGCCCGGCGGGCCAGGTGCCGGGTGAGCCGGGCCTGCGCGGCCACCCGCCGCCGCGCCGGCTCCGCGTCGCGCAGGTGCATCCGGGCGTACGGGGCCAGCAGCGGGCGCACCTCGTAGCGGTCGCCGGGCGCGCCGGTGACGAACCCGCCGGCGGCCAGCTCGTGCAGCAGCACGGCCACCCGGTCCGGGCGGCGGCCGGCGAGCGCCGCGATCGTCGGCCGGTCCAGCGGCACCGGGCTGAGCGACATCAGCCGCCACAGCCGCCGCGCCTCGCCGCCCAGCGCGTGGTACGCGGTGTCCCGCGCGGTCACCAGCAGGGTGGCCGGGGAGGCGGCGACGTGCTGGTGCGGGGGCGTGTCCACCGCGCGGCGCAACGCGTCGAGCACGTCGGCGTGCCGCCAGCCGTGCTGGGCCGTACGCCGCCCCAGCTCGGCCACGGTGCGGGGCTGCCGGCCGCAGAGCTCGACGAGGGCGCGTACGGCCGGGTCGGTGCGGGGGTCCGGTCGGTGCGGCCGGGCGACGGGAGCGGCGGCGCCCGCGGCCGCGAAGAGCTCGACCGCGTCGTCGGCGTCCGGCTCGGCGAGGCCGTGCGCCACCACCCCCTCCAGGGCGTCCAGCGCGGGCGTGCCGACCAGCAGCAGCCGACAGGCCCGGGCGGTCGGCGGCAGCAGCGGCCGGACCTGGGCGGGATCGTCCACGTTGTCCAGCACGACCAGGATCTCCCGGCCGTCGAGCTGGCCGCTCAGCTCGTCGGCCGCGTCGGCGAGGGCATCGGCGCGGCCTGACGCCGGCGGCCGGGTGCCGAGGATCCGGGCCAGCGCGGTGAGCACCTGCCGGGCGCTGTGCGGCCGGCCGCCCCGGCGCAGGTCTAGGTAGAACTGGCCGTCGGGGAAGTCCTCCCGGCACAGGTTGGCGGCCTGGATCGCGCAGGCGGAGGTGCCGACGGCCCGCCGGCCGACCACCGCGACCGCGTGCTCCTTCCGCAGCAGGTCGATGATCGCGTCGACGTGTCCGGCCCGCCCGGTGAACCCGGCGGGCCAGGGCAGGGTGGGCGCGCCGACGGCGGGTGCGGCCTCGGCGTCGTCCGGGGTGGCCGCCTGCTGCCGCTGGCGGCGCCACTCCACGACGACGGCGGCGACGAGGCCGAGCACGATCACCCCGGCGCTCGCCGAGCCGAGCTGGGCGACGGACAGCTCGGAGAGGAGGTTGCCGGTGACGTTGCCGAGCACGGCGCTGACCGTCCCGCCGACCACGCCGCCGACCGCGAGCAGCAGGCTGAGCCGTCGCGGCCGACGGGAGCGGTGGGCCGGCTCCTGCCCGCTCACCGGACGCCCCCGGCGACCAGGCCGGCGACGAGGTGGCGGCGGGCCAGCACCACCAGCAGGACCGGCAGGATCGAGGCGATCACCGAGCCGGCGGCGAGGGCCCCGCTGTTGGCCACGAAGCCCCGGGTCTGGCCGGCGAGGAACAGCCCGAGCGGCACCGCCCCCGGGCCGCTGAACAGCAGGCCCACCACCAGGTCGTTCCACACCTGCACGAACTCCAGCACCGCGACGGCGACGACGGCCGGGCGGTTGTGCCGCGCGAGCAGCCGCAGCGTGCTCCACCAGTGGCGTCCGCCCACCCGGGCCGCCCGTACCTGCTCGGCGGGCAGGTCGGCGAAGGCGTTGCGCAGCACCAGCACGGCGAACGGCACCCCCAGCGCGACGTGCACCAGCGCCAGGCCGCGCGCCGTGCCCGAGGACAGCGCCACCCCGAGCACCTCGTTGACGGGCCCGGCGATCACCTGCACGGGCACGATGCTGGCGGCCATCAGCAGCAGGCCGGTGCCCTGGGCGGCGGGCCCCGTCAACCAGGCGAGGGGGTACGCGGCGAGCAGCGCGACGGCCAGCACCGCGGCGGTCACCACGGTCGCCAGCACCAGCGTGAAGCCCAGGGTGCGCCACAGCTCGACGCCGGTGAGCAGTTCCCGGTAGGAGGCGAGGCTCGGCGGGCTCGCCCACCAGCCCCGGGCCGCCGCGTCCACCGTGCCGTGCAGCGAGGTGGCGAGCAGCACCCCCAGCGGCACCAGCCAGGCGATCGCCGCGCCCGCGGCGAGCAGCCGGGTCGACCGGCGCGGCGTCGGCATCGCCGGATCGGGCCCGACGGGCGTGGAATCCCGCGGCGGCGGCCACCCCTGCCGCACGAACAGCGCCGCGACCAGCATGCCGGCGGCCACCGCCACCAGCCAGACCACCCCGAGCGCGGCGCCCTCGCCGGTGGTGGCGCCGTTCGAGGTCTGCCAGACCCGCAGCGCCAGCACCGACGCCTCGTCGCGCACCGAGCCGGGCGCCAGCACCAGGATCAGGTCGAACGTCCGGGCGGTGCCGAGCGCCACCAGGGTGAAGACCACCGCGACCGTACGCAGCAGCAGCGGCCGCCACTGCGCGTCCCAGAGCACGTCGCGGCGGTTGCCGCCGTAGGCGCGCACCGCGTCGGCGAGGCTCGGCGGGACGGCGTCGAGGGCGGCCCGGAACACCAGCACGGCCAGCCCGACCCAGGCCCACACGAACGCCGACATCAGCGCCACCGTGACCAGGCCGGGACCGAGCAGGTGCGGCGCGTCCGCCGCCGACCGGCCGGTCAGCCTCGCGGCGACCAGGGTGGCCAGGCCGCGCTGCGGGTCCGGGTCGTACACCAGCCGGAAGGTGACGCCGGTGACCACCAGCGGCAGCGCCGTCGGCACCACCAGGATCAGCCGGACCAGCCCACCCTCCTGGGAGCGGCGCGAGGCGGCGGCGAGCAGGTAGCCCAGCACGGTCACCACCGCGGGCACGACCAGCGCCCAGAGCACCGTGCGCCCCACGACCGCGCCGGTGCCGGGCGCGGCCAGCGCGGCGCGGTAGTGCTCCGCGCCGACCCACCGGCCGTCGGTGGTGACGCTGGCGTGCAGCGTACGCAGCACCGGCCACGCCACCAGCCCGCCGAGCAGCAGCAGGGCGGGCAGCAGCAGCGCCGAGGTGGCCCCCGCGGCCGGGTAGGCCCGCCCGCGGCGGGGTGGCCCGACGTCGTCGAGGACCGCCAGCTCGCCCAGCACGCGGCTCACCGGCCGCTCCCCGCCGAGCGGGCCGCCGTCGCGAGCTGACCGGTGGCCCGCCGGGCCGCCTCGCCGGCCGCGACCCCGTCGGTGACGTCGGCGAAGAAGTCCTGCATGATCCGCCAGATGCCCACCCCGTCGGAGCCGGTGAACGGGCCGGGAAGCCGGTCGGACAGGTCGAAGCGCACCGCCTCGGCCGTGCGCAGCTCGGCGGCGAGACGGCGGCGGACCGGGTCGTGGTAGTCCGCCAGCGGAACGGACACGTTGGGGGAGAGGTAGCCGCCGGCGCGCAGCCACGGCTGGAACGCGGAGCCGTCGCTGAGCCAGCGCACCAGCTCCGCGCCGCGGGCCGAGCCGGCGAAGGCCACGGCCGCGTCGCCGCCGACGACCAGCGGACCGCCGACCACCCGGGCGCCCGGGAACCGGAACGTCTCCGGCCGCTCCGGGCCCCGGCGGAACCGCCGGCCGACGTCGTCGACGAAGTCGGCCTCGAAGAGCATCGTGGCCCGCCGGTGGTGGACCAGCTGGATCACCGACTCCTCGTACTGGGTGAGCAGGGCGCGGCGGCCGCCGCCGGGGAACGCGCCGGCGACGCTCCACAGCTCGGCGAGCCGGTCCAGCGCGGCGTGCACCGGCCGGGCCCGCCAGTCGGCCTCGCCGTGGGCCAGCGCCTCGTAGAAGCCGGGCGGGGCCACGTCGGCGAGCACGTTCTCGAACCAGTCGGTGAGCACCCAGCCGTCGGCCGCGCCGACGGCCAACGGGGCCGGGCCGTCGCCCGTCCGGGCCCGCGCGCCGAGCCGCCGGGTGAGCGTGACCAGCTGGTCCCACGTCCGCGGCGGCTCGGGCAGCATCGACGGGAAGTACCAGAACAGCGACTTGTGGGCCGCCTTCACCCAGACGCCGTAGCGCCGCCCGTCGGCGGAGAGCAGGTCGGTCATGTTGGGCGGCAGGGCGTAGCTGGCGGCCGGGGTGAGCTCGCGCAGCCAGCCGCGCCGGGCGTACTCCACCACCAGGCCCGAGCGGGGCAGGATCGCCACGTCGGGGCTGGTGCCGGCAAGCTGGCGGGCACGCAGGAACGCGTCGATGTCGTTGCCGGCGCTGATCACCTGCACGCCGCCGCCGTAGCCGGCCACCACCTCGCGGAACCGGGCCAGCTCCCCACCGCTCCACACCACCGCGACCTGGACCGACGGCTCCGCCCGGGAACAGCCGGCGAGGGCGGTCGCGCCCGCCGTCGCGGCGGCCCGCAGCAGGGCGCGGCGGCGCAACCGCACCGCCGGGGTCAACCGAGCACCTCGGCGGCGACCGGCACGTCGGCCAGCGCGCCCGGATCGGCCGTGCACACCAGCACGGCCGCGCCCGGAGTGTCCGGCGGGGACAGCCGCCCGACCAGGTCGGTGAGCCGCCCGCCGCCGGCCGGCCCGCGCGGCAGGTCGATGACCAGCACCTCGGGCAGGCAGGCGACCGCCCGCGCCAGTGCCACCCGGAACCGCTGCGCCTCCGACAGCAGGTGCGGCCGCAACGCCAGGGTCGGCGCCAGCTCCAGCCGGTCGACCACCGTTGCCGTCCAGTCGTCGGCGACCTCCCGCACCCGCTCCCGCCGGCGCTGGCCGTAGGCGATGTTGCGGCGCACGGTCAGGTGGGGCAGCAGCGCGCCGCCGGCCGGGACGTAGGCGATCCGGCGGCGCGGCGGCGGCAGGGCGGTGACGTCCCGGCCGCCGACCAGCACCTGACCGGCGATCGGCGCGGCCAGCCCGGCCACCACACGGGCGACGGCGGTGCCGACGGGCGCGTCGGCCACCAGCGCGGCCGACGCGCCGGCGGCGACGTCGAGGGTCACCGGCGCGGTGTCGGGCACGGCGACGAGTTCGCACAGTCGTAACGTGGCCATCACCTCCGGTGACGCGGGCGGTCGCCCCCAGGGTGGCACAACGGGACGACACGTGGGGTCCCCGGCGGCCTCCCCTGTGGAGTCCCGGCCGGCGCTCGGCTGGGCCCCCGGCGGTCAGCCGGCGGCGACGCCGAGCCGGTGGGGCATCTGCCAGCCCTCGGCGAGCCGGGACGGGTGCACGTTGTGCCCGCCGCCGAAGAACTCGCAGAACTTCATGATCAGCGGGTCCCAGCGCACCGGGTCCACGTAGCTCGTCCCGGGGATGACCAGCTCCTCCTCGACGTACGTGCGCAGCACCTCGACCTGGAAGGCGGTGGCCTGCACGTCGGCCCCGGCGAGCGGGTGGGCCGCGATCACCCGGCACTCGAGCTGGACCGGGCACTCCGCGACCCGGGGCGCCCGGACCAGCTCCGAGGGCTGCGCGGTCAGCCCGGCCAGGGCGAACTTGTCCGGCTCGTACCGGTAACCCTGCCGCACCTTGTGCTCCGGGACGTCCGGCCGGCCGGTGGTGAGCGCGATCCGGTCGACCGCGTCGACCATCGCCGAGGAGGGCAGGTTGAGTACGCACTCGCGTTCGCGCAGCAGGTTGGCGGTGGTCCGGCCGCTGTTGCCGAGCCCGAGCATGGCCTGCTGCCCCAGCCACCACGCCGACGACATCGGCGCGAGGTTCGCCGTGCCGTCGGGATTGCGCGAGCTGACCAGCACCACCGGCGTCCCGAAGTAGAGCACCTTCAGACCGGGAACCACGTGCACCTTCTCCACCTCTCACCGTCGAGCGGGGCCGCGGTGGCGGCCCCGACCCCGACTCTGCGGCACCGCCGGGGCCGATGCTGGCGGCGATCGGACGTCGCGTTCGGCTTCCCGGCGCGGGCGCCGCGGCGGGTCAGGCCGGCGGGGGAGCGGTGCTGTGGTAGATCGCGGCCAGCCAGACGTCGAGCAGCACGTCGACCACGTCCCGCTCGGCCACGGCCGGCCCGTCGCCGGCGAACGTGGCGTACCAGACGCGCTCGTTCATCGAGTTCAGCGCGATGGCCAGGTCGCGGGCGGGCACGCCGTCGGGCGCCGCGCCGCGGCGACGCTCGGCCTCGATCGCGGTCTCGATCGCGTGCACCCAGCGCTCCAGCACGCTCGCCCAGAGCCGGCGCACCTCGGCGTTGGTGCCGCGCACCTGGGCGCAGGCCAGCACCACCGCCCGGTGCGCGCCGAACGTCTCGTGGAACCGGTCGATCAGCTCCCGCCAGCGCGCCCGCGGGTCCTCGGCCAGCCGCTCCAGCACGTCCCCGGCCGCGGCGTCGGCCTCCTCGGTGACCCGGTCCAGCAGCGTCAGCAGCACCGCGTCCTTGGACGGGAAGTAGAAGTAGAAGGTGGGTCGGGAGATGCCGGCGCCGCGCGCCAGGTCGTCGACGGAGATGTCGGCGACGGGCCGCTGGCGCAGCAGCCGCTCGGCGGTGGCCAGGATCGCCACCTCGCGTTCGTCCCCGGCGGAGCGCGCCGCGCGCCGTCCGCGCGCGGTGGCGTTCCCGGCGGCCGTACGGGCGGGCGTCATGGCCGCTGACTCTACCCCGGATCAACACCCTGTCGACGGCACTCGACAGGGTGTTGACTGTCGTCGACGGCCGTGGATAGTGTCCGGTGTCACACCGCCGACGGGAGACGAGATGGCCACCGACCACGTCGACGTGCTCATCGTCGGTGCCGGCCTGTCCGGCATCGGCGCCGCCTGCCACCTGCGCCGCGACTGTCCGGAAAAGACGTACGCGGTGCTGGAGGCCCGTGACGCGATCGGCGGCACGTGGGACCTGTTCCGCTACCCCGGCGTCCGGTCCGACTCCGACATGTTCACCCTCGGCTACTCGTTCGCGCCGTGGACGGACCCGAAGGCCATCGCCGACGGCGACGCCATCCGCGACTACGTCCGACGGACCGCGCGGGAGTACGGCGTCACCGACCACATCCGCTTCCGGCACCGCGTCGTACGCGCCGAGTGGGACAGCGAACGGGCCCGCTGGACGGTGCGCGCCCACCGCGGCGACACCGCCGAGACGGTCGAGCTGACCTGCTCGTTCCTCTTCGCCTGCTCGGGCTACTACCGCTACGACGCCGGCTACGCCCCGCAGTTTGCCGGCACACAGCGGTACGCGGGGCGGATCGTGCACCCGCAGCACTGGCCCGAGGACCTCGACCACAGCGGCAAGCGCGTGGTGGTGATCGGCAGCGGCGCCACCGCCGTGACCCTGGTGCCGGCGATGGCCGCGCGCGCCGCCCACGTGACGATGCTCCAGCGCTCACCCACGTACGTCATGGCGCTGCCGTCGCGCGACGTGCTCGCCGACGCGCTGCGGCGCTGGCTGCCCGCGAAGGCCGCGTATCCGGTGGTGCGCTGGAAGAACGTCCTGCTCGCCACCGCCAACTTCCAGCTCAGCCGGCGGGCCCCCGCCCTGGTGAAGCGGCTGCTGCTGCGCGCCGCCCGAAGCCGGCTGCCGGCCGGCTACGACGTCGACCGGCACTTCTCGCCCCGCTACGACCCCTGGGACCAGCGGCTGTGCGTGGTGCCCGACGGCGACCTGTTCGCCGCGCTGCGGACCGGCCGGGCGTCGGTGGTCACCGACACCGTCGACACCTTCACCGAACGCGGCATCCGGCTCTCCTCCGGCGCGGAGCTGACGGCGGACGTCGTGGTCACCGCCACCGGGCTCAACCTGCTCGCCCTCGGCGGCATGACCCTGGCCGTCGACGGCGCCGAGGTGGACCTGGCCGGCACGGTCGCCTACAAGGGCATGATGCTCTCCGGGGTGCCGAACCTCGCGATGACCATCGGCTACACCAACGCCTCGTGGACGCTCAAGGCCGACCTGGTCGCCGGCTACGTCTGCCGGCTGCTGCGCCACCTCGACCGCACCGGCCAGCAGGTCGTCACCCCGCTCCCGCCTCCCGACGGCGAGCTGTCGCCGATCATCGACCTGACGGCCGGGTACGTGCTGCGCATTGTCGACACGCTGCCCAAGCAGGGCGCGCGGGCGCCCTGGCGGCTGCACCAGAACTATCCCCGGGACGTGCTGCTGATGCGGCACGGCCGACTGACCGACTCCGGCGTGCGGTTCTCCCACGCCGGCACACCGCAGAGGAGGACCGTCCGTGCGTAGGTTCGTCTTCACGGGCGGCACGGCCGTCGTCACGGGCGCCGCCAGCGGGATCGGGGAGGCCCTCGCCCACGCGCTGGCCCGCCGGGGCAGCGACCTGGTGCTGCTCGACCGCGACGCGGGGCGGCTCGACGCCGTCGTCGCGGCCGTCCGCGCCGCGCACCCCGACCGGCAGCTCACCACCTATCTGGTCGACCTGGCCGACGCCGCCGCGACCGCGCGGGTGGCCGAGGAGGTCCGGCAGCGGCACCCGGCGGTCCGGCTGCTGGTCAACAACGCCGGGGTGGCGCTGGGCGGCCGGTTCGACCAGGTGACCCTCGACGAGTTCAGCTGGGTCGTCGACGTCAACTTCCGGGCTGTGGTGCAGCTGACCCACGCGCTGCTGCCTACCCTGCGGGCGGAACCCGGCGCGCACCTGGTCAACGTCTCCAGCCTCTTCGGGATCATCGCCCCGGCCGGGCAGACCGCCTACGCGGCCAGCAAGTTCGCCGTCCGCGGCTTCACCGAGGCGCTGCGCCAGGAGCTGGCCGACGACGGGATCGGCGTGACCTCGGTGCACCCGGGCGGCATCCGCACCCGGATCGCCCAGAACGCCCGGGTGGGCAGCGGCGTCTCGCCGGAGGAGTTCGAGACCGGTCGCCGGCAGTTCGAGAAGCTGCTCACGATCGATCCCGCCCGGGCCGCCGAGGTGATCCTGCGCGGGGTGCGACGCCGCCGGGGCCGGGTTTTGATCGGCTGGTCGGCGAAGCTGCCCGACCTGCTGGCCCGGGTGGCGCCGGCGGCGTACCCGCGGATCCTGGCGTTCGGGCTCAACCGGGTGGCCGGCGGCCCCACCCGTCGCGCCGTGCCCGCACCGGCGCAACGGCAACCCGAGGCGGCCCCCGCCACCGACCCGGCCGGGGAGCCGGCATGACCGCCCCGGCCGCGCGCCGACCCCGGCACGTCACCGTCGACGGCCGGCGGGTCTGCCACCGCGTCGACGGCGAAGGACCGCCGGTGGTGCTGCTGCACGGCATCGGCCGCACCCTGCGCGACTTCACCGAGCTGCACGAGCGGCTCGCCGACCGGTTCCGCGTGCACAGCGTCGACCTGCCCGGTTACGGCGGGTCGCTGCCGATGACCCGCCCCTGCACCCTGCCGGCGCTTGCGGAGTTCGTCGGCCGCTACCTCGACGCCGTCGGCGTCGACCGGCCGGCGCACCTGGTCGGCAACTCCCTCGGCGGGGCGATCGCCATGCGGCTCGCGGCGTCCGAGCCGGGCCGGGTGGCCACCCTGACGCTGGTCAACAGCGCCGGCTTCGGCCGGGAGGTGACCATCGCGCTGCGGCTGCTCGCGCTGCGCCCGCTGGGCCGGCTGCTGCTGCGGCCCAGACGGTGGGCCGCCCGCCGGGTCGAGCTGTCCCTCTTCCACGACCCGGCCTTTGCCACGGCCGACCGCGTCGCGTACACCCTGGAGGTGGCCCGCCTGCCGTACGCGGCCCGGGTGATGCTGGAGACCGCCCACCACCTCGGCACCTTCCGGGGCATCAGCCCCCAGTGGCGGGAGGAACTGCTGGCCGAGGTGGAGCGGCTGGACATCCCCACGTTCGTCGTGTGGGGCGACAAGGACCTGATCCTGCCGGCGACGCACCTCGAGGCGGCCCGGGCACGGCTGCCCAGGGCCCGCACCCACCTGTTCCGCGACTGCGGGCACATGCCGCAGATCGAGTGTGCCGAGGAGTTCCACCGCCTGCTCGTCGACTTCTGGTCCACGGCGGGGCCGGACGCCGCCGCCCCGCCCGCCGCCGCCCCGCCCGGCGACCCCGTTCCACCCGTCGGGGGTCGGCCGGCGGTGGTGGAGGCCGGCTGACGGTCCGGCCGGCGGTGGTGGACGGCGGCTGACGGATCGGCCGCACCCGGCCGGCGGGGGCGTCAGGGCGGCCCGGGCGTCCGCCCGCGCCCGCCCGTGCGGGTCGCCCGCCGCCGGGCGACCACCGTCACCGCCACCAGCGCGAACAGCAGCGCCGCCACCACGTACACCGGGGCCGGTCCGAGCGGGGCGAGCAGCACCAGCGCCGCGATCACCGGGAACGCCGCCGACACCGGGCCCTCCCGCTGCGGGCGCACGAGCAGCACCCAGACGGCGAGCAGGCAGACGGCCACCGGGACCGCCGTGGCGTAGCCCGCCGCGACACCGCCGACGTGCCCGAGGTGGCGCTCCCGGTCGACCGCCACCCACAGCCCCGACCCGACCGCGGCGATCGCCGCGAAGATCAGATAGTGGCCGTACCCCCACACCAGCGTCGCGCGCAGTCGGGTGGGCACCTCGACCGGCCGGTCGAAGTAGAGCCACCACAGCGCGAAGACGATCACCGCCCCCGCCGCCGCCAGCGGCCACAGCTCCCCCTGGCCGGCGTCCACCCCGGTCTGCACCGCGACCGAGGTCGCCAACACCACCTCGCCGAGGACGATCAACGTGAACAGCCCGTACCGCTCGGCGATGTGCCGCGGGTTCCACGGGGTCGTCCCGGCCCGCTCGGCCACCGCCGGGACCAGCAGGTCGGCCAGGGCCAGCAGCAGGAAGGACGGCCCCAGCCAGTCGACCGGCAGCAGCAGCCGCGCCAGCCAGCCGGCCTGCACCACGGCCACCCCGAGCGCGTACCGGCGGGCGGTCCGGCGGTGCGCGGGGTCGCCGGCCGCCGCGCGCGTCCACTGCACCACGGCGGCCAGCCGGATCACCACGTACCCGTACGTGATGGTGGTGAAGTCGCCCTCGGCGAACGCCTGCGGCACCCCGGCGGCCAGGACCAGCGCCCCGGCGATCTCGACCAGGGTGGTGATCCGGTAGACGTCGTCGTCGGTGTCGTAGGCGGACGCGAACCAGGTGACGTTCATCCACGCCCACCAGATCGCGAAGAAGACCCGCAGGTAGCTGACCGTCGCGTCGCCGGCGTGCCCCTCGACGACGTCGTGGTGCAGGCCGGCTGCCGCCTGCGCCACCGCCACCACGAAGCAGAGGTCGAAGAAGAGCTCCAGCGGCGTGGCCGAGCGGTGCGCCTCGTCCGGGCGGCGGGCCACCATCGGGCGGTACCACGGCCGCAGCCCCCGGGTCGTGGTCACCGGCCTCTCCTCGCGCCCGTCCGATCCGCCCTCACCATAGGCCGGCCGGCGGCCCGCCCGGGTCGGTTCGCCCGGCCGCCCGCCGGTCGGTCCGGGTCAGTTCGCGGCGGTGACGGCCTCCGCCGCCGGGCCGGGCGTCGCCACCGGCGTACCGGGCCCGCCCCGCTCCAGGGTGCGCAGGGCCGCCTCCACCGGGGCCGGGAGCGGGCGTCGCCGGCGCAGCACCCACCCCAGCTCGCGGCCGGCGTCGAGCAGCCCCCGCCGACCGGCCGGCTCCCGCAGCGCCTCCGCCGCCGCGCGCAGCACCACCCCGACGGGCCGCCGCAGCGCCGCGGTGAGCAGCCGGTTGCGCGCCTCCGCCCGGTGCCGGGCCCGCCGGTCCCGCCCGGCGGGCAGCGGCAGGTGGTGGGCGACCACCTGCTCGACGTACGCCAGGTGCCAGCCCGCGGCGGCCAGGTCCATCGCCAGCAGCGCCTCCTCGCCGTACGTGCCCAGCCGCTCGGCGAAGCCGCCGACCTGCCGGAACGCCTCGCGGCGCAGCACCACCGCGCAGGCCAGGAAGCCCAGCACGGCGGGCCCGGGCGCGCCCGGCGGGACACCCAGCGGGGCCCGCGCCATCGCCGCCGACACCGGATCGAGCCGCCCCTGCGGACCCACCCGCACCTGCCCGGCCAGCAGCCCCGTACGCGGGTGCGCGCGCAGCAGCCGCGCCGCCTCGTCCAGCGCGCCCGGCGCCCAGTACGAGTCGTCGTCGGCGAACGCCACGAACGGGGTGTCGGCCAGCTCGACCCCGACGTTGCGGGCCGCCCCGGCGCCGGCGTTGTGGCCGAGGCGCACCACCCGCGCCGCCGGGTACGCCCGCGCCACCGCCTCGGGCGTCCCGTCGTCGGAGCCGTTGTCCACCACGATCACCGGGCCGGTGTGCCGGCCCAGCACCTCCAGCAACTGGCCCCGCCGGTTGCGGGTCGCCACCACCACGGTCACGTCGGTCATGGCGCCCCTGCTACCCCCGGATCACGCCCCGCACGCCCCACCGCGCACCTCATCCGCAGGTGAGCGCGCGCTCCGGCGGGGAAAGCACCTCGGATGCCCGATGTGACCCTCTTCCTCGGCGGCGACGTGATGACCGGCCGGGGCGTGGACGCGATCCTGCCCGCGCCGGGCCCGCCCGAGCTGCGCGAACCGGCCGTCCGGAGCGCGCGTGGCTACGTCGAGCTGGCCGAGGCCGCCGGCGGTCCCGTCCCGCGCCCGGCGCCGCCGGCCTGGCCGTGGGGCGAGGCGCTCGACCTGCTCGACGCGCTCCGGCCGGACGTGCGGGTGGTCAACCTGGAGACCGCGGTGACGGGCCGGGGCGAGCACGCCCCGGCCAAGGAGATCCACTACCGGATGCACCCGCGGAACCTGTCCTGCCTCACCGCGGCGCGGCTCGACGTCTGCGCGCTGGCCAACAACCACAGCCTCGACTTCGGCACGATCGGGCTGGCCGACACCCTCGACGCGCTGGCCGGCGCCGGCATCGCCACCGCCGGCGCCGGCGGGGACGCGGCGTCGGCCTGGTCGCCCGCCCGGGTGCCGCTCGCGGCGGGCCGCCACCTGCTGGTCTGGTCGGTGGCCGCCCCGTCGAGCGGCGTGCCCCCGCCGTGGGCGGCCACCGCCGACGCGCCCGGAGTGGCGTACCTGCCGGAGGTCTCGGCCGCGTCGGCGGAGGCGCTGGCCGGCCGGATCGCCGCCGTGGCCGGGCCGCACGACCGGGTGCTGGTCTCCGTGCACTGGGGCTCCAACTGGGGGTACGACGTGCCGAGCGGGCACGTCGACTTCGCCCACCGCCTGGTCGACGCGGGAGTGGACGTGGTGCACGGCCACTCGTCGCACCATCCGCGCCCGGTCGAGGTGTACCGCGACCGGCTGATCCTCTACGGCTGTGGCGACCTCGTCGACGACTACGAGGGCATCGGCGGGCAGGAGGCGTACCGGCCGGAGCTGCGGCTGCTGTGGCTGCCCACCCTCGACGCGGCGACCGGGGCGCTGCGGCGGCTGCGGGCGGCCCCGGTGCGGATGCGCCGGATGCGGCTGGAACGGGCGCCCTCCGCGGCGCGCTGGCTCGCCGACCTGTTGGGCGGCTTCGGCCCGCCGTTCGCGGTCGGGTTCGACGTCGACCCGGACGGGCTGCTCGCCCTGCGCCCGCGCTGAGGCGGCGGGCGGGGCACCCCGGGGGTTCCGGGCCAGCGGCGGGCCCGGCCGGGGCCGCGCCCACGCCGCGCGCTCCCGCCGTGGCGCGCGCCACCCGGGACCGGGTCGACCGGGCCCGGCGACGACAGGAACGCATCATAGATACATGACGCATCCCTCGCCTTCCCGTTGGACCGCCGCGCCGTCTGCCGCCGAGCGCGCCTACCGCTACCTCAAGCGGGCGATCCTGGAGCAGCTGCACCCCGGCGGGTCGCTGGTCAGCGAGGGGGAGATCGCCGAGGCCGCCGGCGTGTCCCGCACCCCCGTCCGCGAGGCGCTGCTGCGCCTGGAGGCCGAGGGACTGGTCCGGCTCTATCCCAAGCGGGGCGCGCTGATCCGCCCGGTCTCCGCGCGGGAGATCACCGACGTGATCGAGGCACGGCGGCTGGTCGAGCTGCACGCCGCCGAGCGGGTCTGGCCCCGGCGGGCGACCCTGCGGGAGGCCCTCGCCGCCCGGCTGGCCGAGATGCGAGCCGCGCACGCCGCCGGCGACCTGACCGCGCTGATGGAGGCCGACCGCGCCTTCCACGCCACCGTGGTCGACGCGGCCGGCAACGAGATTCTCGCCGAGCTGTACCAGCGGCTGCGCGACCGGCAGCTGCGGATGGGCGAGGCCAGCTTCCGGCTCTCGCCCGGCTGGGCCGAGACCGCGCTGACCGAGCACGCCGACCAGCTCGCCGCGCTCGACTCCGACGACCCGCGACGGTGGCTTGCCGCCGTCGCCGCGCACATCGACAACGCCGCGGACGTGCTGCGGGCGCTGCGGTGAGCGTGCTGACCGCCCCGGCGCCCGCGCCGGCCGCGCGGCGCCGGGCCGCCGCGCTGGTCTGGGGCGTGGCGGTGAGCGCGTACGTGGCCGCGGTGTTCCACCGCAGCTCGCTCGGCGTCACCGGGGTCGACGCGGCGGACCGCTTCGAGATCAACGCCTCGGTGCTGGCCACCTTCTCCGTCGCCCAACTCGCCGTGTACGCGCTGATGCAGGTGCCCGTCGGTGTGCTCCTCGACCGGTTCGGCTCCCGGCGGCTGCTCGTCGCCGGCGGCGCGCTGATGGTCGCCGGTCAGCTCTGCTTCGCCCTCGCCACCGACGTACGCCTCGCCGTCGCCGCACGCGTCCTGGTCGGGCTCGGCGACGCGATGACCTTCATCAGCGTGCTGCGGATCGTGGCGTTCTGGTTCCCGGGGCGGCGCAACCCGCTGATGACCCAGCTCACCGGGACGCTGGGCCAGCTCGGAGCCATCCTCGGAGCCGTACCCCTGGTGGCGCTGCTGCACCGCGCGGGGTGGACACCCGCCTTCCTCACGGCCGCGGCGGTGGGGGCGACCGTGCTGCTGACGGTCGTCGTCGCCGTCCGGGACACCCCGCACCGGGAGACCGCGCCCGGCCCGGCGCCCGGCCTGGCCGCCGTCCGCCGGGAACTCCGCGCCGCCTGGGCCGAGCCCGGCACCCGGCTGGGGCTGTGGACGCACTTCGTCACCCAGTTCTCCGGCGCGGTGTTCGCCCTGCTCTGGGGATACCCCTTCCTCGTGCAGGGGCAGGGGCTCAGCCCCACGGTCGCCGCGTCGCTGCTCACCCTGATGACCGTCGGCACGTTCCTGTCCGGGCCGGTGGTCGCGCACCTCTGCGCCCGGCACCCGTTCCGCCGCTCGGTACTGGTCTTCGCGATCACCGGCGCCACCGCCGTGGTCTGGGCCGTCGTGCTGGCGTGGCCGGGACGCTCGCCGGGCTGGCTGCTCGTCACGCTGGTGCTGGTGCTGGCGGTCAACGGCCCCGGCTCCATGATCGGGTTCGACTACGCGCGCACCG
Source organism: Micromonospora sp. NPDC047670 (assembly GCF_043204915.1). Taxonomy (NCBI): domain Bacteria; kingdom Bacillati; phylum Actinomycetota; class Actinomycetes; order Micromonosporales; family Micromonosporaceae; genus Micromonospora; species Micromonospora sp. NPDC047670. The sequence goes on from NZ_JBIDDA010000013.1 coordinate 174,595, forward strand.
CCAACCCGGTCAACCGGATCGGCAGCGCCAGCGGCGTCGTCAACGTCGGCGGCTTCGTGGCCTCGATCGTGCTGGTGCTGGCCGTCGGCGTGGTGCTCGACCTGGCCACGCCGGCCGGTCGGGCCGCCCCCGACCTGGCGGCGTTCCGCTGGGCCTTCGCCGTGCAGTACGCCCTCTGGGCGCTCGGCGCGGTGCAGGTCCTGCGCTACCGTAACGCCGCCCGCCGCGCTGCGGCCGCGCGGCAGCGTACCCCCGACACGCGCTGAACCCCGGCGGTCGCGCCCGCGGTCGGGCGGCGGTGGGCGGCCGTGGCCCTGCTGCGTCGGCGGCGTCCCGGTCCGCGGCCCGGGCGGCCGCCGTCCGTGCCGCGGCGACGGCGGCGCGATCCCCGGGCGGCAGGGTCAGGCGCCCCAGCGGCGGCGGGGGCGCCGGCGGCGGTGGGTCAGGTCGTCCAGCACCAGGGTCAGGCCGGCCCCGAGCAGCCACACGTCCTTGGCCAGGCCGATGCCCTGCTGGCTGGGCCGCAGGCTGCCCGGCTCGCGCATCCCCGGCGTCTTGAGGTAGAGCTGCACCAGACCCGCGCCGAACGCGGACAGCCCCAGGCCCACCAGCGCCGACGGGACGAACGGCGCGAGCAGCGCGGCGCCCAGGGCGATCTCGGCCCGGGAGAGCAGCCGGGCGAACCGGTCCGGTTCGAGCTGCCCGAGCTGCGGCACCGCGCCGGCGGCCATCGCGTGCACGCCCTGCGCCGCCTCCCCTTCCAGGCTCCGCTTGCCCAGGCCGGAGTTGAGCACGAACGCGCCGATGCTGACCCGCAGCGGCAGATGGCTGACCTTCATGGCGCACTCCCGTCCGACTGTCGAAACGTGCCCCCGCCTACCCGGCCCGAGCGGCGATAACCGCTACGAGCCGGCGCTGGGACGACCGGCATGATCGGCGGTAGTTTCGCGAGGGACGTCATCGACGGTGCCGCGGCAGCGCACCCGCAGGACGGCGGCGCGGCGCGCCGGCGTGGAGCAGGAGGAGATCGTGAGCCAGCAGGTCAGGGGAGTCATCTCCCGCAGCAAGGGCGCGCCGGTCGAGGTGACCACGATCGTGGTTCCCGATCCCGGGCCCGGCGAGGCGGTCGTGCGGATCCAGTCCTGCGGGGTCTGCCACACCGACCTGCACTACCGGGAGGGCGGCATCAACGACGACTACCCCTTCCTGCTGGGGCACGAGGCCGCCGGCATCGTGGAGGAGGTCGGCGACGGCGTCGACTCCGTCGCCCCGGGCGACTTCGTGGTGCTCAACTGGCGGGCGATCTGCGGGGTGTGCCGCGCCTGCCGCCGCGGCCGCCCCTGGTACTGCTTCGCCACCCACAACGCGGCCCGGAAGATGACCCTCACCGACGGCACCGAGCTCGCCCCGGCGCTGGGCATCGGGGCCTTCGCCGAGAAGACGCTGGTCCACGCCGGCCAGTGCACGAAGGTGGACCCGGCCGCCCGGCCCGCCGCCGTCGGGCTGCTCGGCTGCGGCGTGATGGCCGGTCTCGGCGCGGCGATGAACACCGGCGGGGTCACCCGGGGCGACTCCGTGGCCGTGATCGGCTGCGGCGGCGTCGGGGACGCGGCCGTCGCCGGGGCGGCACTGGCCGGCGCGACGACGATCATCGCGGTGGACACCGACCCCCGCAAGCTCGACTGGGCCCGGAAGTTCGGGGCCACCCACACGGTCAACGCCCGCGAGGACGACCCGGTCGAGGCGATCCGCGCCGCCACCGGCGGCTTCGGCGCCGACGTGGTGATCGACGCGGTCGGTCGCCCCGAGACCTGGAAGCAGGCGTTCTACGCCCGAGACCTGGCCGGCACGGTCGTGCTGGTGGGCGTACCGACGCCGGAGATGACCGTCGACGTGCCGTTGCTGGACGTCTTCGGACGCGGCGGCTCGCTGAAGTCCAGCTGGTACGGCGACTGCCTGCCCAGCCGGGACTTCCCGATGCTCACTGAGCTCTACCTGCAGGGGAGGCTCGACCTGGACGCCTTCGTCACCGAGGAGATCGCGCTGGACCAGGTGGAGGAGGCGTTCGCCCGGATGCACCGCGGCGACGTGCTCCGCTCGGTGGTGGTCTTCTGATGGCGGCCCGCGTCGACCACGCCGTCACCTCCGGCACGTTCTCCCTCGACGGTCAGACCTTCGACGTGGACAACAACGTCTGGGTGCTCGGCGACGACACCGAGTGCGTCGTCGTCGACGCCCCGCACGACGTCGACGCGATCCTGGCGGCCGTCGGCGACCGGCGGGTACGGGCGATCCTCGCCACGCACGCCCACGACGACCACGTACGGGTGGCGCCGGCGCTGGCCCGCGCCACCGGCGCACCGGTGCTGCTGCACCCCGCCGACCGGGTGCTGTGGGACATGGTGCACCCCGACGAGGCGCCCGGCGGCGACCTGCGCGACGGGCAGGCCGTCGAGGTCGCCGGGGTCGCGCTGACCGTCCTGCACACCCCCGGCCACAGCCTGGGCGCGTGCAGCTTCCACGTGCCGGCGCTCGGCGTGGTGTTCACCGGAGACACCCTCTTCGCGGGCGGGCCGGGCGCCACCGGGCGCTCGTACAGCGACTTCGGCACGATCGTCGCCTCGATCCGGGACCGGCTGCTCACGCTGTCGCCGGAGACGGTGGTGCACACCGGGCACGGCGACAGCACGACCATCGGCGCGGAGGCCCCGCACCTGGGCGAGTGGCTGGCCCGCGGGCACTGACGGGCACGTGCGCCGGGCCCGGCCGCCGGCCGAAGCCGGTCAGGCCGGGCGGCGCATGTGCAGGCGGACCGTCGTCCCGGCGGCGGTGCTGTGCACCCGGACCAGGTCGCAGAGCGCCTGCACGATCACCAGCCCTCGCCCGCCGATGCCGTCCTTCGCCGGGGTCAGCCGGCCGGCGAGCGGATCGGCCAGCCAACCGTCGTCGTGGATCTCGCAGACCAGGTGCTCGGCGGTCCGCCACACCCGCAGCACGCCGGCGCCCCCGGCGTGCGCGATGCTGTTCGTGGCCAGCTCGGTCACCGCGATCTGCAGGTCGGCCACGCGCTCCTCGTCCAGGCCGGCGACCTGGCCGTGCCCGGCGACGAACGTGCGCACGGTGGGCAGGGTGTCGAACCGGTAGCTGAGCGTCGCGACCGGTTCCGCCGGTGCCGGCAGCGGAAGGTTGTAACGGGCGACCACGTCCGACGGGGCGTAGGCGCCGCTCGACCGCCGGCCGGCATCGTCGACCAGGATCGGGTGCGTGGCGTACGCGTCGGTCAGCACGTCGTCGTCGAGGCCCGCCACGTCGTACGGGCACAGGATGGTGGCGTCACGGCCGACGAACGCCATGTTGATCAGGGCCTCGTGCTGGGCGCAGGCCGGATACTCGGTGTCGCTGCGTCCGGCCCAGATCGGCTCGCCGATGATCCGCACCCGCCGCCCGGCATGCTGGTCGATGAACGCCTGCAACACCCACGGGATGATCCGGCCCGGGTTCCGCCCGGCCTCGGTCATGTCCGCCCAGCGCACCCCGTCCGTCTCGCCGACCGCGTCGCGCACCAGCCGCAGATTGGCGCCGGGCATCGCGACCAGCACCGGTTCCCCGGCGGTGAGACCGCCGGTGACGAAGGGCACGGTGCCCGCCAGCAGCTCGTCCGGATCGCGGTAGAAGAGGCCCTCGTGTACGAACGCCTCCGCCGCCTCGTTCGGCTCCGGGGTCATCCCGTCCGTCCCGCGGGGAAGGCGGTGTCATCCGCCGGGTCGGGCAGGCGGCGGGCGCTCGGCACCTGGCCGCCGCGCGTCACCGGCCGCACCGGACGCGGCCGGGCCGCGAAAGTGGCCGGCCCCACCGCCCGCGCCGGGGCACCCAGAGCGGGCCGAGCGCGGCGGGTGCCGGGCGCGACGGAACGGCCGACGCCGTCGAGGGCGCCGGCCTCGTCGTCGCAGGCCCAGCAGACGTGGTCACCGAGGGCCCTCTGGTCGACCACCGCACCAACAGTCAATTCATCGCCTTCCGGTCGGCCCTCCCACTGTAATCCTCGGTCCCGGTACCGGCCGAGCGGGTGAACCGTCACTGCCCGGCCCAGGGTGATCGACTACTCTCTGCGGACATGACGACGGACGCTCCCAGCCCCCCACCCGCCGTACGCCAGCTCCGCCTGGTCGTGGAGGCGGAGGACTACGAGGCGGCGGTCACGTTCTTCCGTGACGCGCTGGGCCTGCCCGAGCAGGCCGCGTTCTCCGGGGAGGGGGACGCCCGGGTGGTGATCCTCGACGCCGGCCGGGCGACGCTGGAGATCGCCAACCCGGCGCAGAAGCGGATGATCGACGAGGTGGAGGTCGGGCGCCAGGTGGCCCCGAAGATCCGAGTGGCGTTCGAGGTGGACGACAGCCGGTCCGCCACCCGCCGCCTGGTCTCCGCCGGCGCCACCGAGATCGCCCCGCCGACGGTGACCCCGTGGCAGTCGCTCAACGCGCGCCTCGACGCCCCGGCCGGCCTGCAGATCACGCTCTTCGAGGAGCTGCTCAGCCAGGAGGAGCGGGCGGCGCTCGACGGCTTCGGCACCGACCGGGCCGGCGAGGAGTAGGCCCGGGAAGATCGGCCCGAGCGCGACGGACGGCGCTTGTTGGAGCCGATGCCGGTCGCGAGCAGCGGTCGCCGGCGCGTCACCCGGGCTGCCCGGCTCCGGCCCGGCCGCAGCGGCGCAGCCGGCCGACCGGCCGTCGCCAGCGCCGGTCCCACCCGCCGCCCCGTCCCGTGGTGCCCGCCGGGGACGGAAACGAAATGCGCACCGGCCGGTGCCGAGGAAGGATCCATGGCCGTGCACTCCACCACCGGTCCGGCCGCCGTCGACGCGGCCCTCACTCCCGCCCAGCGCGCGGCGATCGGGCACGTCCGTGCGGTCGCGTTGCGCGACCGCCTCGCCGCCCTGGCCGCCATCTATCGCGCGCTCGCGGGCTCGGGTGTGACCCACCGGCCGGAGCGGCTGATCGCGGCGGTCGGTCGGCACGGCCGGCTCACGCTCAACTTCCACCCGGACCGCCTGCTCGCCGACGGGCGTACGGTCGCCGCGGCCCTCGACGCCGAGGGCGTCTACCGCAGCCAGTTCGAGACCGGCATCTCCAACGGCGGGCTCACCGCCTTTCCCGGCGGCGACCGGGATCGGTGGGAGGAAACGCTCTTCGGCGGCGCGTACCAGGCGCCCGGCGTGCTCCCGGCGGACCGGCCGAAGTACGGCGGCCTCAACCTGCTCGACCACCCGGACGGCGCCTGCCCCCGGTTCGGCTCCTGCCACCTGCGACTGCGCCCGGAGGTGCTGGCTCGGGCGACCTTCTGCTTCGGCGACAGCCACCTGGGCCCCCGCGACCTGGGCACGGTCGACGTCTTCGAGCCGGTGCTGGCGGCCCTGCTCGCGGCGACCGACGGCACCGGGATCAGCCTGGGCGTGCCGGGGGACGTGGTGACCCTGGTCCAGTCGCTGCTGCGTCGCCGCGAGGACGTCGCCGGGACCCCCGGTGCCGCCGGTCGCGCCCTCGACGACTACATCGAGGCCCAGATCCACGGGGAACTGAGCCTGGCCCGCGACGTGGAGGCGATAGTCGTCGACCCGTCGTTCCGCGGCACCGAGGCCGGCGCGACGCTCGACACGATCGCCCGTCGGCACGGCGTGGCCCTGCACTGGCACGCCGGCTTCGAGCTTCCCGTCGACCAGGTCGACCCCGACTTCCGGGGACCGGCCATCCCGCCGCTGGCCGCCCGGGTGCACGCCGAGTTCGCCCGGCCCGGTCAACCGATCGACGCCGCCCTGATCGGGCGCGCGGCGGTCTCCGTGGTCACCGAGCCGTCCCGCTGGGCCGACCGCGGGCCGACGGAGGTCACCCTCCAGCACCTCAAGCAGCTCTGGCACGTCCTCGTCCGGTTCGGCGCGCCCCGCGCGACCTGACCGGTCCGGGGCCGGCACCGCGGCGCGGCGGGCGAGCCAAGATCCGCGCAACTTCCCGGACGCGGCAAGATCCGCGCAACTTCCCGGAAAGAGTGGCCTCAAGTGCCCGCTGAGACCACTCTTTCCGGGAAAGTGCGCGGTTGCCCGTTGCTCCGATACCGGTGCCCGGTGCCCGGTGCCCGACGGCCGGGGCTCAGCGATCGCGCCGGCGCCTGACGGCCGGTGCTCAGTGATCGCGCTGGCGTCCGAGGGCCGGCTCACCGAGCGCGCCCGCGGCCGACGGCCGGGCGCCCCCTGAACGAGCCGGCGCTGGGGTGTTCGGCGACCGCGCCGGTGTCCGCCTGCCCGTTCTCGTCGCGCGCCTGCCTGTGCGTCTTTGGCCCGCCCAGCTGCGTTCGATCAAGAGGGCGGGCTTTTCGGGTTGTCTGTCCGCGTCGCCGACTCCTGTGCCGGGGTGCTCAGCGTCTCGGCGGCGGAGTGACGGAGACCGCAGCCGGCTGCCCCCGACCCATATCCGGAATGCCCGACAGGTGAAGCTGGTTGTGTTCCCCGTACCGCCGGAACCGAAACCCCTCCGGCTAGGCAGTTCCCCCGGGGAGCGCTCAGGCAGGAGCGCTTCGCCTGACCGAAAGGGCAACCATCGTGAAGTACGACTTCACCCGGTGGCTCCCGGCCATCGCGAAGGACTCGAAGGACTCGAACCGCAAGATCGCGCTGAGCGTGGTGGGTGTCGCCGCCCTCGGCGGCCTGGCCTTCGGGCCGACAGCCGTGGCCGCCCCGGTCACCAGCGGGCCCCACGAGGGTGCCGTGGCCGCGATCGAGCAGGCCACCGGCCAGGTCCAGCCGACTCCCAGCGAGGAATCGGCCCTGACCACCGGCGGCACGACGGACAAGCCGGCCGCCGACAAGCCCAGCCGAGCAGAGCTGATCCCACACGGCGTGCAGGGTGCCCAGTCGCGCATCCCGCTCGACGACGCGCAGCTCGCCAACGCCAAGGCCATCATCGAGGAGGCCAAGGAGACCGGCGTGGGTAAGCGGGGGGCCGTCATCGGCATCGCGACGTCGCTGCAGGAGTCGAAGCTCTACAACCTCGGCCACCTGGGCGCGTACAACGACCACGACTCGCAGGGCCTGTTCCAGCAGCGTCCCTCGTCGGGTTGGGGTTCGCCCGACCAGATCACCGACCCCGAGTACTCCTCGCGGGCGTTCTTCGAGGCGCTCAAGAACGTCGGCGGCTGGCAGGACCTGCCGCTGACCGCCGCCGCGCAGACGGTGCAGGTCTCGGCCTACCCGTTCGCGTACGCGCAGTGGGAGGAGCAGGCGGCGGACATCGTCGCCCAGCTCTGGTGACAACCGCATGACCGACCGGCCGGCCCTGAACGGGGCCGGCCGGTCGCGTCTGCGCCACGGGTACCGCTGGGCCGGAGCTGTCCCATCGGCGTCGCCCCGCCACGGCCTCGCTCGGGGGCGCGCTTGCGGTCACCCACGCTCTCGGGCCCCTGGGCTTGCGCTGCGGTGGGGTTGTCGGCGTTGGCTTGCGGTGCGTGGGGGTGGGGGGGGGGGGGGGGGGGGGGGGGGGGGGGGGGGGGGGGGGGGGGGGGGGGCGGGCGGCCGGGCGCCGGGGCCCCCCCC
>NZ_JBIDDA010000014.1:0-162074 GCF_043204915.1 Micromonospora sp. NPDC047670
TGCCCGGCGCAGGGATCAAGCCTGACCGCCCGGAGCCGGGCACGGCGGGCCACACCCCCACCCCCACGCACCGCAAGCCGACGCCGACCACCCCAGCACAGCGCAGCGCGAAGCCAAGCCGAAGAGGCAACACTCGAGCCACCCGCGCAGGAGAGCCTCAGACCCCGAGGTACCGCAGCACCGCGAGCACCCGCCGGCTGTAACCCGCCGCCCGCGACAGCTCCAGCTTGTCGAAGATCGTGTTGATGTGCTTCTCCACCGCGCTCTGCGACACGTGCAGCCGCTCGGCGATCGTGGCGTTGGTGTGGCCCTGGGCCATGTGGTGCAGCACGTCCCGTTCGCGTGGCGTGAGCCGCGCCAGCGGGTCGGCCCGGTCGCTGCCGGCCAGGACCTGCCGCACCACCTCGGGATCCAGCGCCGTCGCGCCCTCGGCCACCCGGTCCAGGGCGTCGAGGAAGTCGTCCACCTGGGCGACCCGGTCCTTGAGCACGTAGCCGACGCCCTCGGGACGGTCGGCGAGCAGCCGGGTGGCGTACCGCTTCTCGACGTACTGGGAGAGGACCAGGACGCCGGTGCCGGGCCAGCGCCGCCGGATCTCCAGGGCGGCCCGCAGTCCCTCGTCGGTGTGGGTGGGCGGCATCCGCACGTCGGTGACGACGACGTCGGGCCGGTGCCGGGCGACGGCGTCGACCAGCTCGTCGGCCGAGGGGACGGACGCGGCGATCTCGTGGCCCTCCTCGGCCAGCAGCCGGGCCAGGCCCTCCCGCAGCAACGTGGAGTCCTCGGCGAGCACTATCCGCACGGCAGCTCCACCGACACGATGGTGGGCCCGCCGGGCGGGCTGTCGACCCGCAGCCGCCCGTCGAGCGCGGCGACCCGGCGGGCCAGGCCGGACAGGCCCCGCCCGGCGGGGTCGGCCCCGCCGACACCGTCGTCGTGCACTGTCATCCGGACGCGCCCCTCCCCGGAGTCGATCTCGATGGTGATCAGGGTAGCGGCGGCGTGCTTAGCCGCGTTGGTCAGTGCCTCGCAGGCGACGAAGTACAGCACCGTCTCGACCTGCCGCTGCGGGCGTACGGGCAGGTCGCAGCGGACGCGGACGGGGACGGCGGAGCGCTGCGCGACCATCTCCAGCACCTGCCCGAGGTCGGCGTTGTCGAGCGCCGACGGGTACACCCGCCAGGCCACCTCGCGCAGTTCGGCGACGGCCTGCTGGGCGTCGGCGTGGGCCTGGGCGAGCAGCGCGGCGGTGCGCTCGGCGTCCTTGCTGCGGCGGGCCCGGCCGAGCAGCATGCCGAGGGCCACCAGGCGCTGCTGGAGGCCGTCGTGCAGGTCCCGTTCGATGCGCTGCCGCTCGGCGTCCACGGCGGCGATGACGCCGGCGCGGCTGGCGGCCAACTCCCGGACCCGCTCCTCGAGCAGGGCACGGGCGTTCGGGCCGAGCAGGCGCCGGGCCAGCCGGACGTCCAACGCGGCCACGCTCACCACGGCCTGCACGTTGACCAGCAGCAGCGCCGCGCCGACGACGACCTGCAGCAGCGCGTCGGTCACGCCGAGGTCGCCGCGCAGCGTGGCCCGCACCACGATGGACGCCAGCACGACGCCGAAGGCCAGCACCCCGTACGCCAGCAGGCCGAGCGCCCCGGGCAGCAGCCGGGCGGCCAGGTAGCCGAGCTGGCGCCGGGCAGCGGCCCCGGGCGGGAGCGCGACACGGTGGAACCGGGCGAGCCGGTCCCGCTCCCAGCCGGTGAGCGTCGTGGCGTACCGCTGGACAGCGGTGCGGACGCGCCGGCGGGCCGGCGGCACGAGCGCGGCGCCGGCCACGGCGACGGCCGAGAGGACGAGGAACACCGCCTCGACCACGGCCGTGAGGATCCCGAGGGCGACGCCGACGGGGATCCGGGCGGGGCGCGGCGGGGCAAGCCGGGGTGCCGCCATCGGCTCAGCGTGCCCCGTCACGGTCCCACGGGGCGGGCTGCGGCCCGTCGGAGTAGGCGCTGCGGTAGATGGTGCCCCGGCCGCCCGGGTCGGGCGCGTGGGGCAGCGGGGAGGGCCCGGCGGCCGGGTCCGGCTCGACGGCCGCCGCCGCGCCCCGCCGGGCCCGGATCACGCGGGAGACCACGAACCAGCCGACGGCCGCCACGCTGGCGAGGATGACGACGTTCTGCAGCACCCCGACGTACCCCTCGACCAGGTGCCAGTTGTCGCCGAGCAGGTAGCCGGCCATCACGAAGGTGGTGTTCCAGATCAGGCTGCCGAGGGTCGTGTAGACCGCGAAGGTCAACACGGGCATCCGCTCCACGCCGGCCGGGATCGAGATCAGGCTGCGGAAGATCGGGATCATGCGACCGAAGAAGACGGCCTTGACCCCGTGCCGCAGGAACCACTCCTCGGTGCGGTCCACGTCGCTGAGCTTGACCAGCGGCAGCCGCTCCGCGATGGCCCGGATCCGCTCCCGGCCCAGCGCGGCGCCGATGTAGTACAGCGCGAGGGCGCCGAGCAACGAACCGAGGGTGGTCCAGAAGATCGCGCTCACCACGCTCATCCGCCCCTGACCGGCGACGAAGCCGGCGAGCGGCAGGATCACCTCGCTGGGGATCGGCGGGAAGAGGTTCTCCAGGGCCACGGCCAGGCCCGCGCCGGGGCCGCCGAGCCGTTCGACCAGGCCGGTGACGTAGCCGACCAGGCCGCCCTCGGGCGGCGCGGAGTCCCCGGTGGCGGTTCCGGCGGCGAACAGCGCGTGCGCGGTACGAATCATGGTGCCCACGCTACGAACCCATCCTGAGAGCCCACCATGGGGCCGGCCGCCCGGTCGCGTCGGGCGACCGCACCGGGCGGGGTGCGGAAAACCGCAGGGCCGCCGGACGGAATCCTAGTTGGCGGCCCGCGCCGCGACCGCACGGGCGGTCCGGCGGTGCGCGGCGGCCTCGTCGGGGCGGCCCAGCGCGGCGGCGAGGTCGGCGAGGTGGTGGGCGACCGGGCCGAGGGTGAGGATCCCGCTGCCGGCCCCGGCCAGCTCGCCGGCGGCGGGGGCGAGTTCGGCGTACGCCCACCGCATCGTCGCGTGGTCGCCGAGAGCGACGGCGGCGCGGGCGGCGAGGCAGACGCGCGCCTCGCGCAGCAGGTCGTGCGGCGAGTCCGGCAGGGCGTGCAGCGCGGCGGCGGCCTCGCCCCGATGGCCGGCGGAGAGCAGCACCACGGGGCGTGCCCAGGGCTCGTACGGTCCGAAGTCCCCGTCCGCCCCGTCGGGGCTGCCCGGCCCGGCGGCTCCCCGCTCCCCTGCCGCGGGTGCCGGGCGCAGGGACAGCAGCGCGAGGGCGAGCAGGCCGTCTTCCATCCCGGGCATCCCGCTGCCGGTGAGGCTCGCGTGCGCGGCGCGGTACGCGGTCGCCGCCCCGGCCCGGTCCCCGCCGACGGCCAGCCGCAGGGCGGCGTACCACCGGGTGAAGACGCCCACCAGCGGCAGGTCGTACCGCTCGGCGAGGCGGTCGGCGGCGCGCGCGTGCGCGTCGGCGGCGGCGAGGTCGGCGAGCGCGCCGTGCGCCTGCATCAGCACGAGGTGGCCGAGGACCTCGAAGCTCACCAGCTCGTGCCGGGCGGCCAGGTCGACCAGTTCGGCACCGATGCGGGCGCGCTCGCCGGCGAGGCCGGTCCGCCCGAAGGCGTGCAGGAAGCGGGCGTTGAGCGCGTGGGCGAGCAGCGCCGGGTCCGACAGCCGCCGGGCGATGGCCTCCGCCTCGCACGCCGCCCGGTGGCCGCGGTCGGTGGTGGTGCCGCGCAGTTCCAGGGCGAGGGTGCTCAGCAGCCGGCTGCGCCGTTCCGGCTCGTCGTCGCCGAGCGCGGCCAGCGTCCGTTCGGCGGCCCGGACGACCTGGCGGGACAGCCGCTCGTCGTCGTTGCGGGTCCAGATCGCCGGGACGTCGAACGCGGTCAGCACGCTCGTGGCCAGGACCGCATCGTCGAGCCCGACGGCCGTGGCGATCGCCGTCGAGCGGAGCCGCCGCGCCTCGTCGAGGTGGCCGGTGACCGCGAGCGCGCGGCCCAGCCCCATGGCCGCGTCCAACCGCCCGCGTACGTCGTCGTCGCCGGCGCGGTCGTGCGCGGTGACCGCCTCCCGCCACAGGCGGGCCGCCTCGTGTGGGTGGAAGCGGCGCTCGGCCTGCTCGGCCGCCAGGCGGGTGTAGCGCGCGGCGCGGGGCGCGGTGGCCCGGCTCGCCGCGCGGGCGAAGTGGTGGGCGAGGGCGGCGACGTCGTGCGGGTACAGCCGCTCGATCGCGTCGCCGGCGGCGGCGTGCCAGCGGGCGCGGCGCGGCGCGGACAGGTCGCCGTAGAGTGTGTCCCGCATCAGGATGTGGGTGAACCGCAGCCGCCCGTCGGCGTCCCGCTCGCTGAGGAAGCCGGCCGCGAGGGCGCGGTCCAGGGCGTCGAGGACCTGCGCCGCGTCGCCGGCCAACGCGGCCAGCACGTCCGGGTCGACGTCGCGGCCGAGCACCGCCGCCTGCCGCAGCACGGTCTGCGCCGGCTCGGGCAGCCGGGCCAGGCGGTGCCGGATCACGTCCCGCACGCCCGCCGGGACCTGCTCCAACGCCGACGGGCCCGCCGCGGCCAGCAGCCGCGCCAGCTCCCGGACGAAGAACGGGTTCCCGCCGCTGCGCCGGTGGATCACGCGTACCACCGCGGGGTCCAGGTCCTGCCCGCTCACCGTGCGGGCCAGGTCGCCTGTCGCCTGCTCGGACAGGCCGCCGAGGTAGACCCGGACCGGCTCAGCGCGCGCCAGCCGGGCCAGGGCGGCGGTCAGCTCCGGGGTGATCTCGGCGGCGCGGTACGTCCCCACGACCAGCACCGGCCCGGTGACCGGCTCGGGCTCGCCGACCAGGGCGGTCAGCACGTCCAGGGTGTCGGCGTCGGCGCGGTGCAGGTCGTCGACGACCAGCAGCACCGGCCCCCGGCCGGCGGCCGCCGAGACCAGCGTGGCGACGGCCCGGTGCAGCCGGAACCGGGCCGCCGCCGGGTCCTCTCCCCGGCCGGCGTCGAGGGCCACCCGGCCGGTCGCCAGGCTCGCCGCGTCCGTAAGGTCCGGCTCCCGGTCGGGCTCCGGGGCGAGCGCCTCGGTGATCCGGGTCCACGGCCAGGCGGCCGGGGCGCCCTCGTACTCGGGGCTGTGACCCCACGCCGGCGTCCAGCCGGCGGCGGCCAGGTCCCGGCTGAGCGCGTCGGCGAGCGCGGTCTTGCCCGCGCCGGCCTCCCCCGAGACCAGGGCCAGCGCGGGGGCGCCGCGCCGGGCGACCTGCCCGGCGGTCTGCCGCAGGCGGGTCAACTCCTCGTCCCGGCCGAGGAACGGGCGGCGCCCGCCCGACGGTGCCGCGCCGGGCCAGGCGGGCGCGACGGCGCCGGCGGGCCCGGGGGCGCCAGCGGACCCGGCGGCGGACCCGGATGCGGCGGCGGACCCGGAGACGCGGGTGGGCGCGGGCGGAGCCGCCGGGATCAGCCCCGGCGCCTGGGCGAGGATGTCCGCCTCCAGTTGCCGCAGCCGGGGGCCCGGGTCGACGCCGAGTTCCGCCACCAGGGTGTCGCGGACCTGCCGCAGCGCGGCCAGTGCCTCGCCCTGCCGGCCCGACCGGTACAGGGCCGTCGCCAGCAACTGCCAGGCGTCCTCGCGCAGCGGGTGGCCGGCGGCGTGGGCTCGCAGCCCGGTGGCCGCGTCGGCGGCCCGGCCCAGGGCCAGCAGCGCCTCGGCCCGCCGTTCCACGGCCAGCAACCGCAGCTCGTCGAGCCGGTTGATCTCCCCGCGGGCCCAGGGCTCGCCGGCGAACTCCGCGTAGGCGGGGCCGCGCCACAGCGCGAGCGCGTCGTCCAGGCAGGCCAGCGCGGGCTCGCCACGGCCGGCCGTCAGCAGCTCCCCCGCCTCGGCGACCGCCGCCTCGAACCGCCAGGCGTCCACCGCGTCGGGCGCGGCGCGCAGCGCGTACCCGGGCGGGGCGGTCACCAGCAGCCGGGCCGGCTGCCGGGGTGGCCGGCCGGGCTCCAGCGCCCGGCGCAGGTCGGCGACGAACGTCCGGATCGCTCCGACCGCGCCGTCCGAGGGCGCCTCCCACAGGTCGCCGACGAGCCGGTCGACCGGCACGACCCGACCCCGGGCGATGAGCAGGCGGGCCAGCACCGCCCGCTGGCGGGGGCCCTTCAGCGCGACGGGGCCGAGGGCGTTCGCCGCCTCCACCGGGCCCAGCACGCGGAAGCCCACCGCGGGTGCCGCCGCCTGCCTGGTCATGGCACCAATCTAGGCATGCCCGGGCGGCCGTCCCGCGCGGCCGGGTGTCCGGGCGCGCTCACCCGTTGCTGACCGGTCGCTGATCACCCCCGGGCACGCTCGGTGGCGGATGGCGTGGCCCCGACAGGCACCGCCTCCGCCACCCGACCGGCACCGCAGAAAGGGCCACCATGAACCCGACGATCTCAGGATTCGACTACCGGCGCGTCACCGTCGCCGACGGCGTGACGCTCAACGTGGCCGTCGCGGGCGCCGGCAGCCCGGTGGTGCTGCTGCACGGCTTCCCGCAGACCCACCTCATGTGGCGGCACGTCGCCGCCGACCTCGCCGCCGACCACACCGTGATCTGTCCGGACCTGCGCGGCTACGGCGACAGCGACAAGCCCGCCGACCCCGACGGGACGGCGTACGCCAAGCGCACCATGGCCGCCGACGTGGTCGCGCTCGCCCGCGCGCTGGGACACGACCGCTTCGCCCTGGCCGGGCACGACCGTGGCGCACTGGTCGCCGTCCGCGCCGGTCTCGACCACCCGCGGGCGGTCACCCACCTCGCCGCGCTCGACGTGCTGCCCACCCTCGACATGTGGGAGGTCATGCGCGGCACCACCGCGGCCGTCGGCTTCCACCTCTACCTGATGGCCCAGCCGCCCGGCCTGCCCGAGCAGCTCATCGGCGCCAGTCCGGACGCCTTCTTCGGCCACTTCCTCGACGCCTGGACCCGGGACCCCGACACCCTCCCCGCCGACGTGCGGGCCGCGTACCTGCGGGCGTCCCGGAAGGCGGTCACCTCGATCGTGGCCGACTACCGCGCGTCGGCGGGCATCGACGTCGCGCACGACCGGGCCGACCGCGCGGCCGGCAACACGCTGCGCATGCCGGTGACCGTGCTCCAGCAGGACTGGGGGGCGGCCCTCGGCTACGACGCGGCCGGGCTGTGGCGGGCGTGGGCGCCGGACCTGGAGCACCACACCGTCACCTGCGGCCACTTCATGGCCGAGGAGGCGCCCGCCGAGGTCGTCAAGGCCCTGCGCGCCCTGCTGGCCAGGTAACCGGCGCGCCCGGACCCGCCGCCGGACGGCCACGCCCGGTGGTACGCCGGCCGGCGGGCTCCGGGCACGCGCGGCGGGGCGGCCCGCCGCCGGCGGATCGGACTAGGGTGGCGCCCGTGACCCAGCGCACTCCGAGCGCGGGCGGACCGCCCGCCGACGCGCCGCCGATCCCGCACGACGATTCCCGCGGCGGCGGGCCGGTGGCCGGGCGGCTGGCCCAGCTCTGGCGGTATCCGGTGAAGTCGATGTTGGGCGAGCGGCTGCCCGCCGCCGACGTGGACACGGCGGGGGTGGCGGGCGACCGGCGGCTGGCCCTGCGCCACCGGGACACCGGGCGGGTGGCCAGCGCGAAGCACCCTCGGCTCTGGCGCGACCTGCTCACCCTTCGCGCGGCCGGCGCCGCGCCCGGCCCGGTCCGCGTCACGCTGCCCGACGGACGCGAGGTGTCCAGCGTGGACGACGACGTTGACGGCGTGCTGTCCCGGGTGCTCGGTGCCCCGGTGACGCTGATCGACCGACCGCCCGCCGGGGCGACCCTGGACCGGGCGGACCCGGAGGCGGTGCTCGCCGACGGCCTCGCCGCCGAGGTGCCGGTGGTCGCCAACCCCCTCGGGGCGGCGGCGCCGGGCACCTTCTTCGACTTCGCCCCCGTGCACCTGGTCACCACGGCGACCCTGGCCCGGTTGGCCGCGGAGATGCCCGGCGGCACGCTCGACGCGGCCCGCTACCGGCCCAACCTCGTCGTCGAGGTCGACGCGGAGGCCTTCGCGGAGAACGACTGGGTCGGCCGCGAGCTGCGGATCGGCCCGCGGCTCGTGCTGCGGGTGCTCGCGCCCACGCCACGGTGCGCCGTGCCGACCCTGGCGCACGGGTCGCTGCCCCGGCAGAGCGACGCGCTGCGCGTCCCCGCCCGCCTCAACCGGGTCGCGCCGCTGCCGCAGCTCGGCCCGCAGCCGTGCGTGGGGGCGTACGCGCAGGTGGTGCGCGGCGGCCAGGTGGAGCAGGGGTCGGCGGTCGAGGTCGGCTGAGCGCGGCTCAGTCGTCGTCCTCGTCGTCGCCGTCCGCCCCGGTGTCCACCCGGTCGAGCAGGGCGTCGAGGCGGGCCGCCGTGTCGGCCGAGAGCCGCTGCTCCGCCACGGCCTCGGCGAGACGCTCGCGCAGGTCCTCGACCCGCTTGACCCGGTCCTTCGGCTTGCCGCGGTTCAGCTCGGCGAGCTTGTCCCGCAGCTGCTCGACCGTCTTGCGGTCGATCTCGCCCCGGGCCTGCGCCCGCACGAGCACCGCGGCGAACTCGGCGGCGAGCTGACGCAGGCCGATCGGGTCGGGGCGGGCGGTCACCGGCGGCGGGGCGGTGGTGCCCGCCGGCGGCGGGGCGGTGGTCGGCTGCTCCGCCGGCGTGACCGCGGACGGGGCGGCGGCGGGCGGCGGATCCGCGTCGTCGCCGACGGCGAGCACCCCGACGAGGCCGACGAGCAGCGCGGCGCCGACGGCGACCAGCGCCATGATCGGCCGGTTACCCCGGGCCTGCGGCCCGGTGCCCGGGACGGGCCGCGGACCGACGGCGGCCGGCGGCCGGCCGGCGGGCGCGACCCCGCGGCCGGCGGCCGTGTGCGCGACCGCGCGGCCGGCGGCGAATGCTTCCGGCCGGCCGGCGGGGGCCGGCGACGAGCGGTCGACCAGCGTGGGCGGGTGCGCAGCGGCCGGAGCGGGCAGGGTCGGCAGGACGGCGGTGGGACGGTCGGCGGGCGCGCCGCCGGCGAAGCGGGCGGCCAGCTGGGCGGCGGTCGGCCGGCGGTGGGGATCGGCGGCGAGGCAGGCCAGGGTCAGGTCGGCGACGTCGGCGGGCAGCCCGGGGATCCGCAGGGGCGGCACGGGCGGGTGTTCGGCGTGCACCTCCAGCGCGTCCTCCCAGGTCCGCACCGGCAGCGGGGCACGGCCGGTGAGGGCGCGGTAGAGCAGCGCGCCGAGGGCGTAGACGTCGCTGGCCGGGTTCGGGGGCCCGGGGCGCATCCGTTCCGGAGCGAAGTAGGCGGGCGTGCCCATCAGCAGCTCGCCGGTCTGCCCGGCGAGCGGGTGGTCCGGGCCGGCGAGCGCGGCGATCCCGAAGTCGAGCACCTTGGCGCCGGTCTCGGTGAGCATGACGTTGCCGGGCTTGATGTCGCGGTGCACCACGCCGATGCGGTGGGCGGCGGCCAGCGCGGCGGCGACCTGACCGGCCATCCGGACGGCGTCGGGCCAGGCGAGCGGCCCGTCGGTGAGCCGGTCGGCGAGGTTGTGCCCCTGCACCAGCTCCATCACCAGGTACGGCACGACGGCGCCGGCCAGGGTGGCCTCGCCGTAGTCGTAAACCTGGGTGACGTGCGGGTGGGTGAGCCGCGCGGCGGCGCGGGCCTCGCGCTGGATGGTGGCCCGCAGGTGCGGGTCGGTGCCGAACTCCCCGGCGAGGGCCTTGACCGCGACGGGGCGGTGCAGCACCTCGTCGTCGGCGCGCCACACCTCGGACATCCCGCCGAGGCCGATGCGCTCGCGCAGGACGTACCGGTCGTGCAACCGCAGGGAGGGCGAGAACGGCGACATAGCCGTTCAGTCTGCCTGGCCGGCGGGGGCGACCACCACCCGCGGTGCCCGGTTGCGGGCCGGTCGTCCCCGATGGTGCCGGACGACCGGCCGCGCGGGTGGCGCGGGCCACCCCGCGCGGCCGGCGGCGGGGTCAGGAGCAGGGCTGCGCGGGCAGCGGCGGCGGCTGGATCCGGTCGGCGAGTCGGCGCAGGGCGCCGGCGGCGGCCAGCCGGGTGGGGGCGAGCCGCGCGGCGCGCGGGCGCTCCGCGACCACCGGCGCGTCCGGCCGGGCGGAGTTGACGTGGCGGGTCACCGCGTCGATGGCGACGACGAAGCTGGTGGGCTGTTCCATGGTCAGTTCCTCGGGACGGGTCCGGTGGAGGTCCGGACGACGAGTGTGGTGGGCAGCAGGACGTGGCGGGCCGCCGGGTCGGCGGGCGGGTCGAGCAGGAGCCGGGCGGAGATGCGCCCCTTGTCCTCGGCGGGTTGCCGCACGGTGGTGAGGCCCGCCGCGGCGGCCTCGGCGATGTCGTCGAAGCCGGTGACGGAGACCGGTGGCCCGCCGGCCTCGGCGAGCGCGTCGAGGACGCCCAGGGCGAGCACGTCGGAGCAGGCGAGCACCGCCGTGGGCGGCTCGGGAGCGGCGAGCGCGGCGGCGACGGCGGCGGCGCCCGCCGCCCGGCTGTTGGCCGTGGCGGCGAGCAGGGTCAGCTCGGGCCAGGCGACGCCGACCTCGGCGAAGGCGTCGGCGAAGCCGGCGATCCGGGCCCGAGTGGTGGGGTGGGCGACGGCGGCCACGTCGGGCAGGCGCAGCTCGCCCGGGGCGACGCCGGGTCGGACGGCGTCGCCGAGCAGGGCGACCCGGCGGTGGCCGAGCCCGGCCACGTGCGCGGCGACCGCGCGGGCGGCGGCGCGCTCGTCGATGCCGACGTAGCGGTCGTCGGGGCCGGCGTCGTCGCGGGGCGCGGTGGTGACCACGGGCAGGCCCCGCTCGCGGAGCACGTCGACGACCCAGCCCTCGTCGCCGACGCAGTAGACGCAGAAGCCGTCGACGGCGGCGTTCTCCACCGCCCGCCGCGCGGCCGCCTCGTCGGCCGGCAGCGGCACGAGCAGCAGGCTGGCGCCGTGCCGCTCGGCCGCCCCGGCGACGCCGGCCAGGAAGCGGACCGCGAAGGGGTCGGTGAAGGCGTACGACAACTGCGACTCGAACAGCACCCCGATGGCGCCGACCCAGCCGCGCCGCAGCGACCGGGCCGTGGGGTTGGGGCCGGGGTAGCCGAGCTGCCGGGCGGCGTCGAGGATGCGCTGGCGCAGGGCGGCGGAGAGCTGGTCGGGGCGGCTGTAGGCGTTGGAGACGGTGCTTCGGGAGACACCGACGGCGTCCGCGACGGCTTGCAGGGTCGGCTTCACCGCGCGCTCCTCTGTATCGATTCAGTCTGGATCGATACAGAGGCTAGCGGCGGATGTCGACACGGTCAATACGGCCGGGGCGGGCGGCGGCGAGGACGGGCGACGTCCGGCCCCGCCCGGGTGGTTGCCGGCGCCGCCGGCGAGGCGGGCCGCGACGAGGTGGGCGGCGGCAGCCGTGAGGAGCGCGACGGTCAGACCGGCGTGCAGGAGGGGAGCCGCGGCCAGCGCGCCGACGCCCGACGCGGCGATCTTGAGACTGGCCCCGGTCGCGAAGACCTGGGTACGCAGGCGGGCGGACGCCTCCTGGTGACGGATCTGGATCAGCCCGGCGAGCTGCGGCCCGTCGCCCGCGCCGATGACCAGGGCCGCGAGGATCGCGGCGACCGGGTGGCCGGCCGCCGCGAGCGCGATGCCGAGCCCGACCAACACGGTGGCCCGGGCCAGGACCCGTCCCGGGCGCCGCAGCGCGCCACGGCGCGTGAGGAGGGCGTTCGACGCCAGTGCCGCCGCCGCCACGAGCGCCAGCAGGATCGATCCGGCGGCGGGGCTGCCGAACTGCTCCTGCCCGATCGCGGGGACGAGGACGGCGAACACCCCGAAGCCGAAGGACGCCACGCACGACGACAGGGTCGCGGCCCGCAGCCCGGGCTGGCGCGTGAGCGCGGCGACGCCCCGGCGCAGGTCGGCCAGCGGACGAGACTCCCCACCGGGACGCTCCTGACGCCGCACGCGCGCGAAGGGCGCGCACACGGTGCCCGCCGCGAGCAGGAGGAGAGTCAGTACCAGCGGCGCGCCCGGCCCCGCGGCGGCGTACGCGACACCGGCGAACGCCGGGCCGACCAGCCCGGCGAGGCTGTAGGAGCTCGCGTCGAGGACGGCCAACCGCTGCGCCCGGGCAGCATCGAGGTGGGTGAGCGATGCCGACCAGCCGCCCGCGACGGCCGGCCCGAAGAGCCCGGCCAGGCCAGCGACCACCATGGCCAACTCCTCGTGCCGGTGGTGCAGCGCGACCCCGATCCCCGCCAGCCCGACCGTGAACGAGGCCAGCGACAGGGCCAGCGGGCCGCCGGAGCGAGCCCGATCCAGCCAGACCCCGAGCAGGGGACCGCCCACCGCCGCGGCGACGGCGAGGAGCCCGAACACGGCGGCGCCGTCATCGGCCGCGGACCCGCCGTAGGCGAACAGGAGGATGGCGGTGCCAGCCATCTCGTCCCCGGCACGGGAGGCGATCGCGCCGAGCGGAGCCATGACCACGTAACGGTTTGCCATAGGCATTACGTTACATAGACTGGTGACATGGCGATGTTCAAGGCGGGGGCGGAAGCCGCGGCACGGCGCTGCGCCGACGTGATCAACGCGGCCGACACCGACGACGCCGCCGTGCGCGCCGCCCTCGAGGCGCACGGGGAGACGGTGTCGTCGTTCACGCCCGACGAGGCCCGCCGGCTGCGTGACGCCGCCGCCAGGCTCCGCGCGGTCGCCCGGGCCGGCTCACTCGACGAGGCCTGCGCACGACTGAACGACGTCCTCGCCGACTGCCGGCCGCCGCGGCTGACGGCACACGAGGGCACCCCCTGGCACCTGCACGTCGACAGCGGCGACGCCGCCGACTGGGCCGAGTGGTTCACCGCCTCCTCGGCGCTGGCCCTGGCCATCCTCGCCGCCGAGACCCAGCAGCCACCGCTGGGCGTCTGCCAGGCTCCCGGGTGCGATCGCGTCTTCGCCACGCACAGCCCCGGACGCCCGCGCCGCTACTGCTCCGCCACCTGTTCCTCACGCGCCCGCGTCGCCAGCCACCGCTCCCGGGTCTAGACCGGAGCGGGCGCACCCGCGTCCGCCCCACCCGGCGGGCCCGGGCGGCAGGCGGGTCAGGGCTTGCGGGCCACCGCACCGTACATGCTGACCTCGGCCACCGAGGGCCGCGGCCGCGGGGCGTCCTCCGCGCGCCACTCGGCGACCGAGGTGACGCCTGGCTCCACGATCTCGAGCCCGTCGAAGAACCGGGTGAACTCCGCCAGGCTGCGCAGGCTGATCACGCCGTGCGGGCCGCCACCCCGGCCGGCCGCCTTCGCCTCCCGCGCGACCTCCGGGGGCAGGTGGTCGTGGGTGGCGTGGGAGGCCGCCAGGTAGCTGCCGGGCGGCAGCGCGTCGAGCAGCCGGGCGACCACGGCGTACGGGTCGTCGCCGTCGGGGACGAAGTGCAGGATCGCCACCAGCATCAGCCCGACCGGCCGGGACAGGTCGATGGTGCGCAGCAGGTCGGGGTGGCGCAGGATCTTCTCCGGGTCGCGCAGGTCGGCGTCGATGTAGGCGGTGGCGCCCTCCGGCGAGCTGGTGAGCAGCGCCCGCGCATGCGCGAGCACGATCGGGTCGTTGTCGACATAGACCACCCGCGACCCGGGAGCGACCGCCTGGGCGACCTCGTGGGTGTTGTCGGCGGTCGGGATGCCGGTGCCGATGTCGAGGAACTGGCGGATGCCCGCCTCCCGGGCCAGGTGGCGCACGGCCCGCTGGAGGAAGCGACGGTTCTCCAGCGCGGCGGTGCGGATGGTCGGGAAGGCCGCCGCCATCGCGTCGCCGGAGTCCCGGTCGGCCTGGAAGTTGTCCTTGCCGCCCAGCCAGTAGTTGTAGCGGCGCGCGGGGTGGGCCACCGAGGTGTCGATGCGGTCGCTCGGGTGGGCGTGGCCGGTCGTCGCGCCCGGGGCGTCGGTGGTCAAGGCTGCCTCCACGACTCTGCGCCAACCGCCACCGGTGGCGTCCGTCCACTGTCGCCGGTCGGCGACCATGGTAACCGCATCGCCGTCCCGGGCAGCGCCCCGCGGCGGGTCACCCCGGATAGAGCTCGTCCAGGAGCCGGCCGAGGATCTCCGGCGTACGCTCCGGCGGCTCGGCCTCGACGCAGAGCCGTTCCATCGCCGCCGCGTAGTAGTCGAGGTCGTCGCGCTTGTCGAGGTAGAGCGCGCTGGTGAGCTGTTCGATGTAGACGATGTCGGGCAGGTCCTGGTCGCCGAAGCGCAGGATCGTGAAGGCGCCACCCGCGGCGGCGTGCCCGCCGGCGGCGAACGGGACGACCTGGAGCCGGATGTGGGGCGACCTGGTCGCCTCGATCAGCGCCGTCACCTGGCCGCGCATCACCTCCGGGCCGCCGATGGGCCGGCGCAGGGCGGCCTCGTCCACCACCGCCCACAGCAGCGGCGGGTTCTCCCGGCGCAGCAGCCGCTGGCGCTGCATGCGCAGGGCGACGCGGCGCTCGATCTCCGCCGGCGCGGCGCGGGCGTGGCCGAGCAGCACCACGGCCCGGGCGTACTCCCGGGTCTGGAGCAGGCCGGGAACGAACTGGACCTCGTAGGAGCGGATCAGCGCGGCGGCGGCCTCGAGGCCGAGGTACGACTGGAACCAACTCGGCAGCACGTCGCCGTAGCGGTGCCACCAGCCGGGACTGTTCGCGTCCCGGGCGAGCTTGAGCAGCGCCTCGCGCTCGTCGGGCGCGGTGACGCCGTAGAGGGTGAGCAGGTCGGCGACGTCGCGTTCCTTGAAGCCGACCCGGCCCAGCTCCATCCGGCTGATCTTGGATTCGGAGGCCCGGATCTCCCAGCCGGCGCCCTCCCGGGTGACCCCGCTGGACTCGCGCAGGCGGCGCAACTGGGCGCCGAGCAGCATGCGCAGCACGGTGGGCCCGGTAGCCGGACCGCCCTCGGCGGAAACCATCGTCACTGCCGCCCTCCGCATGCCGGTTCGCGCCGACCGGGAGCCCCACCCCCGGCCGACGTGTAAGCATGCCATGAACCGTGAGTGAGGAGAACTCCGCCGCAACGGGCGGTCGGCCCGGCCGACGGGCAGGGATCAGTCGATCAAGTGATCGAAGTCACCGTCACGGGCGCCGTGCACGAACGCGGCGATCTCGTCCACCGTGTAGATCAGCGCCGGCCCTTCCGGGTGCCGCGAGTTGCGCAGGGCGATGCCGGCGCCGCCGGGCAGTTCGGCCAGCTCGACGCAGTTGCCGCTGGGGTTGCTCCGGCGGCTCTTCTGCCAGTTGAGCGGGGGCAACTGGCTGGTGGGAACGCCGTTCGGTGGCTGCTGCATGGGGCGTCTTTCTCTCCGCGGGCCGCCGCTGCCGCGCGGCGGGGCTGCGGAGAGTCGCACGGCATCGACGAGAGGGCTGGCTGCACGTGCATCTGCTCTTGCATCTGCATCGGACAGCGAGCATGATAACGCACGTGTACGGTGCCCATCCGTTCACTCAGAGTTACCGATAGCTGGGCTGCCACCAGCGACGACAAGGCCCGGAACGGGCGCGGCTCGCGGCGCGTCGGCGGCCGTGGACATCGTGGCGATGGGAGGTCTCGTGCCGGATCCGCTCACCGTCGCGTCCGGCGTCTGCGCCGCGGGGGCCCTCCTCACCACCTGGCAGCTGCGCACCCGCGCGCTGCGCGCCGAGGCCGAGATCCGGCACCTGCAGGCCGAGCTCGCCGCCGAGCGGCACGCCGCCAGCCACGACCCGCTCACCGGCCTGCCCAACCGCCGCGCGTTCTACCGGATCGCCGCCACCCTGCTCACCGACGCGGCCGGGCAGCCGCTGATCGCCGTGGTGCTCGACCTCGACGACTTCAAGCAGATCAACGACCGCTACGGGCACGCCGCCGGCGACCAGGTGCTGGTCAGCGTGGCCCAGCGGTTCGCCGCCTTCGCCGGGGACAACCTGGTCGCCCGCCTCGGCGGCGACGAGTTCGCCGGCCTGCTGGCCAGCCCGACGATCGACCGCCGGTGGATCGAGCACGCCACCCGCCGGCTCTGCGAGAGCCTCGCCGCGCCGATCTCCCTCGGCGGCCTCAGCGTCCGGGTGACCGCGTCCGTCGGGCTGGCGCCGGTCACCGGCCCGGGGCAGCTCACCGAGGCACTCGACCGGGCCGACGCGGCGATGTACCGGTCCAAGAGCCTCGGGTCGGCGCGCGCGCCCCGACAGCTCGTCGACACCGCCCGCCTCGCGGAGTGCTGACCACGGACGATGTCCGGTCCGCGCGCGAGCACCGTCCGTCGCGTCGTCGGTCATCCCGGCGCGGCACCTGGCATCGTGGCGCCGCCCGACGCACCCGGACCTCCCCGAGCCGACGTGGTTTGGACGTGTCTCGGGTCGGCTGCCGGGTATGCCACGGCATCAGCGTGGCGCGGCCGAGAGGAACGATCGTGGCGACCATCCGGGCTCTGGTCCTGAACTGCACCCTGAAGCGGTCACCCGCCCCGTCGAGCTCGGAGGTGCTCGGACGCGAGGTGCTCGACGCCCTCTCCGCCCAGGGCGTCGAGGGCGAGCAGGTGCGGGTCGTCGACCACGACGTGCGGTTCGGGGTCTCCACCGACGAGGGCGGTGGGGACGGGTGGCCGGCGATCCGCGCCAGGCTGCTGGCCGCGCAGATCCTCGTCATCGCGACGCCGATCTGGCTCGGCCAGCCGTCCGCGGTGTGCAAGATGGTGCTCGAACGACTCGACGCCGAGCTGTCCGAGACCGACGCCGAGGGCCGGCTGCTCACCTACGGCAAGGTGGCCGGCGTCGCGGTCGTCGGCAACGAGGACGGCGCGCACCACACCATCGGCGAGGTGCAGCAGGCCCTCAACGAGGTCGGCTTCACCTGCCCCGCCGCCGGCGCCACCTACTGGGTCGGCGAGGCGCTGCACAAGGTCGACTACATCGACGCCCGGCCGAAGCCCGACACCACGGGCCGCACCACGAAGGCGCTGGCGCTCAACAGCGCGCACCTGGCCCGCCTGCTGGCCGAGCAGCCGTACCCGCCGCCGGACGCGGAGGGCGCCGGGGTCGGGCCCAGCCGGGAACCGGCCTGACCTCGGCGCCGGCCACACCCCGCTCGGGAGCCCGGTCAGCGCCAGCCGTAGCCGGCGCGCAGGGCCCGCCCGACCCGGTCGAAGCGGGCCCGGTCCAGCACCGCGCCCTCCCGGCGGATGCTGTCCTCCCGCATGGTCAACACGCGGTCCAGGCGCACCCAGCTCGGCCGGTTGTCCCGGTCCCACTCGCCCGGGCCGAGCGCGAGCCAGTGCCGCTGGCCGTCGCGCTCGCTCTGGCTGGAGAGCATCAGCCCGAACAGGGTCCGGCTGTGCCGGCCCACCACCAGCACGGGGCGGTCCTTGCCCTGGCGCGGGTCGTCCTCGTACGGCACCCAGGTCCAGACGATCTCGCCCGGGTCGGCGTGCCCGTCCAGCTCCGGGGCGTACGTCAGCTCCCGGCGCTGCAGCGCGGCGACCTGGCGGCGCCGGGCGACCTGCGCCGGAGCGGGGCCCGGCCGTCGGGGCGACGGGATGACACCGCCGATGCGCGCCGCCACACTCCTGAGAAGACCTGCCACGACCGGCAGCCTATCCCCCGCCGCGCCGCCCGGCCGACCGGGAACAATCCGGTGGACCCGGTGGCCGGTGGTCGATCAGGATCGGCGACATGACGGTCCCCGCCCATCAGGTCCGCGCCGACTTCACCGCCGACACCGTGACCGTGTACCAGGCGTACCCGCCGGAGATCGCCCGCGCGGCGCTGGCCGCCGGCCGCTTCGTGCCGCCGTTCAAGCGGGAACGGATGACCTGGATCAAGCCGTCGTTCCGCTGGATGATGTACCGCTGCGGCTGGGCCACGAAGCCCGGTCAGGAGCGGGTGCTGGCCGTCCAGATCACCCGCTCCGGCTTCGAGTGGGCCCTGGCCCACTCGTGCCTGAGCAGCTTCGACCGCGACCGCTACCCGGACCGGGAGACCTGGACGCGGCGGCTGCGCGCCAGCCCGGTGCGGGTGCAGTGGGACCCCGAGCGGTCGCTGCGGCTGGCCCCGCTGCCGCACCGCTCGCTCCAGGTCGGGCTCTCCGGCGAGGCGGTGCGGCGGTACGTGGACGAGTGGCTGGCTACCCTCACCGACGTGACCCCGACCGCCCACGCGGTGCGCGCGGCGCTGGAGGCCGGCGACGACTCCGCCGCCCAGGCCCTGCTGCCGCCGGAGCGCCCGTACCCGCTGCCGCCCGACGTGGCCGCCGTCGTCGGCGCGACGATCCCGTGAGGGGGTTCCGCTCCGGGGCGAGGCGGGACGCCGCCGGTGCCGTGCCGCGGCGACCGGCCGCCGCGCGGCACGTGCCGGTCCTCCAGCCGGTGCTGGAGGTGGACCCCCTCGACGACTTCACGCTCTGGCCGGTGGCCGAGGTCGGGCCGTGGCTGGCGCTCTCCGGTGCGCTGACCGCCGCCGAGGTGGGTACCGCCGTGGCGCGGATCGCGGCGTACAACCACGTCGACGACCGCACGGTGTGGCCCGGGGACGACGATCCGCTGACCGCCGTGCTGCCCCTGGCGGCGGCCGGGCCGGAGCCGGGCTCCCTCGTGGTGCCCGGCGGCCTGCGCCTCACCGACCCGGGCACGGGGGCGCGGATCGACCCGGGCTGCTGCAGCGGTCTCGAGGACTGGCGCGCCTGGTACGAGATCCCGTCGGGGGCGTCGCCGGACCAGGGCCACGACCCAGACCCCTGGGTGGGGCACCGCGCGGACGGCACGATCCGGGTCTGGGCGGACGAGGAGCGCGGTCCGCACGTGGACGTCGGTGTCGACGAGCTGATGCGCCTCCTCGACGGCGTCCAGGCGGACCTCGCCGGGTTCCTGCGGCGACTGCGGACCTGGGCCGACGAGGTCGTACCCGCCGGCGCCGACGATCTGGTGGCGAACCTGGACCGGCACCTCCAGGTCTCGACACCGGAGGGCTGAGCGGCACCGTTCGCGGGCCCAGCGGTGCGGGTGGGCGGGCGTCGGCCCGCCCGGGCGTGACTGAGCCCGGATCGCCTGGCGGGGTCAGGTGCGTGCCGGCCAGATCAGGCGGAAGGGTCGCTCCGGTGCCGCGCGCCCGCGCGCCCGTGGACGAGGCGGCCGGCCCGCCAGGTCCCGCTCATCTCGACGCCGCCCGCGCCGAAGTGGCCGGGTGTGGTGAACGAGATCCGTCCACCTGACCGGCGAGAAGCCAGCCGCCCCTTCGTCCCGGACGTGTCACGGGCATGATGGACGAATGGTCGAACTGCCCCGGGACCTGCCCGTCGTCGAGCGCAGCGCGGTGCGGGTGGTGGTGCTCGACGCCGATGACCGGGTGCTGCTGTTCCACACCCGCGACCCGGACCACCCCCGACTGGGCACCTGGTGGGAGCTGCCCGGCGGCGGCATGGATCCCGGCGAGACGTACCTGGACACCGCGGTGCGCGAGTTGCGCGAGGAGACTGGCATCGTGGCCGACCCCGCGCGGATCGGCCCGCCCACCTGGCGGCGGCGGGCCAGCTTCGTGCACCGGCAGCGGCGGCACCTCCAGGACGAGGTGATCGTCCCGGTGCGGCTCGCCGGGCCGGGGCCGGACGTGGACGAGGCGCACCGGCTCGACTACGAGGTGGAGGACTACTTCGGGTTCCGGTGGTGGCCGGTCGCCGAGGTGGTGGCCAGCGGTGAACGGTTCTACCCGGGCCAGCTTCCCCGGCTGCTGCCCCCCTTCCTCGCCGGCGAGGAGATCGACGAGCCGTTCGAGCTGTGGTCCTGACCGCACCGGTAGCCGGTGGCCCGGGGTTGGTGACGCGCGCCCGGCGAGCGGGCACAGTGGAGCGGTGACGGATATCCGCATCCCCCTGGCCCGGTACGCCGAACGCCTGCACGCCAACGCCGGCGGCGGGCACCACGTCGCGTCCCCGCTCGGAGCCTGGCTGTTGCTGGCGCTCGCCGCGCCCGCGGCCACCGGCGCGACCCGCGCGGCGCTGGAAGAGGTGCTCGGCGCCGACGCCAAGACCGCCGCCGAGGCCGCCCACGCCCTGCTGGAGGCGCCGCATCCGCTGGTGCCGTCGGCGACCGCGTTCTGGCACCGGCCCGACTACGGGACCGGCGCGCTCGGCCGGTGGCGGGCCACCCTGCCCGAGCCGTCCGCCACCGGCCCGGTGCCGGACCAGGCCGGTCTCGACGCGTGGGCCCGCGAGCACACCCTGGGCCTGATCGAGGCGTTTCCGCTGAAGGTCGATCCGGAGGTGCTGCTGGTCCTGGCCAGCGCGCTGGCGACCCGGATCTCCTGGACGGACCCGTTCGACGTGGCACCGGCCGACGCGCTCGGGCCGGGCAGTGCCTGGGCCGGGCGGCTGAGCCGGGTGCTCCGCACCCCAAAGCGCGGCCACCGCTGTTGGGTCGCGGGCACCCCGCGGCTCGGCGACGTCATCGTGCACGCCGCGCCCGCCCGACCGGCCCGGACCGGCGACGGCGAGGCCGGGCTGCTGGTGGTCTCCGTCGCGGCCGCGCCCACGGTAGCGGCCGGGGACGTCCTGGTCGCCGCCCACGAGATCGCGGCCGGTGCCCTCGACGCGCCGGGCGACCAGCCGCCGGCCGGCCGGCGTTCCCTGTTCGACCTCCCGCTCGGCGACACCCCCCTGTGGACGCTCCGAGAGGAGCCAACCCGGACCTCCGCCCCGGAGGGCCGGGAGGAGCGCACCACGGCGACGCTGCCCTGCTGGTCGGCGGAGAGCCGGCACGAACTGACCGCGCCGGAGCTGGGTTTCGCCGCCGCCAACCGGGCCTTCGCCGCGCTGCTGGACGTCCCCGAGCCGGACTTCGAGGCTGCCCAGGTCGCGATGGCCCGCTACGGCCGGTACGGCTTCGAGGCGGCCGCGGTCACCGCGCTGATGGACTGGATGAGCCTGCCGCCGGAGGGCGTCGCCCGCGTCGCCGAGCTGCGCTTCGGTCATCCGTACGCGGTGGTCGCGGTGGCCACCGACACCCGCAGCGACGGGGTGACCGGGCCGTGGCACGGCCTGCCGGTCTTCTCGGCCTGGGTCGCCGAACCGAAGGACGTGCCCGAGGCCGACCTCGCCGACCGTTACGAGAGCTGACGGAGAGGGCCTCCGGCCGATGCCGGAGGCCCCCTCCCGACTCACACCCCTGCGGGCACCTTCTCCTCGGCACGCTCGGCGGCACGGGCGGCGAGGCGCCTCTCCCGCTCCTGCGCACCGATCAGGTCGTCGGGCAGCGAGTCCGGCACCTCGATGTCGAACCGGCGCAGCAGCCGGATCGCGAAACCGCCGAGGGTGATCAGCACCAGCGCCGCGCCGAAGCAGACGTACGCGAAGCCGATGCCCCGGCCCGGACCGGTGCCGATCACCGCGCCCACCGAGCCGGCGAGCGCCCCGCCCGGGGCGAGCATCGGCTCGAACAGGGCGGTCGCGCCCGGGGCGATCAGCGCGAAGCCGATCGGCAGGGTCGACCAGGAGATGGTCTGGTTCAGGCTGAACACCCGGCCGTGGAAGCGCTGCGGCACCTTCACCTGGACGATCGTGGCGTAGATCGACTGCGCCGTGGTCATCGCCATCGCCAGCCAGAACGCGCCGACGCAGATCATCGCCACCGAGGCGTCCAGGCCGATCAGCATGCAACCGACCGCCGTACCGAGGTTGCCGATCAGCACGCCGATCATGCGCCGGTGCCGGGGGCCGCCCCAGAGCGACATGAGCACACCGCCGGCGACCGCGCCGAGCGCCTCGGCGAGGGCCACCTGGGCCACCTGCGTCGCGGTGCCGAAGGAGAGCACCAGCGGCGTGGTGAGCACCAGGGCGGGCGCCAGGAAGATGTTGCCCAGCGCGAAGTAGCCGAGCATCAACCGGAAGCCCTTGTGCTGCCAGGAGTAGCGCATGCCGTTGGCGATGGCCACCAGCAGCCGCTCCTTGGGCCGCCACCCGAGCAGGTCGGGGAAGCGGACCACGGCCAGGGTCAGCACCGCCACCGCGTAGCTCGCCACGTCGATGAGCAGGATGCCCTTGAGCTCGATGGCGGCCAGCAGGCCGGCCGCGAAGACCGGCATCAGCAGCATGGCGAAGCCGTTGGTGAGCTGGGTGATGCCCATGGCGTGGCCGAGGTAGCGCTTCGGCACGAGCTGCGGCACGGCCGACTGGAACGCGATGCGTTGGAACGACCCGGCGACCTGGCTCAACGCCACCAGCAGGTAGATGTTCCAGAGCTGGAGGTTGTCGGTCCAGAGCAACGCGGCCAGCACCAGCTGGATCGAGCCGGCACTGCTGCTGGCGACCATCATGATCTTGCGACGGCTGACCCGGTCGGTGATCGCCCCGGCGATCGGCAGCATCAGCACGCCGCAGATCAGGGCGAGCGCCCAGAGCAGCCCGAGGTTGGCCACCGAGCCGGTCTGCGTGAACAGCCAGATCGGCAGGGCGAACGCCGTCAGCGCCGACCCGGTGGTGGAGACGAGCTGCCCGGCGGTGACCGCGACGAACCGGGCCATGGACGGCTTGACCACCGCCTTCTCCGGCCGGTCGTCGACGCCGACGCGCTGGTGGTCGAGCACGGCCCAGCCGGCGTCCGCGCCCCGGGCCGCCGGGGTGAGGGCCGAGACGTCCCCCGCCACGACCGCCGGGTGGACCCGGGTGACGATCTCGGCCAACTCCTCGGCCCGGTACTTGAGGAAGAAGTGCCCGGCCTGGTCGAGCACCACCAGGCCGAGGGTGTCGCTGAGGAACTGCCACTCGGCGTACCGCTCCGAGTGGTAGTCGGTGACCGGGTCCTCCGAGCCGACCACCGAGATGACCGGCGCGCGCAGCTTGGGCGCCTGCCGGTCCAGCAGGCCGGTGAAGTACTCCTCCGAGGCCCGGGAGTCGGCCCGCATGTTGCTGATGATGCGGTCCGCCTGCTCCGGGTCCAGCTCGTCGGTGTCCACGCCCATCGACTTGAGCCAGCTCGCGTAGTGCCGGTTGCTGCGCAACTGCTCCAGCCGGTTGCGCAGCGTCGCGAACGCGCCCTTGGGGCGGGCGAACGGGAACATCGCCCCGATGTAGAGCGCCTCCAGGTCCCGCCCGGCCGCCTCGACCTTGCGGGCCACCTCGGCGACGATGGCGCTACCGACACCGCAGTGCCCGTACAGGGCGATCGGGCCCTCGACGCGTTCCAGGATCTCCTCGGCGACCCGGCTGGTCAGCTCGTCGAAGGGCAGGCCGTCCTCGCTGAGGCCGACGTCGTGGCCGGGGATCGCGAGGGACCAGAGCGCGTGCCCGGCCGGCAGGGCGTCGGCCAGCGGCTGGTAGACGATGGCGCTGCCGCCGCCGTAGGGGACGCAGACGTACGAGAGCACGCGCTTCGCCGCCGGGATCGGCTTGGTCAGCTCGTAGAGCAGCCGGCGCGGCCCGTCGGCCTCGGCGCTGCCGGACATGAAGGCGGCCAGCTCGCGGATGGTCCGCTGCTGGAACAGGTCCATCACGCCGACCGGGCGGCCGCCGTGCTCGGCCTTGCGGATCTTCGCCACGACCTGGGTGGCGAGCATCGAGTGCCCGCCGAGGTCGAAGAAGTCGTCGTCGATGCCGAGCGTGTCGACGCCGAGCACCTCCGACCAGATCCCGGCCAGCAGCCGCTCGGTGTCGTCGCGCGGCTCCACCAGCGCCACGGACGCCTCGCGGGTGACCACCGGCGCGGGCAGCGCCCTGCGGTCGAGCTTGCCGTTCGGCGACAGCGGCAGCGCGTCCAGGGTGACGAACGCGCTCGGCACCATGTACTCGGGCAGCGTCTCCTTCAGCGCCGACTTCAGCGCGGCGTGCTCCGCCGCGCCGACCACGTACGCGGTCAGCCGCTTGTCGCCGGGGCTGTCCTCGCGGACGATCACCGCCGCCTCGGCCACCTCCGGCTGCTCGCGCAGCGCGCTCTCGATCTCGCCCAGCTCGATGCGCAGGCCGCGCAGCTTGACCTGGTGGTCGATGCGGCCGAGGAACTCGATGACGCCGCCGGTTCCACCCGGGGCGGTCCGCCAGCGGGCCAGGTCGCCGGTGCGGTACAGCCGGGCCCCCGGCTCCCCGGAGAACGGGTCCGGCACGAACCGCTCGGCGGTCAGCGCCGGCCGGCGGTGGTAGCCGCGGGCCAGCCCGATCCCGCCGATGTGCAGCTCGCCGGCCACCCCGACCGGGCACTCCTCGCCGCGCTCGTCGAGCACGTGCAGCCGCAGGTTGGCGATCGGCGCGCCGATCGGCACGCTCGTCAGCCCGGCCAGCAGCGCCGGGTCACAGTGCCACGAGCTGACGTCGATGGCCGCCTCGGTCGGGCCGTACAGGTTGTGCAGCCCGCACCACGGCAGCCGCGTGGTGAAGTCCACCGCCGAGGCCAGCGGCAGTTCCTCGCCCGAGCAGATCACCCGACGCAGCGCGGTCGCCGCCTCGACGCCCTCCTCGGCGAGGAACACGGTCAGCATCGACGGCACGAAGTGCGCGGTGGTGACCGCCTCGGCGACCAGCAGGTCGCGCAGGTAGCCGGCGTCCTTGTGCCCACCGGGCCTGGCGAGGACCAGCCGGGCGCCCTCGCGCAGCGGCCAGAAGAACTCCCACACCGACACGTCGAAGCTGGCCGGGGTCTTCTGCAGCACCGCGTCGTCGGCGCCGAGCCGGTAGGTCTTCTGCATCCAGTCGAGCCGGTTGACGATGCCCCGGTGGGTGTTCGGCACCCCCTTCGGCCGGCCGGTGGAACCCGAGGTGTAGATGACGTAGGCCAGGTGCCCGGGGCCGGCCGTCGGCGTCGGGTCGTCCGTCGGCTGGTCCGCCCACACCCGCTCGTCGTCCAGGGCGAGGACCGTGGCGCCGGTGTCCGGCAGCACGTCGCGCAGGTGCTCCTGGACCAGCACCACCGGCGCCGCGGCGTCGGTGACCATGAAGGCCAGCCGGTCGGCCGGGTACTCCGGGTCCAGCGGGAGGTAGGCCCCGCCGGCCTTGAGCACGCCGAGCAGCCCGGCGACCAGCTCCACCGAGCGCTCCGCGCAGACCCCGACCAGGGTCTCCGGGCCCACGCCGGCGGCGCGCAGCCGGTGCGCGATCCGGTTGGCGGCGGCGTTCAGCTCGGCGTACGTGACGGCGCGGCCCTCGAAGGTGACCGCCACCGCGTCGGGGGTGCGGGCGGCCCGCTCCTCGATCGGCCCGTGCAGCGTCTGGGCGGCCGGGAAGTCGGCGGCGGTGGCGTTCCACCCCGCCAGCAGTTCCCGCTCGTCCGCCGGGAGCAGGTCCAGCGCGGAGATCGGGGTGTCGGGGGCGGCCACCGCCGCGCGCAGCAGCGTGCTGAGCCGCCGCGCCATCCGCTCCACCGTGTCCCGGGTGAACAGGTCGGTGTTGAAGACCAGCTTGCCGTAGAGCCCGTCGCGGATCTCCACCGCGTGCAGCTCGAAGTCGAACCGGGTGGCGCGCAGCTCCATCGGGGTCCAGGCGAAGGTGACGTCGCTGGCGTCGGAGACCTCGTTGAACCGGCCGATCTCGTAGTTCTGCAGCACGAACATCGCCTGGAACACCGGGGAGCGGCTGACGTCGCGGGGCAGGCCCAGCTCGTGGACCACCCTGGCGAACGGCACCTCGCCGTGCTCCAGCCCGTCCAGCACGGCACGCCGGGTGCGTTCCAGCAACTCGGCGAAGGTGGGGTCGCCGGCCAGCTCGGCCCGCATCGGCAGCATGTTGATGAACATGCCGACCACGTTCTCCAGCTCCGGCGCGGAACGGCCGGCCACCGACGCCCCGACGGCGAAGTCGTCCTGTCCGGCGTGCCGGGCCAGCAGCACCTGGTACGCCGCGAGCAGCGTCATGAACAGGGTGCCGCCGTAGGAGCGGGTGAGCGCGACGAGCCCGTCGGTGGCGGCCCGGTCCAGCCGAAACTCGACGAAGTCGCCGGCGTAGGTCTGGGTGGCGGGTCGGGGCAGGTCCAGCGGGAGTTCCAACGGGGTGATCCCGGTCAGCCGCCGCTTCCACCACTCCACGTGCCCCTGCGCGGCCGGCCCGTCCAGCTCCCGGGCCTCCCAGTGGGCGAAGTCGCCGTACTGGATCGGCAGGGCCGGCAGCTCCCCGCCGCGGTAGAGGGTGATCAGGTCGCGCAGCAGCACGTCGACCGACCAGCCGTCGCCGACGATGTGGTGCTTGCCGAGGAACAGCACGTGGTCCTCGGCGCCCAGCCGGATCAGCAGGGCGCGCAGCAGCGGACCCCGCGCCAGGTCGAACGGCTCGGCGGCGGCGGCGTCCACCAGCGCCTGCGCGGCGGCCTCGTCGGGGGCGTCCACGATGGTCAGCGGCACCTCGACGGAGTCGGCGACCACCACCGTGGGCCGGCCGTCGGCGTCGGCCGGGAAGCGGGTGCGCAGCGACTCGTGCCGCCGGGTCAGCCCGGCCAGCGCGGCGCGCAGCGCCGCGACGTCGAGCGGCCCGCGCACCCGCAGCGGCACCGCGATGTGGTACGCCGCCTCGCCCGGAGCGAGCTGGTCCATGAACCAGACCCGCTCCTGGGCGTACGACAGCGGCACCTCGGCGTCCGGCGGACGCGGGGTGATCCGGGCGGTGGGCGTGGCGGCCTGCCGCTTGCGCAGGCGCTGGGCGATGAGCGCCTGGCGGGCCGCGTCCCGCGCCGGGTCCTTCACGTCGGTCATCAGGGAGTGTCCTTCTCCGCCGCGAGCAGCGCGGCGACCTCGGCTTCGGAGAGCTCGTCGAGTTCGGCGGCGATCCGCTGCTCGATCTGGGCGGCCAGGTCGGCCACCACCGGGGTGCTGAACAGCGCCCGCATCGGCAGGTCCACGTCCACCTCGGCCCGGATCCGGGCCATCGCCCGCATGCCGCGCAGCGAGTTGCCGCCCAGGGCGAAGAAGTCGTCCAGCGCGCCGACCTTGTCCACCTGGAGGATCTCGGCGTACACCTCGGCGACCAGCGCCTCGGCGTCGGTGCGCGGGGCGACGAACGCGTCGGCGGCCGGGGCGGCGGCCGGCGCGGGCAGCGCCGCGGTGTCCAGCTTGCCGTTCGGGGTCAGCGGCAGCGCGTCGAGGCGGACGAACGCCGCCGGCACCAGGTGCGCCGGCAGCTCGCGGGCCAGGTCGGCGGCGAGCGCCGCCTCGTCGGCCGCGCCGACGAGATAGCCGACGAGGGTCGGCTCGCCGGTGTCGGTGCGCACCACGACGGCCGCCTCGCGGACGTCCGGCCGGGCCAGCAGGGCCGACTCGATCTCGCCCAGCTCGATCCGCATGCCGCGGATCTTGACCTGGTTGTCGCGGCGGCCGAGGTAGTCCAGCGTGCCGTCGGCCCGCCAGCGGGCCAGGTCGCCGGTGCGGTACATCCGCTCCCCCGGCGGCCCGTACGGGCAGGGCAGGAAGCGCTCCGCGGTGAGGCCGGGCCGGCGCAGGTAGCCCCGGGCCAGCTGGTCACCGGCGACGTACAGCTCGCCGGCCACGCCCGGCGGGACCGGGTTCAGCGCGGCGTCGAGCAGGTACGCCCGGGTGTTCCAGGTGGGCCGGCCGATCGACACCGCGCCGGCCGGCAACTCCTCCCCCGGCGCGACGCGGGCGGCCACGCAGCCGACGGTCGCCTCGGTCGGGCCGTACTCGTTGATCACGGCGACGCCCGGGTGGGCGGCCCGCCAGTCGGCGAGCTGCTCCGCGGTCAGCGCCTCGCCGCCGATCACCAGGTCGGTCGTCGGCGACAGCTCGGCGTCGAGCAGTGGCAGGTGGCTCGGGGTGACCTTGAGGAACGCCGGCCGGTCGCCGACGCGGGCCGCCGCCTCGTCGATGGCGGCGAGCCGGACGGTGCCGCCGGCGGTGAGCGGGCCGAGCAGGCCGGTGACGGTCAGGTCGAACGACACCGGCGAGTGCAGCAGCGCCGTGCCGGCCAGCCCCGGGTAGGTGTCCCGGGCCCAGGCCAGGTAGGCCGCGACCGCCCGGTGTTCCACCACCACGCCCTTCGGGCGGCCGGTGGAGCCGGAGGTGTAGAGCACGTACGCCGGGTGGCCGGGGCGCAGCGGGGCGATCCGGTCGGCGTCGGTGAGGTCGCCGTCGTCGCCGTCGACCGGGCCGTCGAGCACCAGCGCGCCCGCCGGCACCAGCCCGGCGGTCTCGCCGGTGGCGAGCACCAGGGCCGGCTCGGAGTCCGCCAGCAGGTAGGCGATCCGCCCGGCCGGGTAGGCGGTGTCCACCGGCACGTACGCGGCACCGGACTTGAGCACCGCGAGGATCGCCACCACCAGCTCCACGGAGCGGGGCAGGGCCAGCGCGACCCGGGCCTCCGGTCCGGCGCCCCGCGCCACCAGCGTCCGGGCGAGCCGGTTCGCGGCGGCGTTCAGCTCGGCGTACGTCAGCGTGACGCCGTCGCGGACCAGGGCGGGCGCGGTCGGGGTGGCCGCCACCTGCCGCTCGAACTCGGCGACCAGGGTGGACGCCGGCACCTCGTGGGCGGTGTCGTTCCAGCCCGACAGCACCCGGTCCCGCTCGGCGTCGTCGAGCAGCGGCAGGGCGGAGATCCGCTGGGCCGGGTCGGCGACGGCCGCGGCGAGCAGCCGGAGGTACCGGGCGACGACCGTCTCGGCGGTGGCCCGGTCGAACAGCTCGGTGCGGTAGACCAGCCGGCTGGTCCCGGTGGTGATGTCGAACGCCAGGTCGTCCTTGGTGGTGCCGAGCTCCACCGGGTCGAGCCCGGAGTCCGGGATGAAGTTCAGCGCGGTCTGGAAGATCGGCTGCACCGACGGGTCCCGCTGCGGCGCGACGGTCTCGACGATCTTCTGGAACGGGGTCGAGCCGTGCTCCATCGCGTCGACCAGCCCGCCGCGCACCCGGCCGAGCAGCTCGGCGAAGGTAGGGTCGCCGCTCAGGTCGCAGCGCAACGCGACCGGGTTGACGAACATGCCGATCAGCGAGGCCAGCTCGGCGGTGTCCCGGCCGGCGGTGGAGACGCCCACCACCACGTCGTCGTCGCCGGAGATCCGGGACAGCAGCGCGGTGAACGCGGCCAGCAGCACCATGTACGGGGTGGCGGCGGAGCCGGCGGCGAGCGTCCCGACCCGGTCGAGCAGGCCCTCGGGCAGGTCGAAGCGCACCTCGTCACCGGCGAAGCCGAGCTGCGCCGGGCGGGGCCGGTCCAGCGGCAGGGCGGTCACCGGCGGCGCGCCCGCCAGGTGGCCCCGCCAGAAGGCGAGCTGCCGGTCCAGTTCCGCGCCGGTGAGCTGGTCGCGCTGCCAGACCGCGAAGTCGGCGTACTGGATGGGCAGCTCGGGCACGTCGGCGGGCGCGCCGGTCAGCGCGGCCCGGCTGAACGCGGCCAGCTCGTCGGTGAACACCACCGCCGAGTGGCTGTCGAAGACCGCGTGGTGCACGACGAACAGCACCGCGACCTCGTCGTCGGCGAGCCGGACCAGTCGGGCCCGCCACAACGGCGGCGCGTCCAGCGGGATCGGCGTGCGGGCCAGCCCGCTCAGCAGCGCCGTCACCCTCTCGTCGCGCTCCGGCCCGGCGAGGCCGCGCAGGTCGTCGACCGGCAGCGCGACCGGCTCGGCGGCGCGGACCACCTGGGTGAGGGTGCCGTCGTCCATCCGCAGGTGGGTGCGCAGCGACTCGTGCTTGGCGACGACCTGGCCGAAGACGTCGTTGGCCTGCTCCGGGGTGATCCCGACCGGGAAACGCCACGGGTTGGAGACGTTGTAGACCGGCGAGTCGGTGTCGAGCTGGTTGGCCATCCACACCCGCTCCTGGGCGTAGGAGGCCGGGAAGGTCCACTCCTTCGCGGTGCTCATCGGTGCCTTCCTTCGTTCGCGACTGCGGGGCTCCGCTCCGCTGCACTCCTGGCGCTCACCGGTTGGCCTCCCGCACGGAACGCGGACGCATGTCCGTCCAGACGGTGTCGATGTGCGCGAGGCACTCCTCGCGGGTGCCGGCGAAGCCGGCCTCGTGCCAGCCCGCCGGGAGGTCGCGGTCGGCCGACCAGATCGAGTACTGCTCCTCGTCGTTGCGGACGACCAGGAATCGGGTTTCGGCCATCACTTCTCTCCAGCGCTCTCGGGGGTGTGCGGTTCGGCCATCGCGACGGCGATCTTGCGGGGGCCGGTGAACGGCTCCCGCCCGTGCGCGGCGGTCATGTTGTCCACCACCAGCACGTCGTCGCGCTGGTAGTCGAAGCGGACGCTGGCCGCCCGGTACGCGGCCCGCAGGTGGTCCATCACGTCGGCGGGGATCTCGCCGCCGTCGCCGTAGTAGGTGTTCGACGGCAGCCCCTCGGTGCCGAACATGGCCAGCAGCCCCTCCTGGTAGTCCTCCGGCAGGGTGCTGACGTGGAAGAACGTGGCGTGGTTGAACCAGCGGGGGGTGTCCGAGCCGGGCCGGTGGTGCACGACGTCCCGCACCGCCCGGGTGCGCAGCCCGTCGGAGCCCTGCCACTCCAGCTCGATCCGGTTCGCCGCCGCGTACGCCTCGACCTCGGCGCGGTCCTCCGTGTTGAAGACGTCCTGCCAGCGGGTGCCGAAGTCGGCGTGGAAGTTGCGCACCAGCATCCAGCGCCGGCGCACGAACTCCTCGCGGACCGCCGGGTCGATCTCGGCGTACACGCGGCGGACGTCGGCGAGCGGGGTCGCGCCCCGCGTCTCCGGCGGGGTGATGCAGTAGAAGAACAGCGTCAGCGGCCAGCGGGCCTGGTACGAGTTCTCGTTGTGCAGGAAGATCTCCTCGTCCGGCGGGTAGTCGGTCGAGGTGTACACCCGGCCTTTGATGGCGTGCCGGGGCGACGAGCGTTCGGTGTAGACCAGCGGCTCGCCGGACAGCGCCCGGACCACCCGGTCGAAGCCCTCGACGCCGCCGACGTCGAAGCCGCGGAACAGCAGCCCGCCGTGCTCCACCAGGCTCGCGCGCAGCTCCGCGCGGCGGGCGGCGATCAGCTCGGTCAACTCCCGGCCGTCGTTCTCGACGACCACCGGCAGCGTGGCGATCGTGTCGCTCATTGCTTCCTCACTCCTGTTGTCGCTCGTCGTCACGCGCGGGGCAGCCGCGGGATGGTGGGGCTGGTCGGCGCGGCCGGCTCGTCGGCGGGGGCGGCGGCCCGCATCTCCTCGATCCGCGCCGCGATGCCGGCCACGGTGGGCGTCTCGAAGAGGCTGCGCATCGGCAGCCGCACCCCGGTCGCCTTGCGCATCGCGGCGATCAGCTGCACCGCCACCAGCGAGTTGCCGCCGAGGGCGAAGAAGTCGTCGTCGACGCCGACCTCGGCCACCCCGAGCCCGTCCTGCCAGACCCGGGCGATGATCGTCTCCAACTCGGTGCGGGGCGCGGCCGAGCCGCCGCCGGTGCCGGACGGCGCCGAGGAGGTCGCCTCCGGCTCGTTCTCCAGGCTCTCCGTGGTCACCCGACCGGCGCGGCTGCGGATGTCCGCCACCGTCCGGGTGGTGATGACGACCTGGGCACCCAGCCCGGCGGTGAGGCTGCGCCGGAACGCCTCCACCCCGTCCACCGGCCGGATGTCCTCGGTCGGCCCGGCGGAGGTCGCCGCCGGGTCCGCCTCCGGCGCGGCGGCCAGCCCGCCGGTCACCGCGCCCTGGTCGACCCGCCGCAGCACGAAGTCGCTGATGGCGACGAGCTCCCGGCCGTCGGCGTCACGCAGCGACAGGTCGGCGGCGACCACCTCGGCGGTGGCGCTGTCCCGGTGCCGCAGGTGGCTGTGGAACCGCGCCGGCA
The DNA here is from genome assembly GCF_043204915.1 of Micromonospora sp. NPDC047670. Lineage (NCBI taxonomy): Bacteria > Bacillati > Actinomycetota > Actinomycetes > Micromonosporales > Micromonosporaceae > Micromonospora > Micromonospora sp. NPDC047670. Next base: position 31,757 of record NZ_JBIDDA010000014.1, read on the forward strand.
GCGACCCGCGCACGACGATCCGTCCGTACGACAGCGGCAGGTAGGTGCCGGCGCCCTGGCCGCGGCCGAACGCGGTCGCCACGTCCAGCAGCGCCGGGTGCAGGCCCCACGACGGCAGGTCCCCGAGCGCCTCGGCGGGGGCCTCGATGCGGGCCAGTTCCTCGCCGTCGCCGAGATGGTGCTCGCGCAGCGCGGCCCAGCGCGGCCCGAAGGTCAGCATGCTGGTGCGCCCGCGGCCGAACGACGAGTCGTCGTCGACCCGGCGGCCCGTCACGGCCGGCTGCCCCGCGGGCGGGGCCGGCTCGACCGTCCAGCCCGCCGACCCGCGCACGTGGGTGCGGGACTGGCCGGCGGCGAGGCTGGACACGGCGAAGTCGACGCCGTCCTCGGCGGGCGTCAGCTCCACCCGGTACTGGGCGACGGTGCCGTCCGGCACCGAGAACGGCTCCAGGAACACCACGTCGCGCAGCTCCACCGCGGCGTCCCCGGCCGGGGCGGGCAGCGCGGCCGTCACCGCCGCGCGGACGGACTCCAGGTGGGCCGTGCCCGGCACCACGGGCACCCCGCCGATGCGGTGCTCGTCGAGGAGCCAGTGGCTGGTGGCGGAGACCAGGCCGTGCAGCACGGTGCCGTCCGGGCCGGTGACCTTCGTGGTGAGCACCGGGTGGTCCACCGGGGTGGCGACCGTGTCCCGCCCGGCGGCCCGGAAGCCGGCGGGGACGTTGGTCTCCACGGCCATGCCCACCTCGGCCCAGCCGCCCCAGTTCTGCGACACCACGGGCGCGGCGAAGCCGGCGCCGGCCCGGGCGTACGCGTCGAGGAAGTTGTTCGCCGCGCAGTAGTCGACCTGGCCGAAGCCGCCGATCACCGCGGTGACCGAGGAGCAGAGCACCACGAAGTCCAGCGGCAGGTCGCCGAAGACCCGCGCCAGGGCGAGGGTGCCGGCGAGCTTCGGCGCGAGCACCCGCTCCGCCTCGGCCCGCTCCTTGATCTCGGCCATGCCGCCGCCGGCCAGGCCGGCCGCGTGCACGATGCCGTCGATCCCCCCGTACGCCCGCTCGGCCTCGGCCCGCACGCGGGCCAGGTCGGCCGGGTCGGTGACGTCGGCGGCGAGCACCAGCACCTCGGCGCCGGCGGCCTCCATCCGGCGGATCGCGGCGATCGCCCGGCCCGCCCGGTCGCCGCCGTGCACGGCCAGGTGGTCGTCCCACTCCTCGCGGGCGGGCAGCCCGGAGCGGGCCAGCAGCACCAGTTTCGCCCGGGCCCGGGTGGCGAAGTCCTCGGCGAGGGTGATGCCGATGCCGCCGAGGCCGCCGGTGATGACGTACCGGCCGCCCTCGCGCAGCGCCCCCGGCTCGCCCTCGGCGTCGACGGTGACCTGCTCGTAGCCGGTCACCCAGCGGCGTCCGCCGCGCAGCGTCACCTCGGGCCGCTCCGGGTCGACCGGGCGGCGCAGCTCGGCCACGAGGGCCCGCTCGCCCGCGTCGGCGGGGCCGGCGTCGAGCAGCCGGACGGTCAGGCCGGGGACCTCGGCGGGCAGCACCCGGGCCAGGCCGGCCAGGGTGGCGTGCTCCGGCCGGGTCAGGTCCGCGCCGGTCACGTCGCCGATGCCGGCGGTGACGAGGTCCAGGGTGAACGCGCCCTCCTCGGCGGTCAGGCCGGCGCCCGCCAGGGCCTGCACCAGGTGCAGCGCGCTGAAGAAGCCCCGGTCCTGGGCGGCCCAGGTGGCCTCGATGTCGGCGCCGGCGGGCTCGCCGTCGAGGGCGAACGCGTGCACCAGCCGGGCCGGCACGCCGTCCGCGGCGAGGGCGGCGACCAACGCGTCGTAGTCGTCGCGGACACCGGGGCGCAGCCGCCAGCCGTCGGCCCCGGCGGCGAAGCCGTCGCCGGGGCGTACCGTCAGCGGCTGCTCACCGGCGGCCCGCAGCGCCGCGACCAGCGCGTCGCCGCGCGGGCCGTCGACGAGGACCAGGCAGCGGCCCAGCGGCGCGGTCCGCGGCTCGGGGGCCGCCTGCCGCCACACCGGCACCGCGAACCACTCGGGCAGCGGCCGGGGCCCGGTCTCGACCGGCGCGGCGGCGCCCGCCTGCACCGGGTCCGGGTCGACCCAGTAGCGGCGCCGCTCGAACGGGTACGTCGGCAGCGGCACCCGCCGCGCGTCCGAGTCGGAGCCCAGCCGCACCGGCGTGCCGGCGCACCAGAGCGCCGCGGCGGTGCCGAGCAGGGTGGCCAGGTCGCCGGTGGGTTCGCCCGGGCCGGGCAGGCTGCCCAGCGGGACGAGCTTGCGCTGCGCCTCGGACGCCTTGGCCACCTGCATCCGGGCCAGGTTCGCCAGCTGGCGGCCCGGGCCGCACTCCACCAGCGACCACGTGCCCTCGGTGAGCAGGGTGGCCACGCAGGCGCCGAAGCGCACCGGCTGGCGCAGGTGCGCCGCCCAGTACGCCGGGTCGGTGGCCTGCTGCTCGGTGATCCAGGTGCCGGTCACGTTGGACAGGAACGGCACGGCCGGCGGCCGCAGCGTCACCGTCGACATCAGGGCGGTGAACTCGGCGAGGATGGGGTCCATCATCGGCGAGTGGAAGGCGTGCGAGGTCCGCAGCGCCTTGGTCTTGGCGCCGACCGTGTCGGCGAAGGCGGCGACCGCGTCGCTCGGGCCCGCCACCACGCAGGTGCCCGGGCCGTTGACGGTGGCGATGGCCACCCCCTCGGGCAGCCGCTCGGCGACCACCGACTCGTCCAGCGGCACGGCGAGCATCGACCCCGGCGCGACGGACTGCATCAGCCGGCCCCGGGCGGCGACCACCCGCAGCGCGTCGGGCAGGCTCAGCACCCCGGCCACCGTCGCGGCGACGTACTCGCCGATCGAGTGGCCGATCATCGCGGCCGGCCGCACGCCGGCGGACTGCCAGAGCACGGCGAGGGCGTACTCGACGACGAACAGGGCGGGCTGGGTGTAGCGGGTCTCGGTGAGCTTCTCCCCCGCCTCGGGGTCGCGGCCGAGGATCAGGTCGCGGATGTCCAGGCCCAGCTCGGGGCGGAGCAGCTCGGCGCACTCGTCCACGACGGCCGCGAAGCCCGGCTCCTCGGCGTAGAGCTGCGCGCCCATCCCGGCGTACTGCGAGCCCTGGCCGGAGAAGAGGAACGCCGTCCGGGGCGCCCGGCCCTCGACCACGCCGGCCTGCCGGCGGCGCTTGGTGCGCAGCGCGGCGACCGCGTCGGCCAGGTCGGTGGCGACCACGGCGACGCGGTGCGGGTACTGCTGGCGGCCGACGCGCAGGGTGTGCGCGACGTCGGCGAGGTGCTCCGGCCCCCGGTCGGTGGCGGACTCCAGGTGCTCGGCGAGCCGCTGCACCGCCGTCTCCAGCGCGCCGGCGGTCTTCGCCGAGACGTGCAGCAGCTGCGCCGGGCGGACCCGCCGCTCCCGGTACGCGGCCGGCGCCTGCTCCAGCACCACGTGCGCGTTGGTGCCGCCGATGCCGAACGAGCTGACCCCGGCGCGGCGGGGCGTGCCGTCGGTGTCCCACTTGGTCAGCGTGTTCGCCACGTAGAACGGGGTGTCGGCGAACTCGATCGCCGGGTTCGGCGTCTCGTAGTTGATGGTCGGCGGGATCAGCCCGTGCTCCATGGCGAGCACCGTCTTGATCACGCTGACGATGCCCGAGGGCTGGCTGAGGTGGCCGATGTTGGACTTCACCGAGCCGATGCCGCACCAGCCCCGCTCGTCGGTGTCCTTCGTGTAGACGGCGGAGAGCGCGGCGATCTCGATCGGGTCGCCCATCGCGGTGCCGGTGCCGTGCGCCTCGACGTAGCTGATGGTGCGCGGGTCGACGTCGGCCATCGCGACGGCCTGGGCGATCGCCTCCATCTGCCCGTCGACGCTCGGGGCCGTGAAGCCGACCTTGCCGGCGCCGTCGTTGTTGATCGCGTTGCCGAGCACCACGGCGCGGATCGCGTCGCCGTCGGCGATCGCGTCGGAGAGCCGCTTGAGCAGGGTCACCCCCGCGCCGCTGCCCCAGACCGTGCCGTTGGCGTCCGCGTCGAACGGGCGGCACCGGCCGTCGGGCGAGGTGAAGCCGTCCATGCCCAGGTAGCCGACGTGCGGCAGCTCGATGTTGACGCCGCCCGCGAGGGCCATGTCGCACTCGCCGTTGCGCAGCGCCTCGCAGGCCAGGTGGAACGCGACCAGCGAGGTGGAGCAGGCGGTGTGCACGGTCATGCTCGGCCCGCGCAGGTCCAGCCGGTACGACACGTTGGTGGCCACGTAGTTCGGGGAGTTGCCGGTGGCCAGCGAGACGGTGCCGTGGAGGTTGCCGCCGACCCGCTTGTTGCGCAGCACGAAACGGTGCAGGTAGGTGTTGCCGCCGGTGCCGGCGTACACGCCGATCGAGCCGTCGTAGCGGGTCGGGTCGTAGCCGGCGTCCTGCAACGCGGTGTAGCAGGACTCCAGGAACAGCCGGTGCTGCGGGTCGGTGATCTCCGCCTCGCGGGCGGTCATGCCGAACAGCCCGGCGTCGAACTCGTCGTACCCGTCGACGAGCGGGGCGCGGTTGACCCAGCCCGGGTCGTCGACCTCGTCGGCGGTGGCGCCGCGGGCGAGCTGCTCCTCCCGGGTCAGTTCGGTGGCCGACTCGACCCCGTCGACCAGGTTGCGCCAGAACTCGTTCACGTCGGCCGCGCCGGGCAGGCGGGCGGCCAGCCCGACGATGGCGATCGGCTCGATGCCGTCGCCCTCGGGGAGGTCGGTTGCGGTCGGGTTGCTCATCAGGCTGTCCTTCGTCACGCGGTGCCGCCGGGGCGGCGGGGTGGGTTGCGGCGGGTACGACTGCGTCGGGCGGCGGCGCGCAGCGCGGCGCGGGCCAGCTCCGGCCGGTCGGCGGCGCCGTCGAGGCTGGCGGCGAGCGCCCGGATGGTGGGGTGGCGGAAGAGGTCGAGCATCTTGATCGAGCGGCCGGTGGCGGCGGTGAGCCGGGCGTGCACGGCGGCCAGCGCCATCGAGTGCCCGCCGATGTCGAAGAAGTTGTCGGTGACCCCGACCTGGTCGCGTTCGAGGACCTCGCGCCAGATCCCGGCGATCAGCTCCTCGGTGTCGGTCAGCCCCTCCGGGCCGGCCGGCAGCACGCCGCGCGGCGCCTCGGCGGCGGCGACGGTCATCGCGCCGAGCTGGGGCGTGGCCACCGTCGGGCGGGGCAGCCCGGTGGCCACCCGGTCGGCCGGCGTGTCCGGCGCGGCGACCAGCGCGCCGACGAGGGCGGCCAGGTCCGCCAACAGGTCGTCGATCCGACCGGCGTCGAAGAGGTCCGGGTTGTAGACCACCTCGACGCCGTACCGGCCGGCCCGCTCCACCACGTAGACGGTGATGTCGAAGGGCGAGCCGGGCTTGGGCACCGCGACCGGCTCGGCGTCCAGGCCGGTCAGCGCCAGCCGGGGCGGGGCGAAGTTGAGCACGTTGAACAGCACCTGCACCAGCGGCGCGCGGGAGGTGTCCCGGCCCACGGCGAGCGCCTCGACGATCCGCTCCAGCGGGGCGCCGGGGTGGGCGGTGGCCTCGTGCAGCTCGCCGGCGCACCGGTCGACCAGCTCGGCGAAGCTGGCCCCGCCGCCGCGCACCCGCACGGGCACGGTGTCGATGAAGAAGCCCACCACGTCGTCGAACGCCGCCAGCCGGCGGTCGGCGACGACGGCGCCGACCACGTGGTCGTCGCGGCCGGTGAGCCGGCGCAGCAGCTCGCCGAAGCCGGCCAGCAGCACCGCCGCCACGGTGGTGCCGCGCCGCTCGGCCAGCTCCCGCACCCCGCGGTCGCACGCCTCGGGCAGCCACACCGCCGCCTCGGCGCCGGCGTAGGTGGCGACCGCCGGCCGGGGCCGGTCGCGGGGCAGGTCCAGCACCGTGGGCACGTCACGCAGGTGCGCCACCCACCAGTCGAGGTCGGCGGCGCCGCGACGCCGGTCCCGCTCCGCCCGCCAGACGGCGTAGTCGGCGTACGTGGCGGGCAGCGCGGGCAGCGTCGGGCTGCCGCCGGCCAGCGCCCGGTCGTACGCCGCCGCGAGGTCGTCGTAGAGGGGCTTCTCGGACCAGCCGTCGAAGACCGCGTGGTGCAGGGTGATCGCCAGGACGTGCTCGTCCGGCCCGAGCCGGTAGACGGTCACCTGCCAGGGTGGCCCGGTGGCCAGGTCGAAGGAGTGCGCCGCCCCGGCCGCGAGCATCCCGGCCAGCTCCGCCTCGGCGTCGGCGCTGCCGGTCAGGTCGACCACCGGGACGGCCACGTCGGTCGGTTCCTCGCGGACCGCGTACGGCACGCCGGCGGTCTGCGGGATGCGCCAGCGCAGCACGTCGTGCCGTTCGGCGACCGCCCGCAGCGCCGCCCCGAGGGCGGCGGTGTCCAGCGGGCCGCGCAGCCGGTGCGCCACGGCGATGTTGTAGGGAGCGCTGGAGGGGGCGATCTGGTCGACGAACCAGAGCCGGCGCTGCGGCGCGGAGAGGGTGGGCGGGTTGCCGGTGGTCAGCCCGTCGCCGTCGGCCGGGGCGGCGGCGGTGATCCGCTCCACCAGGCCGGCCAGGGTGCGGCCGGCGAAGACGTCCCGGGTGTCGACGTGCCGGCCCAGCTCGGCCCGGAGCGCGGCGACCAGGCGCATCGCGGCGATGGAGTTGCCGCCGGCGGCGAGGAAGTCGGTCTCCGGGGTGGGCGCCGCGCCGAGCAGGCGGCCCCAGATCCTGGCCACCGCCGCCGCGAGCGGCTCGTCGGCGTCGACCGGCCCGTCGGGGGCCGGGGCGGCGGTCGTGGCGGCCAGCGCCCGCAGCGCCGGCCGGTCCAGCTTGCCGGTGGTCGGGCTGACCGGCAGGGCGTCGCGGCGCAGCACCCGGGTCGGCAGCATCGCGGCGGTCAGCCGGGGCAGGGCGTACGCCCGGAGCCGCTCGTCGTCGGGGGCGTCGGCCGGGGTGAGGAAGGCGACCAGCTCGGTGCCGGCCGGGCCGGGGACGGCCTCCACGGCGACCTGGCGTACGCCGGGCAGGTCGGCCAGCACGGCCTCCACCTCGCCCAGCTCGATGCGCTGGCCCCGGATCTTGACCTGTCGGTCGATGCGGCCGAGGTAGACCAGCCGGCCGTCGGGCTCCTGCCGGGCCAGGTCGCCGGTGCGGTAGAGCCGCTGCCCCGGGTGCTCGCCGAACGGGTCGGGGACGAACCGCTCGGCGGTCAGGCCGGGCCGGCCGAGATAGCGGTCGGCCAGCCCGGGACCGCCGACCAGCAGCTCGCCGGCCTCCCCCGGCGGCACCGGGCGCAGCCCGGCGTCGACCACGTACACGCGGTGGTTGGGGACCGGACGGCCGATCGGCACCGGGTCGGTCTCGGCACCGGTCAGCTCGGCGCTGACCGCCATCACCGTGGCCTCGGTGGGGCCGTACGCGTTGACGAAGAGCCGGCCGGGGGCCCAGCGGGCGGCCAGCTCGGCCGGCACCGCCTCGGCGCCGCAGAGCACCACCCGCCAGGCGGGCAGCTCCGCCGGGTCCAGCATGGACAGCACGGTCGGGGTGAGGAGTCCCCAGTTCACCTCGTGCGCGGCGATGAACCGGGCCAGCCGCACCGGGTCGGCCCGGTCGTCGGCGCCCACGAGCTGGACGGCGCCGCCCAGCAGCAGCGGCACGAAGAGGTCGATGACGGCCGCGTCGAAGCCGATCGAGGCGTAGCCGAGGCTGCGTACGTCCGCGTCGGCGTCGGTCAGGGCGGCGCAGCCGGTGACGAACTCGACCACGCTCCGGTGGCTGACGACCACCCCCTTGGGGCGGCCGGTGGAGCCCGAGGTGAACAGCACGTACGCGGGGTCGCCGGGGCGGGCCGGGCAGTCGGCCAGCGGCGCCGGCCCGGGCAGCCCGAGCGCCTCGACGCCCGGCACGTCGCCGAACTCGGCCTCGGCGGCGTCGCCGACCACCACGGACACCCCCGCGTCGGCGACCATCTCCCGCAGCCGCCGGCGGGGGCCGCCCGGCTCCAGCGGCACGTAGCAGCCGCCGGCGAACAGCACCCCGAGCACGGTGGCCACGAGGTCGGGCGTGCGGGTCCCGCAGACGCCGACCCGCGTCTGCCGGCCGACACCGTGGCCGCGCAGCGCGGCGGCCACCCCGGCCGCCCGGCCGACCAGCTCGGCGTACGTGAGCCGGGTGTCCCACTGGCGCACCGCGACCGCGTCCGGGGTCCGGGCGGCCTGGGCGGCGACCAGCTCGGCCAGCGTCGCGTCCGGCCACGGCAGGGTCTCCCCGTGGACGGCGCTGATGGACAGGATGTCGGTCACCCGTTCTCTCCCCGGTAGCTCACTGGATCGGTGATCTGCAACCGCAGCTCGCTGACGTAGCCGCGTCCCCGCGCGTCGGTCACCCAGGCGTCCGCCGGGTCCGGCAGCAGCTCGCCGACCGTCACGGTGACGTCGGGGCCGCTCTTCGCGGCGGCGTCGACCATGGCGCACAGGGACTGGGCGTGCAGCGGGGCGGTGAGGTCGACGTAGCAGGGCTTGATCTCGGTGCCCACCTTGACGAAGACCCGCTCGGGCAGCCCGAGGGCCGCCCGCCACCGGCGTACGGCGAGGAACCGCTCGGCCTCGCCGGTGACGCCGGCCAGGCCGGTCTCCGCCACCGTCGTCCGCCAGGTCCGCCGCGCCACGACCAGCCGGTCGATGGTGATCCGGGGCGTGTGCGGGGCCGGCGCGAGGAGCTTGAAGGTGTCCAGCAGCAACGCGCCGAGCAGGTTGGCGAAGATCTCCATCAGCGGCCAGCGGGTGCCGTCCGGCAGCACCGCGAGCCACTCGCCGCCGTCGTTCTCCACCCGTGCCTCGGTGGCGCGCACCAGCCGGTCGACGTCGGCGCCCCGGGCCGTGTCGATGCCGAACTGGCGGTCCCGGGGACCGTTGAGCGCGTACGTGATGCGGGTCGTCATCCGCGGGAAGCTTTCCGGGTAGAGCACCCGCGCCCGGGCCGGTCCGAGTTCGGCGTCCAGCGCGGCCCGCAGCGACGGCTGGTCGGGGTGGAACGGGGTCAGCACCGCGCTGTCGAACGGCACGTAGGCCGGGTGCAGCTCGCCGAGGACGAGCAGGAAGTCGCCCCGGTTGAGGGCGTCCAGCCCGGCGGCGGCGATCTGCACGTCCGGGCTGTGGATCCGGGCGGACGGCCAGCCGGGACGGTCGGCGGCGAACAGGGTGCGGGCCCGCTCGGCCAGCTCGGCGCTGCGCAGCCGCAGCTCGGTCTGCCCCGGGGCCACCGCGGCCAGGCCGATGAGTTCCGCCCAGCGGGCGGTCAGCCCGGCGCCGGCCTGGGCGATCGGGCCGTCCGGGGCGAGCAGCAGCCCCTGGGCCAGGGCCCAGATGTCGGCCAGCCGCACCGGCCCGTCGCCGCGCAGCTCGGCGTGCAGCTCCGCGAAGAGCCGTTCGCAGGCGGCGCCGACCTCGGCGGTCAGCCAGCGCGCGGCCGTCAGCACGATCGCCAGCGGCTCGGCCAGCGCGTCCAGCACCCGGGAGCCGACCGTGAAGTCCAGGTCGCGTGCGGTCTCCTCGTAGAGCACCGTGCGACCGGCGTACATCTGCCCGGCCTGGCGGGTGGCGGGCCGGCCGGTGACGGCGGTGAACTCCGCGTTCAGCGCGGCCAGCGCGGCGCCGAGCCGGTCCGGGTCCCCGGCCGCCGCGGCCACCGCGTCGCGGGCCGTGCGCAGCCGGTCGAACGCGGCGGCCACCTCGGCGCGGACGGACGCGTCGCCGATGGCGTCGATTCGCTCCGTCAGCACGCGTTCGGCCTCCGGGCTGACCGGCAGGCCGGCGTCCCAGGTGAGCAGGCTCCGGTCGACCAGCCGGTCGAGCAGCAGGTAACCGTCGTCGGCGCTGCGCAGCCCGGTCTCCCCGGCGGTCAGCAGCCGCTCGACCAGGGTCACCGCCGGGGTGCGCCCGTCGCACGCGGCCAGCAGCCGGGCCTCCACGGCGGTCAGCTCGGTCGGCGGCAGCAGCGGCCGGCTGACCTGCCGGTCGGACAGGCTCAGGTGCGGCGGCAGCGTCGGCGCCCACCAGCACCGCACCGCCAGGTCGTCGGCGAGCCGGTCGGCGTACGCGATCAGCGCCCACGCCTCGAAGTGGACCTCGCGCCGGGACACCAGCGCGGGCCCTGGCCGCAGTCGGGTGCTCGGCTCGTCGGGGTCGAGCCGTCCCCAGCAGACGGGGCCGAAGAAGCCGATCGTCTCGGCCTTGCCGCAGTAGCGCTGCCAGTAGCGCAGCAGGCTCAGCTCGCGCTTGCGGCGGCGGACGTTGCGCACGGCCGGGTCGGTGCGCAGCAGGCCGTCCAGCGCGATCAGCATCTCCGCGTTCTGCCAGGTGACCGCCTCGCGCAGCAGCGGGTCGGCGGCGATCTGGTTGGCCACCTCGGAGCCGTCCGCCAGCGCCGTCGCGAACGCCTTGTCGAACGTGTCCGCCTCGCCCTCGCCGGAGAGCAGGGCGTCCGCGGCGGCCGCCGCCTCGGGCGCGGCGAACGCGGCCAGCCCGGCCGCCGGAAAGCCGGCGGTACGCAGGACGACGTCGCGCCACACCGACCAGCCGGTGTCGCCGAGGGGGATCCGGTGATCCACTCGCTGACGCTCGCTCATGACGGCACTCCGCTTCGCTCCGTGCCGCCATGAGGCACCACCGCACTGCACCGATGATTCACTCGCTGACGCTCGCTCATCGGCCGCCCTCCCGCTCGTCGGCGTCCACGATGTGCAGCCGCAGCTCGCTGAAGTAGCGCCGGCCGGCCGCGTCGGGCACCCAGGCGTCCTCGACCGTGGGCAGCATCTCGCTGACCGAGAGGGAGGTGCCGTCGTCGCCGTCGGTGCGGGCGGCCCGCACCATGGCGCAGAACATGTTGGCGAACGCGGGGCTGCTGAGATCCACGAAGCAGGGCTTGGTCTCGGTGCCGAGCTTGACGTAGACCTGCTCGGGCAGGCCGAGGCGGCGGCGCCAGTCCCGGACCGCGAGAAACCGTTCCCGCTCGCCGGTGACCGCGGCGAGCCCGCTCTCGCCGACCGTGGTGCGCCAGGTCTGCCGCGCCACCACCAGCTCACCGACCGTGATCCGGGGCGTGTACGGCGCGGGGCTGACCAGCTTGAACCCGTCGACGGCGTGCGCGCTGAGCAGCGGGGCGAACAGCTCGGGCAGCGTCCAGCGCTCCCCGTCCGGGGCGGTGGCGAACAGCCGGCCACCCTCGTCGACGATGGTCAGGTCGACGGTGGGCAGCACCCGGTCGGGGTCGGCGCCGGGTGCGGGCGCGAAGGCCAACTGCCGGTCGGTCAGGCCGGTGAGCGCCTCGGCGACCCGGCTCGTGCGCCGGGGCCAGTCGGTCGGGGTGAGCAGCCGGATCCGCCGCTCGCCGAGGTCCTCGGTGAGCGCGTCGCGCAGCCGGCCCACGTCGGGGTGCGACGGGGTGAAGACCTGGCAGTCGAAGGAGGCCCAGGCGGCGTGCAGCTCGCCGAGGACCACGGTGTAGTCGCCGCGCGCCAGGGCCCCCGCGTCGGCGGCGCAGATCTGCAGGTCGGGGCTGTGCAGCCGGGCGTTGGGCCAGGTCGGCCGGCCGGCCGGGAACGCCTCGGCGACCCGGGTGGCCAGGTCGGCCACCGGCAGCCGGACCTCCGTCGTCCCCGGCGGCAGCGCGGCCAGGCCGAACAGCTCGGCCCAGCGGCCCGCGAACTCGGCGGCGACCGCGTCCACCGGGCGGGCGCCGTCGCCCCAGAACAGGCCCTGCGCCAGGAACCACAGGTCGGCCAGCGCCACCGGGGCGCCGCCCGTCTCGGCGCGCAGCTCGTCGTGCAGCTCGCGGAACGCCGCGTCGTACGCCCGCTCCAGCGCGCCGACCAGCCAGCGGGCCGCCTGGAGCAGCACCGCGAGCGGGGCGGCGATCCGGTCCAGCAGCGGCTTGCCGAAGACCACGTCGAGGTCGCGGCTGCTGTCCTCGTAGCAGAGGGTGCGGCCGGCGTACATCTGGCCGGCGCGACGGCGCGGCGGCTGCCCGGTCAGCTCGGTGAAGGTCGCGTCGAGCGCGTCGAGGGCGGCGCACAGCCGCTCCGGGTCGCCCGCCGCGGCGGCCACCGCGTCCCGGGCGGCACAGAGCCGGTCGAAGCCGGCGCGGGCGCCCTGCCGGGCGGACTCGTCGCCGATCGCCTCGATCCGCCGCCGCAGCACGTCCTCCGCGTCCGGGCTCACCGGCAGCGCCGCGTCCCAGGTGATCAGCTCGCGCTCGACCAGCCGGTCCAGCAGCGCGTAGCCGTCCTCGGGGCGGCGCAGCCCGATCGCCGGGTCGGCGACCAGCTCGCGGGCGGGGCGCCGGCCGTCGGCGGCGGCCAGCAGCGCCGCCTCCACCGGGGTGAGCGTCACCGGCGGCCGGCCGGGCCGCCGGACCGTACGGTCGGCGAGGCTCAGCTGCGGGCAGAGCATCGGCGCCCACCAGGCGCGCACCGCCACGTCCTGGCCGATCCGGTCGGCGTAGGCGCTGAGCGCCCAGGACTCGAACCACACCCAGCGGCGCCGGGTCAGGCCGGGGCCGGGGCGCACGTCGGCGGTCTCCGGGCGCGCCGGGTCGAGGGTGACCCAGCAGCTCGGGCCGAAGAAGCCGACCGTCTCGTTCTTGCCGCAGTACCGCTGCCAGTACTTCAGCAGGGCACGCTCCCGGTCCCGCCGCCGCACGTTGCGGGCCGGGTCGGGGCCGCCGCGCGCCAGGCCGTCGAGTGCGACCAGGGCGCCCCGGTTCTGCCAGGTGACCGCCTCCCGCAGCAGCGGGTCGGCGGCCAGCTCGGTGATCCGCCGCCCGGCCGCCGTCGCGGCCTCGGCGAACTCCTTGTCGTAGCGCTCCGCGCCGTCCCCGGTGGCGAGCAGCTCGTCGGCGGCCGCCGCGGCCTGCGGCGCGGACAGCATGGTCAGGCCGTCGGCGGAGAAGCCGGTGGTGCGCAGGATGGCGTCCCGCCACACCGACCAGCCGGTGTCGCCGAGCGGCACGCGGTGCCCGCCCGGCACCCGCGGGGCCCGGCCGCCGGACGCCGGCGCGGCGGCCGGTCCCGCGTCGGCTTCCAGGGCCGCGTCGAGGTCGGCGCGGATCGCGGCGAGCAGCTCGGGGAGCCGGTCGTTGAGGAAGAAGTGCCCGCCGTCGATCTCGCGCAGGGTGAAGCCGGCGGCGGTGTGCTCGCGCCAGGCGTCGCTGTGCTCGCGGGTGACGGCGCGGTCGTGCCGGCCGCTGAACGCCACGATCGGCACCGGCAGCGGCTCGCCCGGGACGTAGTGGTAGCTGTCGACCCGGCCGAAGTCGGCGCGCAGCAGCGGCAGCAGCAGCTCGACCAGCTCGGGGTGCGCCAGCAGCTCGGCCGGCAGGCCGCCGCCGGCGCCGAGACGGCGCAGCAGCTCGTCGTCGTCCACCCTGGACAGCCCGTCGAAGAGGCTGGGCGCCGTCACGTGCGGGGCGCGGGCGCCGCCGACGTAGAGCCGCAGCGGCAGCGGACGGCCGGCGCGGCGCAGCTCGCGGACCACCTCGAAGCCGACCCGGCCGCCCATCGAGTGGCCGTAGATCGCGTACGGGCCACGGACCCGGTCGGCGACGGCGGAGGCGACGTCGGCCACCCGGAACTCCGGGTCCTCACTGATCCGGTTCTCCCGCCCGGGCAGCTGCACCGGCAGCACCTCGACGTCCGCGCCGAGCCCGTCCTGCCAGCGCCGGAAGACGCTCGCGCCGCCGCCTGCGTAGGGCAGGCAGAACAGTTGCACCGGTGCCGGGTCACGGCGGCCGGCGGAGAGGAACCAGTTCACCGCGCGCCTTTCTGAGGGGGGTCGATCCAGTACCGCTGGCGCTGGAACGGGTAGGTGGGCAGGCCGGTGCGCCGGACCGCGCCCTCGGGGTGCAGGGCCGTCCAGTCCACGTCCCGGCCGGCGATCCAGGCCGCCGCCAGCTCGCGCAGCTCGCCGGGGTCGCCTGCCAGCCGGGCGTCGGTGGCGAGCAGCTCGTCCAGCGCGGCGACGGCGCCGGCCGGGTCGGCCGCCACCACGGCCGCCCGGCAGCCGAAGGCGCGCCGGCCCAGCGCGAGGGTGGCGGCGACCTCGGCCAGCGCCGGGGCGGCCCCGGCGAGGTGCTGCCGCAGCCGGGTCAGCGCCGCCCGCAGCGCCGCCGGGGTCCGCGCCGAGACGGGCAGCAGGTACGCGGGCGCGTCCCCGCCGTCGACGGGCTCGGCCGGGGGTGGCTGCTCGACCACCACGTGCGCGTTCGTGCCACCCAACCCGAACGAGCTGACGCCGGCCACCCGGCGTGCCGCCTCGGGCCAGTCCCGCGCCTTGGTCGGCACGTAGAACGGGCCGCCGGCCAGGTCGATCTCCGGGTGCGGGCGGGTGAAGTGCAGGTTCGGCGGGATGACGCCGTGCTGCACGGCGAGCACCGCCTTGATCAGCCCGGCGATGCCGGCGCCCGCGTCGAGGTGGCCGATGTTGGTCTTCACCGAGCCGAGCGCGCAGGTGTCGGCGGGGCCGGCGCCGGCGTACACCTCGTGCAGCGCGGCGACCTCGATGGCGTCGCCGAGCGGCGTGCCGCTGCCGTGGGCCTCGATGAGGCGGACCTCGCCGGGGGCGACCTCCGCCGCGGCGAGCGCGCCGGCGACGGCGGCGGCCTGCCCGGCGGGCCCGGGTACGGCGAACCCGGCGCGGTCGGCGCCGTCGTTGGTGACCGCCCAGCCGGGCAGGATCGCGTAGATGCGGTCGCCGTCGGCCTGGGCGTCGGCGAGTCGGCGCAGGGCGACCACCCCGACCCCGGAGCCGAAGCCGGCGCCGGCGGCGGCCTCGTCGAAGGCGCGGCAGCGGCCGTCCGGGGACGCCAGGCCGCCGGGGGTGTGCCGGTAGCGCGGCCAGGTGACGTTCACGCCGCCGGCCAGCGCGATGTCGCACTGGTAGTCGGCGAGGCTCTGCGCGGCGAGGCAGACCGCGACCAGCGAGCTGGAGCAGGCGCTCTGCACGGCGACCGCCGGGCCGGTCAGGCCGAGCCGGTAGGCCACCTGGCCGGGCAGGTGGTCGGTGAACTGCCGGCCGACGAGCCGGGCCTCCCAGTCGTCGGGGTCGACGTCGCCGACCACCGCCGGGTTGTCCATGAGGTGGAAGAGGAAGTACCGGTTGGCGGAGGTGGCGGCGTAGACGCCGACCAGCCCCGGGAACCGGGCGGGGTCGTGCCCGGCATCCTCCAGGGCCTCCCAGGCCGTCTCGAGGAAGAGCCGGTGCTGGGGGTCGGTGCGGGCGGCCTCGTCGGCGCCGAAGGAGAAGAACTCGGCGTCGAAGTCGGCCACCCCGTCGAGCCGGCCGGCCGCCTTGACGTGCCGGGGGTCGGCGCGCAGGCGGGGACCCACGCCGAGGGCGGCCAACTCCTCGTCGGTGTGGTCGTGGATCGAGTCCACCCCGGCGCAGAGGTTCCACCAGAAGGTGGCGACGTCGGGCGCGCCCGGGAACCGGCCGGCGAGGCCGACCACGGCGATCTCCTCGCCGGTGTACTCCCGGGCGGCGGTCGCCGGCGCGACGGGGGCGGGCGCGACGGGCGCGCGGACCGGTTCCGGCGGGGTGTCGACCAGCCGGGCCTGCGCGGCCACGGTCGGGTGCTCGAAGAGCTGGAGCATCGACAGCCGCACCCCGAACCGCTCGGCGAACCGCTGCTGCACGCGACCGAGCAGCAGGGACTGGCCGCCGACGTCGAAGAAGCTGTCGGTGCGGGCGACGGCGTCGCGCCCGAGCACCTCGCACCAGATGTCGTGCACGATCCGTTCGGTGGGCGTGGCCGGCGCCTCTCCGGCGGGCACGGTCCGCGCCGGGTCGGGCAGCGCCCGCTCGTCGATCTTGCCGGTGACGGTCAGCGGGAACTCGGGCACCACCACGACCGCGCGCGGCAGCGCGTAGTCCGGCAGCCGTCGGGCGAGAGCGTCGCGCAGGGCCGCCGGGTCCAGCTCGCCGCCGCCCGGCCGGGCGTACGCGAGCAGCTCGCCGTCGCGGGCGATGGCGCGAACCCCGGCGACGCCGGGCTGGTCGGCGAGTACCGCCTCGATCTCGGTCAGCTCGACCCGGAACCCGCGCACCTTGACCTGCCGGTCCAGCCGGCCGAGGCAGATCAGCTCCCCGCCGGGCAGCCGCGCGCCGAGGTCCCCCGTCCGGTACGTCGGCACGCCGTCGGGGTCGACGGAGAACCGGTCGCTGTCCTGGTCGAGGTAGCCGGGGGCGAGGTGCGGGCTGCGCACCACGATCTCCCCGGTGCCCTCGGCGCCGCTCTCGTGGGCGCCGGTGCCGTCCTCGGCGAGGCGCAGCTCGTAACCGGGCAGGGCCACGCCGATCGGCAGCGGGCCGGTGGCGGCGGGGTCGGCGTCGGCGAGCGGCAGCGCGTGGTGGGCGGCGAAGGTCATCTCGGTGGCGCCGTAACCGTTGACCAGCACGCAGTCGGGGGCGAAGCGGTCCCGCCCGCGGGCCGCGTCGGCGTGGGTGGCCTGCTCGCCGCCGAGCAGCACGACCCGCACCCGGTCGAGGCGGGGGCCGGGGGTGTCGAGCAGGAAGCGGTAGACGGTCGGGGTGGAGTGGTAGACGGTGACCCCGTGCCGGGCGAGCTGCTCGACGGCGTGGGCGAGGCCGTGCCGGCGCAGCTCCACCGGGACGACGGCGGCCCCGGCGAGCAGCGCCGGGTAGAGGTCGGGGATCGCCGCGTCGAAGCTGAACGAGGCGAGCAGGCTGAGCCGGTCGTCCGGTCCGATGTGGAGGGCGGCGATCTGGTTGTCCACCACGTGCAGCAGGTTGCGGTGGGTCTGGCCGACCGCCTTCGGCACGCCGGTGGAGCCGGAGGTGAACAGCACGTACGCCAGCGCGTCCGGGTCGACGGGCACGGGCCGCAGCGGCGCGGCCGGAACGTCGTCGACGGTCAGCACCCGCACGGCCGGCAGGTCGGCGGTGAGCCGGCGGGCCAGCCCGGCGTGCTCGACTCCGCAGAGGACGGTGCCGACGTCCGCGGCGGCGAGCATGTGCCGCAGCCGCTGTTCCGGGAAGCCCGGGTCCAGTGGCACGTACGCGCACCCGGCGGCGAGCGTGCCGAGGATGGCGACGATGGTGGCGGGCCCGTGCCCGGTGAGCAGGGCGACCCGGTCGCCGGGCCGGCACCCGGCCGCGGCGAGGGCGGCGGCGTGCCCGCCAGCGGCGCCGGCGAGCGCGGCGTAGCTGAGCGGGGCGCCCTCGCCGAGGACTGCCGGCTGATCGGGTCGACGGGCGGCGACAGCGCCGAAACGATTGACTACCGTCGGTTCTGCCATGTCAGCGCGCGGTGGCGGACCCGCTCGAGGGCAGCGTGCAGCGTTCGACAAACGCGATCATGATCCCCCCCAGGACTTCACAATGGAAGCAGCATAAGGCTCGATGCCTGGCTCGAAAGATCATCGATTAGAGTCCAGCCGAACAGTCGATGACCCCTCGCGCAACGGCCGGAGAAGTCCGTCCGATCATCCCTCTGGCGCGTAGAGGAGTTTCGGTCTATTTGCTTACCGGCCGGTAATTCTGCGGCGAAACTTCCCTCAGGCCGTCAGTCTTCCTGTGATTGGGGTCGATGTCCACAGGCGACTTGTGAACCTCCGATGAACCGGCCGCCCGTCAGGTGTCATACGGTGGCCGGGGGATCGGCTGGCTCATGCCGTCGAAGTCCCGGGGCAGCCGCGCGACCATCTCGCGGAACTCGTCGACGGTGACCGCCTCCCGCAGGGTGGCGAAGACGGCGGCGGTGCCGGTCCGGGCGGTGGCGTCGTCCACCCCGGCCCGCTCCCCCACCCGGCGCAGGAACTCCGCCGGCCCGAACGCCATCGGCGGGCCGCCCACGGGACCGGGCGCGCCCAGGTAGCCGTCCAGCTCGTCGGGGAGGTGCCCGGCCAGGTCCCCGGACCGGCCGCCGGTCATCCGTTCCACCATCGTCTGCAGCACGGCGCGGGCGATCGTGGCGGACCGGGCGCTCGACAGCCCCGACCGGCGGGACACCGCGTCGACGAATAGGGGAAACCGCACGGCGCCCTCCTGTCGTCACCGGCCCCGCGCATACCCCCGCCCGACGCCGGCAAACGACGCGCCGGGCCCGGCCGGGCCGAATCAGTCGCTCCACCGGACCGACGCCCCGCCGGTGGCCGTGGTGCCGGTCGACCGGTGGCCGTGGTGCCGGTCGACCTGCTCCCGCACGCCTGACAGATCCGTCGTTTCGTTGAATGACAATATGATGACGGTGCGGAAGGCTGGGGGCATGGACCAGGCGACGCCCCGGCCGTCGAGCGAGCCCTCCGGCGACCCCCCGAGCGGGCTGGGGCCGGCCACGCAGGAGTTTTTGAAGGCACTGGGCAGCCCGACCCGGCAGCGGATCATGATGTTGTTCGCGCAGGGCGCCGAGCTCTCCGTGGGCGAGGTGGCCGAGCGCGCGGGGATCAGCCAGGCCACCGCGTCACAACAGCTCACCCTGCTGCGACGCGGCCGGGTGGTGACGTCGCGGCGTGCCGGCAAGACGGTGTACTACCGGGCCGACCGCGACGGGGCGCTCGCCGCCCTGACGGACCTGCGCGCCTACCTGCTGACCTGCTGCTGACCCGAGCCGCCCGGCCCGGCCGACCGCCCACCACCGTCACCGCCACCCGCGGTGTGGCCAACCTCCACCCGAGCGGTGCGGCGCGGCACTCCCGCTTGACATCCGCCGGATAGCTCAGCAATGGTTGAGTCAATGGACACTGAGCCTTCCCTGTCGGCGCGCGCCCGGATCCACGCCGCCCTGGGCGAGCCCGCGCGCCTGGCGATCGTGGACGCGCTGCTGCTGGGCGACGCCTCGCCCGGCGAGATCGCGCAGACCCTGCGCCTGCCCACCAACCTGGTGGCCCACCACGTCAAGGTGCTCACCGACGCCGGCCTGGTCGCCCGCTCGCGGTCCGAGGGCGACCGGCGCCGCACCTACCTGCGGCTGTGCCCGGCGGCGCTGGCGACGCTGACCCCGCCGCCGCTGGACGAGGCGCGCCGGGTGGTCTTCGTCTGCACCCACAACTCCGCCCGCTCCCAGCTCGCCGCCGCCCTGTGGACGTGGCGCACGCACGCCCCGGCCGCCTCGGCGGGCACCGCCCCGGCGCCCCGGGTGCACCCGCGCGCCGTCGCGGTGGCCCGCCGCCACGGCCTGCGCCTCGACCCGGTCGGCACCGCCCACGTCGACGACGTCGTCCGCGCCGAGGACCTGGTCGTCGCCGTCTGCGACAACGCCCACGAGGACCTCACCGGCCCCGTCCGGCCGCGGCTGCACTGGTCGGTTCCCGACCCGGTCCGCGTCGACACCGACGAGGCGTTCGAGGCGGCGTACGCCGAGCTGGAGGCCCGGGTCGACCGGCTCGCCCCCGCCGTCATGCCAGCAGCGTCGCGCCGGCCCACACCCGCCGACGCGCCGACACCCACGACCCGAACGGGAGCCCCGTGACCACCACCGCCCACGACGATCCGGCCGCCACGGCCGTGGTGGGACGCCTGTCCCGCCTCGACCAGTTCCTGCCGGTCTGGATCGGCCTCGCGATGGCCGCCGGCCTGCTGCTCGGACGGCTGGTGCCCGGCCTGGACACCGCGCTCGACGCGGTGAAGATCGGCGGCATCTCGCTGCCGATCGCCCTCGGCCTGCTGATCATGATGTACCCGGTGCTGGCCAAGGTCCGCTACGACCGCCTCGACACCGTCACCGGCGACCGGCGGCTGCTGGTCTCCTCGCTGCTGCTGAACTGGCTCGTCGGGCCCGCGCTGATGTTCGCCCTGGCCTGGGTCCTCCTGCCCGACCAGCCGGAGTACCGGACCGGGCTGATCATCGTCGGGCTGGCCCGCTGCATCGCCATGGTGATCATTTGGAACGACCTGGCCTGCGGCGACCGGGAGGCCGCCGCGGTGCTCGTCGCGCTGAACTCGGTGTTCCAGGTGCTCGCGTTCGGGCTGCTCGGCTGGTTCTACCTCGCCGTCCTGCCCGGCTGGCTGGGCCTCCAGGGCGCCGCCCTGGCCGTCTCCGGCTGGGACATCGCGGCCAACGTGCTGATCTTCCTCGGCATCCCGCTGCTGGCCGGCTACCTCACCCGTCGCCTCGGCGAGCGGGCCCGGGGGCGCGACTGGTACGAGCGGCGGTTCCTGCCGAGGATCGGCCCCACGGCGCTGTACGGGCTGCTCTTCACCATCGTCATCCTGTTCGCCCTCCAGGGCGAGGCGATCACCGACCGGCCGCTGGACGTGGCCCGCATCGCGCTGCCGCTGCTGGTCTACTTCGCCGTGATGTGGGCCGGCTCCTACGCCCTCGGCCGGGCGGTCGGCCTCGGCTACGAGCGCACCACGACGCTCGCCTTCACCGCTGCCGGCAACAACTTCGAACTCGCCATCGCCGTCGCGATCGGCACCTTCGGGGTCACCTCCGGGCAGGCCCTGGCCGGCGTGGTCGGGCCGCTGATCGAGGTGCCGGTTCTGGTCGCCCTGGTCTACGTCTCGCTCTGGGCGCGCCGCCGACTCTTCCCGTCGCCGGCCGCGGGCCGGCCGACCGTCTCCGTTCCGCGCTGAAAGGGAGCACCCTCCGTGAGCGACAAACCCAGTGTCCTGTTCGTCTGCGGACACAACGCCGGCCGCTCGCAGATGGCCGCCGGCTGGCTGCGCCACCTCGCCGGCGACGCCGTCGAGGTCCGTTCCGCCGGCTCGGCGCCCGCCGGGACCGTCAACCCGGCCGCCGTCGAGGCGATGCGGGAGGTCGGCGTCGACATCAGCGACCAGACCCCGAAGCTGCTGGAGTACGCCACGGCCGAGTCCTCGGACGTCATCGTCACCATGGGCTGCGGCGACGCCTGCCCGGTCTTCCCGGGCAGGCGCTACGAGGACTGGCGGCTGGCGGATCCGGCCGGCAAGGGCGTCGAGGCCGTCCGCCCGATCCGCGACGAGATCCGGGTTCGGGTGGAGCGGCTGCTGCGGGAGCTGATCCCGGCCGGCTGACCGGGCGGCCGGGTCGGCTCAGCCGGCCGGGTCGTCGGCGAGGACGTCGAGCAGCAGCGCGGCCGTCCAGCCGAAGGCCGGCGAGCCCAGCCCGGCGCCGGTGTCCGGGTGGAAGTACTCGTGGCAGCCGGCCCGGGCCACCAGCTCGATCATCGAGTCGCGCAGGCCGGCCGCCAGGTCGGGGTGGCCGTGGGTGAGCAGCCCCCGGCGTACCAGCCAGTTGACGTTCATCCAACTCGGCCCGCGCCAGTAGCGCAGCGGCTCGAAGTCCCGCGCCGTGCGGTCGTGGCTGGGCAGCGGCCGGTCCATCCGGGCGGCCAGCCCGAACCGCGGGGAGCACGCCTCGGCGACCAGCGCCGACACCTGCCGGGCCGGCAGGTCGGGCAGGACCAGCGGGACGAGGCCGAGCACCGTCCGGGCCGGCACGAGACGGTCGGCGCGCAGGTCCCGGGGCTGGAAGGTGCCGGTCGCGGGGTCGTACAGCCGGCGCACCAGGGCCTCGGTGATCCGGGCGGCGCGCTCCCGGTGCGGGCCCGGGTCCGCACCGACCAGCGGCGCGATCCGCGCGAGGGCGTGCTCGGCCGCCCCCATCGCCGCGTTGACCAGCGGACACTCCACCAGGAACGGGTGCCGGGCGGCCAGGCCATCGTCGCGGTAGCGGTGCTCCCGGTAGGACGCGACGATCGCGACGTAGCGGGCGTAGTCGAGGTCCGTGGGGCGGTGCGCGGCGTCGGCGTGCGCGGTGTCGTGCCGGCGGTACGCGCGCATGACCGCCGCGTCGGCGGGCACCGCCGCCATCGGCGCGTCCCAGGCGGGGCTGTTGTCCAGCCCGGACTCCCACGGGTGCACGACGCAGGCCAGCCCGCCCCCGCCGACGTCCCGGTGGGTGGCGAGGTAGCGCTGCTGCGCCACCAGCCCGGGATAGAGGCGGCGCAGCGCGGCCCGCCCGTCCTCGGAGGGGCACCGGCGGTAGGCCAGCCACGCGGCCGGCGCGTGCACCGGCGGTTGGATCAGCCCCGACGTGGCGGCGGCCGGGGCGCCGTCGGCGAGGGCCGAGCCCCAGAACTCGGGCCCGGGGAAGTACGAACCCACCCGCAGGGCGGGGTTGAACACGATGTGCGGCACCCGTCCGTCGGCCCACTGCGCCCGGAACAGGCTGGCCAGCTCCCGCCAGGCGCGGTCGGGGCGGACGTGGGCCCAGCCGATCGCGCTGAACGCCGAGTCCCAGCTCCACTGGTGCGGGTAGAGGGTGCGCGAGGGCACGGTGTGGTCGTGCTCCCAGTTGCCGTCGAGGGTGGCGACGGCGAGGCGGCGCAGCGCCCCGGCGTCGCGGGCGCCGGGGGCGGGTCCCGCACCCGCCGCGCCGCCCTGTCCGCCGCGCGGTCCGCCGCCGACGGTGTCTGGCCCGTCGGCGACGGTGTCGGCGGGCCCGTCGCCGACGGTGTCTGCGGGCCGGCCGTCGACGATCTCGGCGCGCCGGCGGCCGTCGGTGTGCCGGCCGCCGGCGGTGCCGGTGCTCATGCCGCCGCCTGCCGGGGCAGCGCGTGCCGCAGCACGGCGGCGGCCTGGTGCAGGGCGCGGACGGGGTCGCCGCGCAGCCGGCACTCCAGGGCCAGCCAGCCCCGGTAGTCGATCTCCAGCAGGGTGCGGACCAGGGCCGGCCAGTCGAGGTGACCGGCGCCCGGCTGGTAGCGGTTGGAGTCGCTGACCTGCACGTGCCCGAGGTAGGGCGCGGCGGCGCGCAGGGCCCGGTGCACGTCGTCCTCCTCGATGTTCATGTGGAAGGTGTCCGCCACGACCCGGACGGAGGGCAGCCCGACGGCCGCGCAGAGGGCGACGGCATCGCCGAGCCGGTTGACCATGTGGTCCTCGTACCGGTTCAGCGGTTCCAGGAAGAGGGTGACGCCCTCCGCGCGGGCATGCTCGCCCAGCTCGCCGAGGGCGTCGACGAGCACCTGCCGGTCGCCGGCGGGCGAGCGGGGCGGCTCGAACGGCGGCAGCCGCCGGGAGAACATCCCCCACGCCGCCGGGGTCATCGCGCCGACGCCGCCCAGCTCGGCGATCACGGAGAGCTGGGAACGCAGGTTGCGCACCGCGTCGCGGGACCGGTCGGGATCGAAGTCGCCGATGAAGTGGTCCATCTCGACGCAGACGGTGGGCATGACCACGCCGGCGGCGCGGGCCCGGCGCAGCTCGGGCAGCCGCCGGGCGAGGGCGAGGTCGCCCCGGCCGCGCAGCTCGATCGCGTCGTAGCCGAGCGCGGTGGCGAGCGCGTACTTCTGGATCAGGTCGGTGCCCGGCAGGAGTTGCTCCTGACAGGCCAGGGGAATGGTCATGGGAACCTCAGCACGACTTGGAGGGCGTCACCGTCACCGCGGTCGAGCAGCGCCAGCGCGTCGGCCACCGCGCTCGCGTCGACGACGTGGCTCACCAGCGGCAGCGGGTCGACGCTGCCCTCGGCCACCAGGTCCATGAAGGTGTGTGCGACGCGGGCTCCGGTCCACCGGCCGGCCATGCCGGGCGCCGGGGTCGGCCCGGAGACCTGGGCCGCCACCAGCTGGATCCGGTTGTGGTGGAACTCCTCACCCAGGCCGAGCCCGTCGGCCTGCCCCTGGTAGAAGCCGGCGGCCACGACGCGGCCGGCGTGGGTGGTGGAGCGGATCGCCTCGTGCAGCGCCGGGTACGCCCCGGACAGCTCCAGGCAGACGTCCGCGCCCCGGCCGTCGGTGGCCCGGCGCAGGACGGCGGCGGCCGACTCGGCGCCGGCGTCGACGGCGACGCGGGCGCCGAGCCGGGTGGCGTGCGCCAGCCGGGCGGCCACCCGGTCGACGGCGACGACCCGGGCGCCGGAGAGGGCGGCGAGCCGGGTGGCGAGCAGCCCGATGACGCCCTGGCCGAAGATTCCGACCCAGTCGCCGAGGTGCAGGTCGCCGGCGAGCACCGCGGTGAGGGCGATCGCCCCGGGGCGGGCGAAGACGGCCGCGAGCGGATCCAGCCCGGCGGGCAGCGGGTGCACGGCGTCGGCGGGCACGACCGCCTCGGCGCGGTGCCCCCAGATGCCCCAGACCACCTGCCCGGCCCGCCGGTCGGCCACGTCGGGCGCGACCTCGACGACCTCGCCGACCTCCTCGTAGCCGAAGCCGACCAGCGGGTACGGCACGGAGGTCTGCCGGGGCACGAACATCCTGCTGACGTCGTCCCAGTCCTTGCTCAGCCGAGGGTTGCTGCCCCGGTAGAGGGTGAGCTCGGTGCCGGCCGAGATGCCGGAGTAGCAGGTGCGGACGCGGACCTGACCGGGGCCGATCGGATCCGGGGGGCAGGGCTCGAGGCTGATCCGTCGGGGCCCGGCCAGAGAGACAACCCAGTTGACCATGAGTCACATCCCGGTAGCACTGGGTTCCATCGTAGGCAAAAAATCGGTATATGTCTTGTAATTGATCAATCGAAGGCGTTGAATCCCTTGTATACCCTTCGAGAGGAGTGCCATCGATGTCAGCACCTCCGATGCGGATACTCGCCGCCACCCTGATCATGGCAGTCACCGGGGCCGGCCTGCTGGCCTGCGGCGACGAAGAATCCGACAGCGACAGCAAGAAGATCACCGTGTGGAGCCTGGAGGACGTGGCCGACCGGGTCACCGCCACCAAGGCGATCGTCGCGGACTTCACCGCGAAGACCGGCATCACCGTCGACCTGGTCACCGTCAACGAGGACCAGTTCCCCTCGCTGATCGCCTCCAGCGCCGCCGCGGGCGAGCTGCCCGACGTGGTCGGGTCGGTGTCGCTGGCCGGGGTGCGCACCCTCGCCGGCAACGAGCTGCTGCACCCCTCGGCGAACGCGGAGGTCGTCGAGGCGCTCGGCCGGCAGACCTTCTCGCCGCGCGCGCTGGAGCTGACCGCCGACGACGGCAGGCAGCTCGCCGTGCCCAGCGACGGCTGGGGGCAGCTCCTCGTCTACCGCAAGGACCTGTTCGACGCCGCGGGGCTGCCCGCCCCCGACACGTACGAGAAGATCGCCGCCGCCGCCGCGAAGCTCAACACCGGCGGCGTCGCCGGCATCACCGCCGCCACCGCCCCCGGCGACGTGTTCACCCAGCAGACCTTCGAGCACCTGGCGCTGGCCAACAACTGCCAGCTCACCGACGACTCCGGTGCCGTGCGGCTGGACTCCCCCGAGTGCGTCGAGGCGTTCCGCTTCTACGGCGACCTGATGCGCACCAGCTCCGTGAAGGGCGCGCAGGACGTGGACACCACGCGGGCCACCTACTTCGCCGGCAAGGCGGCCATGCTGATCTGGTCGCCGTTCATCCTCGACGAGCTGGCCGGGCTGCGCGACGACGCCAAGCCGACCTGCCCGCAGTGCCAGGCCGACCCGGCCTTCCTGGCGCGCAACAGCGGGTTCGTCACCGCGATCAAGGGCCCGAACGGCGCCGCTCCGGCCCAGTACGGCGAGATCAGCTCGTGGGCGGTGCTCGACGGCGCCGCCGCCGACCCGGCGAAGTCCTTCGTGGAGCACCTGCTCGGCGAGGCGTACCCGCGCTGGTTCGGCATGTCGCCCGAGGGGCGCTTCCCCGTCCGCAAGGGCACCCCGGCCGAGCCGGAGAAGTTCCACACCGCCTGGAACGCCAGCCAGGCCGGGGTGGACGCCAAGAAGCCGCTCGCCGAGGTCTACGGCGAGGAGGTGCTCGCCGGCCTGCGGCGCAGCCCCGACACCTTCCAGCGGTGGGGCCTCACGCAGGGCCAGGGCAAGCTGGTCGGCGCGATCCTGGGCGAGCTGCCCGTGCCCAAGGCGCTGAACGACGTGGTCGCCGGCAAGTCCGACGCCGCCGCGGCCGCCGGCCGGGCGAAGAAGGACGTGGAGGCGATCAAGGCGGGCGTCAATTGACCAGCGCCGCGCCGGGCACCGGCCGCTCCCCCACCCGGGATCGGCCGGCCCCGGCCCCCCGCCGCCGGCCGCTGACCCTGCGCCGCCGCGAGGCGCGCGCCGGGCTCGCGCTGGTCGCCCCGACCCTGCTCGTCGTGGTCGCGGTCATCGGCATCCCCATCGTCTGGACCGTGGTGCTGGCCTTCCAGCGCGTACGCCTGGCGACGCTGCGCCGCACCGGGCTCTTCGGCGAGTTCACGATGGACAACGTCGAGCGGGTGCTCAACACCCCGGGCTTCGCCGACACGCTGTGGACCACGCTGGTCTACAGCGTCGCCAGCACCGCCGGCTCCATCCTGCTCGGTCTGGTGGCGGCGCTCGTCGTACGCCGGCCGTTCCGGGGCCGCACCCTGGTGCGCGCGTCGATGCTGCTGCCGTACGTGGCGCCGGTGGTCGCGGTCACCTTCGTCTGGCAGGTGATGCTCGACCCGCAGCTCGGCATCGTCAACGACTGGGGTCGGCGCTTCCTCGGCTGGGACACCCCGGTGCCGTTCCTGTCCCAGGAGTCGACGGCCCTGGCCACGGTCGTCGCGTTCGAGGCGTGGCGCTACTTCCCGTTCGCGTTCCTGTTCCTGCTCGCCCGGCTCCAGGCGGTGCCCGGCGAGCTGGAGGAGGCCGCCCGGGTGGACGGGGCCACCCCCACCCAGCGGTTCCGGCACATCCTGCTGCCGCAGCTGCTGCCGGTGATCGGCCTGCTGGGCGTGCTGCGCTTCATCATGACGTTCAACAAGTTCGACGACGTCTACCTGCTCACCGGCGGGGCCGCCGGCACCGAGGTGGTCAGCGTCCGGGTCTACGAGTTCCTGACCGCGCGCACGGACATCGGCGCGGCCGCGGCGCAGGCGGTCGTGCTCGCCGTGGTGCTGATCGTGTTCGTGCTGGTGTACCTGCGCTTCTTCGGTGGACGGAGGGTCGACTGATGGACCGGGACCGGGTCGAGACGGTGGGCCTGCGCTGGCTGCGCCGGCTGGTGATCGCCGCGTTCCTGCTGGTCACCGTCTTCCCCTTCTACTACATGCTGGTGCTCTCGGTGCGCCCCATCGAGCGGCTGCTGCTCGACCCCGGCTCGTTGGTCGTGGGCCTGGGCGAGCTGACCTTCGACACGTACGCCGAGGTGGTCAAGGCCGCCGACGACGGCGGCCAGGGCTTCCTCACCTTCATGCGCAACAGCGGCCTGGTCGCCGTCGCGGCGACCCTGCTGACGCTGGTCGTGGCGATTCCCGGCGCGTACGCCGTCGCCCGGCTGCGGTTCTTCGGCCGGCGGCAGGTCGACTTTCTCTTCCTGGCGGTCTACCTGTTCCCGTCGATCGTCATCGCGATCCCGCTCTTCGTGGTCTTCACCCGGGCCGGGCTGCGCGGCTCGCTGCTGGGCCTGGTGCTGGTCTACATCTCGCAGACCCTGCCGGTCTCGGTCTACATGCTGCGCAACTACTTCGAGACCATCCCGGTCAGCCTGGAGGAGTCGGCCGCCATCGACGGCGCCGGGCGGCTCGGCATCATCCGCCGGGTCAGCCTTCCCCTCGCGGCGCCGTCCATCATGGCGGTCGCCCTGTACGACTTCATGATCGCCTGGAACGAGTTCCTCTTCGCCCTGCTCTTCCTGGTCGACAAGCCGAACCGGTGGACGGTGTCGCTGGGGCTGGCGCAGCTGGCGGACGGCGTCGAGGTGCCGAAGACGGTGCTGATGGCGGGTTCGGTGATCCTCACCCTGCCCATCGTGATCCTCTTCTTCGCCAGCGAACGGCTGCTCACCGAGGGGCTCACCAGCGGCGCCGAGAAGGGGTGAGGCGGGGCGGGGTTGCCGCGTGGCGTCGGCTCGCCTGAGGATGTCCCGGTGGAAGCCTCCCCCGCCACCGGAACCGACCCCGGCGGCCCGCCCGCGACGGACCCGCCCGGCGCCGGCGCGCCCGCCGTCGACCCGGCCGACGGCGGCCCGGCCGCCGTCGACCCAATCGACCGGGGCCCCGGCCGGCGGGCGGCCCGGCTGGTCACCGAGGTCCTCGCGCCCAGCGTGCTGGTCACCGTCATGCCGCTGGTGGTGGCGGCCCGGGCCACCGGCAGCCTCGGCGGCGTGCTGCGCTGGGGCGGCGCCGCCCTGTTCTTCTGCGCGGTCGTCCCGGTCGGCGTGGTGGTGTACGGCGTACGCCGAGGCTGGCTGACCGACCGGCACATCGGCGACCACACGCAGCGGCTGCGACCCCTGGCCCTCGGACTGGCCTCCGTGGCGGTCGGCGTCGCGCTGCTGGCCGCCCTCGACGCGCCCCGACCGCTGGTCGCGCTGATGGCCGCCACCCTCGTCAACGGGGCGGCCGCCACGGCGGTCAACCACTGGTGGAAGCTCAGCGTGCACGCCGCCACCGCCGCCGGCTCGGTGACCGTCCTGGTGCTGGTCTTCGGCCCCGCGCTGCACGCGCTCTGGCCGCTGGTCGCCGCGGTGGCCTGGTCGCGGGTGCGCCTGCGCGACCACACGGTGGCCCAGGTGCTCGCCGGGGCGGCCGTCGGCGCCCCGCTCACCGCCGCCGCCTTCCTCGCGCTGACCTGACCACCGTCGCGCAGCCGGGCGGACGTGCCCCGCCCGCCCGGCGGACCGCCGTCCGGCTCCGGCCCGTTCCGCGCCACGTCGCCCGCCCCTGCCGGGCGCGGCGTGGGCACGCCCACCGCCGGAGGCCGGCGGCGATCCGGTTACGGTGACCGCATGGGAAAGCCGACCCGTTGGGTGACCGAGACCGGCCCGGAGCACTCGCAGTGGTACATCGACCGGTTCCGCCGGCTGGCCGCCGAGGGGGCCGACCTGGCCGGCGAGGCCCGACTGCTGGACGTCCTGGTCCCGCCGGGATCCCGGATCCTCGACGCGGGCAGCGGCACCGGTCGGGTGGGCGCGGCGCTGGCCGCCCGGGGGCACACGGTCGTCGGTGTGGACGCCGACCCGACGCTCGTCGACGCCGCCCGCGTCGACCACCCGGGTCCGCGCTGGCTCGTCGGCGACCTG
Organism: Micromonospora sp. NPDC047670; assembly: GCF_043204915.1. Classification (NCBI taxonomy): domain Bacteria; kingdom Bacillati; phylum Actinomycetota; class Actinomycetes; order Micromonosporales; family Micromonosporaceae; genus Micromonospora; species Micromonospora sp. NPDC047670. Next base: position 60,663 of record NZ_JBIDDA010000014.1, read on the forward strand.
GCCGAGCTGGACCTGGCGGCCGCCGGGGAGCCGGAGCCGTTCGACGGGGCCGTCATCGCCGGCAACGTGCTGGTGTTCGTCGCCCCCGGCACCGAGCGGGACGTGCTCCGCCGGGTCACCGCCCACCTGCGCCCGGGCGGCGTGGTGGCGGTGGGCTTCGGCACCGACCGCGGCTACCCGCTGACCGACTTCGACGCCGATGCCGTCGCCGCCGGGCTGCGGCTGGAGCACCGCTTCGCCACCTGGGACCTGCGTCCGTGGCGCGACGACGCCGACTTCGCCGTCACCGTGCTGCGCCGCCCTTCCGACTGAGGCCGCGCCGCTTCGGCGGGCGGCACCCGACCGGGCCACACCGAGACAGAGCGGTCCGCGGCGACGCCGAGCCGACCGTGCCGGCGCCGAGCCGGCGGGCCGGCCGGGTCAGGCGGGGGTGGCCACCACCCGCGCGGCGGCGGGGTCGAGAGTGGCGCCGGCGGGCACCAGGCTGACCAGGCCGGCCGGCAGCCGCACCGGCCGCACGTCGCGGTAGCCCAGCATGCCGAGCACCTCCCCGCCGGCGAGCACGTAGCGCCGGCCCAGGTCGGTGACCACGGAGACCGCGCCACCGGACGCGCCGGGCGCCGCGACCGACTCGACCACCGCGCCCCGGCCGGGCTCCACCACGACGTGGTCCGCGCGGACCCCGCCGGACGCCGGGGGCGCGGCGCGCGGCGCGGCGGCGAGGTCGGGCAGGCGTACGCCGAGCGTGACCTCGCTCGCCCCGCCGTCGTCGCCCACCCGCACGCAGAGCGCGGATCCCTCGGGCGCGGCCAGCCGGGGTGGCGCGGGCGGCGGGGCGGCCGGCCCGGTCGGCGCGAGGTCGGGCAGCTTCGGCAGCGCGGCGAAGCGCCCGAGGGTGATCGGCTCCGGCTCGCCCTGGCCGGTGCGGGCGAGCAGCAGGCCGGCCTGCAACTCGGTGATGCCGGCCAGGCCGTCCCGCAGCGCGACCGCGTACTGGCGGCCGCCGCCCGAGTTGCGCACCAGGTAGACGTCGCCGATCCGCGCCCCGGACACCCGGACCGAGCGCTCCCCCTCGTCGGGCAGGGCCAGCGGGGCGAGGTCGGCGCCCGCGGGCAGGCTGTTGAGCAGCGCGGGCGCCACCGGGACCGCCCGGGCCCTGGTGGCCGCCAGGGCGGCGAGCACCCGGTTGGGGTCACGCAACAGATGGCGGCGCTGGTGCCAGACCAGGTGCAGCCCGCCGTCGGGGTGGCGCAGCAGCAGCGCGTCGTCGCCGAGGGCCCGGCCGCCGTCGCCGGCCACGCCGATCAGCAGCGCCGACCGCGGTGCCGACCGGTCGTCCTCGCCGGCGGCCACCGAGCAGACCGTCCACGGCGCGGTCGACAGCCGGCTCCGCGCGGGCAGGGAGTCCGGGGCGTCGGCGATGCCCAGCGGCAGCCCGCGCGGCACGCCGTCGATGGCGCGGCGGGAGACGAGCACCGTCTTCGGCCGGTCCGCGCCGATGATCAGCAGCGCCGAGGCGTAGTTCAGCACCGGGTGCAGCTTCTGCTCCCGGTAGACGAACCGGGCGCCGGACTCCTTCTCGACGATCACCGCGCCCGCGTCACGCCACGTCTTGCCGCCGCCGGCGAAGAGGCCGTAGAGGGCGAAGCCGCCCAGGCCGATGGCCGCGACCAGGACGCTGGCCAGGGCCGCCCCGGCCAGCCGCCGGAACGGCGACCGCGCCGGGTCGGTCTCCCGCATCACCAGGGCGGCGACCGCCCGCTGGACGGTGAACTGGTACGAGTGCAGCTGGTCCTGCCGCGACGGCATGCGATCCCTTCCGGTAATGCGGTCGGGGCACAGGATAAGCGTTGCGTCGATGCGCCGAGGACCCTGCGTCGCGACGGACGGGGCACAGGCGGGGGCGACGGGTGGACCGCCGCGGCGCGGCCCCGGCAGCTGCCTGCCCGCCGCCCACGGCGGCGATCTGGACGGCCTGCCGGGTCGGGTCGCCCGCACGCCCGGGCCGCGCCGTCGGCGCTCCGGGCCCGGCACGACGACCCGGAGCACCTCGCCGACCGGCCGGTCCCACCGGCATTCATGGTGGGCGCTTGCCATGACGCAGAAGCATGGTACGTTACTTGCATGCACATGCACTTTAGTGCGGCGGCCTCGAGGGCCGCATCCATGCCGCCCCAACCCCGATATATGCATGTACAGCCAAATCAAGCGCCGCAGAGGAGCGAGAACAGTGAGCACGACGGTGGAGTTGTTCGTGGACTACGTGTGTCCCTACTGCCTCCTCGTCGAGGACGCGGTGGCGGAGCTGGAACGCGAACGTGACGTCGAGGTCGTCGTCCGGCCGTTCGAACTGCGACCCGATCCGGTGCCGACGCTGAGGCCGGAGGACGACTACCTGCCGCAGGTCTGGCGCGCGTCCGTCTACCCGATGGCCCGGCGGCTGGGCGTGGACATCGCCCTGCCCTCGGTTTCCCCGCAGCCACGCACCGCCAAGGCGTTCATGGCCCTGCAACTGGCGGCGGAACACGGCGTCGCGCGGGAGTACTCGTCGGCGATGTTCCGCGCGTTCTTCCAGCACGATCGGGACATCGGCGAGGACGGGGTGATCGTCGAGGTCGGCGCCACGGTCGGTCTCGACCGATCCGAGGTGGAACGGGCGTTGGCGAGTGAGGAACGACGCTCCCGCCGACTCGCCGAGCAGCGGTACGCGACCGATTCGGTGGGCGTGCGCGGCGTCCCCAGCTTCCGCATCGGCGGTCGCCTCCATTCGGGAGTGCTCGACGCGGGTCGCCTGAAGAAGGCCGTGGACGAGGCGGCCGGCCGGGAGGCACTGCCGTGAGCTGGACCGACGCGGCGCTGACCTCGCTCATGACGGACGCGGTGCAGTTCGGCATCCGCCACGTCGACGGTGGCGGCCTGCCGTTCGTGGGCGTGCTCGTCGGCGAGGACGGCTACGTCACAGAGCCCGGGGTCAACCTCGTACGGGAAACGGGAGATCCGACCGCGCACGCCGAGATCGTCGCGATGCGGGCCGCTCTGCGCGACCACGACGGCGGCGACCTGACGGGCACCTGGCTGCTGGCGACGGGCGAGCCGTGCGGCCTGTGCTACCGCTTCGCCCTCGACCACCGGGTCGGGCGAATCTACGTCGCCGTGGACAGCGACACCGTCGCGGCGCACGGATTCGACTATCGCGGGAGCTACCCCGCGTTCCGGGTCGACCGTTCAGCCCTGCCCATCCCCGTGCACCGCCTGCCCGTCGCGGGGGCGCTGGAGCCGTTCCAACGCTTCCACCTCCTGGGCCGGGACGGCGCGGGCACCCCTTCTCCTCGGTAACGAAAGGAACGACATGAACTGGCTCTACCTGGGTGTCGCCGTCATCTTCGAGATCACGGTGGCCTTCTCGGCAAGCAAGGCGAAGGGCTTCACCCACCTGTGGTGGACCGTCGCGACCCTCGTCAGTGGCGCGATCGCGACCTTCTTCCTCAGCCTGGCGCTGCTGACCTTCGACGTCGGCGTCGGTTACGCGCTCTGGACCTCCGTGGCAGGGGTCGGGATCGTCGTCGTCGGCGCGCTGTTCATCGGGCAGCGCCTGGACGTGAGGAAACTCCTCGGCATCCTCGTCGTCATCGGCGGCGTCGTCGGACTGCAGCTCAGTGGAGCGGCGTGACCCACCGGTCGGCGCTCACGCCGGCCTCGTCCACACCATCGACCCGATCGAAAGGACCAATCCCATGACCGCGACAGATGCCCGGCACAACACGAGGGCCGGCGCCTGGCTCGTGCTGCTCCTGGCCGGAGCGTTCGAGGTCGGCTACGCGCTCAGCGTCGCAGGCAGCGAAGGATTCACCCGCTTCGGCTGGTCCGTTTCCGCCGTCGTCTTCTTCCTCCTGACCCTCTTCTGCCTCAGCGTCGCCCTGCGGAACATCGATGTCGGGATCGGCTACGCCGTCTGGGCCGGCATCGGCGCCGTCGGCGCGGCCGTCCTCGGTCCGGTGTTCTTCGACGAATCACTCACCCCGACCCGAGCGTTCTGGCTGGCGGTGATCATCGCAGGGGTCGTCTGGCTCAAGCTCGCGGACGGCGCCAAGCCCGCCACGGAGCAGCCCGCGGCGCTCTGACGCCACCTGGTGACCGGACGGCGTGCCCACCGGCTCCGGACCGACCGACACCGGCGGGATCCGCCGCGGCGATCCACGAGTGACCCGACCGAGTACGGCCACCAGCAAGGTGGCGCCGTCAAGGTCTCGTCCCTCGTGGATCGCCGGCCGCACGGTCCACAGCGGCGTCGCCGGCGCCGTGGCCGACGGCCCGGCGGTCGCCCCCGTTCGGCGGTCCGGCGCCGGGTCACGCCCATCGCTGCCGGGCCGACCCGGCCATGCCCACGGTCGGACCGGGCACCGGGCGACCGCCCTCCGACGTCCTCAGGTCAGTCGACGTGCGGCTGCCGCACCGTCCGCGAGAAGGCCCGCCGGTGCTCGCGCGGCGACACCCCGACGTGCTTCAGGAAGTGGTGGCGCAGGTTGTTGGCCGTGCCGAGCCCGCTCAACTCCCCGACCTTCTCCATCGGCAGGTCGGTCATCTCCAGCAGGCCCTGCGCCCGGGCCAGGCGTTGGTGGAGCAGCCACCGCAACGGGGTCGAGCCGGTGGCCGCCTGCAGACGCCGGTGGAACGTGCGGGGGCTCATCGCCGCCCGGCGCGCCAGGTCCTCGACCGTCAGCGGGCGGTCCAGGTGGGCACGGGCCCACTCGAGCACCGGTGCCAGGCCCGCGTCGTCCTCGACGGGCACCGACAGGTCGATGAACTGTGCCTGGCCGCCCGGCCGGTGGGCGGGCACCACCATCCGCCGGGCGAGCTGGTTGGCGACGTGCGCGCCCAGGTCCCGGCGGACCAGGTGGAGACACAGGTCGAGCCCGGCGGTCAGCCCCGCGCTGGTCAGCACGTCGCCCTCGTCGACGTAGAGCACCGAGTCGTCGACCTGGACCCTGGGGTACCGCTCGGCGAGCTGCGCGGTGTGCATCCAGTGGGCGGTGGCGCGGCGGCCGTCGAGCAGCCCCGCCTCGGCGAGGGCGAAGGCGCCGGTGCAGAGCGACACCATCCGGGCGCCCGCCTCGTACGCCCGGCGCAGCGCCGTGACCAGCTCCACCGGCAGCGGCTCGCCGTCCTCGACGCAGGAGTCCGGCACGGACGGCACGATCACCGTGTCGGCGCCGACCAGGTCGTCGAGCCCGTACGGGCTGCGCAGCACGAACCCGGACTCCATCGGCCGGTCGACCCGCTCCGCACCCGCCCCGCACAGCCGCAGCTCGTACCAGGGGTCGGCGAGGTCGGGCTGCGGCTGGCCGAAGACCGTGCAGGGGATGGCGAGCTCGTAGAGGTCCCACGAGGGGAGCCCGATCGGCTCGGCGACCACCACGGCGACAGATCGGACGCCCACGCCGTCGATCCTATGGCAGGAATTTGGTGATAGCCGACTCCACTGTCACTGTCGGATCGCGTCCCGCGCTGCGAGGGTTGCCGCGTACCTGATCAACGCAGCACCGACGCACGAGGAGATGTGGCATGGATGCCGGACGCACACCGGTGACCGTCATCGGGCTGGGCCAGATGGGCTCCGCGCTGGCCGGCGCGCTCGTGGAACGCGGCCACCCGGTCACGGTCTGGAACCGTTCCGCCGAGAAGGCCCGGGCGGTGGTGGACCGGGGAGCCCGCCTGGCGGACACCCCCCAGGAGGCGGTCGCCGCGAGCCCGCTCGTCATCGCCTGCCTGCGGGACTACCCCGCGATGCACGCCGTCCTCGACCCGACCGTCGACCAGCTCGCCGGCAGGACGCTGGTCAACCTCACCTCCGGCTCGCCCGAGCAGGCCCGGGACACGGCCGCCTGGGCCGGCGCGCACGGCATCGACTACCTCGACGGCGCGATCATGACCACGCCGCCGGGGGTCGGCAGCTCCGAGGTGATGTTCCTCTTCGGGGGCGCGGAGAAGGTCTTCACGACCCACCGGCCGACCCTGGCGGCGCTGGGCGACCCGCTGCACCTGGGCGCCGACCCGGGGCTGGCCTCGCTCTACGACGTCGCGCTGCTCGGCCTGATGTGGTCGACGATGACCGGCTGGCTGCACGGCGCGGCCCTGGTCGGCGCGGAGGGGACGCCAGCCGCCGACTTCACGCCGGTCGCGCTCCGCTGGCTGGGCACGGTGGGCACCTTCCTCACCCGGTACGCCGCGCAGGTGGACGCCGGGCGGTACCCGGGCGACGACGCGACGGTCGACATCCAGATCGCGGCCATCGACCACCTCATCCACGCCGCCGCCGACCGGGGCGTCGACAACGCGCTGCCCGAGCTGTTGAAGGCCATGATGCGGAAGGCCGAGGCCGACGGCCACGGCTCGGACAGCTACGCGAGCCTGGTCAGCGTCCTGCGTCCGTCGGCCGGGGCGAGGTGACCGTGGCGTCACCCACGACGGCCGCGCGCACCGTGCCGGCGCTCCCCGGCGACACCCGGGCCTGGGCGGAGCTGGTCTCCGCCACCGCCGACGAGTGCCGGGCGGTCCTGACCGGCGGCGCCGACCGGGACTGGTCGGTCCCCGCCGCCGGCCTCGACTGGAGCTGCCGCCAGACCCTCGACCACCTGGCCCTGGGCGTGGTCGGCTACGCGGGCCTGCTCATCGCCCGCCCCACCGACCGGTACGTCACCCTCTTCGCCGCCCTCGATCCGCACGCCGAGATCCCCGCCTGCCTGGAGGGCATCGGGATCGCCGCGACGCTGCTGGCCACCACGGTCCGCCACAGCGCCGAGCACGTGCGGGCCTGGCACCCGTGGGGGCCCTCCGACCCGGCCGGGTTCGCCGCGATGGGGCTCGTCGAGCTGACCGCGCACACGTACGACATCACCCGCGCGCTCGGCCTCACCTGGGCGCTGCCGGAGCGGGCCAGCGCCGCCGCGGTGGCCCGGCTGTTCCCCGACGCCCCGGCCGGGCACCGCCCCTCGGACACCCTGCTCTGGTGCACCGGCCGGACCGCGCTGCCCGGGCTGCCCCGACGAACGGCCTGGCAGTGGGACGGCACCGCGGGCCGGCGCACCCCGGGCGGCGCACCGGCGGCCTGAGGCACGAAGCGTCAGCGGCCGGAGGGGGCGGGGCGTCGGACGGCGCCGCTCAGGGACGCAGGATCAGCCGGATCGGGTTGCCCTGCTTGCTGTGCACCCGCCGCACCGCCTCCTCCGCCTCGCCCAGCGGCAGCACGTCGCTGACCGAGGCGCTCAGGTCGAGCCGCCGCTGCCGGGCCAGGGAGACGAGCTGCACGACGTGCTCGGGCTCCGAACCGTAGTGACCGAGCACCGCCTGCTGGAAGTAGTTGAACGGGCTGTCCGAGGCGATGGTGACCGGCTTGTTGGCGATTCCCGCGAGCACCAGCCGGCCCCGGCGGCCGAGGACCGTCAGCGCCTGCTCGCGCACGGCGGTCACCCCGGCGAAGTCGAACGCCACGTCCAGCCCCCGCCCGTCCGTCAGCGCCAGCACGGCGTCGCGGAACGCGGGGTCGGCCGGGTCGAGCACCGCGTCGGCCCCCAGCGTCGTCGCCCGGTCCCGCGCCGCCGCCAGCGGCTCCACCGCGATCACCGGAGCCGCGCCGACCAGGCGGAGCAACTGGACGGCGTGCGCGCCCAGGCCGCCCACGCCCCAGACCCCGACCGCCTCGCCGGGCCGGGTTCGCGCGGTCTCCGTCACCGCCGCCCACGGCGTGGAGACCGCGTCGGGAATGATGCAGGCCTGCTCGAACGGCAGGTCGTCCGGGATCGGCACGACCGTGCCCTCGTTGGCCACGGCGTACTCGGCCCAGCCGCCGTCGTAGTCCACGCCCCGGGTGAACACCGTGCCGCGCCGGTCCCGCTCCCCGGCCTGGAGCAGCACCCGCTGGCCCGGCTCCCACCCCTCGACGTCGTCGCCGAGCGCGTCGATGACGCCGGCCACCTCGTGGCCCAGCGTCACCACGTCCCCGGGCAGGTAGAGCGGGGTGAGGGTGCCGTCGATCAGATGCACGTCGGACAGGCAGACCCCCGCCGCCACGACCCTGATCCGCACCTGCCCGCGCTCCGGCTGCGGCACCGCCACCTGCTCCATCCGCAGCGTCCGGTCCGCCAGGTGCAGCCGTCCGGCCAGCATCTCCGCCATTGTGCGCGCTCCCTGTCCGGCCCCCGGTCGGCGGCCCTCGACGCCGCACGCATACCCCGCCGGGCGGCGGGAATGCGCGCCGGCGGCCGGCGGCCGGGGCGCCGCCGGGTAGCATCCCGCCCCGTGGGCGTGCGATTCGAGGAACTGGCCTGGCGGGAGACCCCGATCGGGCTCATCAGCCTGCGGCGGCGTCGCGACCCGTCGCTCGGCGTGGACGTGTACGAGGTCAAGCTCGACGACGAGTTCCTGATGTCCAGCCTCTTCCCGGTGGCGGAGATCGAGCTGGCCCGGCTGGGGCTGGCCGCGCTGGCCGGGCAGGACCTCGACGTGGTCGTCGGCGGCCTCGGCCTGGGTTACACCGCCCGCACCGCGCTCGCCGACGACCGGGTCGCCTCGCTGCTGGTGGTGGAGGCGATCGAGGACGTCATCGACTGGCACCGCCGGGAGCTGCTGCCCTTCGCCGCCGGACTGGCCGCCGACCCGCGCACCCGCTTCGTGCGGGCCGACTTCTTCGCCGTCGTCGCCGACGGCACCGGCTTCGACCCGCGGGAGCCGGGGCGGCGGTTCCACGCCGTGCTGCTCGACGTGGACCACTCGCCGCGCAACGTGCTGCACCCTCGCCACGCCGCCTTCTACACCCCGGACGGCCTACGCCGGCTCGCCGCCCACCTGCACCCGGACGGGGTCTTCGCCCTCTGGTCGGACGACCCGCCGGATCCCGGGTTCGAGGAGTCGCTCGCCGCGGTGTTCCGTACCGCGCGGGCGCACGTCGTCCCGTTCGCCAACCCGCTGACCGGCGGGGAGTCGGCGAACACTGTCTACGTCGCCCGGCGCTGACCGGGGCCGCGCGGCGCCCCGCCACCGGGCGGTTCCGGCCGTTGTGGCGGCATGCCACGGACCGGACCGGGAAGGCGGGCGGGGGCCGCGCGGCGCGGCCGGGAGTCACGGGAGGTGGACATGCGAGCCATGCTCTGGGTCGTCGCCGTCATCGCCGGCGTGCTCGTCCTGCTGGGGCTGCTCCTGGAGGCGGTCCGCTGGCTGGTGATCATCGGTGCGGTGGCGCTGCTCGCGGTCGTCGTCCTGGCGCTGGTCAAGGGGCGGCAGGCGATGCACCACTCCGCCGGGCGCCGGTGACGTCGAGCGCGGCGGCCAGCTCCTCGTCGTAACTGGCGAGCGGTCGCCCGTCGGCGGCGTACGCCACCAGCCGGCCGTGCGTCATGGTCGCCGACCGGAACGAGAACGTGCGGGGCCCCGGGTGGGGCGCCAGCAGGGGGATGACGCGGGGCGCGCCGCCGGGGGCAGAGTGGTACTCCAGCCGGGCGACCTCCGGCGACACCACCCCGTTGACCCGGACCTTTGTCTTCTCCCGGCGGGTGCCGAAGGTGACCGGGGCGTCCGTGCCGTACGCGACGCACTCCGCCGGGCCGCGACAGACGAAGAAGTAGCGCGGGTTGTCGACGTCGGAGAGCGTGTACGCCTTGAACGTCGGGTCGGCGCCGGCCGGCAGGGGCTGCACGGCGAAGAACGCCACGGCCAGCACGGCGGTGGTGCCCACCCGCAGCCAGCCACGGGCCGCCGGGGTCCGCCGCTCCGCGCCGGCCACGGCCAGCGCCGCCCCGCCGAACCCGGCCAGGCAGAGCACCGCGACGCCGAGGGCCCGGGCGTTCTCGAAGAGGAACTGGATCCCGGGGGTGGTCGAGACCGGGGCGAGCACGGCCCCCAGCGAGACCACCATCGTCACCAGCAGCGCGGCGCCGGCCACCCGCCTGGCGACGCCCTGGGCGCCGACCAGCAGCATCGCCGCCAGCACCGGCCAGATCTGGTGGTGGGTCCAGGACACCGGCGACGCGGCGACGGTGGCGCACCCGACGAGCACGGCGGCGTGGCCCGGCCGCCCCTGGGCGGCCAACCGCCGTGCCCGCAGCAGCGCCACCCCGCAGACGACGGCCACCAGGGCCGCCCAGAGCAGCGGCAGGGACGCCTGGTCGAGCCCCAGCCGGAGCAGCATGCCGTGCACCGACTGGTTGCCGAGCGAGGCCAGGTTGCCGATCCGCGAAGTGTTGCGCACCGCCTCGGTCCAGTACGTCCAGCTCGCCCCGGGCAGGATCGCCGCGCCGAGCGCGGCGCAGGCCAGGAAGGTGGCCGCGGCCCGCCCGGCGTCACGGTAGCGGCCGGTGACGAGGAAGTAGACCACGAACAGCAGCGGGGTCAGCTTGATCGCGGCGGCCACCCCGACGAGCACGCCCCGCAGCCGGGCCGGGACGACGCCCATGCCGTCCAGCAGCGCGAGCAGCACGATGAAGATGCTGACCTGGCCGAAGCGGAGGTTGCTCTGCACCGGCGCGGAAAGCATGAGGGCGCAGGCGACGGCCGGCACGACGAGGGAGCGCCGGCGCCCGGATTCGGCGAGCAGGCGACCGACCGGCACCGCGATGGCCACCACGGCGAGGCAGGTCAGCGCCAGCCAGACGCCCTGCGCGACGCCCTCGGGGACGGCGGCGACCGGCCACAGCACGAGGGCCGCGAAGGGTGGGTAGGTGAAGGGCCCGCCGTTCGCGGCCGCGAACTCGTACAGGGGCAGGCCGGCGTGCAGGTGCAGCAGCGCGCCCCGGTAGATGTGCAGGTCGGAGAGGCGGTCCGGGCGGAGCGTCACGAGCGCCGACGACCCCGCGGCGAGCAGGACGAAGACCGACCAGAGCGCCGCAACCCGCCGATCCCGCATCGTCGGAGTGTAGAGCCGGCGCCCGTCCACGGGGGACCCGGTCGATACCTACGCGACCGTAGGTTACCGTGAAGTAGGCCCACGGGACGCGAGGTGTGGAGGACGGACATGGACCTGAGTGCGGAGCGGCCCTGGCTGCGCAGTTACGCCCGCGACGTGCCGGCGACCATCCCGCCGTGCGACGAGTCGCTGGTCGACCTCCTGCGCGACGCCGCCCGCCGGTTCGGTCCCCGGGTCGCCCTCGACTTCTTCGGCGCCACCACCACGTACGCCGACCTGGCCGGCCAGGTGGGCCGGGCGGCGGAGGCCCTGCGCCGGCTCGGCGTCGGCCGGGGCGACCGGGTGGCGCTGGCGCTGCCCAACTGCCCGCAGCACGTCGTGGCCTTCTACGCCGTGCTGCGCCTCGGCGCGGTGGTGGTGGAGCACAACCCGCTCTACACCGAGCAGGAGCTCACCCACCAGCTCGCCGACCACGGCGCCCGGGTCGCGGTCGTCTGGGACAAGGTGGCGCCCCTCGTGCGCCGCACCGCCGGCGCGACGGCGGTCGAGACCGTGGTCGCGGTGGATCTGACCCGGGCGCTGCCCCGGCGCAAGCGCTGGGCGCTGCGGCTCCCCCTGCCCCGGGCGCGCGCCGCCCGGGCGGCGATGACCGCGCCCGCGCCGGGGGCACTGTCCTGGGCGCGGCTGGTCGCCGCGGCCCCGCCGCTCGCCGCCGACCATCCCGCCCCCGGCCCGGACGACACGGCGCTGCTGCAGTACACCGGCGGCACCACCGGCACCCCGAAGGGCGCCGTCCTGACCCACCGCAACCTGCGGGCCAACGCGGCGCAGGGGCGCGCGTGGGTACCGGGCCTGCGCGACGGCGAGGAGACGGTGTACGGGGTGCTGCCGCTGTTCCACGCGTACGGGCTGACGCTCTGCCTCACCTTCGCCGTGGGCATCGGCGCCACGCTGGTGCTGTTCCCCCGCTTCGACCTCGACCAGACCCTGGACGCGGTGCGCCGCCGCCCGCCGACCTTCCTGCCCGCCGTCCCGCCGATCTACGAGAAGCTGGCCACCGCCGCCCGGGAACGCGGGGTGGACCTGACCTCCGCCCGGTACGCCATCTCCGGCGCCATGGCGCTGCCCCCGGCGACGGTGCAGGTGTGGGAGTCCGTCACCGGCGGGCTGCTGGTCGAGGGCTACGGCATGACCGAGACCTCCCCGGTGGCGCTGGGCAACCCGGTCTCCCCCGCCCGGCGGCCCGGCACCGTCGGGGTGCCGTTCCCGTCCACCGAGATCCGCATCGTGGACCCGGAGGACCCCGCGCGCGACCGCGACCCGGGTCAGCCGGGCGAACTGCTGATCCGGGGGCCGCAGGTGTTCGCCGGGTACTGGCGGCGCCCGGAGGAGACGGCGGCGGCGCTGCTGCCCGGCGGGTGGCTGCGTACCGGGGACATCGTGGTGATGGACGACGACGGCTTCGTCACGGTGGTCGACCGGATCAAGGAGCTGATCATCACCGGCGGGTTCAACGTCTACCCGTCCGAGGTGGAGGACGCCCTGCGCCGCGTCCCCGGCGTCCGTGACGCCGCGGCGGTCGGCCTGCCCGGCGCGCACGGCGGCGAGGAGGTGGTGGCGGCGGTCGTCCTGCACGAGGACTCCGGCCTCGACGAGGCCGGCATCCGGACGGCGTGCCGGCGACACCTCACCGCGTACAAGGTGCCCCGACGGGTCGTCCTGGTCGAGGACCTGCCCCGCTCCCAGATCGGCAAGGTCCTGCGCCGGGAGGTCCGCGACCGGCTGCTCGCCGACGGCTGAGACCGGGCCGGCGGGTGTGGGGGCGGTCGTGTCACCGGGGTTCATGCCTGGCAAGGACAGGCGGGCCGCCGCCGTCTGACGGCCCCCGGGGCCTGGCCCGCGCGACGGCTCAGAACCAGCCGTCGCGCATCTCCAGCGTCGTCCGGTCGAGGCTGTCCAGCAGGTCGAACTGGGGGCCGGTGCGGGGCAGTTCGTAGCGGAAGAAGTAGCGCGCGGCCTGCCGCTTGCCCGCGTGCAGGTCGGCGTCCGGGCCGTCGCCCGGGCCACCGGCCGCCGCCACGACGAGCAGCTGTTCCAGCCACATCCAGGCGATCACCACGTGGCCGACCGCCTCCAGGTAGACGCTCGCGTTGGCCAGCGCCACCTCCGGGTCCCCGGCGCTCCACAGCCGCCGGGTGACCAGGGTGACCCGGTCCAGCGCCGCGCCGAGCCGGGCGGCCAGCTCCGCGGCCTCGCCCTCGGCCTTCCAGGCCCGGGTGACCGTGGCGCGGACCGTCTCGACCAGCAGCGCCAGCCCGGCGCCGTCGCGCATGGTGACCTTGCGGCCCAACAGGTCCAGCGCCTGGATGCCGTGGGTGCCCTCGTGGATCGGGTTGAGCCGGTTGTCCCGCCAGTGCTGCTCGACGTCGTAGTCGCGGGTGTAGCCGTAGCCCCCGTGCACCTGGATGGCCAGGTCGTTCGCGGCCAGGCACCACTGCGACGGCCAACTCTTCGCGATCGGGGTGAGCACGTCCAGCAGCAGGCGCGCCCGTTCCCGGTCCGCCGCCTCCGGTGCCGTCTTCTCCTCGTCGAGCAGCCGGCCGCAGTAGAGGATCAGCGCCAGCGCGCCCTCCACGTAGCTCTTCTGCGCCAGCAGCATCCGCCGCACGTCCGGGTGGGCGACGATCGGCACCTGGGGAGCGCCGGGGTCCTTGTCCGCGAGCGGGCGGCCCTGCGGCCGCTGGCGGGCGTACGCGAGCGACTTCAGGTAGCCGGTGTAGCCGAGGGCGGTGGCGCCCGCGCCCACCCCGATCCGGGCCTCGTTCATCATGTGGAACATCTGCGCCAGGCCCTGGTGCGGCTCGCCGACCAGGTAGCCGACCGCGCCGGGGCGCCCGCCCGGCCGGTGCACGCCCTCGCCGAAGTTCAGCAGCGTGTTGGTGGTGCCCCGGTAGCCCAACTTGTGGTTGAGGCCGACCAGCACCACGTCGTTGCGCGCGTCGAGCGCGCCGTCGGCGTCGAGCAGCACCTTCGGGACGATGAACAGCGAGAGCCCCTTGACCCCGGGCGGACCGCCGGGGATCCGGGCGAGCACGAGGTGGACGATGTTCGCCGACAGCTCGTGGTCGCCGCCGGAGATCCACATCTTGGTGCCGTGCAGCCGGTACGTGCCGTCGTCCTGCGGCTCGGCGCGGGTGGTGATGTCGGCGAGCGAGCTGCCGGCCTGCGGCTCGGACAGGCACATGGTGCCGAAGAACCGGCCCTCCAGCATCGGTCGGACCCAGGTGTCGACCTGCTCCGGGCTGCCGTGCGCCAGCAGCAGGTTGGCGTTGCCCAGGGTCAGGAACGGGTACGCCGAGGTGCCGATGTTCGCGGCCTGGAACCAGGCGAAGCAGGCGGCCCGCACGACGTGCGGCAGCTGCATCCCGCCGATCGAGGCATCCATGCTGGCGGCCAGCAGGCCGGTCTCGGCGAACACGTCGAGGGCCTGCTTGACCTGCGGGATGGTGTGCACCCGGCGGCCGTCGAAGGTGGGCTCGTCGAGGTCGGCGGCCCGGTTGTGCGGGGCGAACCGCTCGGTGGCCACCCGCTCGGCGAGCTCCAGCACGGCGTCGAAGGTCTCCCGGGAGTGCTCCGCGTAGCGGGACCGCTCGGTCAGCCGGGTCACCTCCAGCCAGTCGTGCAGCAGGAAGCGCAGGTCGCGACGGGAGAGCAGGGTGGACGACAACGGGTCTCCTTCCGTCGGCGGGCGGGCCGTCGGCCGCGGCGCGGCCCGGCGACGCCCGCGCGCAGGGTCATCCTGACTGATCGGACGGCCCGGCGCACCACCCGGCGCCCGGCGCGGCGGGTCGCATCCGACCGGTCAGCGGGCGCCGGTCAGCTCGGCCAGCCGCCGGTCGGCCAGTTCCTGGATGCGGTCCTTGTCGCTGACGATGACCGTGCCCGGGTCGGCGTCCGGCAGCTCGTCCTCCAGCCGCCGGATCGGCCGGTACGCCCACCCGACGGCGGCGAGCGCCAGGGTGCACAGCCCGGCGACGACGGCGGTGAGCGCGATCCCCCGGCCGGGCCCGTGCCCGAGCACCGCGCCGAGCGTCCCGGCGACGCCGTCGCCGGAGGCCATCAGCGGCTCGAAGACCCGCTCGGCCAGCGGGGCGGCGGTCAGGAACCCGGCGGGCACCATCAGCCAGGAGAGCATCAGCGTGGTGGAGAGCACCCGGCCCTGCAACTCCAGCCCCACCTTGGCCTGCACGATCGCCAGCCAGTGCGTGTTGACCAGCGCCGAGGCGAGGCCCAGCCCGAAC
Source organism: Micromonospora sp. NPDC047670 (assembly GCF_043204915.1). Classification (NCBI taxonomy): domain Bacteria; kingdom Bacillati; phylum Actinomycetota; class Actinomycetes; order Micromonosporales; family Micromonosporaceae; genus Micromonospora; species Micromonospora sp. NPDC047670. The sequence goes on from NZ_JBIDDA010000014.1 coordinate 75,858, forward strand.
AGGCCCACCGCCGGGAAGACCGGGTCCGGGCGCAGCCCGACCATCAGCATCGCGACGCCGAGCAGCACCACGCCGGTCAGGATGCCGGTGGTCCGGCGCGCCGTGCCGCCCCACACGCCCATCAGGACGCTGCCGAGCAGCAGCCCGGCTCCGCTGGCGGCGAGCACCATGCCGAGCACGGAGGGGTCGCCGAAGGAGAGGGTGAGCGGGGTGGCCAGCACCTCGACGACGGCGAAGAAGTAGTTGAGCAGGGCGGTCAGGACGATCATCGCGAGCAGGCCGTGCCGGCGGGCGATGAACCGCCAGCCGCCGAGGACCTCCTGCCCGAAGGACTCCTCGCGCTTCTTGAACAGGGTGTCGGGGAAGCGTACGGCGAGGGTGATGCCGACCGCGACGGCGAAGCTGACCAGGTCGATCAGGACGATGCCGCGCAGTCCGATCGCGACCACCAGCGCGCCGCCGACCAGCGGCGCGAGCACGGTGCTGGTCGCCGTGCCCAGCGAGATGAGGCCGTTGGCCCGCCCGTAGTACCGCTTGGGCACCAGTTGGGTGACCGCCGCGAGGTACGCGGGTTGCTGGAACGCGGTGGCCAGGGCGCTGGCCGTGAGGGCCGCGAAGACGTGCCAGAGCTGCGCCCGGCCGGACCAGAGCAGCACCGCCAGGACGACCGTGCCGCAGGCGGCGAACGAGTCCGCGCAGACCATGATCAGCCGGCGGTTCCAGCGGTCGGCCAGCGCGCCGGCGATCGGCGAGAGGACCACCGCCGGCAGCAGCGCCAGCACGGACGCCAGCGCGAACCAGGAGATCGAGCCGGTGCGCTGGTAGACGAACAGCGACAGGGCGAACCCCGTCAGCCCCGTGCCGATCAGCGACACCAGCTGCCCGAACGCGACCAGGAAGAACGTGGTCAGCCCGGAGCGGGGCGGCGGCACCGGCGCGGGGGCGGCCGGCTCGGACGCGGGGGCGGCGGCGGCAGCCGGCTCGGGCGCGTCCGCCGCGACAGGCGCGTCCGCCGCGACAGGCGGGTCCGCCGCCTCGGGCGGGTCGGCCAGGATGATGCCCGCCAGCTCGGTGGCCTGGTGCTTCTGGAAGTAGTGCCCCGCGCCCTCGATGGTGCGCAGGCAGACCGAGTCGGAGAAGTACGCCCACTCCAGGTAGCGCTCCTCGTACAGCTCGGTGGCGCGGTCGCCGGTGCCGACCACGCAGACGATGGGAGCGGCCAGGCGCCGGGGCAGGCCCTTCGCGTAGACCTCGGTGTAGTAGTCCTCCCCGACCCGGGTGTCGGCCAGGAAGACCCCCATCAGGAAGTCCTTCTCCCGTTCGTCGAGCACGTCGGTGAAGAAGCCCATGGCCCGCAGGAAGTCCAGCGCGTGCCGCTTGGAGGTCCAGCGCTCCATGGGGAAGGCGCGGCGGAACCAGCGGGCGAACCGGCCCGGCAGCCGGGGCGCCGGGAAGTGCCCGCCGATCACCACCCGGAGCAGGTCAACGCCGGCCGCCTCCAGCCGCCGGCCCAGCTCGACGGCGGTGGCGCCGCCCATGCAGTGGCCGTAGACCAACACCGGCCCGGAGATGCCGGCGGTCACCTCGGCCACGCACCGCTCGACCAGCTCGTCCATGCCCAGCGGCGGCTCGTCGGGCCGGTTCAGGTCGTGCCCGGGGCGTTGCAGGGCGTAGAGCGCCACGTGCTCGGGCATCGCCGCGGCCAGCGACTGGTAGGTGACCGCGCCGGCCCCGGCGAACGGTACGCAGAGCACCGTCACCGCCGGCGCGGCCGCGCGGGGCGGGGTCAGCTCGTGCAGCAGTCGGTCCGGCTCACCCGCCGCGGCGTCGGCGTGCCCGGTCAGGCCCCGGATCGTCGGGTGGCGGAACAGGTCCAGCACGCTGATGGGCGGCTGGATGCCGCTGAGCGCCCGGATCGCCGTGAACGAGTCCCCGCCGAGGTCGAAGAAGTCGTCGTCGATGCCCACCCGGTCGTAGCCGAGCACCTGCGCCCAGCGCTCGGCGAGGGCGGCCTGCAACGGGGTGGTCGGCGCGGCGCCGCCGTCGCCGGCCCGGGCTCCGCCGCGCTCGGGGGCCGGCAGCGCCCGCCGGTCGACCTTGCCGTTGTCGGTCAGCGGCAGGGCGTCGAGCGGGACGTACGTCGTCGGGACCATGTAGTCGGGCAGCCAGTCGCGCAGGAACGCCCGCCACCGGCCGGCCCCCTCGTCCGGGTCGTCGGGGCGCGGCGCGAGGTACGCGACGAGGGCCGGCTCGCCGTCGATGTCGCGCACCACGACGGCCGCCTCCCGCACCGCCGGGTGCCGCTGCAGGGCCGCCTCGATCTCGCCCAGCTCGATGCGGTGGCCGCGCACCTTCACCTGGGAGTCGTTGCGCCCGAGGCACTCGATGGTGCCGTCGGGACGCCAGCGGGCCAGGTCGCCGGTGCGGTAGAGCCGCGCGCCGGGCCGGTCGGCGTACGGGTCGGGCCGGAACCGGTCGGCGGTCAGCGCGGGCTGGTCGAGGTAGTCGCGGGCCACTCCGGCGCCGCCGAGCCAGAGTTCCCCGACCACGCCGACGGGCACCGGCCGCAGCGCCTCGTCGAGCACGTACGCCCGGAGGTTGGCGATCGGCCGGCCGATGGTGACCTCGGGCGCGTCGGGTGCGACCCGGGCCGCGGTGGCCCAGATGGTGGCCTCGGTCGGCCCGTACATGTTCCACAGCTCGCCGACCCGGGGAGCCAGGTCGCGGGCCAGCGCCAGGGGCAGCGCCTCGCCGCCGCAGAGCGCCTTCAGCCCCGGCATCCCGGCCCAGCCGGAGGCGAGCAGCAGCCGCCAGGTGGCCGGGGTGGCCTGCATGACGGTGGCCCCCTCGGTACGCAGCAGCCCGGCCAGCCCGGCGGCGTCGTAGCCGACGTCCCGGCCGGCGATCACCACCCGGGCGCCGACGACCAGCGGCAGGAACAGCTCCAGCACGGAGATGTCGAAGGCGTAGGTGGTCAGCGCGACCAGGGTGTCGTCGGCGGTCAGGCCCGGTGTGTGCCGCATCGCGGTGAGCAGGTTGACCACCGAGGCGTGGCTGACCCGCACGCCCTTGGGCCGGCCGGTGGAGCCGGAGGTGTAGAGCACGTACGCCAGGTGCCCGGGCGCGGTGACCGGCTCGGGGTCGGCGGCGCACTCGACGGCCAGGGACGGGTCGTCGACGCGCAGCACCGGGCCGGCGAAGTCCGCGAACCGGTCGGCGAGGCCCGGCTCGGTGACGAGCACCGCCGAGCGGCTGTGCGCCAGCACCCAGCGCTGCCGGTCCAGCGGGTACGACGGGTCCAGCGGCACGTACGCGCCACCGGACTTGAGCACGCCGAGCAGCGCCACCAGCAGGTCGGCCGAGCGTTCCAGGGACACCGCCACGGTCACGTCCGGCCCGACGCCGATGCGGCGCAGCCGCCGGGCGAGCCGGTTGGCGCGCACGTTCAGCTCCGCGTAGCTGAGGGTGCGGCCGGCGAAGGTCACCGCGGGACGGTCCGGGGTGCGGGCCACCTGCTCCTCGACCAGCCGGGCCAGCCCGACCGCCGGCGCCGGCGCGTCCGTGGCGTTCCACTCCCCGAGCTGCCGGTGCCGCTCGGCGGGGGTGAGGATCTCCACGTCGGCGAGTCGGCCGTCCGGGTCGGCCACGAACGCGGCCAGCAGGGTCTCCAGGTGGGCCAGCATCCGCTCGGCGGTCGCCGGGTCGAACAGCGCGGTGTTGTACTCCAGGCAGCAGAGCAGCCCGTCCGGCCGGTCGTACGCGTACAGGGCGAGGTCGACCTGGGCGGTGCCGGGTTCGACGGTGAGCTGCTCGACCCGCAGGCCGGTCATGGCGAGGTCCTGCTCGGGCAGGTTGAGCAGGTTCACCATCACCTGGAACAGGGCGTTGCGGCTCAGGTCCCGGGGCACGTCGAGGGCGTCGACCACCCGCTCGAAGGGCGTCTCCTGGTGGTCGTACGCCTCCAGGGCCGTGCGGCGGGTCTCGTCGAGCAGCCGGGCGACGCTCCAGTCGCCGTCCAGGGTGGTGCGCAGCACGATGCTGTTGAGGAAGAAGCCGACCATCGGTTCCAGCTCGGCGCGGACGCGGCCGGCCACCGGGGAGCCGACGCAGATGTCGCGCTGCCCGGTGTAGCGGAACAGCAGCGCCTGGACTGCGGCGAGCACCGTCATGTAGAGGGTGGCGCCGTGCCGCTGCCCGAGGTCGCGGACCCGCTCGGTGAGCACGGGCGGCAGGGTCAGCCGGGCCACCGCCCCGTCGAAGGTCTGCACCGGCGGCCGGGGCCGGTCGGTGGGCAGTTCCAGGGCGCCCGTCGCGCCGGCCAGCCGCTCGGTCCAGTACGCCAGGTCGGCGGAGTCGGCGGCGGCCCGCTCCCGCTGCCAGCGGGCGTAGTCGGCGTACTGCACCGGCAGCTCGGGCAGGGGCGAGGGCGTGCCCGCGGCGAAGGCGTCGTAGAGGGCGCCCAGTTCGGCCCGGAGCACCCCGAGCGACCAACCGTCGGAGACGATGTGGTGCATCGCGAGGCAGAGCACGTGCCGGCCCGCCCCGGAGCGGAACAGCACCGGCCGGAACAGCGGCCCGCGTTCCAGGTCGTACGGCCGGCGGGCCTCGGCGACCAGGGCGACGCGCTCCCGCTCGGCGAGGTCCGCCTCGTCGCCGGGGGCGTCGGCGGCCAGGTCGACCACCGTCAGGTCGACCGGGGCGGCGGGCAGCACCACCTGCACCGGGTCGCCCCCGTCGGGGCCGGGGCGGAACACGGTGCGCAGCACCTCGTGCCGGCGCACCAGCTCGGTCAGCGCGTCGGCGAGCACGTCGACCCGCAGGTCGCCGTGCAGCCGCAGGGCGGTGAGCACCGCGTACGCGACCTGGTCGTGCACCTGTTCCAGGAACCACAGCCGGCGCTGCCCGGAGGAGACCGGGGCGGGCCCGGGGTCGGTGGCGCGCGGGATCGGCGGCGCCGCCGGCGCGGGCACGGCCGGCAGGGCGGCGGCGACCCCGGCGACGGTCGACCGGGCGAACACGGCCTCGATCGGCAGCGCCACCCCGAGCCGGGCGCGCACCCGGGCGACGACCTGGGTGGCGAGCAGCGAGTGCCCGCCGAGGGCGAAGAAGTCGTCGTGCGCGCCGACCGGCGCGACGCCGAGCAGCTCGGACCAGATCTCCGCCACCGCCCGCTCCGCGTCGGTGCGGGGCGGGAGGTAGGCGGTCGGCAGCGCCGGCCGGTTCCCCTCGGCGGCGGGCCCCGTCCCCGACGGTGTCGGGGACGCCTCGGCGGGGAGCGCCGGCGGGGCCGGGCGCGGGGCCGGGACGGCGCGGTCGACCCAGTGCCGCTGCCGCTCGAACGGGTAGGTGGGCAGCTCCACCCGGCGGCGCGGTCCGGCGTGGAAGGCGGACCAGTCGACGGGTACGCCGGCGAGCCAGAGCCGACCCACGGCGTCGAGGGCGACGCGGTGGTCGTCGGCGTCGGCGCGGACGTGGCGCATCACCTGCACCACGCGGTCGGGCCGCGCGCCGCCCTGGCGCAGCAGCCCGCCGAGGGTGTGTCCGGGGCCGACCTCGGCGACCACCAGGGCGCGGTCGGCCAGCAGCACGGCGCAGTCGGCGAAGCGGACCGTCCCGCGCAGGTGCCGCACCCAGTACTCCGGGTCGGTGACCTGCCCGGGCGTCGCCGGGGCGCCGGTGACGTTCGACAGGAACGTCGTGCTCGGCTCGGCGTAGTCGACCCGCCGCGCCTCGGCGCGGAAGTCGTCGAGGACCGGGTCGAGCAGCGCGGAGTGGAAGGCCCGGTCGGCGAGCAGCGGCCGTGCCTCGACCCCGTCGCGGTCGAGCCGCCCGCGCAGGGCGGCGACGGCGTCGGGCCGGCCGGAGACGACACACAGCCCCGGGGCGTTCACCGCGGCGAGGTCCAGGTCGTCGCCGAGCAGCGCGGCGACCTCCGACTCCGGCAGGGAGACGGCGAGCATCGCGCCCGGCTCGGTGGACTGGGCGAGCCCGCTGCGGGCGCGGACCAGCCGCAGCGCGTCCGCGACGGAGAAGACCCCGGCGAGGCAGGCGGCGACGTACTCGCCGAGGCTGTGCCCGGCCACCGCGTCGGGGCGTACGCCCCGGTCGACCAGCAGCCGGGCCAGCGCGTACTCGGTGACGAAGAGCGCGGGCTGGCTGATCCGGGGCTCGGCGAGCAGGCGCTCGGCCTCGGCCCGGTCGGCCGGCGCGGGGTCGAGCACGGCCCGCAGGTCCACCCCGAGCGGCTCGCGCAGCAGCTCGGCGCAGTGGTCCACGACGGCCCGGTAGCCGGGCTCGGCCCGGTACAGGCCGGCGCCCATGCCGACGTGCTGCGCCCCGTGGCCGGGGAAGACGAAGGCCAGCCCGGCGTCGCCGTCGGTCGCGGCGGTGAGCAGCCGCGCCGGGTCGCCGAGCGCGTCGAGGGCGTCGGTCCGGTTCGCGCAGACGACGGCCCGCCGGTGCGCCATCCCCCGCCGCCGGCCCAGGCCGGCGGCCACGTCCGCCAGCCGCAACGCGGGGTACGCGTCGAGGTGCGCGCGCAGCGCGTCGGTGGCCCGGTCCAGCGCGGTGGGCGTACGCGCGGAGAGCACCAGCAGGTGCGGACCGGCCGGCGGCTCGGCGGCCTCGGGCGCGGCGGCCGGCGGGGCCTCCTCCAGCACGACGTGGGCGTTCGTGCCGCCCATCCCGAAGGAGCTGACCCCGGCCCGGCGCGGTCCCGCGTCGCCCGGCCACGGCCGGGCCCGGGTCGGCAGGTGGAACGGGCTGGCGGCGAAGTCGATCGCCGGGTTGGGCCGGCGCAGGTTGACCACCGGCGGCAGGGTGCGGTGGCGCAGCGCCAGCACGGTCTTGATCAGGCCGGCCACCCCGGCCGCGGCGTCGGTGTGCCCGATGGCCGCCTTGACCGAGCCGAGCGCGCAGAACCCGGTGTCGGCGGTGCCGCGGCGGAACGCCTCGGTGAGCGCGGCGACCTCGATCGGGTCGCCGAGGCTGGTGCCGGTGCCGTGCGCCTCGACGTAGCCCACCGTGCGGGGAGCCACCCCGGCCACCGCGAGGGCCCGGCCGACCACCTCGGCCTGGCCGGCGACGCCCGGGGCGGAGTAGCCGGCCCGGCGGGCGCCGTCGTTGTTGACTGCCGAGCCGCGGATCACCGCGTGCACCAGGTCGCCGTCGGCGAGGGCGTCGGCGAGCCGGCGCAGCACGACGATGCCGACGCCGCTGGAGGCGATGGTGCCCCGGGCGTCGGCGTCGAACGGGCGGCAGTGCCCGTCCGGGGAGAAGATGCCGCCGTCGTGGTGCAGGTAGCCCTGCCGCTGGGCGGGGAAGACGCTCACCCCGCCGGCCAGCGCCAGGTCGCACTCCCCGGCGAGCAGGCTCTGCCGGGCCATGTGCACCGCGACGAGGGAGGTGGAGCAGGCGGTGCCGACGCTCACGCTCGGCCCGGTCAGGTTCAGCTTGTACGACGCCCGGGTGGCCAGGAAGTCCTTGTCGTTGCTCAGCGCGAGCTGGTACTCCCCGAGCGCCCGGATCTCCTCCGGCGCGTCCCGCAGGTGCTCCAGCAGGTAGCTGGCCCGGCCGGAGCCGGCGAAGAGCCCGATCTGCCCCGGGTACGCCTCGGGGTCGTGGCCGGCGCGTTCGAGGGCCTCCCAGGCGCACTCCAGCAGCAGCCGGTGCTGCGGGTCGAGCACCTGCGCCTCGCGCGGGGTGAAGCCGAAGAACTCGGCGTCGAAGCGGTCCACGTCGGGCAGCTCGGTGCCCCGCCGCACGTACGCCGGGTCGCCGAGCAGCGCCGGGTCCGCCCCGTCGGCGAGCAACTCCTCGGTGCTGAACTCGCGGACGGCCTCGACGCCGTCGCGGACCAGCCGCCAGAACTCCTCCGGGGTGCGGGCGCCGGGAAACCGGAGGGCCATCCCGACCACCGCGATCGCGTCCTCCGGCTCGCCGACGCGGGTGGCGGCGCGCGGCGCGCGCGGCGCCGGGACGGCCGGCGGCGCGGTGGCGCCGGCGAGGAACCGGGCCAGCGCGGAGACGGTGGTGTGCCGGAACAGGTCGGTCACGGTGAGCACCGGGCCGAGGCGCTCGACCAGCAGCCGGTGCACGGCCAGCAGCCGCAGCGAGTGCCCGCCCAGGTCGAAGAAGTTGTCCCGGCCGCCGACCCGGTCGACGCCGAGCACCTCCCGCCACACGTCGGCGACCAGTCGCTCGGCCGCGGCGACGTCGCCCACCGGCGGGGCGGCCCGGCCGGCGCGCCCCGCCTCGTCCGCCCGGTCGACGCCTCCCGCCTCGACCGCCGGCTCCGGGCTGCCGCCCGCGGGTGCCGGGAGGGCGGCCGGGTCGAGCTTGCCGTTGCCGGTCAGCGGCAGCGCGTCAACGCCGACGAACGCGGCCGGCACGAGGTGTCCGGGCAGCTCCGCGCGCAGGGCCGCGCCCAGCGCGGCCGGGTCCGCATCGCCGGTCAGGTAGGCGACCAGCCGGGGGTCGTCGGGGTCGTCGCGGCGCAGCACGACGGCGACGTCGCAGTCCGGCCGGAGCCGGCGCAGCGCCGCCTCCACCTCGCCGGGCTCGATCCGGAAGCCGCGCAACTTGACCTGCCCGTCGGCGCGACCCAGGAACTCCAGGACGCCGTCGGGACGCCACCGGGCCAGGTCGCCGGTGCGGTAGAGCCGCCGCCCGCCCTCGGCGGCGAACGGGTCGGGCAGGAACCGCTCGGCGGTGAGGCCGGGCCGGTTCAGGTAGCCGCGGGCCACCCCCGCGCCGCCGACGTACAGCTCGCCGGTGACGCCGACGGGGACCGGGTCGAGCCGGTCGTCCAGCACGTACAGGGTGGTGTTGGCGATCGGCCGGCCGATGGGCACCGAGCCGGTCCGTGCGGTGTCGGGGCCAACCTCGTACACGGCGCAGCCGACCACGGTCTCGGTCGGGCCGTACTCGTTGACCAGCCGGGTGCCGGTGGCGTGGTCCCGCCACAGGGCGACCTGGTCGGCGCGCAGGTTCTCCCCGCCGATGACGAAGACCCGCGTGCGGCCCGCGGCGCCCGTCGCGGCGACCTGCCGGTTGACGATCTCCAACTGGGCGGGGGTGATCTTGACCAGCCCGTACGGCGTGCGCCGCCCGAGCAGCGCCTCGCCGAGCCCTGCCGGCCCGAGGTCGTCGGGGAGCAGCCGGACCGTCGCGCCGGCGGCCAGCGGCACCAGCAGGCTGGTCACCGTCAGGTCGAAGCCGATCGAGGAGTGCACCGGCACCTCGTCGCCCGGGCCCAGCCGGTAGGCGGCACCGGCCCAGCGCAGGTAGTTCACCACCCCGCGGTGGGTCACCATCACGCCCTTGGGTCGGCCCGTCGAGCCGGAGGTGTGGATGACGTAGGCGAGGTCGTCCGGGCCGGTGGGTGCGGACACCGGGGACGGTGCGGCGGGCGGCCCCGGGTCGAGGTCCACCTCGACCGGTCGGGCCGACCCCGCCGGGAGCCGGTGCCGCAGCGCGGCCGAGGTGAGCACCACCGGCGCGCCGGTGTCGGCCAGGAGGTACGCCAGCCGGGCCGGCGGGTGGGTCGGGTCCAGCGGCACGTACGCCGCGCCGGTCTTCAGCACAGCCAGCAGCGCCACCGGCAGCGCGGCGGACCGCTCCAGCAGGACGCCCACGAGGTCGCCGGCGCCGATCCCCTCGGCGCGCAGGGTCGCGGCCAGCGCGTCGGCGCGGGCTTCGAGTTCCCGGTAGTCGAGGGTACGGGCCTCGTCGGCGACCGCCGGGGCGTCGGGCAGTTCGCGGGCCCACCGGGCGACCAGCGCGTGGACGCTCTCCCCCGGCGGTGCTGCGGCGGCCGTGTCGTTCCAGTCGACCAGCAGCCGCCGGCGGTCCTCGGCGGCGAGCAGCCGGGCGTCGCGGATCCGCGTGTCGGGGTCGGCGAGCAGGTCGGCCAGCAGAGTGCGGAAGTGCCCGGCGAGCCGGGCCACGCTCGCCGCGTCGAACAGGTCGGTGCGGTACTCGATGACCGCGTCGAGCCCGTCCGCGCCGGGGCGGACGGCCACCGTCAGGTCGAACTTGGCGGTGCGGGTCGGCACCTCCACGCAGGCCGCGTCGATCCCGGGCAGCCGCAGCGGCGCGGGCGCGTCGGCGTGCACGAACATCACCTGGAACAGCGGGCTGTGCCCGGCGTGCCGGGCGGGGCGCACCGCCTCGACGACACCCTCGAAGGGCAGTTCCTGCCGCTCCCGGGCGGCCAGCACCCCGGCCCGGACCCGGGCGACGCAGGTGGCGAAGGTCGGGTCGTCGGTCAGGTCGGTCCGGATCACGACGGTGTTGACGAACAGGCCGACCAGCGACTCCGTCTCCGGGCGGTCGCGGTTGGCCACCGGGGTGCCGACGGGCACGTCGTGGTGGCCGGTCCACCGGGCCAGCAGCACCTGGAACGCGGCGAGCAGCAGCAGGTACGGCGTGACGTTGAGCCGCCGGCACAGCGACCGCAGCGCGTCGGGCGCGACGTCCAGCGGGAACACGGCCGTGGCGCCGGCGTTCGACGGCGCGGCCGGCCGGGGAGCGGAGGTGGGCAGCTCCAGCACCGGCGGCGCGCCGGCGAGCCGGTCCCGCCACCAGCGCCGCTGCGCCTCGGCCTCCGGCCCCGCCAGCCAGCGCCGCTGCCAGTCGGCGTAGTCGGCGTACGTGACGGGCAGCGCGGGCAGCTCGGCGGGCCGGCCGGCCAGCCGGGCGGCGTACCCCTCGGACAGCTCGTCGGCGACGATCCGCAGCGACCACTCGTCCACGGCCGCGTGGTGCGCGGTCAACACCAGCACGTGGTCGGTGTCGGCGAGGCGCAGCAGGCTGGCCCGCAGCACGGGGCCGTGGCCCAGGTCGATCGGGGTGCCCGCCTCGGCGGCGAGGCGGGCGGCCAGCTCGTCCTCCCGCGCGGCCGCGGCGAGTCCGGTCAGGTCCACCACCCGCAGCAGGCCGGTCGGCGGTGCGGCGACCACCGGCACCACCCGGTCCCCGTCCACGGTCAGCGTGGTGCGCAGCGGCTCGTGCCGGGCGACCACCGCGTCCACCGCCGCGCTCAGGGCGGGCAGGTCCAGCGGGCCGCGCAGCCGCCACGCCACCGGCGCCAGGTACGCCGGGTCGTCCGGGTCGGCCTGCGCCAGGTACCACATCTGCCGCTGCCCGGCGGAGGCGACGGGAGCGCCGGCCGGGGTGATCGCGTCCCCGCCCGCCGGGGCGGCCGCGTCGCCGCCGGTGGGGGCGGCGCGCCGGGCGCGCAGGGCGGCGAGCAGCGCGGCCTGGCGCGGGGAGAGCACGTCAGTCATCGAGGCGCCCGAGCATCGTCTCGGCCTCGGTGTCCGAGCAGGCCAGCACGCTGAGGTAGAGCGCGGCGGCCTCGTCCACGGCGGGACCGTGCTCGGCGCGCAGCGCGGCGGTGAACTCGCCCAGCGTGGGATGCTCGAAGACGGCGGCCAGCGGCACCCGCACGTCGAGGGCGGCGCGCAGCCGGGCCGCCATCCGGGCGGCCACCAGGGAGTCGCCGCCGAGCACGAAGAAGTTGTCCTCCGCCGTCACGTGGTCGGCCCGCAGCACGGCGCGCCAGGCGCCCGCCACGACCTCCGCGACCGGGCTGCCCCCGTCGCGCGTCACGTCCGTCATCATCGCGTCCCCCCGTTGTCCGCGCCGGCACCGGTGGCGCCGACGTCGATTCCCAGATCGAAGACCCGCATCCGCAGCAGGTCGATGGCCTCCTCGTCGTCCGCGGCCTCGTGCACCGGGACCGGCACCGGGACCGGTCCGCTGCGGGCGGCGTCCAGCAGGAACCAGAGCCAGGCCAGGTACCGACCCGCGATCTCGTCGGCGGCAGTCTCCGCCTCGGCCGCGTCGAACCCGTTGTCGGTGACGAAGGCGCGGGCGAGCCGGGTCAGCTCGTCGCGCAGCCGGTCCACGGTGGCCGCCGGGTCGGCGAGCAGCGGCGTCGGGTCGGCCGGCGCGGGCACGCCGGTGAGCTTGCGGTGCAGCTGCGCGTACTCGCGGCGGACCGTCTCCTCGTCGGGCACGGTCGCGGCGACCAGGAGCAGGTGGGCCGGTGGCCCGCCGGCGTCGGCGAGGGCGTGCAGCAGGTGGTGGGCGAAGACCGCCGCGCTGCAGTAGCCGACGACGGTCACCGGGCCGGCGTCGGCGGGGCGCAGCCGGAGGAACTCCGCCGCGCAGGCGTCCGCCAGCGCGCGGTGCCCGGGCAGCCCCGGGTGCAGCTCCAGGGTCGTCACCGGGTCGAGCCGCCAGATCTCGTGCCGGCCGTCCGGCCCTGTGACGACCGGGCCGGGCAGGTCGCCGCCCGAGCCCGCCGCGCCGGCGGCCTCGGCCGCGGCGAGCGCCGCGGCGAGGCCGGGGCCGACGGAGTCGCCGGCGAACTCAACCGTCAGCACGCACCCGAACCGTCCCTCGGCGACCTGGCGTAACGCGATCGTCCGTGCCATCGGGGTCTCCTTGTGCGTACGCGTCGAGCTGGTCGGTGACGGCGGCGGCGAGCGCCGCCGCGCCGTCCGGGGTGAGCGCCCGCCCGTCGGCCTCGACGAGGACGGACAGCGCCCCATCCGGGTGCTGCCGCAGGGTCAGGCAGATCGGGAACCGGTTGGCGGTGCGGGCCAGCTCCCGCCGCCGCCAGGCAACCGGGCCGGTGACCAGCTCCGGCTCCTCCACCGAGTCGAGGTAGCAGGTCGGGTACGCGCCGGGCGGCGCGCCGGTGCCGCGCTGCACCTCGCGGGCCACCTCGCGGAACGGGGCCTGCTCGGCCACCGCCCGCCGCAGCTCCGTGCGGACCCGGCCGAGGGTGTCGGCCCAGGGGGCGCGCAGGTCCGTGCAGGGCAGCAGCACGGTGTTGACCGCGTACCCGGCGACGTCGAACTCGTCGGCGGCCCGGCGGGTGGTGGTGGCGCAGCCGACCACCACCGCGTCCCGGTCGAGCAGCGCGCCGAGCGCCCGCGCGTACGCGGCGGCGGCCAGCTCGGTGACGGTGCCCTCGCCCGTCCGGGTCAGGGCGCGGGCCGTGGCGCGCACCGGACGGGTGACCACGCTCCGGCCGGTGCCGCCGGGCACCGGGGCCGGCTCGGCGATCCCGCCCACCCGTGCCGCGGTGGCCCGGACGGCCTCCCGGACGGCGGCGTCGACGACCCGCGCCGACCGGCGCAGGTTCAGGTCGCACAGGGTGGTGGCCGACGGCGGGGGCGACCAGCCCGGGTCGTCGTGGCAGCGGGTCAGGTCGGCCAGGAACAGCCGCAGGGACCACGCGTCGACCACCAGGTGGTGCCAGACCAGCAGCAGGTCGGTGCGGTCGCCGGCGCCGAGCACGGCGCAGCGCAGCAGCGGCTCGGCCGTGGTGTCGAAGGGACGGCGGGCGCGGGCCCGCACGGCCGCGTCGAGCGCCGGGCCGTCGGCGAGATCGGCCACCTCCACGGTCGGCGGGTGCCGGTCGAGCACCAGCTCGGGCAGGCCGTCGACGAGCCGCAGCCCGGCGCCGAACGCGGAATGGGCGGCGACCGCCCGGCGCAGCGCGGCGACCAGCCGGGGCCGGTCCACCGTGGAGGTCGTGCTGAACCAGACCGGCTCGACGTAGAGGTCGGTGCCGGGGTTCAGCTCGTCGTGCAGCCACAGCCCGAGCTGCTCCGGAGTGAGCGGTGCGCACCGCGCTCCCGCCGGCGCCGGGCCCGCGACCGCCGGCCCGCCGGGCGCGACCCGGCCGGCGGCGCGGCCCGGTCCGCCGGGCGACGCCCCGCCGACCCGGCCGGCGGTGTCGGTCGGCCCCTCGGGCGACGCCTCGCGGAGCCGGGCGGCGAGGGTCGCCGCGTCGGGGGCGCGCAGGACGTCGGCGGAGGTCACCCGCACGCCGGTGCGCTCGGTGAGCCGGGCGGCCACCCGGGCCGCGGCGAGCGAGGTGCCGCCGAGCGGCAGGAAGGCGTCGCCGGGCCGGATCTCCCCCGCCGGCAGCACCTGCCGCCAGGCGTCGAGCACCACGCCGACCGGGTCGGTCGGGTCCGTCGGGGCGACCGGGTCGCCAGCGGCGGTCCGCCCGGCGGGCAGGGGCAGCGCGGCGAGCCGGTCGTGGTCGTACTTGCCGTGTGGGGTGAGCGGCAGCCGGGGCAGCAGCGCCACCACCGCCGGCACCGCGTACCCGGGCAGCCGGTCGCGGGCGTGGTCCCGTACCGCCCGCTCGGTCAGCCCGGCCCCCGGCTCCGCCGCCACGTACGCCGCCAGCACGTCCCCGAGCCCGTCCCACCGCCGAGCCGCCACCACCACGTCGCGGATCCCGGGCAGCCGGCGCAGCACCGCCTCCACCTCGGCCGGCTCGATCCGGAAGCCGCGGAGCTTGACCTGGCGGTCCACCCGGCCGAGGAAGACCAGGTCGCCGTCGGGCAGGGTGCGCGCCAGATCGCCGGTCCGGTAGGTGCGCGTGCCGTCCGCCGCCGTGCCGAACGCCGGTTCCCCGTCCGGGTCCCGCAGGTAGCCGCGGGCCACCGCCGCGCCGGCGACGACCAGCTCGCCGGTGCCGGTCGGGCGGTACGACCCGTCCGGCTGGCGCAGCAGCAGCCGGGTGCCGCGCACGGCGGTGCCGATCGGGGTGCGCTCCCCGGCCGTGGCGCCGTCGCGGGGCACCACGTACAGCGCGCAGCAGACGGTCGCCTCGGCCGGGCCGTACCCGTTGACCACGGTCAGCGCCGGCCGGCTGCGGGCGATGTCCTGCAACAGCGGGCGCGGGATCGGCTCGACGCCGACCAGCAGCCGGCGCAGCCCGGCCAGCGCCCCCGGCTCGGCGCGCAGCAACGCCCGCAGCTCGGGCAGGAACGCCGGCGGCACGTACGCGCTGCCCGCCCCCGCCACGTCCAGGAACGCGGCGAGCGCGGCGCCGTCGTGCCGGGCCGCGGCCGGCACCACCCGCACCGTCCCGCCCCGCACCAGCGGGGCGAAACACTCCCAGACGGCCACGTCGAAGGAGGGGCGGGTCCACCACGTGCCGGTGTGCCCGTCCGGCACCGGCGCCCGCTCGTCGAGGTCGGCGAGGAGGTTGAGCAGGTTGCCGTGCTCGACCTGCACGGCCTTGGGTGTGCCCGTCGAGCCGGAGGTGTGCACCACGTACGCCACGTCGGAGGGCCCGCCGGCGTCGGTGAGGGGCGCGACGGGCCCGGCCCCGACGGCGTCGGGCGCGAGGACGGGCCGCCCGGTCGGGGCGGACGCGGCCACCACGAGGGCCGGGTCGGCCGCGTCGAGCAGGGCGGCGACGCGTGCCGGCGGCTGGTCCGGGTCCAGCGGCACGTACGCCGCCCGGACCGCGAACGCGCCGACGGCGGCGGCGACGGCGTGCGCGCCCGGCTCCAGCAGCACCGCGACCCGGTCGCCGGGGCGCACGCCGCGCGCGGCGTACCCGGCGGCGTAGCGACCGGCCAGCTCGCGCAGCCCGGCCCAGGTGAGGACGGCGTCCCCGGCGTGCACGGCGACCGCGTCCGGCCGGCGGCCGGCGGCCCCGAGCAGCCGGGTGAGCAGGGTGCCGGTCACCGGACCGCCCCGACCCCGTCCGGTGCGACCGGCCCGTCGGCGCGCAGCGCCTCGACGGCGGCGAGGTAGTCGGCGAAGCGCCGGTGCTCGTAGAGCAGCGTGGCGCGCACGTCGACCCGCAGGCCCCGCCGCACCTGGGCGGTCAGCCGCACCGCGAGCAGCGAGTCGCCGCCGACGGTGAAGAAGTCGTCGTCGGGGCGGGGCGGCGTGCCCAGCACGGCCCGCCACGCCTCGGCCACCGCCGCGCCGGTCTCCCCCGCCGGGTCGTCCCCGTCGTGCGGCGCGGCGGCCTCCCGGGCCAGTCGCCGCGCGGTGCCGTCGCGCAGGGCGGCCCGGTCGAGCTTGCCGTTGGTGGTCAGCGGCAGGGTCTCGCACCGTTCCACGAGGTGCGGCACCATCGCGGCGGGCAGCCGGCCGCGCAGCCAGTCCCGCACGCCGTCGGCGTCGACCGCGCCGACCACCCAGGCCACCAGCAGCGTCTGCCCGTCCCGGTCCAGCGTGCCGGCGGCGGCCTGGCCGACCCCCGGCATGGCGAGCAGGGCGAACTCGACCTCGCGCAGCTCGATCCGGTGGCCGCGGACCTTGACCTGGTCGTCGGTGCGGCCGACGAAGTGCAGCTCGCCGTCGCGGTCGCGCCGGCAGACGTCCCCGGTGCGGTAGTGCCGCTGCCCGTGGGCGGCGCCGAAGGCCGCGGCGGTCTCGGCGGGCGCGGACCGGTAGCCCCTTGCCAGCACCGGCCCGGCGACGACCAGCTCACCCTGCTGCCCGCCGTCCTGCGCACCGGTCGGCTCCAGGGTCAGCCGGGCGCCGGCGACCGGCCGTCCGATCGGCGGCGGGCCGCTCCGGTCGCGGTGCCGGCGCAGGTCCGTCGTGGCGGTGACCAGGATGGTCGCCTCGGTGGGGCCGTAGAGGTTGTGCACGGCGGCGCCGAAGTCGGCGGCCGGCCAGGTGCGCAGCCGGTCGCCGCCCGTGGCCAGGCTGCGCAGCCGCCCGGTGTCGACGCCGGCGCGCAGCAGGTGCTCGGCGAGCGGGGTGGTGAGGAAGCAGTGGTCGACCTCGCGCGCCGTCGCCGCCACGCGCTCCGGGTCGCGGGCCACCGACTCGTCGGCGAGCAGCACCGTGGCCCCGCGCATCAGCGGCGCCCAGAGGTCGAGCAGGGCGGCGTCGAAGGCCAGCCCGGCGAAGGCGGCGGTCCGCACGCCCGGGCCGAGGCGGAAGAAGTCGGCGTACCAGTCGAGGACCGTCCACAGGCTGCGGTGGGCGACCTCGACCTGCTTGGGGCGGCCGGTGGAGCCGGAGGTGGAGATCAGGTACGCCAGATCGTCGGCGTCCGGCAGCCGCAGGTGCTCCACCCGGCCCGCACGGACGGTGGTAACCCAGGCCGGCAGCCGGTCGCCGTGCTCCTCGGCGGCGACGGCGACCCGGCAGCCGGCGTCGGTGAGGATCCGGGCGACCCGGGTCGCCGGCAGCGCCGGGTCCAGCGGCAGGAACGCGGCGCCGCAGAACCAGGCGGCGAGCTGCCCGACGACCGCGTCGGCGGTGCGGGGCCGCAGCACCGCCACGACCCGCCCGTCGGGGTCGCCCCCGTCCAGCGCCGGGGCGAGCGCGCCGGCGAGGGCCGCGGCGGTGGCGACGAGGTCGCGGTAGCGCAGCGTGCCCTGGCTGTCGACGACCGCCGGCCGGTCGGGGTGGGCCCGGGCGGTGCGCAGCACCTCGGCGGGGACGGTGACGGGGCGGTGCTGACCGGCGCTTGCGGTGGCGGTCACGGCTTCCCGCAGGGTCGGGTCACGTCAGCGGCTCCAGGTCGCGCGGCGGCAGTGGACGCGTAACAGGGCGTCAATCCTTGTTACGCGAGCCATCCTGACACCACGTCACGTGTCACGACCATCATCGACGGTGACGCCCTGAAACGGCGTTCGCCTCCATTTTCATGCACGTAGGTCTATTGACGCGCGGATGTCTACTTCGCTAAGTGGAGCCGGTGGGAAACCCACGGTGAGCCGCGGCCGGGCCCCGGCGCGGTGCCGGGGCCGACCGGCTCACCCCACCTCGCTCAGCAGCCCGTCCACCAGGTCGCGCGGGAGCCCGTGGGTGTCGTGCAGGTCGCGGTAGTCCTCGTCGGTGAGCGGCCCCCGCGAGCGCCGCCGGGACACCACGGACCGGCCGCGCCGCAGCAGCTCCCGGAACCGCCGTTCCTCGCCGGAGAGCACCTCGCGCACCTCGTCGACGGTGACCCGCTGCCGGAACCCGTCGAGGGTGTGCCGCACCGGCCCGGTGGGCAGGTCGGACAGGCTCCGGGTCGGGTCGTCGCGCCACAGGGTGGTGAGCACCCGACGCAGCAGCCGGCGAAGCACGTAGCCGCGGCCGGTGTTCGACGGCCGCACGCCGTCACCGATCACCACCACGCCCGAGCGCAGGTGGTCGCCGACCAGGCGCAGCGGCTCCTCCCGGAGGTCCCACACGTCGCGTACGCCGCGCACCCACGGCACCAGTGCGTCGCCCTCGTAGACCGAGCGGTGCCCCCGCAGCACCATCTCCAGGCGTTCGAGGCCCATCCCGGTGTCCACGCTGGGCTGCCGCAGCGGGGTGAGGCGACCGTCGGGGTGCCGGTGGTAGCGCATCCGTACGTGGTTCCAGACCTCCATCCACCGGTCGTCGGTGCCGGGGGTGCCCCGGGGCGGCCCGTCGCCGGTCCAGACGAAGATCTCCGTGTCGGGCCCGCACGGACCGGTCGGGCCGTTGGACCACCAGTTCTCCTCCCCGGTCAGTTCCACCGGCAGGCCGAGCTCGCCCCAGGTGCGCAGCGAGGACTCGTCCGGGCCGACCTGCTCGTCGCCGCCGAAGACTGTCACGTGCAGCCGGTCGTGGTCGACGCCGAAGCCGTCGCGCAGCAGTTCGTAGCCCCAGCGCAGGCTCTGCGGGAGGTCGTAGTCGCCGAGCGACCAGGAGCCGAGCATCCGGAACACGGTCAGGTGGGTGGAGTCACCGACCTCGTCCAGGTCGGTGGTGCGCAGGCAGCGCTGCACGTTGACCAGCCGCCGGCCCAGCGGGTGGGGGCGACCCTGCAGGTAGGGGGTCAGGGGATGCATCCCCGAGGTGGTGAACAGCACCGGGTCGCCGGGCGGCGGGATCAGCGAGCTGTCGGGCACGGGCTCGTGGCCGCGCTCACGGAAGAAGTCGACGAAGGTCCGGCTGATCGGGTCGTACGTCATGGCGGTTGGCCTTTCCGGGCAGGGCGACCGGAAAGGGTCCACCGCCGGCGGAACCGGCGGGCCGGGACGAAAAAGGCCGGCGGACCGTTTCCGGTCGCCGGCGGGAGGTGGTGGGGTCAGGCGGCGGCGACCGACGAGCGCGAAGCTCGCGCGGCCGCGGCGGCGTGGTGGCGCCTGATCTCCATGCCCCCGACTCTACGCGGGCGCCGGCGCCGCGCCCAGCGGATTAACGGCCGGGCGGCGGCGCCGGGTGGCGGTCAGGCGCCCGCGGAGGCGGCGAGGGCCGGGGCGGAGCGGTCGTCGGCCCGGCGCCGCGCCCTGCGGTTGGGCAGGGACAGCCGGACGACCTTCTTCCAGGCGGAGAGGACCTGCCGGGGCAGCGAACCGGTGGTGTACTTCAGCCCGTACCGGTCGAACAGGGCGCGAACCTCGGGGGCGATCTCCTGGTAGCGGTTGCTGGGCAGGTCGGGGAAGAGGTGGTGCTCGATCTGGAACGACAGGTTGCCGGTCATGATGTGCATCAGCCTGCTGCCGCTGATGTTGGCCGACCCGAGCATCTGCCGCAGGTACCACTCGCCGCGGGTCTCGCCCTCGATCGAGCGCTTGGAGAAGGTCTCCACGCCCTCCGGGAAGTGCCCGCACATGATCACCGAGTGGCTCCACAGGTTGCGCAGGAGGTTGGCGGTGAACGTCGCGGCCAACGTGTGCAGGAACGACGGCCCGGACAGCAGCGGGTGCAGGACGTAGTCCTTGAGGACCTGCCGGCGGATCTTCCGGCCCACCGCGCGGGCCCGGGCCCGGAACTGCGGATCCTTGTGCCGGCCCTTGCGCAGGTTGCGCCCCAGCTCCAGGTCGTACGCGGCGATGCCGTACTCGAAGAAGCAGGCGTTGATGAAGTTCCACAGCGGCTGGCCCAGGTAGACCGGGTGCCAGCGCTGGTCCTCGTCGACGCGCATGATGCCGTAGCCGAGGTCGTTGTCCTTGCCGATGACGTTCGTGTACCGGTGGTGCAGCTCGTTGTGCGAGTGCTTCCACTGGTCGGCCGGCGAGACGTGGTCCCACTCCCAGGTGGTGGAGTGGATCTTCGGGTCCCGCATCCAGTCCCACTGGCCGTGCAGGACGTTGTGGCCGACCTCCATGTTCTCCAGGATCTTGGCCACGGTCAGGCCGGCCGTGCCCACGATCCAGGCCGGCGGGAAGAGCGAGAACAGCAGCACCACGCGGCTGCCCAGCTCCAGCTTGCGCTGGGTGGAGATGACCCGGCGGATGTACGCGGCGTCCCGCTCGCCCCGGTCGGCGATCACCCGGTCGCGGATCGCGTCGAGTTCCTTGCCGATGACCTCGATGTCCTCGGCGCTCAGGTGGGCGATCGGGTTGACGGGCTTCTTCTCAATCACGGTCACGTCGGGTACTCCGGTCAGTGGTCGATGTCGCAGGGGCCGGCCGCGGCCGACACGCAGGTCTGGATGAGGACGCCGTCGCCGGGCACCGCCGTGGTCAGGTCCCCGTTGCGCAGGTCGCGGACGGCGCCCTGGCGCAGCGGCAGCACGCAGCCGTAGCAGATGCCCATCCGGCAGCCCGAGGGCATCAGCACCCCGGCGTTCTCGCCGGCGTCGAGCAGCGGGGTGGCGCCGTCGGCCGCCACGGTGACCCCCGAGCGGGCGAAGGTGACCGCGCCGCCCTCGCCGGGCGAGATGACGGTGGGCCGGAACCGCTCGGTGTGCAGCCGGTCGGCGCGCCCGCCGGCCGTCCAGTGCTCCGCCAGCGCGTCGAGCAGGCCGACCGGCCCACAGGCCCAGGTCTCCCGGTCGAGGTGGTCGGGCACGAGGTCGGCGAGGTCGTCCACGGTGAGCAGCCCGTCGGCGTCGGTGTGCCGCTCCACCAGCCGGATCGCGCCCCGCGCGGCGAGGTCCCGCAACTCCGCGCCGAAGATCACGTCGGCGGGCGTGGGCGCGGAGTGCACCACGACGACGTCGGCGCCGGCCAGCGCCTCCGAGCGCAGCATCCCCACCACCGGGGTGACCCCGCTGCCGGCGGTCACGAACAGCACCCGGGCGGGCGGCCGCCCCGGCAGCACGAAGTCGCCCTGGGCCTGGTCGAGCCGGACCAGGGTCCCGGGCCGCGCCCGGCGCACGAGGTGGTTGCTGACCACGCCGTTCGGGATGGCCTTCACGGTGATCGCCACCGGCCCGCGGCGGGCCGGTGGCGAGGTGACCGAGTAGGCCCGCCACTGGCGTACCCCGTCGACGTCGACGCCGAGGCGGACGTACTGCCCGGGGGTGTGCCCGCGCCAGTCGCGGCCCGGCTGGATCACCAGCGTCGCCGCGTCGGCGGTCTCGGGCCGGACGGCGAGGATCCGCCCGCGCAGGTCCGCGCCGGAGCGCAGCGGGGCGACCAGGTCGAGGTAGTCGTCGGGCAGCAGCGGGGTGGTGACCGACGCGGCCAGCCGCAGGATGCGACCCCGGAGGGACACCTTCGCGGGTGGACGCGGAACGGTGGTGGTCATAATTCGATGATCCCGGCAGCATGGCATAAAATCTTGGCCTGCGAAGGTGAACCGGTCCTTGGTTTTTGTGCGGAGGGAACAAACGTGTCGGAACGCTTCGAGGCCACCCGGCGCGCTGCCCACCTCGAACTGGACGCGCGCGTCGCCGGCGCGCTGCGCGACCAGCTGCCGCTGCTCGCCGAGCGGACGGTGACCGCGATCACCGCCGAGGTGCCCAGCTACTCCGGCACCCTCACCGGCCAGATGCGCGAGAAGATCGAGACCGCCGTGCAGATCGCGCTCGGCACGTTCCTCCAGCTCATCGAGCGGTCCGAGTCCGCCGACCCGAGCACCCCGCTGGTCGGCGCCCTGGAGGCCGCGTACGCCCTGGGCAGCGGCGAGGCACGCTCCGGGCGGAGCATGGACGCGCTGCTGGCCGCGTACCGGGTGGGCGCCCGCGTCTCCTGGCGGGAGATGTCCACCACCACCGTACGGGGCGGGCTCTCCGCCGGCACCGTCGCCGAGTTCGCGGAGCTGATGTTCGCGTACATCGACGAGCTCTCGGCCGCCAGCGTGGCCGGGCACGCCGACGAACTGGCCAGCGCGGGCCGTGCGCGGCGGCGCAACCTGGAACGACTCACCCAGCGGCTGCTCGCCGGCGAGCCCGAGGAGGCGCTGCTGCGCAGCGCCGACCGGGCCGACTGGCCGCCGCCGCAGACCCTCACCGTCGTGCTGCTGCCCCGGGCCAACCTCCGGGCGGCGCTCGCGCTGCTGCACCCACGCACCCTCGAGAGCGGCGACGACCTGCCGGCGGCCGGGTCGGGCGAGGACCTGGCGGTGCTGCTGGTGCCCGACAGCCACGGCGACCGCCGGCGGCAGCTCGCCCGGGTGCTGCACGGGCGGCGTGCGGTGCTCGGTCCCGCCCGCCCCTGGACCCGGGTCGCCTCCTCCTACCAGCGGGCCATCCGGGCCCGGTCGCTCGGCCTGCGCCCGGCCGACGACGGCGCGGCGCTGGACACCGAGGAGCACCTCGCCGAGCTGGTGCTGAGCACGGACCCGGAGGGCCTCGCCGACCTGCGAGCCCGGGTCCTGGCCCCGCTGGCGGCGCTGCCGCCCGGCGCCGCCGACCGCCTCGCCGAGACGCTGCGCTCCTGGCTGCTGCACCACGGCCGGCGCGACGACGTAGCCGCCGACCTGTTCGTGCACCCGCAGACGGTCCGCTACCGGATGGGCAAGCTCCGCGAGCTGTACGGCGACCGCCTGACCGACCCGGCGACGGTCCTGGACCTCACCCTCGCCCTGGCCTTCCCGCCCCGGGACGCGGTCGACGAACCGTCGTTCTGACCGGCCGCCACCCGCCGGCAACCCGTGCCGATCACGTCGGATACCGGACATACCCGTGCCGCCGGCCGGCGCGGTCTGTCAGCCTGGTGCCTCCTCGCCAGCGATCACCCCGACCGCTGCCGGCTGCCCGGGAGCCGGTGACGGGGCCGCGCGGCGGGGCGGGACGGGGCCGCATTCCGGCACCGCGACGCCCTCGAACACGAGGGCCGCGCGGGGCCCGGCGAGCGAGAGGACACCCATGGCGCCGCACACGGGGGACGGGCCCGGGGCCGACCGGTCGGCCCCGGCCCCCCGACGGCCGCGTCGGGGCGGCGCGGGCCGACTCCGCGACGCCCTGCGGACGACCCCGGCGCTGATCGTGGTCGGCGGGGCCGTGCTGGTCGCCGCGCTCGCCGCCACCGCCGCCGTCGCCGTGCAGTCCCGCGCGTCCGCCACCACGCTGGGCGAGCGGTCCGCCGAGACCGCCGTACGCACCAGCACGACCGCCCGGGAGATCTACCGGGGCCTCGCCGACGCCGACGTCGCCGCCAGCGCCGTCTTCCTGCTGCCGCCGACCGAGGACCGGCGCGCCTCCCTGGTGGGCGCCTACGACGCGGCGGTGCACGAGGTGGAGCGCAGGCTCACCGACTCGATGGGCGACGCCGTCGACGACCCGGACCGGCTGAGAAGGCTGGCGACGATCGCCGCCCGGCTGACGGTCTACCGGGACGTGGTGTGCGCCGCGCTGCGGGTGGCCGGCCCGCTCCCCGCGCTCCCCGGCGCGGAGAACCGGCGGCCCTGCGCGCCGGCGGAGGAGACGGCGGAGACCGGGACGGACAACGCGGCGGCCCGCGCGGTGCTCGCGTCGGCCTACGCCCGCGAGGCGTCGCACTACATGTCCACGGAGCTGCTCACCGAGGCGCAGGGCCTGTGGAACTACGACACCCGGCGGTTGATCGACGCCCGCGCCGACGCGCGGCCGTGGCTGGCCGCGTCCGTCCTGGTGCCGCTGGGCACCCTCGCCGCCCTGGTCGTGACGCAGGTGTGGCTGCGCCGGCGGACCCGGCGCCGGTTGAACGCCGGCCTGCTGCTGGCCTCGGCGGGCACCACGGCCGTGCTGGCCATGCTCGTCGCGTCGTGGTGGCACTGGCCCGCCGCCGACCGGGGGTTCCCGGAGCTGGAACGGGCGATCGACGCGCAGAGCGCCACCCAGCAGCGGCTGGGCGCCCTGCTGGCCGGCCGCGCCGACGTCTACCTCGGGCTCGGCGCGAGCGTCGACCCGGCCGGGCACAAGGCGGACTTCGACCGCCGGGACCTCTGCGTCCACCCCGCCGCCGGGCCGGAGCCGCCGAAGGACCGGATCGACTGCACCGCCCTGGAGGCGGCGGTCTGGCCCGCCCGGCAGAGCCGGACGCCGGACGCCTTCCGCGACGCGGTCGACACCGTGCTCAGCGAGGGGTCGGCGGGCCGGGCGTTCGTCGCCGCCGAGGAGCACCTCCTCGCCGACCTGACCGCCCGCAACCAGGAGGTCTCCCGGATGGTGGCCGACCTGCCCGAGGCGCCGCACCACCGGGGCGCCGCGGCCGCCTGGGTCACCCTGCTCGCCGCCGCCGGCGTGGTCGCCGGGCTGCGCCAGCGCTACCTGGAGTACCAGTGAACGCATCCCCGAGGATCTCGCCGAGGCCCCGACGCCGCGCCCGCGCCGCGTCGCTCGCCCTGCTCCTGGCGGGCCTGGCCGGGTGCGGCGCGCCGGCGGCGTCGAACAGCGCGCCCCCGGCGCGCCCACCGGGGGTGGCGACGGCGCCGACCACCGACGCGGCCGGCGCGATTTGCCCGGTGCGCCGCAGCCTCCCCGCCGTCGGGACGCCGCCGGCCCACGTCCTCGCCAGGGGCGAGCTGGTCGCGGGCGTCGACCCGTCGGACGCCACGATGAGCCACTGGGACGCCCGCACCCAGCGGTTCGAGGGCTTCAACATCGAGCTGATGCTGGCGGTGGCCCGGGCCATCTGGCCGACGGAGGACCCGCGGAAGAAGCTCACCTTCAAGGTGGTGCCGCCCGGTCAGGGCGCCTTCACGATGCTGGAGCAGGGCGACATCGACGTCGTCGCCACCTCGCTGACGGCCACGTGCCAACGCGCCCGGCGGGTGGTCTTCTCCAACGACTACCTCGACTCCGGCCAGACCGTGCTGGTCCGCGAACGCGCCGAGGGGGTGCCGGAGTACGCCGGCATGGAGCAGCTCGGCGGCAGGCGGGTCTGCGCCGCCGCGAACACGACCTCGCTGGCGATGATCGCCGGCTACCGCACCGCGGCCGGCGAGCGGCCCGTCCCGGTGCAGGCCGACCACTCCATCGACTGCCTCGTGATGCTGCGTCAGGGGCAGGTCGAGGGGGTCAGCACCGACGAGAACATCCTGCTGGGCTTCGCCCAGATGGCCCCGGACACGATGCTGGTGACCGAGCCGCCGCGCCGCGACCGGCAGTTCTGCGCGTACCACCGGGACGAGGAGTGCACCTGGTTCACCGACGAGCCGCACGCCTTCGCGTTCCACCTCGACAACGGCCGGGAGCTGGCCGCGTACGTCAACCACGTGCTGGCGTCGCCGCGCACCGCCACGGTGTGGCGGCAGGCCCACGACCGGTGGCTCGCCGGCCACCGGGACCGGGGCATGCCGTCGCCCGGCCCGGCGACGACGCGGTGGCCGCCCCCCGACCCCCCGCCGGTCACGCCACGGCCGACCGACTGAGGGGCGGCCCCTGATGTCTCTCCGGGAACGCCTCGACGCCACCCTGGCCGCGCACGCCTGGGTGTGCGAGAGCCTGCTCGACGTGCAGCAACTGGTCACCGACGCCTTCCGGCAGCCGACGGGCCCCGCCGCGGCGCCCGCGCGGGAGGCCCGGGACCTGCTGCACCGGCTCGGCTGCCTGTCGCTCGCCCTCGACCGCCTGGTCGACGACCTCGACGGGGTCGACCGGTCCACGCCCGCCGGCGAGGAGGCGCTGGCCCGGCTGCTGGCGGGCCCGTGCCAGGTCCGGTTCACCGCGGCGACCGGCGAGCCGGTCCGGGTGGAGGCGATGACCGTCGAGCAGGTGGTGGCGGCGGCCCGCGAGCACGTGGCCGGGATCCGCCGGATCGTCGACGCGTACGGCCGGGACCGGCTGGCGGTCCGGGCGCAGCGGCTGCGCTCCTCGCTGGAGCGGCTCCGGCGGCTCGCGGCGGAGGCCGCCGCCGAGGGCCTGGGCGACGGGGCCGACCCCGTGGCCGGGCTCGCGGTCGACGGGCTGCTGGAGCGGGTCGGCGCGGCCGGGCAGGCGGGCCGCGGCCGGTGGCTGCGGGGCGACGTCGGGCCGGACGCCGACGACGGGTCGCTCGGGGAGGCCGTCGACCGGGCGGTCGAGCTGACCGACGCCGCGCGGCGCCGGCTGCGCCGCCGGTGCCACCTGGAGTTGACCGGGCGGCTGGAGGCGTACCGGCAGAAGGCCGCCGACGTGGGCCGGGCCGAGCACCCCGACGTCGAGCGGACCTACCTCGACGCCCGGGCCGCGTTGCGCCCCGACGTCTTCGTCGTGACCGGCGCCAGCCGGGCGGTCCGGGCCTACCAGCAGGCCGTGAACGGGGGTACGCCATGACGCCGGCCAACCGCGGCTGCGCGGAGCGCAACTGTCCCGGCAGCGTCGACCAGGACGGGTTCTGCCGGCTGTGGGGGCACGAGTGCGCCGGGGCCGGCGCGCCGACGGCCGGCGGGGGCGGTGCCGCGGGACCGGGCCGCGATCCGGACCTCGACCGCCGTCCGCCGCGGACGGCGTCCCGGCCGTGGGAGCAGCCGGCCGTGCTGCGGACCGCCCGTCCGCACGATCCGCTGTCGGCGGTGGTGTCGCAGGCCGTCGTGCCCGAACACTCCCGCTACTGCCCGAAGACGACCTGCCGGCGCCGGCTGCCGCGGGTGGCCGGGTACTGCCCGGACTGCGGCACCCGGTACTCCTTCACCCCGCCCCTGGCCAACGGCGACCTGCGCGCCGGGCGCTACCGGATCGAGGGCTGCCTGGGCAACGGCGGGGTGGGCTGGGTGTTCCTCGCCCGGGACGAGAACATGGACGGCGCGTGGCGGGTGCTGAAGGGGCAGCGCAATCCGGAGGACCGGGAGGCCGCCGCCGCGTTCGTCGCCGAGCGGCAGGCGTTGATCGCGCTGAACCACCCGCGCATCGTCACGATCACCGACGCGCTGCGGCCGGAGTCCGACCGGGACGCCGGCTATCTGGTGATGGAGTACGTCAACGGGGGCACCCTGGAAGAGGCGCGCAGCACGGCCGGGCCGGGCGGTGGCTCCTGCGCGGTCGACGTGGCGCAGGCGCTCGGGTACGGCGTGCAGATCCTCGACGCCTTCGAGTACCTGCACGACCAGGGCTGGCTGTACTGCGACCTGAAGCCCGAGAACGTGATGCGGGTCGGCGGCCAGGGCGCCAACGACCCGATCAAGCTGGTCGACTTCGGCGCCGCCCGCCGGATCGACAACACGGTGAGCCCGGCCTGGGGCACCGCGGGCTTCACCGCCCCGGAGGTGGAGCGCCTCGGGCCGGCGGGCCCGAGCGTGCCCGCGGACATCTACACCGTCGGCCGGACCCTCGCCGCGCTGACCCTGGTGCCCCGCTCCATCGAGGTGACCCGGATCCCGGCGGGACAGGACGTGCTGCGGCTACCCGTGCCGGCGCGGCTCGACCCGTTCCTGCGGTTGCTGGCCCGCGCCACCGCCGCCGATCCGGACGACCGGTTCGGCTCCGCGGCCGAGATGCGCGAGCAGCTGCGGGGCGTACGCCGGCAGGTCGCCTCGGCCTCCGACGGCGTGCCCCGGCCGACCCGGTCGACCCTGTTCAGCCCCTCCGCCTGCGCGTTCGGGCTGCACACCGACGGCGCGGCCCTCGACGTCGTGGAGATCATGCTGGGCCTGCCCGCGCCCCTGGTCGACGGCGCCGACCCGGCCGCCGGGTTCCTCGCCTCGCTCGGCCCGGCCGACCCGGCCGAGCTCATCGAGCAGCTGCGGACCGCACCCGAGCAGACGGCGCAGGTCACCTACCGTGCCGTCCGGGCCCACCTCGCGGCCGGCCGGGTGGACGAGGCGGGGCCGCTGCTCGCCGGCTTCCCCGAGGAGCTGCGGGACTGGTCGCTGTGGTGGCACCGGGGCCTGGTCGCCCTGGTGGGCCGCGACTTCGCCACCGCGCGCCGCCGGTTCGAGCAGGTCTACGGGTGGCTCCCCGGCGAGGTCTCCACCCGGCTCGCGTACGCGGTCGCCTGCGAACTGGACGGCGACGCACGCACGGCCGCGGACCACTACCGGGGGGTGTGGGACGCCGATCCGGGCGTGGTGGCCGCCGCCTTCGGGCTGGCCCGCTGCCTGCTGGCGACGGCCGACGCGCGCAGCGCCGCGGACGCCCTGCTGAAGGTGCCGGAGTCCTCCCGGGCCTCGACGGTGGCGGTGACGTGCGCGGTGCGTATCCTGCTCGACGCGCCGGGCGACGAGCAGCGGCTCGACGCGGCGCTCGACGCGGCCGGGATGGTCGACAAGCTGCCCCCGTTCGACGAGCGGGAGCAGGTCGAGGCGCACATCCTGCGGATCGCGCTGGACTGCGACCTGGCCGCCGGGCGCCACCCCGGCCGGCGGCTGTTCGGCCACCCGCTCGACGAGGACGCCCTGCGCCGCGCGTTCGAGCGCCGGTGCCGCTCCCGCGCCCGGCGCACCGCCGACCGGCGCGAACGGATCGCGCTCGTCGACCTTGCCAACGCCTACCGGCCGGTGACGTGGTGGTGAGCCCGGCCGCCGGCCCCGACGGAAAGAGGTCGCCCGTGCCCCCCGCCAACGGTCTGCCGCTGCGCCTCAGCGTGCACCACACCGAGTACGTGCCCGCCGACGGGGCGGTCCTCGACGTGGTCGCCACCATCCGGGGCGAGGAGCCGGCCGACGGGGACGTCCGCCACGACGGCCTCGCCGAGGTGATCCTGCTCGACTCCTCGGGCTCGATGGGGGCGCCCCAGGCCAAGATGCGGGCCGCCCGGCAGGCCACCGCCGCGGCGATCGACGCCCTGCCCGACGGCGTCGCGTTCGCGGTGGTGGCCGGCACCGCCATCGCCACGATGGTCTACCCGGGCGACCGGCGGCTGGCGGTCGCCGACGAGACCACCCGCGCCGCCGCCCGCAACGCGCTGCGGCACGTGGCCCCGCACGGCGGCACCGCCATCGGCACCTGGCTGCTGCTCGCCCGCCAACTGCTCGCGACGCGGCCCGACGCGATCGGGCACGTCATCCTGCTCACCGACGGCCGCAACGAGTCCCAGCGCCCCGCCGACCTGCGGGCGGCGGTGGACGACTGCGTGGGCCGCTTCACCGTGGACTGCCGCGCCATCGGCTCCGCCGACGGCGTGCACGACTGGGACGCGGCGGAGCTGCTGGGCATCGCGGAGGCGTTGGGGGCCAACCCCGTCGTGCCGGTGGAGGACCTCACGGGGCTCGCCGACGAGTTCCGGGCGGTGCTGACCCGGGCGATGTCCCGCCGGGTCGCCGACGTCCGGCTGCGGGTCCGCACCACCGGGCTGGCCCGGGTCCGCTTCGTCAAGCAGGTGCATCCGGCGATCGCCGACCTGACCGGGCGCGGCACGCCGGCCGGCGAGCTGGCCACGGAGTACCCGGTCGGCGCGTGGAGCCCGCACGACCAGCGGGACTACCACGTCGCCCTGGAGGTCGACGCGATGGCGCCGGGGGCGCGACGGCGGGTCGGTTGGTTGAGCGTCCACGCCGACGCGGACGGCGAGCCGGTCGAGACGCCGGTCACCGTGGAGTGGACCGAGGACGCCCTGCGGTACTCGGAGATCAACGAGAGCGTCGCGCACTACACCCGCCAGCAGGAGTACGCGGCGGCGGTCCAGCGCGGGCTGGCGGCCGCCCGGGCGGGCCGGGTCGCGGAGGCGGAGGAGCACCTCGGGCGCGCGGTGGCGCTCGCCCACGCCGCGGGCCGCGACGACGACGTCGTCCTGCTCGCCCGCGTGGTGGACGTGCTGGACGCGGCCGGCGGCAGGGTCCGCCTCAAGCCCGACGTGGACGCCCGGTTGACCCAGTCCTCCCTGGTCGTGTCCCACCACACCTCGCGCTGGGGGCCGCAGGAGCCGCCGGCGCAGCGGGCCGCGCCGGCCGGCCCGCCCGCGCCGTGGCAGCACTGCGGCGAGGCGCAGACCGGCGCGTACTGCCAGGGGTGCGGGGCGCACCACCTGTCGCCGGACCGGCCCGCCGCCGGCCGGCCCTGACCGCCGATGGACCTGGAGCTCTCCAACCAGGTCGCCGGCGTCGTCAGCGGCGCGCTGGCGCTGGCCGGCGCGGTCGTCGCCGTCCACCGCCACCGCCGGGACCGGGACCGGCGCGGCTGGTGGTCGGCGCTGCACCCGGTCTGGCGGCGGGAGGCGGACGCCGGCATCGTCCACCCGCACCGTTTCGGCGGGTACGTGAAGCCGCTGTCCGAGGTGTACGTGCCCCGCCGGGTGGTGCCGCGGCTCAACGCGGCCGGCGACGGCGTCGACGTGGCGGACCTGCTCACCGGCGCCGGCAACGTGCTGCTGATCGGGGAGCCGGGCAGCGGCAAGACGGCGCTCATCCGCTACGAGAGCGCCCGGTCGGCGCAGCGCTGGCTCGCCGGGCGCGGCCGGCGACGCCGGTGCCCGCCCGGGCCGGTGCTGGTGAGCCTGCCGGCCGCCGCCCTGGTGCACCAGCCGCTGCCCGCCGCGCTCGCCGAGGCGTACCCGCGCGAGGGCGCCCCGCTCGACGTCGAGCAGCCGCCCGCCCCCGGGCGGCAGTGGCTGGTCTGCGTCGACGGGGTCGACGCCGTCGCCGACCCGGACGAGCGGGCCGTCGTCCTCAACCGCCTCGCCACGCTGGCGCGCTCCCCCGGCCCGGCCGCCGCGCCGAGGCCGTGGCGCGTCCTGGTGACCACGCGGCACCTGGCCGAGGACGAGCTGGCCGTGCTGAGCGCCGGCTATCCGGCGTACCACCTCGCGCACTTCACCGACGCCGACGTCGCGCTGCTGGCCGCCCGGTGGTTCCCGGACGACGCGACCGCCCGCCGGTTCCTGGACTGGACGCACGCCCAACGCATCACCGGGCCGGTGCACAACCCGCTCACCGCCACTGTCGCCGTGCTCGTCTGGGAGGGCGGGCAGGCGGGAGCGGCCCCGCCGCCCGGCCCGGCGGCCCTGCTCGACGAGTTCGTCCGCGCCCTGCTGCGCGGTGGCCGGGAAAGCCTGGACGCCGCCTGCGAGGCGCTGCTGCGCTGCCCGCCCGAGGGCGAGTCGATCGCCGCCTGGCTGGCCGCCCGGCACACCGAACTCGTCGAGGTGGCGGCGACGGCCGCCGTCGCCGGGAATGATCCGGTGGCGGCGGTCGTCGACTGGTCGGCCGCCCACGCGCCGGCTCCCCCGGCCCGGGCGCTGCCCGGCTGGCCCACGCACGTGCGGCGGATCCTGCTGGCCACCGACCTCTTCCGGGCCGACCGGCGCACCCTGGTCTCGGTCTGGCCCAGCCTGGTGGAGTACCTCGCGGCGGGGCCGCTCGCCCGCGACTGGCGGCCGGACGAATGGGTGACGCTGATGAACACCCGCTCGACGCGGTTCGTCGCGCTGCAGGCGATCAGCCGGGCCGCCGTCGCGCCGGCCTTCCTGCGGGACCGCCTGGCGGAGCCGGCGGGCGCGATCGCGGCCGGTCACCTGCTCGCCGGCCACGCCGGGACCGGCGGGGCCGGCGAGGCCGACGCACCGTCGTTCCGGGCGGACGTGCTCGCCGCGCTGCTGGCGCACTGGGCGGGCGGCGCGGGCGGCCCCGCCGGCCGGGACGCCGCGCGGGAGTGCTTCGCCCTGCTGATGACGCTGGCCGCCGACCGGGCCCACCGGGACCTGCTGCACGACCTCGCCGCGGATCCGCGGCGGCCGGGCGACGTCCGTCGGGCCGCGGCGCTCTTCTTCGCCGTACGCAGGCGCGACGCCCGCCGCCCCTGACCGCGACGCCCTGCGCCCCTGCGCACGACGCCCTCCGCCTGCGCGCGTTGCCCCCCGCCCCTGCACGCGTTGCCCCCCGCCGCTGGGCGCGTTGCCCTCCGCCCCTGCACGCGTTGCCCTCCGCCCCTGCACGCGTTGCCCTCCGCCGCTGGGCGAAAGGGCATCCCAATGTGGACGGTCACTGGCAGGATGGGTCACTCGACATGACCACGGGAGGATGTTGAGGATGCAGCGACGCACGATTCTTCGCGGGCTGGCGGCCGGGGCGGTCGCCGCGCCGGCCGCGGCCCTGCTGGGCCAGGCCCCCGCGCAGGCGGCGACCAGCTACTACGTGGCCACCACGGAGCAGGTCCGGAACAAGGTGCTGGTGTTCCACAAGAACAAGAGCTGGACGGACGCCAACGTGCACTGGAGCTTCAGCCCCGGTGGCGGCGCGTGGGCCAACCTGTCGGACGTGAAGATCCGCTCGACGCAGGCGCAGGGCTGGATCGCGCTCGTGGTCGCCTCGGGCGGCCGGGCGGGCATCGTCGACATCGACAGCGAGAAGCACACCGAGCTGAACGACCTGGCCTGGAGCGCGACCCCGGGCGGCAACCCGCACGCGATCGAGCGCATCCCCGGCAACGGTTCGGTCGTGGTGGCCAGTTCGCACGGCTACCTCACGCTGTACGCGCCGACGAGCGTCGGCAACCTCGGGTCGCTGGCGAAGGTGCAGACCGTCAGCCTGCCCGGTGCACACGGCGTGCTCTGGGACCCGACGTTCAAGATCCTCTGGGCGATCGGCAAGGGCAAGCTCGTCCACTACGCGGTCGAGGGCTCGTACCGCAACACCCGGTTGCGGTACTACGGCGGATCGGTGAGCCTCGGCAGCAGCAACCTCGGGCACGACCTCCAGCCCGACTACGGCAACGCGTACAAGCTGGTGTGCACCGCGACCGACGGCGTCTACGAGATCAACACCGCCGGCGGCTCGTTCACCAAGCGGAAGATCTCCAGCGAGACCCGGGTGAAGTCGTACGTGCGGCACTCCTCCGGGGAGGTCGTGTCCGTACGCGCCGACAACACCGGCGCGCGCACCTGGGGCAGCCCGACGGTGCGCTTCTCCCAGTCGCCGGACCGGACCCGCTCGGGCGCCGAGTTCTACAAGGCCCGCATCTGGACGCCGGGCTTCCAGTGACCGGAGGGGCCGGAGACCGCCGGCCCCCGGGAGGCGGTCCGGTGCCCGGCGGCGGGCGGACCCGCCACCGCGTCGCCGGGGCCCTCGGGACCGCCCCGGCCGCGCGCGGCGCACCCGGCGGCGATGCCCGGTAGGCGCAGCACGACGAGGGCCCGCGCTCGGACGGGTGCGGGCCCTCGTCGCCGCCGACGGACGGCGGGCGCGGGGCTCGCCTAGGCCGGCCGCTGCGGACCGACGACGGTCCAGCAGAGGCCGGCGGGATCGCGCAACATCGGCTGGCGCGACGGGCCGGCGGCCGGCTCGACGCGGGCGCCGGCGGCCAGCGCGCGCCGCAGCACCGCCTCGGGGTCGGTCCGCTCGATGGTCAACACGTCGTCCCGGCCCTCGGCCGCGGCCGGCGACCCCGCCTCCCACCACTCGCTGACCGTCACCCGGTGGCCGCCGACGGCGAGTTCCGCGTGCAGGACGCGGCCGTCGGGCAGGCACTCGCGCTCAAGCGCGACGGCGTCGAAGACGTCCGTGTAGAAGGCGATCGCCTCGGCCGTGTCACTGACCGTGAGGTGGAGCCCCGGCCGTTGGCTCTGTGCGCTCATGAGACTGGTGCCGCCCTTCCGCTACTCGGCGATCCGGGTACGACCGGTCCAGCGGAAGACCACGGGCACGTCGGCCGCCTCCGGGGCCGCGCCCCGTTCGAAGTGCTCGTACCCCCCGTAGTGCCGAACCTTGATCTTCTCCTCCGCCCGCGCCACCCGGTGACTGCGCAGGTCGGCCGGCAGGTCGGCCGGGCCGCCCTCGAGAACGACATCGATGATGCCGGCGGCGTCCCGAACCACCGGGTCAGCTTGCGAAAAGTCCTTCATGGCACGACCTCCGTCGCATTCCGCACACCTCGGACGGGTCCCACCGCTGCGCGGCGGACGCGTCCACACAGGCCTGACGACACCCGTTGCCGGGGTGAACGGACGCCTCGGGTCGAACGCCCTTGTTCCGGTGACCGACCGCCCGTTCCGCCCCGAACGTAATCCAGGTCACATCGGCCGAACACCCTTAGCGGACCCCTAGGACCGGCCCTGGGCAGCGACGATGCCCCCACCGACCGCGCCGGGCCACCGGTGGGCTCACTCCCAGCGGAAGAACCGGGTGGCCGCCACGGAGCCGAGCACGGCGGTCACGGCCAGGGCGAGCAACTGCGGCCACTCCGGGCTGGCGCCCGCCCACGCCGCCCCGAGCGTGTCCACGGTGGCGCCCAGCGGCGAGTAGTCGCCGATGGCGGCCAGCACGGCCGGCATCCGGTCGCGGGGCAGCCAGGCGCCGGCCAGGAAGAGCAGCGGGAAGAACAGCGCGGGGCCGATGGACTGCGCCGCCCGGGCGGACGGCGCCAGCGCCGCGATCAGCAGCCCGACGGCGAAGAGGCAGGCGACCCCGAGCAGGAACGCCAGCACGAACCCGGGGACGTTGGCCGGCGCCGGCTGGTCCAGCAGGAACCGGACGGCGATCGCGGTGACGACCGCGCCGAGGACGCCCATGACGAGGTTGACCACGACCTGGGCCACCAGCAGCAGACCGGGCTGCACCGGGGTGGTCGCCAGGCGACGCAGGACCCGGCGTTCGCGGTAGATGCCGAGCGCCATCGGCAGGGTGAAGAGCGCGAGCATCCCGATCGTCAGGGCCAGCGCGAGGGAGGGCAGGAAGGTCTGCTCGGCGTGCTGTCCGGTGTCGGCGGCCGTGCCGGCGCGCTGCGGCAGGCCGAAGACGAGCATCAGGCCGATCGGCAGGGCGAAGACGAAGAACAGCGACACCGGCTCCCGGAGGAACAGCTTCGTCTCGACGGCGATCAGCTTGGTCAGGGCGCTCACGATGACCTCTCGTCGGTCGGGGTGGCGGTCCGGCCCGCACGGCCGGTGAGGGACACGAACGCGTCGTCGAGGCTGGGCTGCTCCACCCGGAGCCCGGTGTAGCGGATCCCGCTCCCGTTGAGCGCGGACAGGACCGACTGGAGCACATCCGTCGTGCCGGTCACCGTCACCTCCTCCCCGGCGCGGGACACCCCCGTCACGTCGGGCAGCGCGAGCAGCAGCGCGTCCTCCAGCGGCCCGGCGGGACGGAAGTGCACCCGGTGCTCGGTGCCGACCCGGGTGAGCAGGCCGGACGGGCTGTCGATGGCCACCACGCGCCCCTGGTCGATGATGGCGAGCCGGTCGCAGAGGCGTTCCGCCTCCTCCATGAAGTGGGTGACCAGCACGACGGTGACGCCCCGGTCGCGGATCCGCTCGACCAGGTCCCAGGTGTCCCGGCGGCCCTGTGGGTCGAGCCCGGTGGTCAGCTCGTCGAGGATGGCGACCTCGGGCCGCCCGACGAGGGCCAGCGCCACCGACAGCCGCTGCTTCTGGCCGCCGGAGAGCCTCTGGAAGTAGGTGTTGCGCTGCTCGGCCAGGCCGAGGTCGGTCAGCAGCTCGTCGATGTCGGCCCGGTTGCGGTAGAAGGACCGGTACAGGTCCAGCGCCTCCCACACCCGCACCTTGTCGGGCAGTTGGCTCTCCTGGAGCTGGGCGCCGACGCGCTGTCGCACCTCGGCGCGGTCGCGGATCGGGTCGAGCCCGAGCACCCGGACGGTGCCGCCGTCGGGCCGCCGCAGCCCCTGCACGCACTCCACGGTGGTGGTCTTGCCCGCACCGTTGGGGCCGAGGACCCCGAAGATCTCGCCCTGCTCGACGGTGAAGGAGACGTCCGCGACCGCGACCTTCTCCCCGTACCGTTTCTGCAGATGATCGACTTCGATGACCGGCATGGGCGTGGTCCTCCTTCGCGTGCGGGCGGCCGTCGGAGAGGGCGGGACCCCTGGGCTGATCGCGGCGCCGGCGTGCGGTGGCGTGCCGGCGCCGGCACGCTGCGAGGCCGGCCGACGCCCGACATCATCCGGCCAACCGAGGTACGAATCAACTGATCAGTTGACGAATCGGGGGTATCGAACGGGACAGGTCGCGGGACAGGGGTGTGGACCGGTGGCCGGGCCCGGCGACAGGGGTGTCGGCCGGTCACCGCGTGTGTCCGTCGATGCGTGCGGGTCAGCCGGGGGCCGGGCAGAGCGGCAGCAGCTCGTCCAGCCGGGTCAGCACGACGTCCGGGCCGGCGGCGCGCAGGGCCTCCTCGTCCGACTCGCCCCACAGGGCGGCCACCGCGACCACCCCGGCGGCCCGCGCGCTGACCAGGTCGCTCGGCGCGTCGCCGACCATGAGCGCCTCCGCCGGCCGGGCCCCGAGCAGCCGCAGCGCCCGCCGCACGATGTCCGGCGCGGGCTTCGGCCGGGGCACCTCGTCCGAGCCCACCACGTGGTCGACGAGCGGCAGCAGGTCGAGCCGGCCGAGCAGGTCCCGCGCCCGCACGCCGCTGCGGCCGGTCGCCACGGCCAGCCCGATCCCCCGCCGGCGCAGCGTGCCGAGCAGCTCCGGCGCCCCGTCGACCGGGGTGACCCGGTGCGCGAGGCGGTTGCTCTCCCGGACGAACGGCCCCGCCAGCGCGGCCGGCAGGCCCATCAGCTCCAGCACCTCCGGCAGGTACCGGCCCGGATGGCGGCAGTACTCCTCCACCGGGGCGACACCGTCGCCCACCACCTCGGCGTACGCGAGGGCGAACGCCTCCCTGGCCACGGCGAGACTGTCGACGAGCACCCCGTCGAGGTCGAGCACCACGGCGCGGACGCTCCCCGGCACCGGCGTCCGGCCCCTCGCCTCCCCGACCACCGACGCCACCTCCCGCCCACGCAGACCCGATCCGCGCCGGCCGGTAGGGGTGGCCGGCCGGGGGACGCCCCGACTACGGTCAGGATCGTCGTTTCCGGCCCGCCGGCCGGGCGCGCGCCGCCGCGGTCCGTCGGCGCCCCACCGACCCTACCGGCGTCCCGGGCGTCCGGTCCGGAGCCGGTCGCGTCCGGCCGGGTCCGCCCCGGGTCCGAGCCGCTGGAGGAGGGTCGCACCATGCCGCTGCTGAGCTGGCTCTCGGGGAGCGCCGACGAGCGTCCGGACGCGGTCCGCGTCGACGGCCGCGCGGTGTCCTGGGTGGAGCTGCGCCGCCTGGCCGCGGCCGTGGCGGACGAGCTGCGTGGCGTCGACCGGGTGGCCGTCGAGGCCACCGCGACCCTGGAGACGGTGGTCGGGGTCGTCGGCGCGCTGACCGCCGGCGCGGCGGTCGTGCCCGTGCCGCCGGACGCCGGGCCGATGGAGCGCGACCACATCCTGCGCGACTCGGGGGTGACCGCGCTGCTGGTCCCGGCCGGCGCGGAACGGCCGGCCGACGACGGCGGCCGGGCCACCGTCCCGATCGACCTGGCCCGGCGTTCGGACGGCACGCACCCCGAGCCGGACCCGGCCCGCACCGCCCTGATCCTCTACACGAGCGGCACCACCGGCGCGCCGAAGGGCGCGGTGATCTCCCGAGGCGCGGTCGCCGCCTGCCTGGACGGCCTGGCGGACGCCTGGGCCTGGACGCCGGACGACCTGCTGGTGCACGGCCTGCCGCTGTTCCACGTGCACGGGCTGGTGCTCGGCGTGCTCGGTCCGCTGCGGCTCGGCAGCCGGTTGCACCACGTCGGCCGGCCACGGCCGGAGCGGTACGCGGCCGCCGCCGGCTCGATGTACTTCGGCGTGCCCACGGTGTGGTCCCGGATCGCCGCCGATCCCGACGCGGCCCGGGCGCTGCGCCCGGCGCGACTGCTCGTGTCGGGCAGCGCGGCGCTGCCGGCGGCGGTCTTCGCGGACCTCGCCGCGCTCACCGGCCACCGGGTCGTGGAGCGGTACGGGATGACCGAGACCCTGATCACGGTGAGCGCCCGGGCGGACGGCCCGCGCCGGCCGGGCACGGTCGGGCTGCCGCTGCCCGGCGTACGGACGCGGCTGGTCGACGAGCACGGCGCGGCCCTGCCGGCCGACGGGGCCGCGATGGGCGAGCTCCAGGTCAGCGGCCCCACCCTGTTCGACGGTTACCTCAACCGGCCGGACGCCGACGCGGCGAGCCGCACCCCGGACGGCTGGTTCCGCACGGGTGACGTCGCCACAGTCGACCCGGACGGCTGGCACCGGATCGTCGGCCGGGCGTCCACCGACCTGATCAAGAGCGGCGGCTACCGGATCGGCGCGGGCGAGGTGGAGGACGCGCTGCTGGCGCACCCGGGCGTCCGAGAGGCCGCCGTGGTGGGGATCCCGCACCCCGACCTGGGCCAGCAGGTCACCGCGTACGTGGTGGGCGACGGGGTGGACGGGCCGGAGCTGGTCGACTTCGTGGCCCGGCACCTGTCGGCGCACAAGCGGCCGCGCGAGGTGCGCCTGGTCGACGCGCTGCCCCGCAACGCCCTCGGCAAGGTGCAGAAGAACCGCCTGCTCACGGACTGACCGTCCGGTGTGGTGAGCCGGGCCGGGCCCGTGGCACGGTGGTCAGTCGCCGACCGCGGGGATGCTAATCGCGGTGACCACCAAACCCCGGCCGACCAGGAACCTGCCGACGAAGGCGGTCACCGGCGTCCCGCCGAGCACCGGGCCGGGCACCAGCAGGTGGGCGGTGAACGTCCCGGCCGGATCGACCACGATGTCCGCCTCGGCGAAGTCCAACCATCGGCCGGTGAGCGGGAACCATGCCTTGTACACCGACTCCTTGGCGCTGAACAGCAGGCGGTCCCAGCACACGGAGGGACGGGCGGCGCCCAGCGCGGCGGTGCGGACCCGCTCGGCCGGCAGGGCGATCGCGTCGAGCACCCCGTCGGGCAGCGGCGCGTGCGGCTCGGCGTCCACCCCGAGGGTCGCGAACGCCGCCGTACGAGCGAGGACGGCCGCCCGGTAGCCCTCGCAGTGCGTCATGCTGCCGACCACGCCGTCCGGCCAGACCGGGGCGCCCCGCGCGCCGGAGAGGATCGGCACCGGGGCGAGGCCCAGCTCGCCGAGGGCCCGGCGGGCGCAGTGCCGGACGGTGGTGAACTCCCGGCGGCGCTTCTCCACGGACGCGGCGACCAGCGCCTGCTCCTCGGGGAAGAGGGTCAGGCCGGCGGGGTCGGTGAAGGACTCGGCCACCGCGACGCCGGAGGGCAGGATCTGCTCGATCACGTCCGCCGATGCTAGGCGCTGGGCCGACCCTCCCGGTCCCGGCGCCCGCCGTACGGTGCACCATAGGGGTCGGGTACGGGTGCCGGGCCGCGCGGGCGGCTGCCAGTCTGGGGGCTGCCCAGGCCCACGGGCGGGGCACGCGGATTGGTCGGATGGATGCGGGAAGAGCGATGCTCACTGGCAAGGTGGTGCGGTTCGACGAGGTGCGGGGCTACGGGTTCATCGCCCCGGACGACGGCAGCGACGACGTGTTCGTGCACGCGAACATGCTGGACGGCGACAAGTGGGCGCTGACGCCCGGCGTCCCGGTGGAGTACGACGCGGTCGAGACCGACCGCGGCCCGAAGGCCGTGCTGGTACGCGTGGTCGGCGCCGCCGTGGGGGCGGAGCGGAACGGGACGGCTCGGGCCGGTGCCGCGGCCCTCGGCGGGCGGGCTCGGGAGAGCGGGCAGGCGGCGGGCGGCGCGGAGGACGAGGAGGGCCTGTGCGACGTGCTCTCCGAGCGGGCGTTCTACGCGGAGACCACCGAGGCGCTGGTGACCTCCGTGCCGGACCTGACCGGGGCGCAGATCGTGGCGGTGCGCGCCCGGATGCTGGCGCTGGCCCGGCGGCACGGCTGGGTGGAGGGCTGACCGCCGGCCGCCCCGGAGCGGATCGGCCGGCTCCGACCGCCGGGCTCAGCCGACGGCGGCCAGCAGGGACTTCCTGATCCGACCCAGCGCGGTGCGGGGCAACTCGTCGACGAAGTGCACCCGCCGGGGGCGGTGTGCCGCCGAGAGGTGCCGCCCGACGTGGTCGATGAGCACCTGCGCGGTCAGTTCCTCGGCGGCGACGACGTACGCGGTGACCTGTTCACCGAGCGTGGGGTGCGGTGTGCCGACCACGGCGGCGTCCCGGACGCCGGGATGGCTCAGCAGCGCCTCCTCGACCTGGCCGGCGTGCACCCGCCGGCCCCGGCACTGCACCACGTCGAGCCCCCGGCGCCCGATGATCCGGTGTGACCCGTCGGCGGCCACGGTGGCCAGGTCACCGGTGGCGTGCCACCGACCGGCCCCGCCCTTCCCGCCGCCGACGTAGCCGCTGAACAGCGTCGGCCCGCAGACGCTCAGCTCACCGACCGATTCCCCGTCGGCCGGCACCGGCCGGGCCTCGCCGTCCAGCACCCGGGTCTCCACGCCGGGCAGCGGGGTGCCGACGGCGCCGGCGGCCGGCGGGTCGCCGGCCCGGCCGGTCACCGCGATGAGGGTCTCGGTCGTGCCGTACCCCTGGACCGGCGAGTGCGAGGTGAGCAGCCGGAGCCGCTCGGCCACGGCGGTGGCCAGCGGGGCGTCCGCGGAGATCAGGATCCGCGCCGCGGCCAACGACCGGGCCCACGGACCGTTGCGCGCGATCCGCCGCCACTGCGCGGGCAGCGCCAGGTACATGGTGCCGATCGGCCCGGCGGCGGCGTTCCGGTCGAGGTGGACGAAGCGGCTGCCCAGCCGCAGGGCTCCGAGCAGCCCGACGACCAGGCCGTACGCCCGGAACAGCGGCGCGCCCTGGACCACGACGTCCTCCCCGCTCCAGCGCCACGCGTCGGCCAGCAGGTCGATGTCGGCGGCGATGGCACGACGGGAGATGCGCACTCCGCGCGACGGCCCGGCGGCGCCTCCGGTGTGGAGGATGAGCGCGTCGGCGCCCGGCTTCGGCTCGGGGTGGTGCGTCGAGGAGCGCTGGCGCAGGTCGACCGGGACCGTGGGCAGCCGGTGCGTCTCGGGCCGGCCGCCACCGAGGAGCACGGTCGTCCCCGACTGCCGCAGGATCCGTCTCCGCTCGCACGCGTCGGCGCCGGGCGGCAGTGGCACGAGCGGAACGCCCGCGTGGAGGGCGCCGAGCATGCCCACCACCGTCTCCAGCGTCGGGGTGGCGTCGATCGCGACCACTCCCGCCCCCCGGATCCGGTCGGCGACCGCGGTGACGCAGCCGAGCAGGGCCT
This sequence comes from Micromonospora sp. NPDC047670, assembly GCF_043204915.1. NCBI lineage: Bacteria > Bacillati > Actinomycetota > Actinomycetes > Micromonosporales > Micromonosporaceae > Micromonospora > Micromonospora sp. NPDC047670. The sequence continues at coordinate 116,658 of NZ_JBIDDA010000014.1, forward strand.
CACTGGAGAGCATGCCGCCGGCCACCCTGACCGCGTCGGCCCGGTCCGGGCCCGATCCCCGCAGCGCCGGCAGCAGCGTCATCTGCGTTATCCCCTGCCAGGGACGTGGACGAGTCGCGGCAACGGCTGGGACATCACGGCGGCCACAGGACCCTTCACATCATGGGGCTCGGGCAGCCCCATATCCGGCCATCCCGCCCATGAACGCGGGTGCCCCGAAATTAGGCTGCGGCCAGGTCCGGCACAACCCCTAGCCGGCCGGCCGGATCCCCTGCCCCGGGCGCGGCAGGCCAGGTAGGACGCGATGCCACCACAACCCCGGCGGCGGCTGACCTGACGGCCCGAATTTCCGCACGACACTGTGGAGAAACGGCGTCCGGCCGCGCGGTCGCGAACAATCGTTTCGAGCTGGCGGCGAATTTCCGACCGACCTCGGATTGATTGCAGGAATCAATATCGACCGACCGGGCCAACGCAATTATCGTCGACGGCGCCGCCCCGCCGGGCACTCACCCGGGGGCCACTGAGCGCATAATTCATCTTTGACGACATAGCTGTTCAATATTCCCAAACGTCCGAATCGGGGGCGTACGGACGGGTCATACCGGGAAGCGCCGTTCACTCCGCCCGGCACGACGGTGGAAGCGGGACACCGTCGCGCAGCGAACGCATTACGGCCGCAAACAGGAATCCCTCGTGAACAACCGGAAAGTGGCCCGAGACCCACGCCTTTGGGCGGGCCCGGCGAACTCCACGGTCCCGGCGGCCGGACCGATGGGCGCCGCCGGGCGGCGCGCGCGACACCGGAGGGGCGGACGAGACGCCCCCCGGCGCCGCCGCAGCCCCGGCACCGGGCTGAGCAGTACGTACGGGCCCGGCGACGACCCATGGACCGCGCCTTTCGGCGGAACCCCGGCAAGGTGGGATTCCCGGACCGGGCGACGGGACGGCCGGGTCGAGCCGGACCGACCCACGTCGCGCGCCCGCGGGCCCGGCAGGCGGTCGCGCACGGCGAAACAGGGCCCGGACCGCCGGCGGCCGACGGCGCACAAAAGGCGGCCAACGGGACCGCTGCGGCACTCGGTCACGTTGCGAGACGGATCGGCGACTTTCTGCTGTCAATCGTCCGTCGGACGCCGCGCACGCACGTGGCGGCACCAAAGCGGTGTTTGCCCATCCTTTACAAACCTCGGCTTGCCGCCCAATTGCCGAACTGCCATACTTCCCACCATCACAGCGGTCGATAGGGGGAGACCGGCCCGGATGGGCTGGGGAATTATCGCCGACGTCGGTGGGGCGCGCCACTCGCCAGCCAGCATGCGCCAAGTCGGTCGACGACGCTCCAGCCCTCCTTGATGATGGTCTATATTTACCAATATTGGAATGGGTAAAGAATTGCCGGTCTCCGATTTCGTCGAGCTCCAGGGCCGCGCAGGGCAGGCAGCGCGCCCGGTGACCGCGGGCCGCCCGCTCCCCCGGGGGCCGCGTCGATGGAGCTGACCGAGCGGTCGTGCCAGCTCGACCTGCTGGAGCGCCGGCTCGCGGAGCTGATCGCCACCGGCGGCACCCCCACGGGGCGAACGGTGACCGTGCTGACCGGACCGGTGGGCTCCGGCAAGACCGCGCTGGTGCAGACCTTCGCCCGCCGGGCCGGCGAGGCCGGCGCGCGCATCCTCGGCGCCAGCGCCTCCCGCGCCGAACGCACCGTCCCCCTGGAGGTCGTCCGCCAGCTCGTCCGGGCGGCCTCGTTGAGCCCGGACGACCGGGCACGCGTCGGACGGCTGCTGGACGCGGGCGCCCTCGCCTGGGCCGACGCCGACGACGCGGAGCACGAGGACACGGCCCGGACCACCGCCGCGATCGGCGGTGCCCTGCTCGAACTGACCACGCAGGGACCGCTGGTCATCGCGGTCGACGACGTCCACCACGCCGACGTGCCGTCGCTTCGGTGCCTCGACTACGTGGCCCGGCGGATCGCCGGACTACCCGTGCTGATCCTGCTGACCGAGGCGCCGAGGACGAGGCCGTGGCGCCCCGAGGTCTACGCCGAACTGCTGCAACCCGCGCGACTGCACCGCATCCGGCTCCCGCTGCTCACCACCGAGGGGACGTTCCAGCTGCTCGCCCACCGTCTCGGTGTCCCGGTCGCCCGGACCATCGCCGCGGAGAGCCACCGGATCACCGGCGGCAATCCGCTGCTGGTGCAGGCGCTCGCCGACGACCAGGCCGCCTCGGCCCGGCCCGCGGACCACCCGGTCACCGGAGAGTCGTTCCGCGAAGCCGTGCTGAGCTGCCTCTACCGCTGCGACCACCTGGTGCTCAACACCGCCCGGGTGCTCGCCGTGACCGGCGACCCCCTGCACGGCAACCTGCTGCACCACCTCGTCGACGTGCGGTCGCGGGCCGCGCTGGGCGCGATCGACGGCTCGACCAGCGCCGGCCTGATCGTCGAGGAAGGGTTGCGCCATCCGGCGGTGGGCCAGGCGGTGCTCGACGGCATGACCGCCGAGGAACGCGCCCGGCTGCACCTGGAGGCGGCCTGCCTGCTGCACGAAGACGGCGCGCCGCCGGCACGGATCGCCCCGCACCTGGTCAAGGTGGACGAGCTGGCCGAGCCCTGGATGGCGCAGATTCTGCTGGACGCCGGCGAGCAGGCGTTGCTCGACGGCGAGGTGGAGGCCGCCCTGCGGTATCTGCGCCGGGCGAACCGAGGGTCCGCCGGCGACTACCTGCGGGCGCTGATCCGCTCCGCGCTGGCCCGCGCCGAGTGGCGGCTCGACCCGCAGGCGGCGGTCCCCCACCTGATCGGCGTCGCCACCGCCGTGCGCGCCGGTCACCTCGGCAGCCAGCAGGCGGCGGGGCCGATCCAGTACCTGCTCTGGCACGGTGAGATCGACAAGGCCGTCGAGCTCGTCCAGCACCTCGGCCGGCGGGCCGACAGCGCGGATCCGCGGTCCGCCGCCGAACTGCTCGTCACCACCGGCTGGATGGCCACCCTCTATCCCGGGGTCATGGTCGACCGGCCCGCGCCGACCACCACCCTCCGGAACCCGCTCATCCTGGCCAAGGTCAAGCGGGGACTCGAGGGAGCCACCCTGATGTCCGCCGTGCTCGAACGCGGTGACGCCGCCTCGGTCGAGCAGGCCGAGCGGGCGCTGTCCACCGCTGGGCTGGACGACGAGCCCAGCATGTGGACCAGCGTCTGCGCCATCATCGCCATGATCTACGCCGATCGACTGGACCTGGCCGGTGGCTGGTGCGAGCGGCTGGCCCGCAACCCGGCCGCCCCGCACTATCCCAGCCCCTCGGCGACGCTCGCGGCCCTCCGGGCGTCCATCAGCGGCCGGCTCGGTGACCTGCCCAGGGCGGAGAAGCTGGCCGACGAGGCGCTGGGCCAGCTCTCGCTGAAGGGCTGGGGAGTGGTGATCGGGATGCCGCTCGCCGTCCGACTGCGGGCTCTCACCTTCATGAACGAGCTCGACGCGGCGGCGGCCTGCCTCCAGGTGCCGGTTCCGCCGGCGATGTTCGAGACCCCGGTCGGGCTGCACTACCTGCACGCCCGCGGGGTGCACGCGCTCGCCGCGGGAAGCCCCGAGGCCGCGCTGGCCGACTTCCAGCTCTGCGGGCAGCTGATGGCCTCCTGGCGGCTGGACTTCTCGGGTCTCGTCCCGTGGCGGACGGAGTCGGCGCGGGCGTTGCTGCGGATGGGCCGCCGCCAGCAGGCCAGGAAGCTGGTCCGGGAGGAGTTGGCCCGGTTGCGGCCCGTCCAGCTGCGATACCGGGCCGCCGCCCTGCGCGTGCTGGCCGCCGCCGAGGACGGGCCGGACCGGATCACCCACCTGCGCAGTGCCGTCCGGCTGCTGCGGCAGTGCGGTGACCGGATGGAGCTGGCGCACAACCTGACCGACCTCGGTCACGCGTACCAGCAGGCCGGTGACCGGCGGGAGGCCCGCGTCGCGGCACGGGCGGCCCGGGTCCTCGCCGAGGAGTGCGGCATCCCGCTGCTGCGGCCCACCACTCCGACCGCCGGGTCCGGCGCCGGATCCGCGGAGGAGCGCCTGGAGACGGCCGTCGTGGTCGACGGGCTCAACGACGCGGAGTCCCAGGTGGCCACCCTGGCCGCCCAGGGCCACACCAACCGGGAGATCGCCGAGAGGCTGTTCCTGACGGTCAGCGCGATCGAGCAGCGGCTGACCCGGATCTACCGGAAGCTGGACGTCAACTCGCGCAGCGAGCTGGCCGCCCGGCTGCGGCTGCACCGGCCCGGCGCGACCATGCTGGACCCCCCGGCGCTGGGTCCGGGCGACCCGGCACGCCGTCCCCCCGGCACCCGGTCCCGCTGACCTTCACCGGCCGCCCCGCCGGCCCCCGCTCCCACCGACCGTCGTCGGCAGCCCCGTCGGCCCCCGCTCGCCGTCGGCCACCCCGCCGGCCCTCGCTCCCGCCGACCGTCGTCGGCCGCCGACCGGTCCCGGAGGCGCTGACCGTCACGGGCCGCCGACCGGCCTGGCTCGGTGGTGCTTCCCCCGGGCCCTGCCCGCGCCCCCGGAAGGGCCCGGGGTCGGCGTCCGTCCGCCCCCGCGTGGGTCGCTGTTCACCCGGTCACACTCCGCCGGACGGGGCAGCGCCCTGGGCCGCGGTATGACACCGTCGGGGCGTAGCGCCGACACCGTTCGTTCATCGGGTCGTCATTCCCGGCGTCCGGCCAATCTCGACACCCCCTTGTCGCGATTCGCGCAACCCCTAACACCCCATCAAGTCCGCAGGTTTGTGCGCGAAACCATGGGGTCTCACGCCGGTTGTCGCACAACCACCCCGATGCCAGACTCGCCTGAGCGCACAGACCGTCCGGCCGACGGCACGGTCCGGCGAAGAATTTCCAGGTCCACCCGGCATGGCGGCCCGGTGCGCTCCACCCCTACCCCGGTAGGCGCGGCGGAGGGGCGGCTGTCCGGCAAGGGGGGGGCGGCGTCGGTGACACCGGGGTTCCGGTTCCGCGCCGCGTACGAGGAGGGCTGACACGTGGTGCTGGTGCAGCAGGAGGAGCAGACGACCCGTCTCCAACGGGCGTTCCGCGCGTGCGAGGAGCAGCAACGAGGACACGTCGCGCTGGTCACCGGCGCCGTCGGCAGCGGGAAGACGAGTTTGCTGGAGGCGTTCAGCGAGTGGGCGGCCGCCGCCGGCGGGCAGGTGATGAGCGCCGCCGGTTCCCGCGCCGAGCGAGGGCTCCACCTGGGAGTGATCGGGCAGTTGTTCCACAGTGCCCGGCTCGCGCCCGAGGCGGCGGCCCGGGTGGAAGACCTGCTGCGGGACGCCACCACCGCGCCCCTGCCCGAGCCCGGCGGCGAGGCCACCGAGGGTGACCGGGCCTGGGCTCCGCTGCTGCACGGCCTCTTCGCCACCCTGCTCGACCTGGCCGGCACCGGACCGCTGGTCCTGGCCATCGACGACGTGCACCACGCGGACCCGGCCTCGCTGCACTGCCTTCTCTACGTGACCCGCCGGCTGCGCCACGCCCGGATCATGGTCGTGCTCGCCGAGGCGTCGACGCTGCGCCCGCCGCACCCGCTGTTCCGCGCCGAGTTGCTCAGCCAGCCGCACTTCTCCCGGATCGCCCTGCCGCCGCTGACCGTGGACGCCGTGGCCCGGCTGATCGACGGGGACGCCGGGACGGCCGACGCCCGCGAGGCGGCGGCACGCTGCGTGGACATGACCGGGGGCAACCCGCTGCTCACCCGGGCGCTGCTCGAGGAGCGGGCCAGCGGCGAGCCGGGCGACGAGGCCTGCCCGGCCGTCGGCGACGCGTTCGACCAGGCCGTGCTCGGCTGCCTCTACCGGCACGAGCCGGGGGTGCGCCGGGTGGCGCAGGCACTGGCCGTACTGAATCGGCCGGCGCCGACCGAACTGCTCGGCCACCTCCTCGACGTGGTGCCCGAATCCACGGCCCCGGCGGTGCGGGTGCTGCGCACCTCGGGTCTGATGGAAGCCGACCAGCTGCGCCACCCGCGCATCCTGCACTCGATCCTCGCCGACATCTCCCCCGACGAGCGGCGGAGCCTGCACCAGCGGGCCGCCGAGGTCCTGCACGACCACGGCGCCGAGCCGAGCGCGGTCGCCGAGCACCTGGTGGCCGCCGGCTGGGCGGACGCGCCCTGGGTGGTGCCGGTGCTCCAGGACGCCGCCGGACACGCCCTGGCGTCGGGCCGGCCCGACGTGGCCGCCGCCTGCCTGCGCCTGGTCTCCCGCGCGTGCGTGGACGATCGACAGCGGACCGCCACCACCGAGATGCTGGTGAACGCGCGCTGGCAGGTCAACCCGCTGGCCGTGAACGGGCAACTCACCGAGCTGGTGGAGACGGCACGGGCTGCCGGGTGGTCGACCGACGCGGGCCTGTCCGCCGTGCCGTACCTGCTCTGGCAGGGCAGGGCGGAGGAGGCCACCGAGGCCGTCAGCGCCTTCTCCGCCGAGGAGCAGCCCGGCTCGGCCGGGGCCGCCGCGCGGCTGCGGATGATGCAGCTGCTGGTGGCCCTCTCCCACCCGGACCATCTGGCCACCGTGCGGGAGACCCCGAGCACCTGGAGCCGGGCGGCGAGCGCGCCGACCACGATCAGTCCGCTCCTGCAGGCCGTTACGGTGCTGCACGCCGCGCTGACGCCGGCGGCGGAGAACGACACCGTCGCGACCGCCGAACAGCTCCTCCAGCGTCACCACACCGACGACGGCTCACTGGGTCTGCTGACCGCTCCCCTGCTGGCGCTGCTCTGGTCGGGCCGGTCGGACCGCGCCGCCGCGTGGGGGGACGTGCTGCTCGACCGGCCCGCCGCGCGGCACGCCCCGGTGTGGCGGGCCGTCATCCGGGCGGTCCGGGCGGAGGCGGCGCTGCGCGTCGGCGACCTGCCCGGCGCCGAGCACCACGCCCGGACCGCGCTGTCGGACATCCCCGCTCCGGCCTGGGGGGTGGCGGTCGCGGGTCCGCTGGCCACACTGGTCGCCTGCGCCACCGAGGCGGTCCGGTTGTCCGAGGCGGACCGCTGGCTCGCCCACCCGGTGCCGCCCGGCATGTTCCGCACCCCGCTGGGCCTGCACTACCTGGCCGCCCGCGCGCGGCACCACCTGGCCGTACGCCGACCCCACGCCGCGATCACCGACCTGCGGCGGTGCGGCGAGCTGATGCGCGCCTGGGGCATCGACGCGGCCGGGCTGGTGCCGTGGCGGCTGGAGCTGGCCCGGGTGCAGCTCAGCGTCGGCAACAAGACGCAGGCCACGCAACTCCTCCAGGAGCAGTTGCGGGTGCCGCACGGGGTCGATGACCGGACCCGGGGCCGGACGCTGCGGCTGCTCGCCACCACCGCCGCCCAGGACCATCGGCGCAAGCTGCTCTCGGAGGCGGTCAGCCTGCTGCAGGCCAGCGGTGACCGGCTGGAGCTCGTGCGGGCCCTCGGCGACACCGGCCAGACGCTGCAACGGGCCGGGGACTCCGCCCGCGCCCGGCTGCTCGTCCGCCGGGCCTACCAGCTGGCCCAGGACTGCGGCGCGTCGGTGCTCGCCCAGCGCCTGATCCGGCGCGAGCCGGGCAGCGGGCTGCCGGCGTACCCGAGCGCCGCCGAGATGCAGGAACCCGACGACGGGCTGAGCGACGCCGAGCGCCGGGTGGCCGCGCTGGCCGCCCAGGGGCACACCAACCGGCAGATCTCCAGCAAGCTGTTCATCACGGTGAGCACCGTCGAGCAGCACCTGACCCGGGTCTACCGCAAGCTGGACGTGAAGCGGCGCACCGACCTGCCGTCCCGGCTCGTCGCGTACGCGGAGGGGCTGACCGAGGAGACGCAGGGCGCGGCGTCCTGACGTACGCGCCGAGGGGGCGCCGCGCTCATCCGCGCGGCGCCCCCTCGGCGCGTACGACGCCCGGTGGCGACGGCCCCGACGGTGCGACGCGCCGCGCCGGCTGGCCGCCCCGCGAACGGCATCGCCAGCCGCGGCGCGCCGACGTGGACGGCGTTGGCGGCGCCGCGGCCGACGATGACCCGCGCGTGCGGGTGGGCCGGCACGTGCGGTGCGCGGGCGGCCAACGCCGTCCACCCGCAGCGTCGGCCCCGGCAGCCGCCGCGCGGGCGGCAGGAGGTGCTGCTGCTGGCGGGGGGCCGCGACGATCTGGCACACGAAGACCTCCGGGTGAGGTGGGACCGGCAAGTCCCACCTCACCCGGAGGTTTCTGCGCGCGTCCGCGGTCACCGCCGGGTCGGCGGCGGCCCGGACGCCTAGTCCATCGAGCGGCGCAGGAAGCCGCGCATGCCGATCAGCGAGAACATCACGAAGACGCCGGCGAGCACGGTCATGCAGATCCAGAGCGGCACGGACTCGACCCCCGGCGGGGCGACCAGCGCCCGGGTCGCCTCGCTGATGTAGGTGAGCGGGTTGAGCGCGCAGATCACCTGGTACCAGCGCAGCCCGTCCAGGCCGAGCAGCGGGAACTGGGTCGCGCCGGTGAACATCAGCGGGGTCATCACCACGGTGAACATGATCTGGATGTGCTGCGTCGGCACCAGCGTGCCGAAGGCGAGGCCGACCGCCGCACCGACCAGCGCGCCGACCACCAGCACCCCGATCACCTTGGCAACGAGCGCCCAGGGCCAGGTGACCCCGAGCATGAGCATGCCGACCGGGATCAGCACCACGCCGGCGATCGTCCCGCGGATGCCGCCGAAGACGATCTTCTCCAGGGCCACCAGCGGAATCGCCATGGGCGACAGGAGGCGGTCCTCGATCTCCCGGGTGAAGGAGAAGTCCATCATCATCGGCAGCGCGGTGTTCTCCAGCCCGATCAGGAAGGCGTTCAGCGCGATGACGCCGGGCAGCAGCACGTTGGCGAAGTCGTCGCTGGCGTAACCCAGGTCGCCGAGCACCTTGCCGAAGATCAGCAGCATGAACAGCGGCTGGATGAAGACCTGGAGCAGGAAGCCGACCAGCTCCCGGCCGGTGACGAACAGGTCCCGCGAGAGCACCGCCCGGAACGTGGCGAACTGGTCCAGCGCGCGCACCGGCGGCGGCGAGGCCGGAGGCGCGGACGGGGTGGCGGGGGCGGCGACGCTCACCGAAGTTCCCTTCCGGTCAGGTGGATGAAGACGTCTTCCAGGCTCGGCTGGCCGATGTTGAGGTCACGGACCTCGCAGCCCAGGTCGGCGAGGATCTTCATCGCCATCGGGATGGCGTTGGCCGGCTGGGTGCTGGTGTAGACCCGGAAGGAGAGCGGGGCGTCCGGATCGGCGGGCGCGTCGGGGGCCGGCGCGGGCATCGGCATCGGTGGCATGCCGGGGAACCCCGGCGCGGCGGCGGGCGCCGGGGCGGTCACCTTGAAGTGCTCCACCTGCTCCACGTCCGGGATGGCGTCGAGCGCGGCCCGAATCTCCTCGGCGGGGGCGCCGGGGGTCACGACGAGGGTCAGGGTGCTGCTGCCCGGCAGCGTACGGGTCAGCGCGGACGGGGTGTCCAGGGTGAGCAGCTTGCCGTGGTCGACGATGCCGACGCGGTCACAGAGCTTCTCCGCCTCGTCCATGTCGTGCGTGGTGACCACCACGGTCACCCCGGACCGCTTCAGCTCCGCGATCCGGTCGTGCACGAAGAGCCGGGACTGCGGGTCCAGGCCCGCGGACGGCTCGTCGAGGAAGAGCACCCGGGGCGAGTGCATCAGCGCCCGGGCGATCATCGTGCGCTGGGCGAGGCCGCCGGACAGGAAGTCGGTACGGTGGTTCGCGAATTCCTTGAGCCCCATCTGCTCCAGCAGCTCGTCCGCCCGCCGGATGCGTTCCGCCCGGGGCACCCGGTGGTACGCCGCGTGGAACAGCAGGTTCTGCCGGACGGTCAGCGCCCGGTCCAGGTTCACCCGCTGCGGTACGACCGCCAGCAGCTGCCGCGCGACAGCGGGCGCGCCGATCACGTCCGCGCCGCACACCCGGGCGCGGCCCGAGGTGGCCCGCACCCGTGTGGTCAGCACCCCGATCGTCGTCGTCTTGCCCGCACCGTTCGGCCCGAGCAGGCCGAAGACCTCACCGGCGCCGACGGAGAAGCTCAGTCCGTCCACCGCCGGTGGCATGTTGGGCTGGTACCGCTTGACCAGCTCCGTGACCACCACTGCCTCGTCCACGTCGTCATGCTCCGTCCTGGAACGTCGGTCCGATAGATGTACGTGCGCCGATAGGGGGCGCTAGGGGCACGCCAGGGGCGGCACCGGTCACAGGCCCCGCGCGGCCAGCCACCGCTGCACCGTGCCGGCGAGTTCCGGCCCCCGGTCGGCGACCATGCTGAAGTGGTCGCCGGCCGCGTCCACCGCCTCGTGCGGGTACGGCCAGCTGGACCGCCAGCCGTCCTTGTCGCCGTCCCACTCCCCCAGCGGCTCGCTGGCCCGCACCAGCAGGGTCGACGCCGCCATCGGGGCGGGCTGCCACTCCATGAACAGCGGCAGGTAGCCCGCCCAGGCGGTCGTCCGCCAGTCGTCCATCGGCGTGTACGCGCTGTCCCGGTCGATCATCCCGTCGAGCAGCTGCGGCACCCACCTGCCCAGCACCTCGCTGTTCGCCGGGTAGGTGTCTATCAGCACGACGGCGGCCGGCGACCGGCCCTGGCGTTCCAGCTCGCCGGCGAGCAGGTTGGCGACCATCGCGCCGCCGGAGTGGCCGGCGAGCACGAACGGGCCGGCGCCGACGGCACGCAGCACCGTGTCGGCGTGCACCCGCAGCAGGGCGTCGAGGTCGGCGGGCAGCTCCTCGCCCACGCCGAAGCCGGGGTTGGGCAGGGCCCACACGTCCCGCACGCCGCGGAAACCGGCGGCCAGCCGGGCGTACTCGTGGGCTCCGGAGAGCAGCGACATGGTGCAGCAGCAGACCAGTGGCGCGCCGGTGCCGCCGCCGGCCAGCCGGAGGATGCCCGCCGGTCGGGTGAGCTGCGCCGGTTCGCCGAAGCTGGGCCGGAACTGGGCGAGCTTGACCAGGAGTTCGGCGTACCCGGCGGGATCCTCGCGCGCCTTGGGCTGGTTGAACAGCCCGCCGAGCAGCCCACCGCCGGCGCCGCCGGAGGCGGGTGTCCCGGGGTCCGGGGCCGCCCCGGCCGCGTCGGCGTCGCCGTCGACGAGCTGGGCGAGCAGGTGGCGGGCCAGCGCCGTCGGGGTGGGGTGGTCGAAGAGCAGCGTGGCGGACAGCTCCGCCCCGGTCTCGTGGCGCAGCGCGTCCCGCAGCTCAAGCGCGGTCAGCGAGTCGAAGCCCAGTTCCAGGAAGTCCCGGTCGGCCTCGACCGCGCCGGGCGAGGCGTGCCCGAGCACCGTGGCCACGCGCGCCCGGACCAGGTCCAGCAGGATCCGGTGCCGCTCGGCGGCGGGGGCGCCGGCCAGCCGGTCGCGCAGCACCCGCGCCGGGTCGGCCACCTCGCCGTCGGGTCGGGTGTCCCGTCCGGCGCCGGCCGTCGCTTCGGGCACGCCGCGCAGCAGCGGAGCGGGCCGTACGGCGGTGAAGGCCGGCACGAACGCGGGCCAGTCCAGGTCCGCGACCGCGACGTGGTCGTCGCCGCCGCCCATCGCCTGCTGGAGCGCGGCGACGGCCAGGTCGGGGGCGAGCGGGCGGACCCCGCGGCGGCGCAGCTGCGCCGGGTCGCCGACCTCGTCGGCCCAGGGCACCCAGGCGACGACGGTGGCCGGCCGGCCGGCGGCACGGCGGTGCGCGGCCAGCGCCTCCAGTCCGGTGCCGGCGGCGGCGGCGACCGCCGCGCCCCCACCGCCCCAGACGGCGGCGGTGGAGGCGAAGACGACGAACTCGTCCACCGGCCGGTCGGCACAGGCCCGGTCGAGCTGCGCCACGGCGGCGGCGCGGGCGGCCACGGCGCCGGCCAGGTCGCTCGGGCGCAGTGCCGCGACCGGCTCGCCGGCCCCGTCGGAGTCGGCGACGTGCAGGACGGTGCGGACCGCGGTGCCGTCGGCGGCCAGCCGGTCCAGCACCTCCGGCAGCCGGTCGGGGTCGTCGACGGCGGTGACGGCGACGCCCGGCCCGGTCAGCCCGGCGGGGGCCGCGGGGCCGGCGAGGACGAGGTGGGTCGCGCCGCGGTCCACGAGCCACCGCAGCAGGTGCGGGGCACGCACCCCCGCCGCGCCGTGCACCAGGACCGCGCCGCGGGGCCGCCAACCCTCGTCGGCGGCCGGGGCGGCCGGGGCGCGGGACAGCCGCCGCGCGTACACCCCGCCGGAGCGGACCGCGAGCTGGTCCTCGTCGCCGTCGGCCGCGACGAGGCGGGCGAGCGCCGCGAGGGCGGCGTCGTCCGGGTGCGCCGGCAGGTCGACCAGTCCGCCCCACAGGCGCGGTTGCTCCAGCGCGAGCACCCGGCCCAGCCCCCAGACGTACGCCCCGGCGACGTCGGGCGCGGGATCGTCCGCGCCGACGGCGACCGCGCCCCGGGTCACGGTCCACACCGGCGTGCCGCTCCCGGCCTCGCCGAGGGCCCGGACCAGCGCGGCGGTGCCGGCCAGCGCGGCGGTGCCCCCGGCCGGCCCCCCCGCCGCCAGCAGCGAGACCACGAGCGACGGCGCGGACCCGGCGGGCAGCGCCCGGGCGACCTCGTCCGGGTCGTCGCCAACGGTGACGAGCACCGGGTCGAGCCCTTCGGCGCGCAGGGCGGCCAGCAGCGCCGGGGCGTCGGTCCCCGTCCGGGCGACCACCAGGCAATCGCGGGTCGCGCCGGCGCCGACGGACGGTGGATCGACGCGCACCCAGCCGGTGCGGTACCGCAGGCCGTCGAGTGCGGACCGGCGGCGCCGGCCCTCCCGGTAGGCCGCGAGGGCGGGCAGCAGCGTGGTCAGCGCGTCCTGCCCGTCGGCGTCCAGGCCGAGCGCGGCGGCCAGGGCGGCGGGCCGCTCCTGCTCCACGGCGGCCCAGAACTCCTCGTCCTGACTGGCGGCGGCGGGCTGGGTGAGGTCGAGGACGGGCGGGTCCGGCCAGTACCGCTCGTGGTGGAAGGCGTAGGTGGGCAGCTCGACCCGGGCGGTGTCGGTGCCGGCGAAGAGGGACGGCCAGTCCACGCCGGCGCCCCGCAGGTCGACGGCGGCGAGCGCGGCGAGGAGGGCGGCCGGCTCCGGCTGGTCGCGGCGGCCCAGCGAGACGAAGGCCGCCGCGTCGGCGTCGGGCAGGCACTCCCGGGCCATCGCGGTCAGCGCCCCGTCGGGGCCGAGCTCCAGGAAGGTCGCCGCCCCGGCGGCGGCCAGGGTGGCGACGCCGTCGTGGAAGCGGACGGTGTCCCGGAGGTGGTCGACCCAGTAGCCCGGGTCGGTGGCCTGGGCGGCGGTGAGCGGCGCGCCGGTGCGGTCGGAGACGACCGGCAGGGTCGGTGGGTGCCAGGTGACCTTCTCGGCCACCACCCGGAAATCGGCCAGCACCGCGTCCATCCGCGCGGAGTGGAAGGCGTGGCTGACCCGCAGCCGGCGGGTCCGCACGCCCCGGCCGGCGAGCCGCTCCCCGGCCGCGAGCACGGCGTCCTCGTCGCCGGAGAGCACCACGGAGGCGGGGCCGTTCACGGCGGCCAGCGCCACCCGGTCGTCGAGCAGCGGGGCCACCTCGGCCTCGGACGCCCGGACCGCCAGCATCGCCCCGCCGGCCGGCAGCGCCTGCATGAGCCGACCCCGGGCGGCCACCAGGGTCGCCGCGTCGGCCAGCGACAGCACGCCGGCCACGTGCGCCGCGGCCAGCCCGCCGACCGAGTGTCCGAGCAGCTGCTGCGGGCGCAGGCCCCACGCGGTGACCAGCCGGTAGGCGGCCACCTCGTACGCGAACAGCGCCGGCTGGGTGAACTCGGTGCGGTCCAGCAGCTCCGCCTCGGGCGAGCCGGGGCGGGCGAACACCACCTCGCGCAGCGGGCGGCTCAGGTGCCGGTCCAGCTCCCCGGCCACCTCGTCGAAGGCGGCGGCGAACACGGGGAACCGGCGGTGCAGGTCGGCGCCCATTCCGGGGCGCTGCGCGCCCTGGCCGGTGAAGAGGAGGGCGAGCTTGCCGGCCGGGCGGGCCACCCCGCGCACCACGCCGGGGGCGGGCCGGTCCTCGGCGACGGCGCGCAGGCCGGCCAGTAGGGCGTCCCGGTCGTCGCCGGTCACCGCGGCCCGGTGCGGCAGCGCCGCCCGGGTGGTGACCAGCGAGTACGCCACGTCGGCGGGGGCCAGGTCGGGGTGGGCGGCCAGGTGGTCCAGCAGCCGGCGGGCCTGTCCGGCCAGGGCCGGCGCGGACCGGGCGGAGACGATCCAGGGGGTCGGCGGGGCGGGCGTACCGGCCGGCCGGGCGGCGACCGCGTCCGCCTCGGCGGCCTGCTCGATGATGACGTGCGCGTTGGTGCCGCTGATCCCGAACGCGGAGACGCCGGCCCGGCGCGGCTGCCCGGTGTCCGGCCAGGGCTGCGCCCCGGTCAGCAGGGACACCGCCCCGGCGGACCAGTCGACGTGCGGGGTGGGCTCGTCGACGTGCAGGGTCGGCGGCAGCACCCCGTGCCGCATGGCGAGGACCATCTTCATCACCCCGGCCACACCCGCCGCCGCCTGGGTGTGCCCGATGTTCGACTTGATCGACCCCAGCCACAGCGGCCGGTCCGCGGGCCGCTCCCGCCCGTACGTGGCGATCAGCGCCTGCGCCTCGATCGGGTCGCCGAGCGTGGTGCCCGTACCGTGCGCCTCCACCACGTCGACCTGGCCGGCGGTCAGCCCGGCGTTGGCCAGCGCCTGCCGGATCACCCGACGCTGGGAGGGGCCGTTGGGGGCGGTCAGGCCGCTGCTGGCACCGTCCTGGTTGACGGCGCTGCCCCGCACCACGGCGAGGACGGGGTGGCCGTTGCGGCGGGCGTCGGAGAGCCGCTCGACCAGCAGCATGCCCACCCCCTCGGACCAGCCGGTGCCGTCGGCGGCGGCGGCGAACGACTTGCACCGGCCGTCGGTGGACAGCCCGCGCTGCCGGGAGAACTCGACGAAGACCGTCGGGGTGGCCATCACCGACACCCCGCCGGCCAGCGCCAGCGTGCACTCCCCCAGCCGCAGCGCCTGACACGCCAGGTGCAGCGCGACCAGCGACGAGGAGCAGGCGGTGTCCACGGTGACCGCCGGCCCCTCCAGCCCCAGGGCGTACGAGATCCGGCCGCTGGCCACGGCGGCCGCGCTGCCGGTGCCGAGGTAACCCTCGACGCCGCCGCTGACGCCGGAGAGCAGCGCGGCGTAGTCGCCCTGGCTGCTGGTCGCCGCGTACACGCCGGTGGGCGCGCCGCGCAGCGTGGTCGGGTCGATGCCGGCGCGCTCGAACGCCTCCCAGGCGGTCTCCAGCAGCAGCCGCTGCTGCGGGTCCATGGCGAGCGCCTCGCGGGGGCTGATGCCGAAGAACGCGGGATCGAAGTCCCCGGCGGAGTAGAGGAAGCCGCCCTCCCGCACGTACGACGTGCCCCGGCTGTCGGGGTCGGTGTCGTAGAGCGCGCCCAGGTCCCAGCCCCGGTCGTCGGGGAACGCCGACATCGCGTCGGCGCCGGCGGCGACGAGGTCCCACAGCTGCTCCGGCGATCCGACGCCACCGGGGAACCGGCAGCTCATCCCGATGATCGCCACCGGCTCGCCGAGCGCGGCGGTGAGCTGCTGGTTCTGCTGCCTGAGCTTCTGGTTGTCGAGCAGGGAGGCGCGCAGCGCGCTGACGACCTCGTCCAGGGACACACTCATCGGGGGCTCCTCAGGGCGGGCCGGGTCACGAGTCGGACCCTTCCAGGGCCATCCGGACCAGGCCGGCGACGTCGAGTTCGTGGATCTGGGCCTCCGGCGCGGCCGGGGCGGCGGGCGCCACGGCCACCGGGCCGGCGCTCGTACGGGCCAGCTGGAGCAGCTGGTCGAGCAGGCCCGCCTGGCGCAGCTCGTCCAGCGGGATCGCGGCGAGGGCCCGCCGGACCGTCTCCTCGTCGCCGCCGTCGCCGGCGTCGGCGTCGGCGTCGGGGAAGAGCTCCTCGTACAGGTGGTCGGCGAGGCCGGCCGGCGTCGGGTAGTCGAAGACGACCGTGGTGGGCAGGTCGCGCCCGGTCGCCGCGGTGAGCAGGTTGCGCAGCTCCACGGCGGTGAGCGAGTCGAAGCCGAGGTCCAGGAAGCCCCGGTCGGTCTCGATCACGTCGCCCGAGGTGTGGCCGAGCACCTTCGCCGCGTCGACCCGCACCATCTCCAGCAGCGCGGCCCGACGTTCGTCGGCGGGCAGGGCCCGCAACCCGGCGAGCAGGTCCGGGCCGGCGGGCGCCGGCCCGTCCGGCGCGTCGGCCGGGGTGGCGGCCAGCGCGCGCACCGCGGGCAGGTCGCCCAGCAGCGGGCTGGGCCGCAGCGCGGTGAACAGCGGTTGGAAGGTGGCCCAGTCGACGTCGGCGACGGTGACGCAGGTGTCATCGGCCGCCAGGGCGTGTCGCAGGCCGGCCATCGCCACGCCCGGCGGCATCACCCGCAGGCCGCGGCGGCGCAGCTGCTCCGCCGCGCCGTCGGTGTACATGCCCGACTCGGTCCACGGGCCCCAGGCGACGGAGGTGGCCGCGAGGCCCCGGCCGCGCCGCCACTCGGCGAGCGCGTCCAGGTAGGCGTTGCCGGCCGCGTACGCGCCCTGCCCGCCGCTGCCCCACACGGCGGAGATGGACGAGAAGAGCACGAACGCGTCCAGCTCGGCGTCGCCGAGCAGCTCGTCGAGGTGCTCGGCGCCCGACAGCTTCGGGGCGATGACGTACGCCAGGTCCTCCAGGGTGGTGTCGGCCAGCGGCACCACCTCGCTGACCCCCGCGGCGTGTACCACCGCGCGCAGCGGCGGGCCCTCCCGCCGCAGGTCGACCAGGAGCGCGGCCATGGCGGCCCGGTCGGCGGCGTCGCACCGGGCCACCCGGCAGTCCACCCCGAGGCCGGTCAGCTCGGCCAGCAGGTCGGCCGCGCCCGGGGTGTCGGTGCCCCGCCGGCTGGTCAGCACCACCCGCTCCGCGCCGGCACCGGCCACCCAGCGGGCCACGTGCCCGCCGAGCGCGCCGGTGCCGCCGGTGATCAGCACCGTGCCGCGGGGCTGCCACGGCTCGGGCTCCCCGGCGGTGACGGCCGGGGCGAGCCGCCGGACCAGCACGCCGGACGCGCGGACGGCGAGCTGGTCCTCGGCGCCGCCGCCGGTGAGGATGCCGCCGAGCCGCATCGACGTCCAGGGATCGACGGTGGTGGGCAGGTCGACCAGCCCGGCCCAGCGGGCGGGCTGCTCCAGCGCCGCCACCCGGCCCAGCCCCCACAGCATCGCCTGCCGGGGGTTGGCCGGGACGTCGCCGTCGCCGACCCCGACCGCGCCCTGGGTGACGCACCAGAGCCGGGCCCGGGCGTCGAGGTCGGTCAGCTGCTGGAGCAGGTGCACGGTGGCGGCGAGGCCGCGGGGCAGCGCCGGGTGCTCGGCGTGCGGGGCGTCGTCCAGGCCGAGGAAGGAGAGGATCGACAACGGCTCGTCGGCCGCGCCGAGGGCCTCGGTGAGGACGTCGGCGAGCCGAGCGCAGAGCTCGTCGGGGCCGGTGGCGGTGTCCACGGCCACGGTGGTCACGTCCCCGCCGAGGGTCCAGGTGCAGGAGTGCAGGTCCGGGTCGTCCGCCCGGTCGGCGGGCAGCAGCACCAGCCAGCGGCCGGCGTCCTGCTCCGCCGTGGTCTCCGCGATGGGCTCCCAGCGCACCTGGTACCGGCTGCCGTCCACCAGTGACCGTTCTCGGCCGCGCCGCCGCCACGCGGACAGGGCCGGCAGCACGGCCTGGAACGGCTGGTCGGGATGCACGTCGAGGTCGCGGGCCAGCGAGTCGAGGTCCTCGGCCTCGACCGCCGCCCAGAAGCGGCGCTCGACCTCGGTGCGGTCGTCCTCGGCGGTCAGGCTGGCCCACGGCGGCGGCTCCGGCCAGTAGCGCTGCCGGTCGAAGGCGTACGTGGGCAGGTCGACCCGCTGGGCGCCGGTGCCCTCGTACAGGGTGGACCAGTCCGGCGGGACACCGTGCGTGTGCAGCGCGGCGACCGCCCGCAGCAGGGTGGCCGGCTCGGGACGTTCCCGGCGCAGGGTGGGCACGACCAGCGGGGCCCGGCCGCCGGTCGGGGCGCCGTCGGCGAGGACGGCCTGGGCCAGGGCGGTCAGCACCCCGTCCGGACCGATCTCGACGTAGCCGGTGACGTGGTGGTCCCGCAGCGCCGTGACGGCGTCGGCGAAGCGCACGGCGTCGCGGGCGTGCCGTACCCAGTACTCCGGCGTGCCGATCTCCGTCGCGTCGACCGGCGCGCCGGTGACGGTGGAGATCATCGGGACGGTCGGGTCCTGGTACCGCAGCCGGCCGGCGACGGCGGCGAGGTCGTCGAGCACCGGGTCCATCAGCGGGCTGTGGAACGCGTGGCTGACCGTCAGCCGCCGGATCCGTACGCCCCGGGCGGTCCACTCGGCGGCGAGTTCCTCGACGGCGTCGCCGGCCCCGGACACCACCACGGCGGCGGGGCCGTTGACGGCGGCGACCGAGACCCGGTCGGCGCGGTCGCCGAGCGCGGCGGTCACCTCGGCCTCGGTGGCGGCGATGGCGAGCATCGCGCCGCCGGCCGGCAGCGCCTGCATCAGCCGACCCCGGGCGGCGACCAGCTCGGCGGCGTCGGCCAGGGCGAGCACCCCGGCGGCGTGGGCGGCGGCGAACTCGCCGATGGAGTGTCCGGCGACCGCGGCGGGGCGGACGCCCCACGCCTTGAGGAGTCGGAACAGCGCCACCTCGACGGCGAAGAGCGCCGGCTGGGTGAACTCGGTCCGGTCCAGCAGCTCCGCGTCCGGGGTGCCGGCGGCGGCGAAGAGCACCGGCTTCAGCGGGCGGGGCAGGTGCGGGTCGAGGGCGGCGCAGACCTCGTCCAGCGCGGCGGCGAAGACGGGGAACGCCTCGGCCAGCTCGCGGCCCATCCCGGCCCGCTGGGCCCCCTGGCCGGAGAACAGGTACGCCACCTTCGGCCGGGGGGCGGCCGCGCCGGTGACCAGCAGCGGCGAGTCCTCCCCGGCGGCGAGGGCGCGCAGCCCGTCGCCCAGCGTGGACGGGTCGGTGGCGAGGACGACGGCCCGGTGTTCCAGGGCGGCCCGGGAGACCACCGAGGACCAGCCGACGTCGACCGTCGACGGGGCCTGCGGCCCGGTCAGCTGCTCGGCCCAGCGGGCCGCCTGGGCGGCCAGCGTGGTCGCGGTGCGTCCCGACAGCAGCACGGGCACCACCGGCAACCGGGCCGGGTCCCCCGCCGGCTGTTGCGCGTCGGACGGCTCCGGGGCCTGCTCCAGGATGGTGTGCGCGTTGGTGCCGCTGATCCCGAACGAGGAGACGGCGGCCCGGCGCGGGTGGTCGGTGACCGGCCACGGGCGGCCCTCGTCGAGCAGCTCGACCGCACCGGCGGTCCAGTCCACCTGGTTGGTCGGCTCGTCGACGTGCAGGGTCCGCGGCAGGTAGCCGTGCTGGAGGGCCAGCACCATCTTGATGATTCCGGCGACCCCGGCGGCGGCCTGGGTGTGCCCGATGTTGGACTTGATCGAGCCGAGCAGCAGCGGCTGGTCGGCCGGGCGGTCCTGCCCGTACGTGGCCAGCAGCGCCTGCGCCTCGATCGGGTCGCCGAGCCGGGTGCCGGTGCCGTGCGCCTCGACGGCGTCCACCTCGGCGGCGGTGAGGCGGGCGTTGGCGAGGGCCTGCCGGATCACCCGCTGCTGCGACGGCCCGTTCGGCGCGGTGAGGCCGTTGGACGCGCCGTCCTGGTTGACGGCGCTGCCCCGGATCACCGCGAGCACGGGATGGCCGTTGCGGCGGGCGTCGGACAGCCGCTCGACCAGCAGCACGCCGAGGCCCTCGCCCCAGCTCGTGCCGTCGGCGGCGGAGGCGAACGCCTTGACCCGGCTGTCCGGAGCCAACCCCCGCTGCCGGCTGAAGCCGACGAACACGCCGGGAGTTGACATCACGGTAACGCCGCCGACGAGGGCGAGGGAGCACTCCGTCTGGCGCAGCGCCTGGCAGGCCCAGTGCAGCGCGACCAGCGACGAGGAGCAGGCGGTGTCCACCGACACGGCGGGCCCCTCCAGCCCGAGGGTGTACGACACCCGGCCGGAGAGCACGCTGCCGGCGTTGCCGGTCATCAGGTGCCCCTCGGCGCCCTCGGTGCTGTACATCAGGTTGCGGTAGTCCTGGTAGTTGGTGCCGACGAAGACACCGGTGGGGCTGCCGCGCAGCGCGGTCGGGTCGATCCCGGCCCGCTCGATCGCCTCCCAGGACGCCTCCAGCAGGAGCCGCTGCTGCGGGTCCATGGCCAGGGCCTCGCGGGGGCTGATGCCGAAGAAGGCGGCGTCGAAGTCGGCGACCCCGGCGACGAAGCCGCCCTCCCGGGCGTAGCTGGTGCCCTCGTTCTCCGGGTCGGAGTCGAAGAGCCGGTCGAGGTCCCAGCCCCGGTCGGTGGGGAACCCGCCGATCGCGTCGCCGCCGGCGGCGAGGAGCTGCCACAGCTGCTCCGGGGTGTCCGCCCCGCCGGGAAGCCGGCAGCTCATCGCCACGATGGCGATCGGCTCGTCGTCCGCGGCCGGGGCGGCCGGGGCGGGGGACGCGACGTCCGGCGCGACCCCGGTGAGCAGCTCGTCGAGGCGCGCGGCGAGCACGGTCGGGTTCGGGTAGTCGAAGGCGAGCGTCGCGGGCAGCCGCAGGTCGGTGGCGGTGGCCAGGAAGTTGCGCATGTCGACGGCGGTCAGCGAGTCCAGGCCGAGGTCGCGGAAGGGCCGGGTGGCCGGGATGTCGTCGGCCGCGCCGTAGCCGAGCGCGGTCGCCGCGCACTGGCGGACCAGCTCCAGCAGCGCCGCCGAGCGCTCCGCCGGGGAGTGCCCGGCGAGCCGCCGGGCCAGCGCCGACGGTACGTCCGTCTCCTCCGCGCCGGTCTCCGGCGCGTCCGGCCGGTTGGCCTCCCGCACCTCGGCGAGGTCGCCGATCAGCGGGCTGGGCCGGACCAGGGTGAACGCGGGGGCGAACCGGGTCCAGTCGATGTCGGCGATGACGGTGGTGGTCTCGCCGCGCCGCAGCGCCCGCGCGAGGGCCTCGACGGCCAGGTCGGGATCCATGCCGACCATGCCGCCGCGGCGAAGCCGCTGCTGGGCGCGTTCGTTGTCGGCGGGCAGGCCGGCGCCGCTCCACGCGCCCCAGGCCACCGAGAGGGCGGGCCGGCCCTCGGCCCGGCGCCGCTCGGCGAGGGCGTCGAGGAAGGCGTTCGCCGCCCCGTACGCGCCCTGCCCGGCGTTGCCGGTGGTGCCGGCGACCGAGGAGAACAGCACGAAGGCGTCCAGGTCCAGGTCGCGGGTCAGCTCGTCCAGGTGGACGGCGGCGAGGCTCTTGGGCCCGGCGACGGTGTCCAGGCGCTGCGGGGTGGCGGTGTCCACGATCCCGTCGTCGAGGACGGCGGCGGTGTGCAGCACGGCGCTCACCGGGGCGTCGCCGGGGACGCCCGCCAGCAGGTCGGCCACCTGCGCCCGGTCGGTGACGTCGCAGCGGGCCACGGTCACCCGTACGCCGAGGTCGGTCAGCTCCGCGGCCAGCTCGGCGGCGCCCGGGGCGTCCTGCCCGCGCCGGCTGGCCAGCAGGACGTGCGCGGCGCCGGAGCGGGCCGCCCAGCGGGCCAGGTGCCCGCCCAGCCCGCCGGTGCCGCCGGTGATCAGCACGGTGCCGCGCATCCGCCAGGTGTCGTCCGGCGTCGCGCCGGGCGCGGGGGTCGGTTCGGGCTCGGTGATCCGGGTGAGCCGGCGGGCGAATACCCCGGAGTCGCGGACGGCGAGCTGGTCCTCGCCGCCGCTGTCGCCGAGCGCCGCGCAGAGCCGGATGCCGGTCCACGGGTCGAGGGCCTCCGGCAGGTCGACCAGGCCGCCCCAGCGGTCGGGGTGTTCCAGGGCGACCGCGCGGCCGAGGCCCCAGACCGCGGCGGCCGCCGGGTGCGGCGGCGGGTCCCCGGCGTCGACGGCGACGGCGCGCCGGGTGGCGCACCACAGCGGCGCCTCGACGTCGAGCGCCCCGAGCGCCTGCACCAGCAGGACGGTCCCGGTGACGCCCAGAAAGGTGGCGGGGTGTTCGGGGTGTGCCCGCTCGTCCAGCCCGAGCAGCGACAGCACCGTGGCGGGGCCGCCGTCGGCGGGGAGCGCGGCGCGCAGCAGGTCGGCCAGTTCCGCCGGGTCGGTCATCGCGTCCACCTCGACGGGTACGACGTCCGCGCCGACGCTGCCGAGCGCGCCGAGCACCTCGACGACGATCGGCTCGTCGACCAGCGCGGCGGGGATCGGGACCAGCCAGGTCCCGTCGAGCCGGTCCAGCGGCAGGTCGGGCAGGGCCGGCCAGGTGATCCGGTAGCGCCACCGGTCGATGTCCGGCTCGCCGTCCTGCTGGGCGGGGAAGACGGGCGGCGCGGGCCAGTACCGCTGGTGGTCGAAGGCGTAGGTGGGCAGGTCGACGGTGTCGGTCTCGGCGAGAATCCTCGTCAGGTCGACGGGCAGGCCGATCGCGTGGGCGGTGGCCAGGTTGGTCAGCAACCGGGTCGGGTCGTCGTCACCGCGACGCAGACTGCCCAGGGTGTACCCGCTGGCGCCGGTGTCATCGAGGATCGCGGTGACCGGCATGGTGAGCACCGGATGCGGGCTGATCTCCACGAACACGCTGTGCCCGGCGGCGACCGCCACGCGCACGGCGGCGTCGAACCGCACGGTCTGCCGCAGGTTGTCGTACCAGTAGTCCGCCGTCATGCTTGCGGGATCGACCCAGTCCCCCGTCAGCGTCGAGAGGAGGCGGGTGTGACCGGGCTGCGGGACGATGTCGGCCAGATCGGCGCGCAGTTGTTCGGCGACCTCCCGCACCGCCGGCGAGTGCGACGCGTAGTCCACCGGAATCAACCGCGCCCTGATGCCCTCGGCCTGACACGCCTCCACCAGGTCCGCGACCGGCTGCGGCGGACCCGACACCACCACGGTCGACGGGCCGTTGACCGCGGCAACCCCGACACCCGGAAAGCCGTCCAGGCGGGCGGTGACGGCCTCGGCGGACAGGTCCACCGACGCCATCGTCCCCGAACCCCGCAGCACCGTCAGCGCCCGCGACCGCAACGCCACCGCCCTCGCCGCGTCCTCCAGCGACAGGATCCCGGCCACACAGGCCGCACCGATCTCACCCTGCGAATGACCAATCACCGCCGCCGGGGTGACACCGGCGTGCTGCCACAGCGCGGCGAGGGCGACGCCGACGGCCCACAACACGGGCTGTACGACCTCGACGCGCGCCAACCATGACTCGTCCCCACCGGTGAGCACCGACACCAGATCCACGTCCAGATACGGGGCGAGAGCACGCTGACACTCCGCCAGCCGCGCGTCGAACACCGGCGCACGACCCACCAGACCAGCCGCCATCCGCACCGACTGCGCACCCTGACCCGGAAACACGAACACCGGACCGGCGGGGTGGGACGAGGCCACACCCGTGACCACGTTGCCCGCCGGCAGCCCGCCCGCGAGCGCGTCCAGGCCCGCCAACAGTTCCCCGGTGTCCGCGCCGACGACCGACGCCCGGTGGTCGAACGCCGACCGGGTCGTGGCGAGGGACCAGCCGACCGCCGCCGGGTCCAGACCGTCGTGCCCGCGCACGTACGCGGCGAGCCGGGCGGCCTGGCCCGCGAGGGCGGGCTTCGACCGCGCCGACACCGGCCAGATGAGCGCGTCGGCGGCGACCAGTCCGGGGGCGGGGTCGGACGGGCGGTCCTCGGCCGGCTCGTCCGGCTGCTCGATGATCACGTGGGCGTTGGTGCCCGAGATGCCGAAGGAGGACACGGCGGCCCGCCGGGCCCGGCCCGTCTCGGGCCACGGTCGCGCCTCGGTGACCAGTTCCACCGCGCCCGCCGTCCAGTCGATGTGCGGGGACGGCGCGTCGACGTGCAGCGTCGCCGGGACGATCCCGTGCCGGATGGCCAGCACGGTCTTGATCACCCCGGCGACGCCGGCGGCGGCCTGGGCGTGCCCGATGTTCGACTTCACCGAGCCGAGCAGCAGCGGCGCGGCCTCCCCGCGGTCCTGCCCGTACGTGGCGAGCAGCGCCTGCGCCTCGATCGGGTCGCCCAGCTTGGTGCCGGTGCCGTGCGCCTCCACCACGTCGACGTCCGCCGTGGACAGCCGCGCCGAGGCGAGGGCCTGGCTGATCACCCGCTGCTGTGCCGGCCCGTTCGGCGCGGTCAGCCCGTTGGACGCGCCGTCCTGGTTGACGGCGGAGCCGCGGACCACCGCGAGGACCCGGCGGCCGTTGCGACGGGCGTCCGACAGCCGCTCGACCAGCAGCCAACCGACCCCCTCGGAGAACCCGGCGCCGTCGGCGGACGCGGCGAACGACCTGCACCGCCCGTCCGGGGAGAGGGCGCGCTGCCGGCTGGATCCGATGTAGAGGCCGGGGGTGGCCATCACGGTCACCCCGCCGGCCAGGGCCAGGTCGCACTCCCCCGCCCGGAGGGCCTGCACGGCGAGGTGCAGCGCCACCAGCGACGAGGAGCAGGCCGTGTCGATGGAGACGGCCGGCCCCTCCAACCCGAGCGTGTACGACACCCGGCCCGACGCGACGGCCGCCGCGCCGCCGGTCATCGAGTGCCCCTCGTCGCCGTCCGGCGACATCATGAGCAGGGTGCCGTAGTCCTGCCCGTTGGTGCCGACGAACACCCCGGTCCGGCTGCCGCGCAGCGAGGCCGGGTCGATCCCGGCGGCTTCGACGGCCTCCCAGGACGTCTCCAGCAGCAGGCGCTGCTGGGGGTCCATGGTCAGCGCCTCTCGGGGCGAGATGCCGAAGAAGGCGGAGTCGAAGTCCCCGGCCCCGTCGACGAACCCGCCCTCCCGGGCGTACGAGGTGCCCGGGTGGTCGGGGTCGGGGTGGTAGAGCCGCTCCAGGTCCCAGCCCCGGTCGTCCGGGAACGGGGTGACGGCGTCCCGGCCGTCCCGCACCAGCTCCCACAGGTCGTCGGGGTTGCGCACCCCGCCGGGCAACCGGCAGCTCATCGCCACGATCGCCACCGGCTCCAGTTCCTGCGACTGTGCCTCACTGAGCCGGCGGCGGGTGTCGTGGAGATCCGCCATGACCCGCTTGAGGTAGTCGCGGAGCTTGTCTTCATTGGCCATCGGAGTGCCGCTTCCTCGGGAGGGACGGGAGAGAGCCGGAGCTGGGGTCAGGAGATGCCGAGGTCCTTGTCCACCATCGCGAACAGTTCGTCGTCGGTGGCGTCGTCCAGGTGCCGGCCGATGTCGGCGCCGCCGCTGTCCTGGCCGAGCCGGGAGAGCATCGCCTGGAGGCGTACGGTGGCGCGCACCCGCGCCGCCTCGTCCCGCGCCACCACGTCGAGGTTGTCGGCGATCCGGTCGAGGTCGTCGAGGAGCGCGGTCGGGGTGACCACGTCGTCGTGGGCGACCTCGGCGAAGAGGTACTCCGCCAGGGTCGTCGGGGTCGGGTAGTCGAAGACCAGGGTGACCGGGAGGGCCACGCCGGTGGCCGAGCCGAGCCGGTTGCGCAGCTCGACGGCGGTGACGGAGTCGAAGCCCAGCTCCCGGAACGCCCGGTGCTCGTCCACCGACTCGGCGGACGGGTAGTTGAGCACGGCGGCGACCTGGCTGCGGACCAGGCCGAGCAGTACGGCGAGCCGGTCGGCGGCGGGCAGCCCGGCGAGCCGGTCCTGCAACGAGTCCGGGCCGTCGCCCGCCTCCACGCTGGCCACCTTCTCGGCCGTCTGGAGCCGGCGCACGTCCGGCAGGTCGCTGATCAGCGGGCCGGGCCGGGTGGCGGTGAAGGCGACGGAGAACCGTTCCCAGGCGATGTCGGCGATGGTGAGGAACGCCTCGCCGTGGTCCACGGCCTGGTGCAGCGCGGCGATGGCCGCGTCGGGCGTCATCTCGGGCACGCCGTGCCGGTGCAGCAGCTCGCCGAGCGGGCCGTCGGCCATGCCGCCGCCGGCCCAGGCGCCCCAGGCGATGGAGGTGGCGGGCAGGCCGAGGCCGCGCCGGTGCTGGGCTAGCGCGTCGAGGAACGCGTTGCTCGGGGCGTAGTTGCCGACACCGGAGCTGGCCACGCTGCCGGCGAAGGACGAGAACATGATGAACGCGGAGAGGTCCAGGTCCATGGTCAGCTCGTGCAGGTTGTACGCGACGTCGACCTTGGCCTGGAGCACCCGCTCGATCTGTTCCACCCGAATGTCGTTGATCATGGCGTCGTCGAGCACGGCGGAGGCGTGCACGACCGCGGTGAGCGGGTACTCGACGGGGATCGCGTCGATCAGGGCGGCCAGCGCGTCCCGGTCGGCGGCGTCGCACTCGACCACGGTGGCCCGGGCGCCGAGTTCGGTGAGGTCGTCGACGAGCTGCTGGGCGCCCGGCGCCGCCATGCCGCGCCGGCTGACGACGACGATGTTCTCCACGCCGCTGCGGGCCAGCCAGCGGGCGGCGTGCCCGCCGAGCGCGCCGGTGCCGCCGGTGACCAGCGCGGTGCCGTACGGCTGCCACGGGTTCGCCGGCTGGCTGTCGCCGAGCGGGACGCGGGTGAGCCGGCGGGCGAGCAGGCCGCCGGGGCGTACCGCGATCTGGTCCTCCTCGCCGGCGGCGGTGAGGGCCGCGACCAGCAGGTCGGCGGAGTGCGCGTCGACGGCCTCGGGCAGGTCGACGAGGCCGCCCCAGCGCTGCGGGTGCTCCAGCGCGGCGACCCGGCCGAAGCCCCAGACCAGCGACTGCACCGGGGAGCGCAGCAGGTCGGTGAGGCCCACCGACGCGGCGCCGGAGGTGACGCTCCACATGGGGGCGCGCAGGCCGATGTCGCCGAGGGCCTGGAAGAGCGCGACGGTGGCGGCGAAGCCGCCGGGCACGGACGGGTGCAGGGGGTGGGCCAGCTCGTCGAAGGCGAGCAGCGAGACCACGGCGGTCACCTCGGCGACCTCGTCGTCACCGCGCGACGCGCCGACGAGCGCCTCCCGCAGCAGCTTGCCGAACAGGTCGCGGTCGACGTCGGGGGTGGAGACGGGGACCGGGACGATGGTCGCGCCGGCCGCCGTGAACGCCTCGACGCAGGCGTCCTGCCAGGGCTCGATGATGTCGCCGGTGGGCAGGACGACGACCCAGGTGCCGGTCATGCCCCGGTTGGCGACACCGGTCAGCGGCTTCCAGGTGTCCTGGTAGCGCCAGCTGTCGATGTCGGACTGGCGGCGGCGCCGCCGGCGCCACGAGGTGAGCAGCGGCAGGGCCGGGAGCAGCGCGTCGAGGGCCTCGTGCGGCGGGGTGTCCTCGGTGGCGACGGTCTCGGCGAGGGCGGTGAGGTCCCCGCGTTCCACGGCGGCCCAGAAGCTGGCGTCGCTCGGGTCGGCCGCGCCCTGGAGCAGGCTCTCCAGGTCGGGGCCGCCGCTGCCGTCCAGCCAGAACCGCTGGTGGTCGAAGGCGTACGTGGGCAGCGGCGCGACCTCGGTCTCGGCGAGGACCTTCGTCAGGTCGACGGGCAGGCCGATCGCGTGGGCGGTGGCGAGGTTGGTGAGCAGGCGGGTGGGGTCGTCGTCGCCGCGGCGCAGGCTGCCCAGGGTGTGCCCGCTGGTGCCGGTGTCGTCGAGGATCGCGGTGACCGGCATGGTGAGCACCGGGTGCGGGGAGATCTCCACGAACACGCTGTGCCCGGCGGCGATCGCGACGCGCACGGCGGCGTCGAACCGCACGGTCTGCCGCAGGTTGTCGTACCAGTAGTCCGCGGTCATCGAGGCGGGGTCGACCCAGTCGCCGGTGAGGGTGGAGACGAGCCGGGTGTGACCGGCCTGCGGGGTGACGTCGGCCAGGTCCGCGCGGAGCTGCTCGGCGACCTGCTGCACGGCCTCGGAGTGGGAGGCGTAGTCCACCGGGATGAGCCGGGCGCGCAGGCCCTCGGCCTGGCACGCCGCCACCAGGTCGGCGACGGTCTGCGGCGGGCCGGACACCACGACGGTGGACGGGCCGTTGACCGCCGCCACCCCGACGCCCGGGAAGGCCGGCAGGCGATCGGCGACCGCGTCGGCCGAGAGGTCCACCGACGCCATCGTCCCCGTGCCGCGCAGCACGGCCAGGGCGCGGGAGCGCAGCGCCACGGTCCTCGCGGCGTCCTCCAGGGTCAGGATGCCGGCCACGCAGGCCGCGCCGATCTCGCCCTGCGAGTGACCGACCACCGCGTCCGGCACGACGCCGGCCGCGCGCCACACGGCCGCGAGGGCGACGCCGACGGCCCACAGCACCGGCTGCACCACCTCCACCCGCGCCAACCACGACTCGTCCTCGCCGGTGAGCACCGACACGAGATCCACGTCCAGGTAAGGGGCGAGGGCCCGCTGGCACTCGGCCAGCCGCGCGTCGAACACCGGCGTACGACCGACCAGGCCGGCGGCCATCCGCGCCGACTGGGCGCCCTGGCCCGGGAACACGAAGACGGGGCCGGCGCCGGCCCCGGTGACCGTGCCGGTGACGAGGTTGCCGGCCGGCTGGCCGGTGGCCAGGGCGTCCAGCCCGGCCAGCAGGTCCGCGGCGTTCGCGCCGACCACGGCGGCGCGGTGGTCGAACGTCGACCGGGTGGCGGCGAGGGACCAGCCGACCGCCGCCGGGGTGAGGTCGCCGTGCTCACGCACGTGCCGCGCGAGCCGGACCGCCTGGCCGGCGAGGGCGGCCTTCGACCGGGCCGACACGGGCCAGACCGTCACGTCCGAGGCGATCAGGCCGGGCCGTCGCGCGGCTTCGACGGCGACGGCCTCGGCGGCCTCCTCCCCGTCGACGGTCCCGGGGGCGGCGACGCGCGGCCGGTACTCCTCCAGGATGACGTGGGCGTTGGTGCCGCTCACGCCGAACGAGGAGACGCCGCCGCGGCGGGGGCGGTCCAGCTCCGGCCACGGCTTGGACTCGGTGAGCAGGGACACCGCCCCGGCGGTCCAGTCCACGTGCGGGGACGGCTCGTCGACGTGCAGGGTCTCCGGCATGACGCCGTTGCGCAGCGCCATCACCATCTTGACCAGCCCGGCGACCCCGGCGGCGCTCTGGGTGTGGCCGATGTTCGACTTCACCGAGCCGAGCCACAGCGGCCGGTCGGCCGGTCGGTCCTGCCCGTACGTGGCGATGAGTGCCTGCGCCTCGATCGGGTCGCCGAGGGTGGTGCCGGTGCCGTGCGCCTCGACCATGTCGACGTCGGCGGTGCCGAGCCGGGCGTTCGCGAGGGCCTGCCGGATGACCCGCTGTTGGGAGGGGCCGTTGGGGGCGGTGAGCCCGTTGGACGCGCCGTCCTGGTTGAGGGCGCTGCCCCGGATCACGGCGAGGACCGGGTGGCCGTTGCGCTCGGCGTCGGCCAGCCGCTCCACGACCAGCACGCCGCCGCCCTCGCCCCAGCCGGTGCCGTCCGCGCCGGCCGCGAACGCCTTGCACCGGCCGTCGACGGACATGCCGCGCTGCCGGGAGAAGACGACGAAGACGCCGGGGGTGGCCATCACGGTGACACCACCGGCGATGGCGAGGTCGCACTCGCCGCGACGCAGCGCGTTCACGGCGAGGTGCAGGGCCACCAGCGACGACGAGCAGGCGGTGTCCACGGTGACGGCCGGGCCGTTGAGGCCGAGGGTGAACGAGATCCGGCCGGACGCGACGCTGGTGGTGTTGCCGGTGCCGAGGTACATGTCGACGCCCTCGGGCACGTGCGGCAGGCCGATGCCGTAGTTGGAGGTGCTCAGCCCGACGAAGACGCCGGTAGAGCTGCCGCGCAGCGACAGCGGGTCGATGCCGGCCCGCTCGATGGCCTCCCAGGACGTCTCCAGCAGCAACCGCTGCTGCGGGTCCATGGCCAAAGCCTCGCGCGGCGAGATGCCGAACAGCGTCGGGTCGAAGTCGCCGGCGCCGTCGAGGAACCCGCCGACCCGGGTGTAGCTCTTGCCCGGCTTGTTGGGGTCGGGGTCGTAGAGCGCCTCCAGGTCCCAGCCCCGGTCGTCCGGGAACTCGGTCAGGGCGTCCCGGCCGTCGGCGACGAGCTCCCACAGGTCCTCCGGCGACCGGACGCCGCCGGGGAAGCGACAGCTCATGGAGACGACGGCCAGCGGCTCCTGGTCGCGTGCCTCGACGGTCTGCAGCTTGCGCCTGGTCTCGTGCAGGTCGGCGGTCACCCGCTTGAGGAAGTACCGCAGCTTGTCGTCGCTCATCGGGTGGCACCTGCCTCGGTTCGGAAGTCGGTCATCTCAGGAGATTCCAAACTCTTTGCTGATGAAGTCGAAGATCTCGTCATCGCTGGCCGAGTCGAGATCGGGCCGGTCCGACTCGGCGGCGGGCACGGCCGCCAGGTCGGACGCCTTGGCGAGCAGGTCCTGCATCCGGGCGGTGAACCGGGCCCGGGCCGCCGGGTCGAGCGGGATGGTGTTGAGCAGGCTCTCCACGGTGTCGATGCCCTGGAAGATGGGTTGGGCGGAGGGCGCCTCGTCGGCGGCGATCTCGCCGGTCAGCTTCTCGGCGAGCGCGGTCGGCGTCGGGTAGTCGAAGACCAGCGTCGCCGGCAGCCGCAGCCCGGAGAGGGCGTTGAGCCGGTTGCGCAGGTCGACGGCGGTGAGCGAGTCGAAGCCCAGGTCGGTGAAGAGCCGGTTCGGGTCGACGGCGTCGGCGCCGGCGTGGCCGAGGACGGCGGCGATGTTCGCCCGGACCACGTCCAGCACCACCTTCTGCCGCTCCGGCCCGGCCAGCCCGGCGAGGCGCTGGCCGAGCTGCACCCCGCCGGAGCGGGTGCCGGCCGCGTCGACGGAGCGTCGCATCGGCGCCCGGACCAGCGCCCGGAGCATCGGCGCGAGGGTGCCGGACTCGGCCTGCGTCCGCAGCGTCCCTACGTCCAGCCGCATCGGCACGACCGCCGCCGCGTCGAGCCGCCAGGAAGCGTCGAACAGGTCCAGCGCCTGCTCGGTGGCCAGGCCCGCCGCGCCCTGCTCGGCCATCCGCCGCACGTCCGCGTCGTCGAGGTGGCCGGTCATGCCGCTGGCCTGCTCCCACAGGCCCCAGGCGAGGGAGACGCCGGCGAGGCCGCGGGCCCGCCGGTGCGCGGCGAGGGCGTCGAGGAAGGCGTTCGCCGCCGCGTAGTTGGACTGGCCGGCGCTGCCCAGCGTCGCCGCCGCCGAGGAGAAGAGCACGAAGGCCGCGAGGTTCGCGTCGGCGGTGAGGCGGTGCAGGTGCCACGCCGCGTCGATCTTCGGCACGGCGACCGCGTCCACCCGCTCGGGGGTCATCGACTCCAGCACGCCGTCGTCGAGGACGCCGGCGGCGTGCACCACGGCGGTGAGCGGGTGCTCGGCGGGCACCCCGGCCAGCAGCGCCGACAGTGCGTCGGGGTCGGCGGCGTCGCAGGCCGCGACGGTCACCTCCGTGCCGGCGCCGGCGAGTTCGGTGACCAGGTCGCCGATCCCGTCGGCCGCCGCGCCGCGCCGCCCGGCCAGCAGCACATGCCGTACGCCGTGGGTGGTCGCGAGGTGGCGGGCCAGGATGCGGCCCAGCACCCCGGTCCCGCCGGTGATCAGCACGGTGCCGTCCGGGTCGATCCCGCCGGGCAGCAGGTCCACCCCGGCCGGGACCCGCCCGAGCCGTGGCGTCCGGACCTGCCCCGCCCGCACGGCGAGCTGCGGTTCGCCGGAGGCGATCGCGGCGGCCAGCACGGCGGCGCTGTCGGCGGCGTCGTCGAGGTCGACCAACTGGCACCGGCCCGGGTGTTCGAGCTGCGCGGTGCGCAGCAGGCCCCAGACCGGGGCCTGGCGCAGGTTGACCACCGGCTGCTCCCCCGCCGCGACGGCGTCCCGGGTCACCAGCACCAGCCGGGACTCGGCGAACCGGTCGTCGGCGAGCCAGGTCCGCAACGCGGCGAGGGCACGGTGCGTGGTGGCCCGCGCCTGCCCGGCCAGCGCCGGGTCCGTCGGGTCGCCGACGCCGCCGACCGGGACGATCACCACCTCGGGGGCCGGCTCGCCGCCGGCCAGCAGGTCGCCCAGCGAGTCGAGGTCGACGTCGGTGCGCACCCGTGCACCGGCCGCCTCGCAGGCGGCGGCGAGGGCCAGATCGTCGCCGCCGAGCACCACCCAGCGGGTGGCCGCCGGCACCGGGCCGGTGGGCACCGGCAGCGCCGGCCAGTCCACCTGGAACAGCGACTCGTGCCGGCCGGAGCGGGCCGCGCCGAGCGAGTCGCCGGTGACCCGGCGCATGATCAGCGAGTCGACGTGCAGCACCGGGGCGCCGGTGGCGTCGGCCACCTGGAAGGAGACACCGACCTCGCCGGCCGCGGCGACGCGCACGCGCAGGGCGGTGGCCCCGGCGGCGAGCAGGGAGACCCCGGTCCAGGCGAACGGGAGCCGGGGCACGGTGGCGTCCGCGCCGTCGCCCATCCGGCCGAGGAAGCCGCCGATCGACATCGCCTGCAACGCGCCGTCCAGCAGCGCCGGGTGCACGCCGAAGCGGCCGGCCTCGGCGTGGTGGTCAGCGGGCAGCTCGACCTCGGCGAAGACCTCGTCGTCGCG
This sequence comes from Micromonospora sp. NPDC047670, assembly GCF_043204915.1. NCBI lineage: Bacteria > Bacillati > Actinomycetota > Actinomycetes > Micromonosporales > Micromonosporaceae > Micromonospora > Micromonospora sp. NPDC047670. The sequence continues at coordinate 149,221 of NZ_JBIDDA010000014.1, forward strand.
GGTCCACGCGGCGCGCAGGCCGCGGAACGCCGGGCCGTACCCGAAGACGGTCGCCTCGATGCCGGAGTAGAAGTCGTCGGACTCGACGCGGGTCGCGCCGGGCGGCGGCCACACCCCGAGGTCGAAGGCGGGCGCGGCGCCCTCGGCCGGCCGCGGGGCGAGCAGGCCGGTGGCGTGGCAGGTCCAGGCCACGTCGGCGAGGATCTCGTCGGAGCCGTCCCGGTAGGGCCGCGAGTAGAGCTGGACGGTGCGCCGCCCGTCGTCGTCCCGGTCGCCGACCATCAGCTGCACCTGGAGCGCGCCCATCTCGGGCAGGACGAGCGGGGCGAGCAGGGTCAGCTCCTCCACCGTCGGGCAGCCCGCCTGCTCGCCGGCGTACGTGGCCAGCTCCACGAAGGCGGTGCCGGGCAGCAGGATGTTGTCCATCACCCGGTGCTCGCCGAGCCACGGGTGGGTACGCACCGACAGCCGCCCGGTGAAGACCATCCGCTCGCTGTCCGGGAAGGTCAGCGTGGCGCTGAGCAGCGGGTGTCCGGCGTCCTGGAGGCCGGCGGAGCTGACGTCCTGCGCCCGGTGGACCGGGGGTTCCACCCAGTACCGCTGGTGGTCGAAGGCGTAGGTGGGCAGGTCGACGGTGTCGGTCTCGGCGAGAATCCTCGTCAGGTCGACGGGCAGGCCGATCGCGTGGGCGGTGGCCAGGTTGGTCAGCAGCCGGGTCGGGTCGTCGTCGCCGCGACGCAGACTGCCCAGGGTGTACCCGCTGGTGCCGGTGTCGTCCAGGATCGCGGTGACCGGCATGGTGAGCACCGGATGCGGACTGATCTCCACGAACACGCTGTGCCCGGCGGCGACCGCCACGCGCACCGCGGCGTCGAACCGCACCGTCTGGCGCAGGTTGTCGTACCAGTAGTCCGCCGTCATCGACGCCGGGTCCACCCAGTCCCCGGTCAGGGTCGACACCAGGCGGGTGTGACCGGGCTGCGGGACGATGTCGGCCAGATCGGCACGCAGCCGCTCGGCGACCTCCTGCACGGCCGGCGAGTGCGACGCGTAGTCCACCGGAATCAACCGCGCCCGCACACCCTCGGCCTGACAGGCGTCGACAAGGTCCGCGACGGGCTGCGGCGGACCGGAGACCACCACGGTCGACGGGCCGTTGACCGCCGCCACCCCGACACCCGGGAACCCGTCCAGGCGGGCGGTGACGGCCTCGGCGGGCAGGTCCACCGACGCCATCGTCCCGGTGCCCCGCAGCACGGTCAGCGCCCGCGACCGCAACGCCACCGCCTTCGCCGCGTCCTCCAGCGACAGGATCCCCGCCACACAGGCCGCGCCGATCTCACCCTGCGAATGACCAATCACCGCCGCCGGGGTGACACCGGCGTGCTGCCAAAGCGCGGCGAGGGCGATGCCGACGGCCCACAGGACCGGCTGCACGACCTCCACCCGCTCAAGCCACGACTCGTCCTCGCCCGTCAACACCGAGACGAGGTCCACGTCCAGGTACGGGGCGAGGGCCCGCTGGCACTCGGCGAGCTTTGCGTCGAACACCGGCGTACGACCGACCAGACCGGCCGCCATCCGCGCCGACTGCGCACCCTGACCCGGAAACACGAACACCGGACCCGCACCATGACCAGACGTGGTGCCCGTCACCACGTTGCCCGCCGGCGCACCGGCGGCCAGGGCATCCAGGCCGGCCAGCAGTTCGGCGACGCCGGCACCGACCACGGCGGCCCGCTGGTCGAACGTCGACCGGGTCGTGGCGAGGGACCAGCCGACCGCCGCCGGGTCCAGACCGTCGTGCCCGCGCACATACTCGGCCAGCCGGGCGGCCTGACCGGTGAGGGCGGCCCTCGACCGCGCCGACACCGGCCAGACCACGACATCCGAGGCCACCAGGCCCGGGCCGGTCGCGGCGGGGGCCTCGGCCGGCTCGTCGGCCTGCTCGATGATGACGTGCGCGTTGGTGCCGGAGATGCCGAACGACGACACCGCCGCCCGGCGGGGACGGTCCACCGCCGGCCACGGCCGGGACTCGGTCGCCAGTTCCACGGCGCCGGACGTCCAGTCGATGTGCGGGGACGGCTCGTCGACGTGCAGCGTCGCCGGGACGAGGCCGTGCCGGATCGCCTGCACCATCTTGATCACACCGGCGACGCCGGCGGCGGCCTGCGCGTGCCCGATGTTCGACTTGATCGAGCCGAGCAGCAGCGGCCGGTCGGCCGGTCGGTCCCGCCCGTAGGTGGCGAGCAGCGCCTGCGCCTCGATCGGGTCGCCGAGCGTCGTGCCGGTGCCGTGCGCCTCCACCACGTCCACGTCGGCCGTGGACAGCCGCGCCGAGGCGAGGGCCTGGCGGATCACCCGCTGCTGCGACGGACCGTTCGGCGCCGTCAACCCGTTCGACGCGCCGTCCTGGTTGACCGCCGAGCCGCGTACCACGGCGTAGACCGTGCGGCCCTGCCGGCGGGCGTCGGAGAGCCGCTGCACGAGCAGCATGCCGACGCCCTCGGACCAGCCGGTGCCGTCCGCCGAGGCGGCGAAGGACTTGCAGCGGCCGTCGGCGGCGAGGCCGCGCTGGCGGGAGAACTCTACGAACGCGGTCGGGGTGGCCATCACCATGACGCCGCCGGCGAGGGCCATGTCGCACTCGCCGCGCCGCAGCGCCTGGCCGGCCCAGTGCAGCGCGACGAGGGACGACGAGCAGGCCGTGTCCAGCGACACCGCCGGCCCCTCCAGGCCGAACGTGTACGCGACCCGGCCCGAGATGACGCTGCTGGTCATCCCGGTCAGCAGGTAACCCTCGGCGGCCTCCGGCGAGTACGCGAGCAACGAGCCGTAGTCCTGGCCGCTGGTGCCGACGAAGACGCCGGTGCTGCTGCCCCGCACGGCGGTCGGGTCGATGCCGGCGGACTCGAACGACTCCCAGGTGGTCTCCAGCAGTAGCCGCTGCTGCGGGTCCATGGCCAGGGCCTCGCGGGGCGAGATGCCGAAGAAGCCGGGGTCGAACCGGTCGACGCCGTCGAGGAAGCCGCCGCCCCGGGTGTAGAAGGTGCCGCTGGCGTCGGGGTCCGGGCTGTAGAGGGCGTCGAGGTCCCAGCCCCGGTCGGTGGGCAGGCCGGTGATCGCGTCGACGCCGTCGGCCACGAGCCGCCACAGGTCGTCGGGGGACCACACGCCGCCGGGCAGCCGGCAGGCCATGCCGATGATGGCGAGGGGCTCGTCGTCGCCGACCGCCACGGTGGCGGTCGTGGGCCGCACGGGGACCGGGGTGCCGGCGATCTCCGTACCCAGGAAGGTGGCCAGGTCGTGCGGGGTCGGGTAGTCGAAGACGAGGGTGGCCGGCAGCCGCATCCCGAAGGCGTTGTTGAGCCGGTTGCGCATCTCGACGGCGGTCAGCGAGTCGAAGCCGAACTCGCCGAACGCCCGGCGCGGCTCGATGGCCGCCGGGTCGGGGTAGCCGAGCACGGCGGCGGCCTGCCCCCGGACGATCTCGACCAGCGCGGCGGCCCGGTCGGTGTCGCCGAGCGCGGCGAGCTGCTGCACCAGGGACGCGCCGGTGGTGGCCGCGGCGGCGGCGCGGGCGGGCGTGCGGATCAGCGCCCGGTACAGCGGCGGGATGCTGCCGCCGGCGAACTGCGCCTTCATCGCGGCGAGGTCGAGGCGGGCCGGGACGAGTGCGGCGTCGGTGGTGCGGCAGGCCGCGTCGAAGAGGGCGAGCCCCTCCTCGGCCTCCATGGCGGCGACGCCGGAGCGGGAGATCCGGTTGAGGTGGACGTCGTCCAGCTCGGTGGTCATGCCGCTGCGGTCGGCCCAGAGGCCCCAGGCGAGGGTTAGCGCGGTGAGCCCGCGTGCCTTGCGGTGCTGGGCCAGCCCGTCGAGGAACGCGTTGGCGGCGGCGTAGTTGCCCTGGCCCGGTCCGCCGGCGGTGGCGGCGAGCGAGGAGTACGAGACGAACGCCTTCAGGTCGAGGTCGGCGGTCAGCTCGTGCAGGTTCCAGGCGGCGTCGACCTTGGGCCGCAGCACGCCGTCCATCCGCTCCGGGGTGAGGGAGGAGATCACGCCGTCGTCGCGGACGCCGGCGGCGTGGATGACGGCGGTGAGCGGGCGTTCCGCCGGGATGCCCGCCAGCAGTTCCGCCACGGCGGTCCGGTCGGCCACGTCGCAGGCGGCGACGGTGACGGTCGCGCCGAGCGCCGCCAGCTCCGCGCAGAGCTCGTCGACGCCCTCGGCCGCCCGGCCGCGCCGGCTGGTCAGGATGAGGTGCCGGACGCCGTACGCGGTCACCAGGTGCCGGCTCATCAGTTGGCCGAGGGTGCCGGTGGCGCCGGTGATCAGGACGGTCCCCTCCCCGTCGAACGGGGCGGCCGGCGGTTCGGCCACGGCCGGGACGCGGGTGAGGCGGGCACCGGCGGCGACGCCGGAGCGGATCACCACCTGCGGCTCGTCGGTGGCGACGGCCGGGACGAGCGCGGCGGCGGAGCCCGCCACGTCGTCGACGTCGACCAGCACGAACCGGTCGGGGTTCTCCGACTGGGCGGAGCGGAGCAGGCCGATCACCGCCGCGCCGGCCAGGTCGGTCAGGTCGGCGTCCCGGTCGGTGGCGACCGCGCCCCGGGTCAGCACGACCAGCCGGGAGGCCGCGTACCGGTCGTCGGCCAGGAACTGCTGGAGCACGGCGAGCGCCCGGTGGGTCACCTCGGCGACGACGCGCGGCACGTCGGCCGACGCGGGCGGGTCGAGGAAGGGCACGACCAGCACGCCGGGCACGTCCGCCCCGTCGTCCATCGCCGTGGCCAGGGCGGTCAGGTCGGGGTACGCCGACACGGCCGTCCCGGTGGCCGCGACGGCCTCGGTGAGGGACGGCGCGTCGCCGACCACCGCCCAGTCGACGGTCGACGGCCCGGCGGCCGGGGCGAGCGGGGCCCACTCGACCCGGAACAGCGACTCCGTCCCGCCACCTCCGGCGGTGCGGAGCTGGTCGGCGGAGACCGGCCGCAGGACGAGGGAGCCGACGGAGATGATCGGCGCGCCGGTGACGTCGGCGAGCAGCAGCGAGATGCTGTCGGCTCCGGTGTGCGAGACCCGCACCCGGGCCGCCGCCGCACCGGCGGCGTGCAGGGCGACGTCGTTCCAGGAGAACGGCAGCCGGCCGTATCCGGGCGGGATGCCGGCCCCGGCCGGCGCGGCGGCGGGCGTGGCCAGCCCGAGGGTGTGCAGCGCCGCGTCGAGCAGCGCCGGGTGCAGTCCGTACCCGTCGGCCTCGGCGGCGGGGGCCTCCGGCAACGCCAGCTCGGCGAAGAGGTCGTCGCCGCGCCGCCAGGCGGAGCGCAGCGCGATGAAGGACGGACCGTAGTCGTAGCCCTGGGCGGCGAGGTTCAGGTACAGGTCGTCGGTGGCGACCTCGGTCGCTCCCGGCGGCGGCCAGGCGGTCAGGTCGGACCAACCCGAGGGCCCGCCCGGTCCGGCGGGGCCGCCGGCCAGCACACCGCTGGCGTTGCGGGTCCAGGTCCGCTCCCCGGCGCCGTCGGCCGGGTCGCCGTCCAGCGCGGAGTGCAGGGACACGGAGCGGCAGCCGGTCTCGTCGGCCGGGCCGATCCATAGCTGGATGTCCACGCCGCCGGTCTCGGGCAGGATCAGCGGCGACTCCAGGGTGAGTTCGCGGACGTGGTCCGCGCCGACGTGCGCGCCGGCCTGGAGGGCGAGTTCGACGAAGCCCGTGCCGGGCAGCAGCACGGTGTCGAAGACGACGTGGTCGGAGATCCACGGGTGGGTACGCCGGGCCAGCCGCCCGGTGAACAGGAAGCCCTCGGCGTGCGCGACGCCGACGGCGGCGCCGAGCAGGGGGTGCCGCGCGGGCCGCAGACCGACCGCGGTGACGTCTCCGGTCCATCCCGCCCCCGCCTCGGGCCAGTAGCGCTGGCGCTGGAAGGCGTACGTGGGCAGGTCGACCCGCCGCGCGCCGGTGTCCGCGAACCACTCCCGCCAGGTCACCGGCACGCCGTGCACATGCAGCTCGGCCAGGGCGTGCAGCAGCGCGTGCGCCTCCGGCCGGTCCCTGCGCTGGACGGCGACCGCCAGCACGTCGTCGTCGGGCAGGATGTCCGCCGCCATCGCGGTCAACACACTCTGCGGGCCGACCTCCAGGAACGTGTCCACCCCGGCCGCCCGCAGCGCGGTGATGCCGTCGGCGTACCGCACCGCCTCACGGACGTGCCGCACCCAGTACTCCGAGCTGCGGACCTCCTCGGCGTCGGCGAGGGCGCCGGTCACGTTCGACACCAACGGCAGCACCGGCGCCGCGAACGCCAGCCCGTCCAGGACCGTGCGGAACTCCGCCAGCATCGGCTCCATCAACGGACTGTGGAACGCGTGACTCACCGCCAGCCGACGAGTCCGCGCCCCGCGCTCCTTCCAGAGCCGCTCCACCTCGTCGAGAACATCGACGGCCCCGGACACCACGACCGACGTCGGCCCGTTCACCGCCGCGATCCCCACCCGGTCGCCCAGCCCGGCGATCGACTCGACCACCGCCGCCTCGCCCGCCGCCACCGCCAGCATCCCGCCACCGGCCGGCAACGCCTGCATCAACCTGCCCCGCGCCGCCACCAACGCGCACGCGTCGCCCAGGGACAGCACACCCGCGACGTACGCGGCGGTCACCTCACCGATCGAGTGCCCCGCGACCATGTCCGGCACCACACCGAACGACTCCACCAGCCGGAACAACGCCACCTCGACCGCGAACAGACCAGCCTGGGTGAACACCGTCTGATCCAGCAGCGCCCCCTCGGCCGAACCCTCGGCAGCGAACAGCACCTCCCGCAACGGACGCGGCAACAACGGATCGAGCTGCCCGCACACCTCGTCCAGCGCGGCGGCGAAGACGGGGAACGCCGCGTACAGTTCCCGGCCCATGCCCGCGCGCTGCGCGCCCTGACCCGAGAACAGCACCGCCAGCGAACCCCGACTGCCGGCCTGGCCCACGACCACACCGCCCGCCGGTGCGCCGGACGCCAGCGCCCGGAGCCCGGCGAGCAGGTCGTCTCGGTCGGTGGCGGGCACCACGGCGCGGTGGTCGAGGGTGGACCGGGAGGTGACCGACGAGAAGGCCACGTCCAGCGGGCGCAGGGTCTCGTCGGCGGCCAGCCGGACGGCCCAGCGCTCCGCCTGCCCGGCGAGGCCGGCGGCGTCCCGGGCGGACACCAGCACCGGCACGACCGGCCGCTGGACGACCGGCGCGGCGTCGGTCGGCGCGGGTTGGGGCGCCGGCGCCTGCTCCAGGATCGTGTGCGCGTTCGTGCCGGACACCCCGAACGAGGAGACGGCCGAGCGGCGGGGCCGGTCCACCGCCGGCCACGGCGTCGCCTCGGTCACCAGCGAGACGGCGCCGGCCGACCAGTCGACCTCCGGGGTCGGCTCGTCCACGTGCAGGGTCGGCGGCACGACGCCGTGCCGCATCGCCATGACCATCTTGATCACGCCGGCCACCCCGGCGGCGGCCTGGGCGTGCCCGATGTTCGACTTGACGGAGCCGAGCAGCAGCGGCGCGGCGTCGCCCCGATCCTGCCCGTACGTGGCGAGCAGGGCCTGCGCCTCGATCGGGTCGCCGAGCCGGGTGCCGGTGCCGTGCGCCTCCACCACGTCCACGCCGCCCGCGGCGAGACCGGCGTTGGCCAGGGCCTGCTGGATCACCCGCTGCTGGGAGGGCCCGTTCGGGGCGCTCAGGCCGTTGGACGCGCCGTCCTGGTTGACGGCGCTGCCCCGCACCACGGCGAGGATCGGGTGGCCGTTGCGCTGCGCGTCCGACAGCCGCTCCAGCAGCAGCACGCCGACACCCTCGGACCAGCCGGTGCCGTCGGCGGCGGCGGCGAACGCCTTGCACCGGCCGTCGGCGGCGAGCCCGCGCTGCCGGGAGAACTCGACGAAGGCGGCCGGGGTGCACATGGCGGTGACCCCGGCGACGATGGCCAGGGTGCACTCCCGCTGCCGCAGCGCCTGCCCGGCGAGGTGCAGGGCGACCAGGGAGGACGAGCAGGCGGTGTCGATGGTGACCGCCGGCCCCTCCAGGCCGAAGGTGTAGGCGATCCGGCCGGAGACGACGCTGCCGGCGTTGCCGGTCATCAGGTGCCCTTCCAGGCCCTGTGCGGCGCCCATCAGCACGGTGCCGTAGTCCTGCCCGGTGCTGCCGGCGAAGACGCCGGTGCGGCTGCCGCGCAACGAGTGCGGGTCGATGCCGGCCCGTTCGAGGGCCTCCCACGAGGTCTCCAGCAGCCAGCGCTGCTGCGGGTCCATCGCCAGCGCCTCGCGCGGGGAGATCGCGAAGAAGCCCGGGTCGAAGTCGGCCAGGTCGTGGACGAAGCCGCCCTGCCGCGTGTACGACGTGCCGACCTGCTCCGGGTCACTGTCGTAGAGCGACCCGAGGTCCCAGCCGCGGTCCTCGGGGAAGTCGGTGACCACGTCCCGGCCGGACGCGACCACCTCCCACAGGTCCTCCGGCGACCGCACCCCGCCGGGGAACCGGCAGCTCATGGAGACGATGGCGACCGGTTCCTGTTCACCGGCCTCCACCTCGCGCAGGCGCTGCCGCACCTGGTGCAGGTCAGCGGTGACCCGCTTGAGGTAGTCGAGAAGCTTCGCCTCGTCAGCCATGGACCGCGCACTCCTTGTGTTGACCCGTCGACGCAGCAGCGATCACGTCAGGACATCCCCAGCTCGCGGTCGATGAAGTCGAAGACCTCGTCCGGCGTCGCGTCCTGGAGCTTCTCGGCGACGGTGTCGCCGTCCGCCGGCGCGTCGGCCTCGTTGAGGGAGGCCAGCAACGCCCGCAGCCGCTCGGTGATCCGAATCCGGGCGCTGCGGTCCGGCGCCGAGCCGGAGAGCGCCGCTTCCAACCTGTCCAGTTCGCCGAAGACCGGGGCGACCCCGACCACTCCGCCGTCGACGATCGCGGCCCGCACGTACTCGGCCAGCCCGGCGGCCGTCGGGTAGTCGAAGACCACCGTGGCGGGCAGCCGGACGCCGGTGGCCGCGGTGAGCCGGTTGCGCAGCTCGACGGCGGTCAGCGAGTCGAAGCCGAGTTCCCGGAACGCCCGGTCCGGCTCGACGGCGTCCATCGAGGCGTGCCCGAGCACCGCGGCGGCCTGGCCGCGTACCAGCTCGAGCAGGGTCTTGCGCCGTTCGGCGTCGGTCTGCCCGGTGAGCAGGGCGGCCAGGGACTCCGCGGACACGCCGGCGCCCTCGGCCCGCTCGGCGGCGGCGCGCCGCGCCTCGGCCACGCCCGCGATGAGCGGGCTGGGCCGCACGGCGACGAACCCGGGGACGTACCGGGCCCAGTCGATGGCGGCCACCAGCGTCGCCGGCTCGCCGCCCGCGACGCACCGCGCGAGCGCGGTGAGGGCGGGCTCGGTGTCGAGGCGGGCCACGCCCGTACGCCGGCGGCGCTCCTCGACCGCCTGGTCGGCGGCGGCCATCCCGCCGGCCGCCCAGGGGCCCCAGGCGACGGAGGTGGCCGGCAGGCCCTGCCGGTGCCGCTGCTCGGCGAGGGCGTCGAGGTAGGCGTTGGCGGCGGCGTAGCTGCCCTGGCCGGCGGCGCCGAGCTGGCCGGCCATCGCGGAGAACAGCACGAACGCGCGCAGCTCCCGGTCGACGGTCAGCTCGTGCAGGTGCAGCGCGCCGAGCACCTTGGGCCGCAGGACGGTGGCGAGCCGCTCGGCGGTGAGCCCGTCGAGCACCCCGTCGTCCAGCACACCGGCCGCGTGCACCACGCTGGTCAGCGGCGCGTCGGCGGGTACCTCGTCGAGCAGCTTGGCCAGCGCCGCCCGGTCGGCCACGTCGCAGGCGGCGACGGTCACCCGGGCGCCGGCGTCGGTCAGCTCGCGAACCAGCGCGGTGGCGCCCGGGGCGTCCGCGCCCCGGCGGCTCACCAGCAGCAGGTGCTCGGCGCCGCGGGCGGCCAGCCAGCGGGCCACCTCCGCGCCGAGCGCGCCGGTGCCGCCGGTGACCAGCGTGGTGCCCGGGTAGCCCGCCTCGTCGGTGACGGCCGCGCCGCCGGGCGCCCGCACGAGCCGGCGCACCAGGATGGTCGCGCCGTCGACCGCGAGTTGGTCCTCGCCGTCGAGGCCGGTGAGCGCGGCGCAGAGCAGGTCCCAGCCGTGGTCGTCCAGGGTGGCCGGGACGTCGACCAGGCCGCCCCACCGCTGCGGGTGTTCCAGGGCCACGACCCGGCCGAGGCCCCAGAGCAGCGACTGCTCCGGGCGACCGGGGGTTCCGCCCCGGGTGGTGCCGGCGGCGCCCCGGGTGACGCACCACAGCGGCGCGGCCACGTCGAGGTCGCCGAGGGCCTGGATCAGCGCCAGCGACCGGGCGAGGAACGGCGGCACCGGCTGGGTGTCGTCGACCGCGCCGTCGGCGAGGGCGAGCAGCGACAGCACCCCGTCGAGCGGGGCCGGTCCGCCGTCGGCGGTCCGGGTCGCGGTGGCCAGGTGCGCGGCGAGGGCGGCCCGGTCGGTCAGGATCTCCGGCAGCAGCACCAGTCGGGCGTCGGCGCCCCGGCGGCCCAGCTCGGCGACGGCGGCCTCGCCCTCCTCCGGGTGCCGTTCGTCGGCGACGACCCACCAGGCGCCGGGGAGGAAGCTGACCGGCGTTCCGGTGTACGGCTGCCAGACGCTGCGGTACCGCCAGTCGTCCAGGGTGGACCGTTCCCGCTGCTGCCGCCGCCAGGAGGCGAGCACGGGCAGGGCCGCACCCAGCCGTTCCAGGGATTCCGTGGCACTCTGCGCGGTGAGTTCCGCGAGCGCGGCCAGGTCCTCCCGCTCGACGGCCGCCCAGAACGCGGAGTCGACGCCGCTCGGGGCCTCGTCGGCGCCGCCCTGCCCGGTCGTCGCGGTCGGCCAGAACCGGTCCCGGTCGAAGGCGTACGTGGGCAGGTCGACGGTGTCGGTCTCGGCGAGGACCTTGGTCAGGTCGACGGGCAGGCCGATCGCGTGGGCGGTGGCCAGGTTGGTCAGCAGGCGCGTCGGGTCGTCGTCACCGCGACGCAGACTGCCCAGGGTGTACCCGCTGGTGCCGGTGTCGTCGAGGATCGCGGTGACCGGCATGGTGAGCACCGGATGCGGGCTGATCTCCACGAACACGCTGTGCCCGGCGGCGATGGCGACGCGCACGGCGGCGTCGAACCGCACCGTCTGGCGCAGGTTGTCGTACCAGTAGTCAGCCGTCATCGACACCGGGTCCACCCAGTCCCCGGTCAGCGTCGAGACGAGCCGCGTGTGGCCCGGTTGGGGGGTGATGTCGGCCAAGTCGGCACGCAACCGCTCGGCGACGTCCTGCACGGCCGCGGAGTGGGAGGCGTAGTCCACCGGGATCAACCGGGCCCTGATGCCGTCGGCCTGGCAGGCTTCGACGAGATCGGCGACCGGCTGCGGCGGACCCGACACCACCACCGTCGACGGACCGTTCACGGCCGCCACCCCGACACCCGGGAACCCCGCAAGACGCTCGGCCACCGCGTCGGCGGACAGGTCGACCGACGCCATCGTCCCCGTACCCCGCAGCACCGTCAGCGCCCGCGACCGCAACGCCACGGCCTTCGCCGCGTCCTCCAGGGTGAGAATGCCGGCCACACAGGCCGCGCCGATCTCGCCCTGCGAGTGACCGACCACCACCGCCGGGGTCACACCCGCGTGCTGCCAGACCGCCGCGAGGGCGACGCCGACGGCCCACAGCACCGGCTGCACGACCTCGACACGGTCGAGCCACGACTCGTCCTCACCGGTGAGCACCGACACCAGATCGACGTCCAGGTACGGGGCGAGGGCACGCTGACACTGCGCCAGCCGCGCGTCGAACACCGGCGCACGACCCACCAGACCGGCCGCCATCCGCGCCGACTGCGCACCCTGACCCGGAAACACGAACACCGGACCCGCACCATGACCGGACGCGGTGCCCGTGACCACGTTGCCCGCTGGCGCGCCGGCGGCCAGGGCGTCCAGGGCGGCCAGCAGCTCGGTGACGCCGGCACCGACCACGGCCGCCCGCTGGTCGAACGTCGAACGGGTGGTGGTGAGGGACCAGGCCACGGCCGCCGGGTCCAGATCCCCGTGCTGGCGGACGTAGCGGGCCAGCCGGGCCGCCTGACCGGCGAGGGCGGCGTTCGACCGCGCCGACAGCGGCCACACGACGACGTCCGAGGCGACGAGCCCCGGGCCCGGGTCCGCGCCGTCATCGGCGGCGGGCTCCGCGTGCTCGGCGGGCACGTCCTCGGGCAGTTCGATGATGACGTGCGCGTTCGTGCCGGAGATGCCGAACGACGACACCGCCGCCCGGCGGGGACGGTCCACTCCCGGCCAGGGCCGGGACTCCGTCGCCAACTCCACCGCGCCGGCCGACCAGTCGATGTGCGGCGACGGCTCGTCCACGTGCAGCGTCGCCGGGACCACGCCCTCCCGCATCGCCAGCACCATCTTGATCACACCCGCGACACCGGCGGCGGCCTGGGTGTGCCCGATGTTCGATTTCACCGAACCGAGCAGCAGGGGCTCGTCCCGGTCCTGCCCGTAGGTGGCCAGGAGCGCCTGCGCCTCGATCGGGTCGCCGAGCGTCGTGCCGGTGCCGTGCGCCTCCACCACGTCCACGTCCGCCGTGGACAGCCGCGCCGAGGCCAGCGCCTGGCGGATCACCCGCTGCTGCGACGGACCGTTCGGCGCCGTCAACCCGTTCGACGCACCGTCCTGGTTGACCGCACTACCCCGCACCACCGCCAACACCCGGTGACCGTTACGCCGCGCGTCGGACAGCCGCTCCACCAGCAGCACACCGACACCCTCACCCCAACCCGTACCGTCCGCACC
>NZ_JBIDDA010000015.1:0-145632 GCF_043204915.1 Micromonospora sp. NPDC047670
TAGCCCGACAGCAACTGGATCACCTGCTGACGAACCCGGTTCAGGTCCGCACCCAGCTTCACCAGCACCTGCGCGGCAACACCCTCACCCTCACGGATCAAACCCAGCAGGATGTGCTCCGTGCCGATGTAGTTGTGCCCCAGCTGCAACGCCTCACGCAGCGACAGCTCCAACACCTTCTTCGCCCGCGGCGTGAACGGAATATGCCCGCTCGGCGCCTGCTGACCCTGGCCGATGATCTCCTCGACCTGCTGACGCACACCCTCCAAGGAGATGCCAAGGCTCTCCAAAGCCTTCGCCGCGACACCCTCACCCTCATGGATCAGGCCCAACAGGATGTGCTCCGTACCGATGTAGTTGTGGTTGAGCATCCGGGCCTCTTCCTGGGCCAGGACGACAACCCGTCGCGCTCGGTCGGTGAACCGCTCGAACATGTCTGCCACCCCTGGAGAGTGACGGCGTCCCGGGTGACAGGAGGCCACCCGGGACGACGTCTTTCGGGACTACCAACGGCGGTTGGTCGTCACGCGCTGACGTAGGCTTCCGAACCCACCAGCGCGTCACCCAGCTTCATCGACACGCCGGTCAGGCGCGCCCGGGACTCGCCGTCCTTCGTCCGCAGCGCGGCGTCGGCGTGGTCGGCGGTCAGCAGCGTGCCGGTCGGCTCCAGGTCCTTGAGCTGGCCGCTCAGGTGCACCGGGGCCGCCGCGTAGAGCGTGGCGGACGGGGTCACCAGCTCGAAGTGAGCGTCGAAGTGCAGCTCACCCGGGTAGCGCAGCCGGCTCAGGCTCTCCTCGTTGCCGTCGCCGAGCTGGCCGCCCGAGACGGTGAAGAAGCTGGCCCGCAGCATGACCTTGCCGCCCAGAGCCGGGCTGTTGCCCACCAGCGCCACGCGGGCGAGCTGGGCCAGCACCCCGGAGCCCTGGTCGTGCTTCTCCGGCCCGAAGAGGAGGATCTCGGCGCCCGCGGCGAGCGGGTAGTCGCCGGCGAGCTCGATCTCCTCGGTGCGGCCGTTGACCTCGACCTTGATCTTCGCCTCGGTCGAGGCCTGGATGATGATCGACGGGTCGACCAGCATCGAGACGCACGGGCCGATGCTCGACGCGAAGAAGGCGCTCGGCGTGTTGCCGACGGCCTCGTTGTCGTCGTTCGACGGGTACCACGCGGCCGGGAGGTTGGTGCCCCGGACCACGTTGTGCGCCGGCATGACCTCGCCCTGGTCGCCGTACGGGCGGCCGAGGAACGGCGAGGTGAGCGGGGTCTTGTACGGCGGAAGGCCGTCCACGATGCCCTTGACGTCGATGACACCCCGGTGGGCCAGCCGCATGGTGCTGGTCTCCAGGATGCCGAACCGCCGGATGTAGAACTCCGCGGGGAAGTTCTTGCCGGGCACGATCTGCTTGATGTGACCGGTGTTCGGCAGGTACGGGTTCGACAGGATCTGGATCCGGTCGTTCAGCGTGTAGCTGAACCCCTTGATGCCGACCTCGGGGGCGCTGATGAGCTCCAGGTTGAAGCTCGCCGTCCCGTCCTCGTCGACGGTGTGCTTGAACCCCGGCATCGGCCACTTGTTCATCTGCACGAAGCCCGACAGGTTGATCGTCTCCCGACGACCACCGTAGTAGTCGTCGCCGAAGACGACCGTCGCCGCAGCCAGGATGTGCGGCCGCAGCGGCTTCGGCTCGATGTTGAGTGACTCGTAGGTCTCTCTCGCCGTGTCAGTCACGGCTCCACCTCCCTGTATTCCCCGGATGCCTGGCGCCGTCTGTGACGCTTGCTCAACCCGGAGGACCACTGGGCCAAACGCTATTGTTTTCTAAAGTAGCTGTCAACGGGCTCACATTGATCGTTCGCGAAATAATGTCCGGTTTCGCGTATGGCTACAGGGGATCATCCGGTCCCAGGGCCCGAATCCCGCCCGCGCAGATCCCACGAAAGCTATTTGTTCCTATACCGGACCGGGTCCGGCGTGGACGGGCCCCCGACGGGCCGGGTGGGCTGCTCGTCGACGGGCCGGAGGGTCGAGACGCCCACCCGCCGGACGCCGGCGTGGCGCCGGGGCGGGCGGTGGGTCAGACCGCGCGGGTGGCGGCGGTGAGCCGGAAGTCCTGGACGCGCAGCATCGGCATGGCGGTACGCGCCACGGCGTCACCCCAGTCCCGGGCGCGGGTCGGCACCGTGGCGCCCACCTCGGTCACGCGGGCGGCCATCGCCAGCGGGCTGTCGTTGAACCGGAAGTTGTTGACCGCGCCGACGACCTCGCCGTCGCGCACCAGGTAGACGCCGTCGCGGGTCAGCCCGGTGAGGGCCATGGTGGCGAGGTCCACCTCGCGGATGTACCAGAGGCTCGTCACCAGCAGGCCGTGCCGGGTGGCCGCGACCAGGTCGGCGGCCGACGCGCCGCCCGGCCCCTCCAGGATGAGGTTGTCCACGAAGGGCGTGAGCGGCATGCCCAGCTCGTCGGCGCTGTCGCGGGTGTGCACCAGCGACCGCAGGCGGCCCTCGTCCCACCAGCGGGTCGGGCCCAGCGGGAGACCGTTGTCGAACACCGACCGCGTCGGCGTCGACGAGGGCGCCACCAGGAACGGGGCGCAGCGCAGCCCGTCGGCCGCCGGATCGCTGCGCAGCGTCAGCGGCACGCCGGCGAGCTGCGCCCCGATCCGGGTGCGGCCGCCCGTCCCGCTGTAGACCGTCCGGCCCTGCGCCGCCGCGCGGGCTCCCGCCGTGGTGTAGGCGTAGTTCATGAGGTCGGCGACGGCGGTCGGCGGCAGCAGGCACTCGTAGCGCCCGGGCGGCAGCTCGATCCGCCGCCGGCCCCAGCGCAGGCGCCGGTCCAGCTCGTCCTGCAGCGCGGGCACCGACACGTCGGTGAAGTCGGTCGTCACGGCGTTCGTCCAGACCGGCAGGCCGTCGCGGCCGCGCGCGGTCAGCTCCAGGTGCCCGGCCGGCTCGTCGTGCCGCAGCCGCGCGCCCGCCGAGGTGCCGAGGAACGTGCTGCGCAGCCGGTGTTCGGCGTACCCGTGCAACACCCGGCCGTCGCGCCGCGCCCGGCCGAACCCCGCGGCGAGCTGGTCGACCAGACCGGCCAGCACCGCCGACGCCGCCGCCGGGACCGCATCGTCCCAGTGCGGCGATCCGGCGGCGGGGGCGGGCAGGGGCCGCGCGTCCGGTGCCGGCGGCGCCTGCCGGGCGGCCTCCTCCGCCGCCCGGACGAGGGCGACGATCTCGGCCCGGTCGGCCGGTCCGCACAGCGACACCGCCCCCACCCGGCCGGCCGCGACGGCCACCACCGACACCCGGTGCCCGTCGCCGCTGCCGTTGCCGGTGAGCGCGTTGTCCGCCCAGCGCAGGTGCACGTCCGCGCCCTGCTCCACGATCACCACGCAGTCCTCGCCGCGCGCGGCGGCGAGGGCGATCTCGACCGTCTCCTGCGGGCTCGGGGTCCTCACGCGGGCGCCTCCGTCCGGGTGCTGGTCACGCGTACGCGTCGGAACAGCGCCGAGGGGCAGCCGTGCCCGGCGGCCGCGAGTTGCAGCGGCTGCGCCTTGCCGCACTGCCCCGCGCCCGACAGCAGCCAGGTCTGCGGGCCGCCCACCGCCTCCAGCGACCGCCAGAACTCCAGCGTCGTCCCGGTGTACGCGGCGTCGCGCACCTGGCCGGCCAGCCGGCCGTCCCGGATGCGGTAGAAGCGCTGCCCGGTGAACTGGAAGTTCACCCGCGCCATGTCGATGGAGAAGCTGTTGTCGCCCACCACGTACAGCCCGTCGCGGACCCGGCCGATCAGCTCGCGGGTGTCCGGCCCGCCCGGCGCCGGGCGGAGCGAGACGTTCGGCATCCGCTGCACGGGCAGGTGCCGGTACGACTCGGCGTACGCGCAGCCGGTGGAGCGGTCCAGGCCGGCGGCGCCGGCGGTCTGCCGGTCGTGTTGCGTGCCGACCAGCACGCCGTCGCGGATCAGTGGCCACGAGCGGGCGGCCACGCCGTCGTCGTCGTAGCCGATCGTGGCGAGCGCGTGCGGGGTGGTGCGGTCGGCGACCACGTTCATGGCGGGCGAGCCGTAGCGCAGCGACCCGATGTCGTCGGCGGTGACGAACGACGTGCCGGCGAAGGCCGCCTCCCGGCCGAGGATGCGGTCCAGCTCGGTGGCGTGCCCGACGGTCTCGTGGATCGTCAACCAGAGGTTGGTCGGGTCGATGACCAGGTCGTACTCCCCCGGCTCGACGGACGGGGCGGCGAGCTTGGCGGCCAGCAGCCCCGGCAGCCGGGCGAGTTCCCCCGCCCAGTCCCAGCCGGCCCCGGTCAGGTACTCCCAGCCGCGCGCGGCCGGCGGGCCGAGGGTGCGCATCGTCTCGAAGGTGCCGCTGTCGGAGTCGATCCGGAACCCGATCACCATCGGGTGCAACCACGTCCGCCGCTGCCGGATCCGCCGGCCCTCGCTGTCGTGGTACACGGTGGACTCGCGGAACACCTGCAGGTACGCCTCGGCGAGGTCGACGCCGCCGTCGCGCAGCACCGCGCACCAGCGGGCCAGCAGGGCGGTGCGCTCGGCGGCGGGCACCGCGAAGGGGTCGACCTCGCACGGCGACTCCCAGACCGCCGGGCCACCCACCGGCTCGGGCGCCAGCCGCGCCGGCGCGCCGCGCAGCGGGCGCAGCATCCGGGCCAGCTCGCAGGCCCGGGCGGCCAGGTCGGCGACCCCCGCCGGGGTGAGGTCGACGCCCGCGGCGAACCCCCAGGTGCCGTCGACGAGGACCCGCACGCCCACCCCGGTCTCGACGCTCTCCTGGGTGCCCTCGGGCTGCGCGTCGCGGACGCGCTCGCGCAGCGCCCGAACCCGCCGCAGCCGCACGTCGGTGTACGAGGCGCCGAGCCGGCGGGCCCGGTCCAGCGCGGCCGAGGCCAGTTCCCCGGCCGGCAGCGTGTCGAAGCCCGGTTCCCCGGTGGCGACCGGGCTCGGCCAGGTGGTCACCGGAACCGGGTGTCCGGGTACTGGGTGGTCCACTCCCCCGCCCGCACGGTGCGCAGCGCCTCGGCGACCCGGTCGACCTCGCCGCGGGTGCTGTAGACCGCGAAGGAGAGCCGCACCGTGCCGAGCAGCCCCAGGTCGTCGAGGAACGCGCTGGCGCAGTGCACGCCGGACCGCACGGCGACGCCGTGCCGGTCGAGGTGCCCGCCCACGTCGTACGGGTGCAGGCCGTCCACGGCGATGGAGACGATGCCCGCCGGGTCCGCGGCCGGGTCGCCGACGACCCGGACCCGGTCCACGTCGCGCAGCACGTCGACGGCGTACCGGACCAGCTCCGCGTCGTGCGCCCGCACCGCGTCGCGGCCGAGACCGTCCAGCCAGGTCAACGCGGCGGCCAGCCCGACGGCGGCGCCGATGTCCGGGGTGCCGGCCTCCAGCCGCGCCGGGACGGGCACGTAGGACACCGGGACGTCGTGCGAGACGCCCTTCACCGTCCCACCGCCGACCTGGTACGGCGGCAGGTCGGCGAGCAGCTCGCGCCGGCCGTACAGCGCCCCGGAGCCCATCGGGGCGTACACCTTGTGCCCGGAGAAGCAGTAGAAGTCCGCGCCGATCTCCCGCACGTCGACCGGCAGGTGTGCGACCGCCTGCGCGCCGTCGACGATGACGGGCACGCCCCGCTCGTGCGCCACCGCGACGAGTTCCCGGACCGGATTGACGGTGCCGAGCACGTTGGAGACGTGGCTGACCGCGACGAGGCGGGTCCGGCGGCCCAGGACGGCGGCCAGGTCCTCGGGCCGGACCGGCCCGCCGGCGGGCGACGGCACGATCCGCAGCCTCGCGCCGCGCCGTTCGCAGAGCCGCCGCCACGGCAGCAGGTTGGAGTTGTGCTCCATGCCGGTGACCACGATGTCGTCGCCCGGGCCGACGATCCGCTCGGCGAAGGTGTCGGCCAGCAGGTTGACCGCGTCCGTCGTGCCCCGGGTGAACACGATCTCGTCGGCGTGGGCGGCGTTGACGAAGCGTCGGACGACCTCGCGGGCCTCCTCGTAGCGGCCGGTGGCCCGACGGCTGAGCTCGTAGAAGCCGCGCCCGATGTTGCTGTTCGAGGTGGTGTAGAAGTCGACCACCGCGTCGAGGACCGACCGGGGCTTCTGCGTCGTCGCGGCGTTGTCGAGGTAGGCCAGCGGCGGGCCGTACCCGGACGGGTCGAGGAACGGGAACTCCGCCCGCACCGCGGACAGGGGGTGGGCAGCCGTGTCGGTCATCCTGCTTCCTCCGTGAAGCTTGCGGTGAAGCGGTCGAGGAAACCCGGCGGGCAGGGGAAGAGCTTCTGCTCCGGGTAGGGCCGCTCGGACGGGGGGATCCACCCCGGCTCGCCGCGCCGGGGCCACCGCCCGGACCGGTCCGCCAGGTGCGGGCCGTAAAAGAACCAGCAGATCTGGCTGACCTGCTCGGTGAAGACGACGGGGTGCACCTCGGGCGAGTACATCGCCATGTGCCCGTACGCGGCCAGGAACTCGCCGGCCACCCCCATCGAGGCGCCGAGCATGACGTGGCCGAAGACGTCGTGCACCGCCCGGAAGATGTCGTTGTGCAGCAGCGGTACGCCGCCGGCCGTGACACCGGACGGGGCGCACAGCGGGTGGTCCGCGGCGGGCCCGTCGGGGCCGTGGCCCTCCCGGGTGAGGTAGACGTACAGCACACCGGTGCGGTCGAGGCGGTCGATCAGGTCCGCCGCGCCCCGGTAGGGCTGCCCGGGGCCCCGCCACGGCTCGACGCGGATCCCCGCCCGGGCCAGCAGGGCGAAGTGGCGCAGGTTCTCCTCGGCGAACCGGCGGTAGCGGGCCGCCAGGTCGGGACCGAGGTCCCGCCGGGGCGCCCGGTCGAAGTGCCGGGCCACCGTGCGACAGAACTGCGGGTCGACGTCGACCCGGGTGCCGCGCAGCCGCCGCAGGTCCCGGCGCGGCAGCTCGCCGCGGGCGGCAGCGTCGTCGACGTACGACTGAGCCAGCGCCAGCAGGGCGGGGTGGCCGGCCGGCGGGCGGACCGGGCGTGCGCTCGGGCAGGGCGCGGTCATCCGGCCCTCCCCGGCCCGGCCGCCGGCGGCGGGCCGGACCCGGCGGCTTCGGGCCGGCCGGCGCCGGTCGGCGCCGCGAAGGCGTCGGCGGCGCGGCGCGCGCGCAGGCAGAGCGCCGAGCCGGGGAGGGTGACCACGCCGTCCGCGTCGGCGAAGGCGGCGGCGGCCTCGGCGAGCCGCTCCCAGCCCGCCCGCTCCGCGTCGGCGCCGAGCTGCCGCCGCACCGCCGCGAGCACCCCGGGCGGCGTCACGTCCCGCGTGTACCCGAGGTATTCGTCGACGGAGCCGAAGCGCATCGCGATCCCGACGGGCACGGTGGCGACGTCCGTGAACCCCGCGGCGAGCAGCTCGGCGCGGGTGCGGGCGGCGTCGGACATGCTGAACGGGCCGGGCCGCCCCGGCGGGGGGTCCGGCAGGCCGGCGGCCAGCGTCCGGAAGCCCAGGGACGTCATCGGGTTGGCCTCCGGCGGGCCCCAGACCGCCGCGGCGAGCACGCCGCCGGGCGCCAGGAGGCGGTGCAGGTCCGCGAGGGTCCGCCGCCGGTCCACCGCGAACATCAGCCCCCACCGGCTGAGCACCGCGTCGAAGGAGTGCGCCGGCAGGTCGAGGGCCTCCACGTCGGACTCCGCGAACTCGATCGGGTGGCCGAGGCCGGCGGCGCAGTGCCGGGCCCGGTCGACCATCTCGGGGGCGAGGTCGATGCCGAGCACCCGGCCGCTCGGGGCGACCAGCCGGCCGGCGCTGACCGACGGCTCGCCGGTCCCGCAGCCGACGTCGAGCACGCGGTGCCCGGGCCGGAGCGCGGCGGCGCGCAGCAGCCAGTCGGTCACCGGCGCCGCTGCCCGCTCGTACCGGTCCTGCCAGAAGTCCCACCCGGCGCTGACCGCGTTCCAGGTGTCGCGTTGCTCGGCCTTGAAGGCCACGGAGTCGAACTGGACGGCGGTCATGTCGCTCTCCTCGCAGGCGGACTCGGCCTCAGATCACTATATGATTGGCAAGTTGGTCGAGCAACGGCCCCGGCCGGCCGCCGCACCCGGCACGCCGCGGCCTCACCGGACGGCGGCCGGCCGCACGGGGCGCTCGCCGTCGAGCAGGCGCAGCAGGTAGTCGCCGTACCCGCTGGCGCGCAGCGGCACCGCGAGGCGGCGCATCGCCGCGTCGTCGAGCAGGCCGGCCCGCCAGGCCGCCTCCTCGACGCAGCCCACCTTGACGCCGTGCCGCTCCTCGATGACCCGGACGTACTCGGCGGCCTTCATCAGGTCGCCGAACCGGCCGGTGTCCAGCCACGCGGTCCGCCGCCCGAGCAGGCGCACCTGGAGCCGGCCCTGGCGCAGGTAGGCCCGGTTGACGTCGGTGATCTCCAGCTCGCCGCGAGGGCTGGGCGTCAGCTCGGCGGCGACGGAGACCACGTCCGAGCCGTACACGTAGAGGCCGGGCACGGCGTACCGGGACGGCGGGACCAGCGGCTTCTCCACGATGTCGCGCACCGCGCCGCACTCGTCGAAGTCGAGCACGCCGTAGGGCCTCGGGTCCGTCACCGGGAGCCCGAAGACCAGCCCCCCGTCCACGTCGGTCAGCTCGGCGAGCTGCCGGTCCAGCTCGGCGGAGTGGATGATGTTGTCGCCGAGGACGAGCACGGCCGGGCCGCCGGCGAGGAACTCCGCGGCCAGCAGGAGCGCGTGGGCGATGCCCTCCGGGCGCTCCTGCACGGCGTACCGCAGGTCGAGGCCCCACTGGTGGCCGTCGCCCAGCAGGCGCCGGAACAGCGACTGCTCGTCGGGACGCGTGATGATGAGGATCTCCCGCACGCCCGCCGTCACGAGGGTGCTCAGCGGATAGAAGATCATCGGCTTGTCGTAGACCGGCATCAGTTGCTTGGAGACCGCCCGGGTCACCGGCCACATTCGCGAGCCGGTGCCACCAGCGAGCAAAACACCACGCATTTTTAAAGCGTAACGCATGGGAGGTCGGAGTGGTGGAAACATCACGCCGGGTAGGGGGCGGGTAGCCTGCGGGGAGTGGCCCGACCGTCGCGGAGGAGAGCCGGA
The DNA here is from genome assembly GCF_043204915.1 of Micromonospora sp. NPDC047670. Taxonomy (NCBI): domain Bacteria; kingdom Bacillati; phylum Actinomycetota; class Actinomycetes; order Micromonosporales; family Micromonosporaceae; genus Micromonospora; species Micromonospora sp. NPDC047670. Next base: position 9,095 of record NZ_JBIDDA010000015.1, read on the forward strand.
TGACCGACGTGGACCAGGAGACCGAGCTGCCGAGCTGGCCCGTCGGCGCCGACGCCGCGTACGTGGCCGCCCGGCGGTCGCTCGCGTCGGCCGAACAGGACCTGCGGGACCGGCTCGAACGGGTCGCCGCGGCGCGGCGCCGGCTGCCGCCCGGGCCGCTGCTGCCCGACTACCGGCTCGCCGAGGGGCCGGCCGACCTGGAACAGCCGGGACCGGCCCGGAGCGTCCGGCTGCGCGACCTGTTCGAGGAGCACGACACCCTCTTCCTCTACCACCTGATGTACGCCCCGGACGCCGCCGAGGCGTGTCCCATGTGCTCGCTGTGGGTGGACGGCTTCCACGGGGTGCTCCCGCACCTGCGCCGGCACACCGCCGTGGCGGTGGTGGCCAAGGCGCCGCTGCCCCGGCTGCGGTCCTGGGCCCGGCGCCGGGGCTGGACCGGCCTGCGGGTCCTGTCCAGCCACGGCACGTCGTTCAACGCCGACCTGCGCGCCGAGCACCCGGACGGCACGCAGCGACCGATGGTCAGCGTGCTGCGGGCCGAGGGCGACCGGGTGCGGCACTTCTACTCCGCCCCGGCGAGCTTCCCGGACGGCGGCGAACGCGGCATCGACCTGCTGAGCCCGGTCTGGAGCGTGCTCGACCTGCTGCCGCGGGGCCGCGGCGACTGGTACGCCGGCAACGACTACGTCCCCGACCGGGCCTGACGGCGGCTGCGGGTCGACCGGGCGGCGCGCGCAGCCGGGCGGCCCGCTCAGCCGGGCTGCGCGCCGGTGGCGAGCAGGTCGGGCAGCCGCACCGCCGCCAGCCGACGGCCGGCGAAGTCGGCGTACCAGAGCAGGGCGCCGTCCCAGGTCAGGCCGACCGGGCGACCGACCACGGGGGCCTCCCCGCGCAGCGTGCCGTGCCGGGCGTCGACCGCCCGCAGCATCGCGCCCTCGAAGTCGGCGTAGACCACGAGGTCACCGGCCACCGTCAGCCCGGACGGCACGCCGGGCACGGGGAACTCACGCTGGACGGTCATCGTGGCGACGTCACGGAGCTGGACGACCGACGGCCCCCGCAACCCCATCCACATCGCCACGCCCTTGGTCTCCACCCCGCAGAGCCGGCCGCTGGGCGGGGCCACCTCCTTCTCGCCGAGCATGTCGCCGGTGAGCGGGTCGATCAGCAGGATCCGCTTCGGGCGGCCGCCGACCTGGCACAGCGCGCCGCCGCCCACCGTGAGGTCGGCCCGCACCCGGGGGCAGGACAGGGTCCGCACGACGGCCCCATCGTGCCGGGCGAGGGCGTAGATCTCGCCGGCCTCCTGGTCGGAGTGCCAGAAGAACTCACCGTCGAAGGTGAGGCCGCACAGGTAGCGACCCGGCGCGGGCAGCGTCCGGACGACCGGCAGGGTGGTGTCGATCTCGCGGATGACCATGGGTACGGCCCCTTTCGTGGCAGGCGGGTGGACGGCGGGACGCGGGCGGGCCGCCGGCTCAGGGCCCGCCCGCCAGCGCCCGGGACAGGTCCTCGGCGAGGTCGTGCGGGTCCTCGATGCCGACCGACAACCGGATCAGCGAGTCGCCGATGCCCCGACGCGACCGCGCCTCGGCCGACAGCGGACGGTGCGTCATCAGGGCCGGGCACTCCACGAGGGAGTGCACGCCACCGAGGCTGACCCCGCAGGTGAAGAGCGTGAAGCGGTCCAGCAGCTCCGCGGCGGAGCCGCCGAGGTAGTCGAAGGAGACGATCGCGCCGGGAGCGCCCATCTGCGCCTTGACGACCGCGTGCTGCGGATGCTCCGGCAACCCCGGATAGTGGATCGCGCCCACCGCGGGGCTCGCCCGCAGCCGCTCCACCAGGACACGCGCGGTGGCGACCTGGCGGTGCACCCGCAGCGACAGGGTGTGCAGCCCACGGCGGACCAGGAAGCAGTCCAGCGCGCCCGGCACGTTCCCGGCCGTCGTCCGGTACGCCCGCACCGCCGCGTGCAGGTCCGCGTCCCGGTAGACGAGAGCGCCGCCCAGCACGTCCGCGTGGCCGGCGATGGACTTGGTGGTGCTGTAGAGCGAGACGTCCGCGCCGAGCGCCAGCGGCTGCTGGAGCACCGGGCTGGCGAAGGTGTTGTCCACCACCACGCGGGCGCCCCGCCCGTGCGCCCGCCGGCTGACCTCGGCGACGTCCACCACGGTGAGCAGCGGGTTGGTCGGCGTCTCGATCCAGACCAGGGCGAGGTCCGGTTCCGCGAGGGCCGCCGCGACTCCCTCCGGGGTGCTCAGGTCGGCGTACCGCACCCGCACGCCCTGCCGCGCGGCCAGGTCGAACAGGCCGTCGGTGCCGGAGTACACGTCGTCGGTGCTCACCACGCACTGCCCGGGCCGCACCAGCGACAGCAGGGTCGCCGCGGCGGCCTGTCCGGAGGAGAAGACGGTCGCGAAGGGTGCCCGTTCCAGGCCGGCGAGGCACTCCTCCAGCTCCTCCCGGGTGGGGTTCTCGCCCCGCCCGTAGAAGTAGCGGGGCTCGTCCTGCACCCGGCGCTCGTAGGTGGTGGAGACGTGGATCGGTGGGACGACGTCCCCGGTGCCGGCCGCCGGCCGGCGGCCGCCGTGCACCAGCCTGGTGTCGAAGCGCATGCCGCTCACCCCTGTCCCGCCGTGGCCGACCGGAACGGGGCGAACGCCCGGACCAGGCCCGCCGGCACCCGGACCGGTTCGGTCCGCCCGTTCGGCCCCCGCATGCAGGCGATCCGCTGCCGCCCCCGGGCCACGAGCAGGTCGTCGCCGCCGAGCCGCAGGTAGTCGAAACCCAGCTCCATCTGGGTCTGGGTGAGCTCGACCAGGCGCATCCGGACCGCGAGGCGGTCGAACGGCGCCAGCTCGGCGAAGAACTCGCACTCCGCCTTGAGCGTGAACAGCTTCAGGTCGGCGCGCAGCTCGTCGAGGATGTCCGGCGCGTGCTCGTGCAGGAACATCTCCCGGCACCGGCCCTGCCAGCGCAGGTAGTTGACGTAGTACACGTTGCCGACGAGGTTGGTCTCCTCGAAGCCGACGACGTGCCGGTACTCGTAGTAGCGCGGCATGCTCACCGCCCCGACCCGGCCAGCACCGCCACCACGGTCGGAGCCGCGGCGCCGGCCACCGCGACCACCCGGGTGGCCACGCGGACGTCGTCGGCGTCCAGCACCACCCAGCCGTCGGGGGCAGCCCCCGGCAGCAGGGTGAGCCGCCCCTCGGGCCGCCCGGCCTTCTGCAGACACTCGACGGCGCACCAGACCCGGGTGGCCGCCAGGTCCGGTGGGTCGCCGACCTCCGCGACGAGCAGTTCCGCCAGGGCCGCGTGCCGGCCCACCAGGTCGCGCCGCGCGTCCGCCGCCCGGCTGGCCACCGGCTCGACGTCGCAGGCCAGCGCCCCGACGCCGGCGACGGCCAGGTCGAGCGGCGCGGAGTGCGCCACGGAGACGGTGTACGGCAGGTCGACCTCCGGCCGGCCGTCGGGGCGGTGCCGCACCACCACGGGGCGGCCCAGCGCACGGGCGAGCAGCGCACCGGAGTCGCGGGCCCCGCCCCCGGGCGCGGCGGCGACCGCGATGTCTCCGGGGAACACCTCGGCGAGCCGTCGCTGCAGCAGCGGCCCCAGCAGCGCGGGCGGCCAGGCTCCCTGCGGCGCGTGCGGCCGCACGGCGCGTAGCCGCAGCCCCATCCAGTGTTCGATCACCGCTCCGGTGGCGTCCCGGACGACGACGTCGTAGACGTAGGCGGTGCCGTGCTGCTCCCGCTCCCGCGCGGTCATCGTCACGGCCTCGGTGGCCGACAGCTTGGGGCCCGCCGACCAGATCCGGTCGATGCCCTCCGGCAGCAGCGTCGCGTCCGGTACGCACACCTGGATGCCGTGCATGAACGCGTCCCGGGCGCCCGGGTCACCGAGCACCAACCGGCCCGGCAGGAAGGCGCTGAACCAGGAGCCGGCGTCGCTGGTGACCACCTCGGCCTCGGCGACCCGCGCCGCCGCCTGCCGGTACCCCCTGATCCGGCGGAACCGCCCGGCCTGGAACAGCACGTCGCCGTAGAGGTCGCGGGCCGGGTCGAGCGGTACGGCCGGCAACTCCGCCGGGGCCGGCGCCGCGGTGTCGACCGGGCATGCCTCGTCGGGCGCGAACCGGAGCCGGGCGCGGAAGTGGTCGGCGGCGAAGCCGGTCGCCGCGCTGCGCAGGACGACGTCGATGACCTGCTCCGACCGGACCAGCGCGGCGATGCGGACGGTCGTGCCGGCTTCCGGGTCGACGACCACCGGGCGGTCGAACCGGACGTCCTCGATCACGGGCACCCCGGGGTGTCGGGCCAGGGCGGTGGCCACCTGCGCCATGGCCTCCAACCCGAGCACCGCCGGGAAGAGCAGGTCCCCGTCGAGCCGGTGGTCCTCCAGGTACGGATCCGTGGTGCGCGCCAGGTCGACCTCGCAGACCAGCTCGACGCCGTCGTAGCGGACCAGCGGCCGCTCGGTGAAGCGCAGCAGCGGCAGCTCCGAGCGGTGGTAGCGCACCGTCTCCAGGCCGCCGGTGCGCCCGGTGACCACCACCACCGGCGGCAGCGTGTCGTCGGCCACCACCTCGCGCAGCACCCGCAGGCCGTCGTCCGGGCTGATCGGGGTGACGCCGGAGCCGCTCAACGACTCGACCACCGACAGCCGCTCCCCCATGCCGACCCCCGACCACACCGACCACTCCAGGCAGACGGCACGGCACCCCGGACGGGTCGCGGCCACCTCCCGGGTCAGCTCGGCCAGGGCCTCGTTCGCCGCGGCGTAGTGCGCCTCGCCGTGCAGACCGGCCCGCCCGATGATGCTGCCGAACGTGACCAGCAGGCGCAGTCGCGCGGGGTCGACCGCCGCCAGGACGGCCCGCAGGCCGTCAACCTTCGCGGCGAACACGCCGCGCAGGGCCGCCTCGTCGAGGTCACCGAGCGCCGCCGGGGTGTTCTGCCCGGCCCCGTGCAGCACGGCGGTCACCGGGCCCCAGTCCGCGGTGACCGCCGCGACCGCGTCGGCCACCGCGCCGGCGTCGGTCACGTCGACGCGCAGGTAGCGCAGGTCGGACCCGGCGTCGGCGAGCCGCTTCAGGTTGCCGGCCAGGGTCTCGTCGACCGCGGGGTCGGACCGGCCGAGGACGGCCAGCCGGGCGCCGCTCTCCCGGGCCAGCATCAGGGCGGACTCCGCGGTGATGCCCTTGCCGCCGCCGGTCACCAGCAGCACGTCGGCCGGTCCCAGCGGCAGCGCGCCCGGCTCGCCGTCGACCGCGGGCGACGGGCGCAGCAGGGGTACCCGGCGGACGCCGGCCGCGTCGTACACCACCTCGGTGAAGTCGTCGGTGGCGGCGACCTCGGCGACGACGCGCGCCACGGCGGCCGGGTCGAGGGGGGTGGTCACGACGGTGGTCCGCAGCCGATCGCCCTCCAGCCGGGCGGTCTTGGCCAGCGCCGTGGCCCGCGCCGCCGGCTGCACCACCACGAGGCGCCCGCCGGGGGGTTGGCGCAGGGCCGCCTGGGCCCCGCGCACCGCGGTCGCGAGGTGCTCCTCGCCGGGCTCGTCCGGCAGGCAGACCAGCACGCCGGCGCCGACCCCGCCCGCCTCGAGGGCCCGTCGCAGCGCGTCGGAGAGGCGGTGGCCGCCGAACACCTGCCAGCGACCGCACGGTTCCGTCGGGTCGGTCGCCGGCGGCGCCTCCTCGGCCAGGTCGACGACGAAGGTACGCACCCACGGCGCGACCCCGGCGACGAGGTCCGCGCGCTCGTGCGGCGCCTCGCGCTCCCGGGCCTGCAACGCCTCGGCCATCTCGCGGACGGTGGCGGTGGCGAAGTTGGTCGGTATCGCCACCGCGGGCAGGCCCATGGCCCGCGCGGCCTCGTTGACGAGCTGACCGACGGTGATCGAGCTCATGTGCAGGTCGTCGAGGAACCGGCTGTCGTCGCGGAGCACCTCCACCGGCAGCTCGGCGCGCCGCGCCACCAGGTGCCGCACCAGCTCCAGCGCGCCGGTGTCCGCCGGCACCGGCACCTCGGCGGGGCGGGGCGGGGCCTGGTCGACCGCGGCCGGTGCCGGCCCGGCCAGCTCGGGGGCCGCCTCGCAGGGGCTCGCGAAGAACGTGCGGGCCCGGTCCAGCTCGAACGGCCGGGTCAGCCGGTCCTCGAACAGGGCCGGGTACGCGGCGGGTCCGCCGAGCGCGTACACCGCGCCGACCGCGGCGAGCAGGCCGGCCACCGACTCGGCGTCCGTGTCCACCGCCAGCGCCGGCACGTCGGGCGCCTGCTCGCGGGCCAGACCGGTGAGCACCTTCCCGGGGCCGACCTCGAGGAACAGGTCGACCTCGGCGGCGGCGCACGCCAGCGCGGAGGCGAAGCGCACCGGCGCCTCGATCTGCCGGTGCAGGAGCTGCGGCAGGTCGGTGTCGGGCGCCAGGACGGCGCCGGTCACCGTCGAGGCGACCCGGCGCAGCACGGGCCCGAACCGGCGCGACCGCAGGTGCGCGGCGAAGGCGTCGGCCGCCGGCGCCATCAGCGGCGAGTGGAAGGCGTGCCCGACCGGCAGCCGGGTGCAGTTCACGCCCGCCGCGGCGGCCCGCCGGGCCACCTCGCCCACGGCGTCGTCGGCGCCGGCGACGACCGTCTGCCGGGGCCCGTTGTAGCCGGCGATCACCGCGGTGCTGCCGGCCAGCAGGGCGGTGGCCTCCTCCGGCCCGGCGGTGACGCCGAGCATCGCCCCCGGCGGGGCGTGCGCGGCCATGGTCTCGCCCCGGAGCGTGACGAGCTCCCGCAGCTCGTCCTCGTCGAGGCAGCCCGCCCAGTGCAGCGTGGTGAGCTCGCCGAGGCTGTGGCCGACGACGACGGTCGCGTCGATGTCGAGCGCGGCGAGGGCGCGCAGCCCGGCCAGCGAGCCGGTGACGATCCGCGGTTGGGCGGACGCCGTCGACCCGGCCGCGCCGTCTCCGGGGAGGTTCCCGGCCGCGCGGTAGACGTCGTCGACCTCGGTGAACCGCCGGCGCAGCGCCCCGCCGACCCAGCCCCGGCCCGAACCCTGGCCGGGGAACAGGAAGCCGACGCGGGCCGGCCGGGTGACCCGGCCGAGGAAGACGCCCCGCGCCGGGTCGACCAGTGTCCCGGCGCCGTCGGGCGCCGACGCCCGCGCCGCCAGGTCGAGGGCGCGCTCGGCGTCCTCCGGCGACCGGACCACGACCGCCGCCCGGTACGCGCGGCCGCGCTGGCCCCGGTGCAGCGTGGTGGCGAGGTCGCCCAGCTCGGCGAAGGCCAGCCCGGACACCGTCGACCGCAGACCCGCCAGCCGCTCGTGCAGCTCGTCGCGGGTGTCCGCGTCGACGAGCAGCAGCTCGGCGTCCTGCACGGACCGGGCGAGCTGCTGCGTCCGCCGGTCCAGCGACCGGCGGCGGGGCCGGGCGGGGCCGTCGACGACGAGGTGCGTGTTGATGCCGCCGAAGCCCATCGCGGTCACGCCGGCGCGCTGGGGAGCGCCGGCCGGCCACTCCTCGGCGCGTCGCACGGCACGCAGCGCGGGCCGCTCGGCGGTGAGTTCCGGGTGCGGCTCGACGCACCCGACGGTCGGGGGGATGACCTGGTGGTGCACGGCCAGCACGGCCTTGATCAGGCCGGCCACCCCGGCCGCGGCCTTGGTGTGCCCGATCATTCCCTTGATCGATCCGATCGCCGCGGGGTCGGCGTCCGGGTCGGCCGCCCGGCGTTCCTCGCTCAGGGCGCGCAGCTCGGTGCCGTCGCCCACGGCCGTGCCGGTGCCGTGCCCCTCGAACAGCGGCACCGTGTCCACCCCGAAACCGGCCCGCTGGTACGCGCGCCGCAGGGCCAGCCGGTAGCCGGCCGCCTCCGGCCGGGTGATGCCGCCCCGGCCGTCGGAGGAGACGCCCCACCCGGCCACCGAGGCGTAGATGCGCCGGCCCTGCGCGAGCGCGTCCCGCTCCCGCATGAGCACCACCATGCCGCAGCCCTCGCCGGGCCAGAACCCGTTGGACCGGCGGTCGTAGACGCGCATCTCGTCGCTGGCGAGCGCGCCGGTCTTGGCGAAGCCGACCATCTCGAAGGGGTCGATGGAGAGGTCCACGCCGCCGGCCACCGCGACGTCCACGTCGAGGTCGGTCAGGCTCCGGCAGGCGGTGACCACGGACAGCAACGAGGAGGCGCAGGCGCCGTCCACCGTGTACCCGCCGCCGTGCAGGTCGAAGTGGTTGCAGATCCGCCCGGCGATGGTGTTGGACAGGCCGCCGGCGAGGCTGTCCTCGGTGATCTCGGCGAACGGCGCCTTGTAGGAGCGCTCCAGGTCGGCGAGGAACCCGGCCACCCGGTCGTCGTCCCAGCCCTGCCCGCCGAGGGCGGCACCCACGACGCGCCGGACGTACGGCCACCGCAGGCGCATCATGCCGGCCCGGGTGAACTCGCCGGTGAGGGTGTTGCCGACGACCACCCCCGTCCGCTCCCGCGGCAGCCCGTCCCCGTCGGGGAAGCCGGCGTCGGCGAGCGCCTGCGCGGCCATGTCGAGGGCCAGCCAGTGGGTGAGGTCGGTCGACCGGTACGTGCTGCCACTGACCTTGAACGCCACCCGGTCGAACTCGTACCCCTCGATGACGGCCGCGTTGCCGGCGTAGTAGCGGTCGGGGGCGGCCGGGTCCGGGGACCAGTAGTCGGCGGCCCGCATCCGCTCGTCCGGCAGGCGACGAAACGCGCGCCGCCCGGCGAGGGCGTTCTCCCACAGCTGTCCGGGGCCGGCGGCGTCCGGGAAGCGGCAGGCCAGGCCGACGACGGCGATCCTGCTCATGCCCGCACCATCTCCCGGGCCACCGCCGGTGGCACCGCGCCGTCGAGCGTCCCCGCGGCGGGCGTCGTGCCCTTGCCGTCGCGGGCGGCGACGCGCACCGCGTGCAGCGACCAGAGGAAGCCGCCGCGGATCAGGCAGACGATGGCGGTGGCGAAGAAGAGGCCGTACACGATGGACGCGCCGGTCAGGACGCCATAGACCAGGGCCACCCCGCCGCCGAAGGCGAACTGCGACAGCGGCCGCGACGGGGTGGTCCCCGGATCGGTGATCATGTAGTTGGTGAACAGGACGAACGCCACCCCGGTCATGGTCGCCAACGCCGGCAGGATGGCGGTGTCCAGCACGAGTCCCCGCACCACCGACTGGAGGACGAACACGCCCAGCCAGCCGGCGATCAGCCACATCCGGCCGGTGAGCTTCGCGTTCAGCATGGTGCCGAAGACGACGATGACCGCCGGGACGATCCAGTCGGCGGGGCCTTCGAGGTACTCGGTGAACTGGTACGGCGGCGCGATGGAGATCCACGGGAACAGCAGCAGCACCACCGCGATGCCGAAGTTCGACGGGTTCATGAAGTGCCGCAGCCGGCCGTTGACCGGCACCCGGAACAGCCACTTCCCGCTGATGGCCACGGCCACCGCGAAGAGCATCACCGGCAGGCGGTCGTTGACGTACAGCAGCATGTTCACCGCGAGGGCGGTGATGTGCGCGGGATAGAGGAACTCGACCAGGCCCCGTGGTCCGCCGCCCAGGTAGCGGGGCGGGCGGCGCTCGGCCCGCGCGCCGATCGTCTCCAGCACGAGTTCCACGGCGTAGCCGGTGGCGAGCGCGAACAGCGGCCACGCCCAGGCCTGCTCGAAGCCGAGCACGGTGTAGCCCGCGACGTTCAGAATGGTGATGGAGATGGCGAACCTGCGCAGCGCGGTGATCCGCGGGTCCTTCTTCGGCTTCTGCGTCATCGCGAGACCTCCCGAGCCTGAGTGCCGAGGGTGAGGGTGTGTCGACCGGCGGTGAGCGACAGCTCCTGCTCGTGCGGGACGCCGGACCGGTCCCGCCAGCTGAGGTGGACCGACACCGGGCCGGTCACGTCGCCGAGCCCGAGCGACACCTCGTTGCTGCGCCGGCCCGAGTGGCCGCTGCCACCGTCGACCCGGTCGATGAGCACCCGGCCGTCCGGCGTGGTCACCCGGACGTGCGCGCCGACCGCGGGCGAGCCCGCCCCGGCGAGCGGGTCGGCGGCCGACGCCTGCTCGTGCAGCAGCCGCAGGGTGAGGAAGGACCCGGTACCCGGGCTGTCGTTGTGGTAGAAGACCGGCGCGTCCCACTGCCGGGCGACGGCGAAGTCGAGCCGGCCGTCGCCGTCGGCGTCGCCGGTGGCGATGCCCCGGCTGGGCACCCGGTCGGCCAGGCCCAGTTCCTCGCTCAGGTCCTCGTAGCGGCCGTCGGCGCCCCGGACGTGGAAGGCCAGGTGCTGGCCGCCGGCGATGTCGTCGCCCTTCTCGACCTTCGGCCACCAGCGGGGGTGAGCGAGCAGGTCGTCGTTGGCCGTGGCCGCCTCCTGCAACTGCGCCCACCGGTTGACCTCGCCCTTGACGAAGCCGGAGGTCTGCACAATGGCCGGCTCGCCCCGGTTGGTGAAGTCGCCGAACTTCACGTCCCAGCTCCACCCGCTCCAGGCCAGGCCCAGCTCCGCGCTCCGGTCGTGCCACGGCGCCTCGCCGGCCCGCAGCGCCGCGCGCAGCTCGTCGGTGTTCGCGGCCGTGTTGACGAAGGCGAAGTTGCTCTCCTGGATGCCGAACGAGGTGGTGATGTTGCCGACGTACAGGTCGAACATGCCGTCGCGGTCGAGGTCGCCGAAGTCCACGCCCATGCCCTTGAACGAGTCGTGGCCGAGCCGCTTGGACTTCGGGGTCAGGCCGGGCAGGCCGGGGCTCTCGACCGGCGCGAAGGCGATCCTCCCCCGTTCCGACCGGTTGTGCAGCAGCCGGTCCGGCCCGAAGTCGTTGGCCACGTACAGCTCGGGCAGTTGGTCGCCGTCGACGTCGTTGGCGGCGACCGCCAGGGTCCAGCCGCGGGAGACCTTGGTGTCGAAGACGTTGGGAACCTCGGCGAAGGAGACGCTCGGGGCGGTGCCCGCGCTGCCACCGGTCCAGCGGAAGACGTGGTCCTCGCCGCCGTTGAGGCCGTTGGACATGGACCGGTTCATCGCCACCCCGCCGTGGACGCCGGGGTCGAGGACGGGGCTGTCGGGGAAGTAGTTGCCGATGTAGACGTCCAGGTGCCCGTCGCCGTCGAAGTCGGCCAGCGTGGCCGCGTTGGTGTTCCACTTCGGCCCGGCGTACCGGCCCCCGTCGGTCGCCGCGCCGGGCACCAGCTCGACGGGCCGGTAAGCGTCCCGGGACAGCCCGGTCGCGTCCGCCCGGGCGAGGAAGACCACCGGGGTCCGGCCCCACCAGTACACGAGCAGGTCGGTGCGGCCGTCGGCGTTGACGTCGCCGGGCAGGCAGCCCATCGGCGCGATGTGCGGGTTCATCGGCAGCGGCGCCGGGTCCAGGACGAACGGCTGGTAGCGGTCGGCGCCGGCGGTCGGGGCCGGGGTGACCACGACGCGGTCGACCCGCGGGTCGGTCACGCACAGGTCGTTGGCGAGCCCGTCGCCGTCCAGGTCGTTCATCGCGACGCCGGAGCCGACGGAGGAGATCCACGCCGCCAGGTGCCGGTACGCGCCGTTGACCTGGCGGATGGACTGCTGCGGCAGGCCGCCGGGCATCGGCAGCGACATCGGCGTGAACCGGTACGGCTGTGCCATGGCGCGCCGCTCGTCGGCGTTCGCCTCCGGCTGCCGGACCAGCACGTACATGCCGGTGAGCAGCACCAGCGCGACCAGCCCGGCCAACTGCCGGCGGAACATTGTGATGATTGCCGACAAGGGTCAGCACCTCCCCAGCGTCACGAACTGCTTGGCGATCCGCTGCCGCCACACCAGGTAGGCCGGCTCCGGCCCGTCCCGGTCGAGGTCGGCCAGCGCGGCCTGGGTGACCGCCGCCGCCTCGGCCGGTGGCGCACCGCAGAAGACCTCGGTGGCGGCTGCCGTGTGCACGGTGGTGAGCCCGGCGCGCTCCCGGGCCTCCGCCGCGAAGGCGCTGCCCTGGGCCATCGCGGGGGCGTACGCGCCGCCGCGCTCGCGCAGCCGCCGCAGCTCCTCGGGCGACGCCCCACCGGCGTACGTGGCGGCCAGCGCCACCCCGCTGTACAGGTCCTCGTGCCGGTCCGGCGGGAACCCGTCAACGGTGTCGGCGATGCGGTCGGGGTCGGCGCCCTCGACGAACCACAGCGCGCGGCCGATGCCCTGGTCCACGACCCGCCCGGTCCACCGCCCGACGGGGTCGCCCGGCCAGGGCAGCACCTCGTCGCGCCGGTGCGAGCGCACGTACCGCCCCGTGTGGAAGTACGCCTGGTGGAACCCGTAACCGTCGAGGGCGAGCCAGCCCAGCAGCCGGTCGGCGGGCTGGATCGCGTGCCGGCGCCAACGGGGCAGTCGCGCCATCGCCCAGCCCACCCCGACGTGGACCATGTAGACGTGCCGGGCGGCCGGCCCGGCCAGGAACTCGGCGACCCGGCGGCCACCGGTCAGCCCGTCCAGGACGGCGAAGCCCATCGCCGCGCCCTCGTACGCGAACCCGCGCAGCTCCGGCTCGACGGTCTCCAGCGCCACGGTCGCCTCGGCGGGGCCCCGGGCGCCGACGGCGTGCCCGTAGCCGGTGAGGAAGTGGGCGCCGACCGACTCCAGCCGCTCGCGGGTCGCCTCGTCGCGGGCCCGGAAGCCCCGGGTCGCGAACGTGGTCTGGGCCATCCCCGGCGTCAGGACGTATTGACGAATGGCTCGCCAATTTGCGGGCATGGCGCACTCCTCGAGCAGGTGGGACGCGGTAAATCTGACGACATTGGCGAAATGGTTCGCCCAAATCCAGCTCCGAGTGAAGCTCCGGATCGCCGTACCGCTCCGGACCCATGTTTCACGGCGTTCATCGGATCTGCTTCTCCCAACTTGCTCGGCTGAGGCGTGCGGGGCGCCACCAGCGGGTGTCCGAGGCGTTCAAGAAAACGTCAAGGAGGACTGCGCAGACTCCTCTGCGGTGCCCGATCCACTGCCACAGGGAGCTGATGTGAAATCGACGTCTGGCGTTGCCCGGAACACGGTGGAACAGTCCCGTGAGGCGGCCGCGGCGCGGGCCATCGACTACATGCGCCGGCATCTGTCGGAGCCGTTGCAGCTGGCCGACCTGGCCCGTGTGGTCCCCTTCAGCCCGTTCCACTTCCACCGGTTGTTCCGCGACGTGACCACGATGACCCCGGCCCGCTTCCTCGCCGCGCTGCGGATGGCGGAGGCTCGCCGGATGCTGTTGCACTCCGGCCTCACGGTGACCGCGATCAGCGGCCACGTCGGCTACACGAGCGCCGGGACCTTCACGACCCAGTTCTCCCGGCTCGTCGGCACGTCGCCGGGGCACTTCCGGCAGATGTCGCGGCTGTTGGCCGGCCGGCCCTGCCACGCCCTGGCGGGCTGGCTGCGCCACGCGGCCGCCGAGGTGGCCCGGCCCCGGCTGATGCTGCACGTGCCGGGCAGTGCGCCCGGCGACCTGGTGCTGGTCGGCCTGCGCGGCGACCGGGAGGCCACGGACGCGCCGACCGCCTGGGCGGTGGCGGCCGGCGGCTCGCCGGTCCGGGTGGCGACCCGCCCGGGCCCGTACCAGGCCCGGGTCGTGCTGGTCCGGGGCGACAGCACGCTGACCCGCGCCCTGGTGGACGAGGAGCCCACGAGCCACCTGTTCGGCACCACCGACCTGGTGCTGCCCCAGGACGGGTACGCGGTCGCCCGGGTCGACGCCGCGCCGCCGCGGCCGACCGACCCGCCGGCACTGGCCATCGGCCCGGTGTGCCGGCTCGTCGAGCGGTTCATGCGGCTGTCCGGACCGGCGGGCCGCTCGGGCCCGGCCTGGACGGCCGGCCGCACCGCGCTCGCCACGGCGGCCATCGCGTGACCCGGCGGCACGGGCACGCGCTCTTGTCGGCGACAGGACCACGAGGTCGTGACCAGGAAGGCGGTGCCGGGCCATCATGCCGTTCCTTCCCGACCCGGGCGGACCGTCCCCGCTGAGGGTGGTCATCGCCGGTGCCGGCTACGTCGGCACCTGTCTCGCCGTCACCCTCGCCGGCCGCGGCGCCGAGGTCGTCGCGGTCGACAGCGACCCCGGCACGGTCGCGGACCTGCGGGCCGGCCGCTGCCGGCTGCCCGAGCCCGGCCTGGCCGAGGCGGTCCGGGACCTCGCCGCCACCGGACGGCTGACGGCCAGCACGTCGTACGACCCGGTCGACGGGGCGGACGTGGTCATCGTGACGGTCGGCACGCCCACCGACCCCGGCCACGAGATGGTCACCGACCAGCTCGTGGCGGCGTGCGAGCAGATCGCTCCCCGGCTGCGCGCCGGACAACTGGTCATCCTCAAGTCGACGGTCTCCCCGGGCACCACCCGCACCCTCGTCGCGCCCCTGCTGGAGAGCGGCGGGCTGGTGCACGAGCGCGACTTCGGGCTGGCCTTCTGCCCGGAGCGGCTGGCCGAGGGCGTGGCGCTGGCGCAGGTGCGGACGCTGCCGGTGGTGGTCGGCGGGTGCGGCCCGCGCAGCGCCGCTTCGGCCGAACGGTTCTGGCGGTCCGCGCTCGGCGTCGACGTGCGGCAGGTGCCGTCGGCCGAGGCCGCGGAGGTGGTCAAGCTCGCGACCAACTGGTGGATCGACGCGAACGTGGCGATCGCCAACGAGCTGGCCCGGTACTGCGCGGTGCTCGGGGTGGACGTCCTCGACGTGATCGGCGCGGCGAACACCCTGCCCAAGGGCAGCAGCATGGTGAACCTGCTGCTGCCCGGGGTCGGTGTCGGCGGCTCCTGCCTGACCAAGGACCCGTGGATGGCCTGGCGGGACGGCCGGGACCGGGGCGTGCCCCTGCGCACGGTCGAGACGGCCCGCGCGGTCAACGACGACATGCCCCGCCACACCGCCGCCGTCATCGGCGACGAGCTGGTCAAGCTGGGGCGGGACCCGTCGGACACGACGATCGCCGTGCTCGGCGCCGCGTTCAAGAACGACACCGGCGACGTGCGCAACACGCCGGTACGCGGCGTCGTGGCGGCGTTGCGCGACAGCGGCTTCCGGGTCCGGATCTTCGACCCGTTGGCCGACCCCGCCGAGATCGTCGCCCGCTTCGGCGTCGCGCCGGCGGCGAGCCTGGAGGAGGCGGTGACGGGGGCGGGCTGCCTGGCCTTCCTCGCCGGGCACCGCCAGTTCCACGAGCTCGACCTCGGCGTACTGGCCGGGCAGGTGGACCAGCCCTGCCTGGTCTTCGACGGGCGCATGCACCTCTCGCCGGCGCGCATCCGCGAGCTGCACCGGTTCGGCTTCGCATACCGCGGCATTGGAAGGTGAGCGACAGTGCCCAGATCCCTGGTCACCGGCGGCTTCGGCTTCGTCGGCAGCCACGTCGTCGAACGGCTGGCCCGCCGGGGTGACGAGGTCGTCGTCTACGACCTCGCCGACCCGCCGCCCGACCTCGCGCACCCGCCGGGTGCGATCCGGCACGTCCGCGGGGACGTCCGGGACGCCGACGCGCTGGCGAGGGCCGCCGCCGGGGTGGACGAGATCTACCACCTCGCGGCGGTCGTGGGCGTCGACCGGTACCTCAGTCGCCCGCTGGACGTGGTCGAGATCAACGTGGACGGCACCCGGAACGCGTTGCGCGCCGCCCTGCGCGCGGGCGCCCGGGTCGTGGTGTCCAGCACGAGCGAGGTGTACGGGCGCAATCCGCGGGTGCCGTGGCGCGAGGACGACGACCGGGTGCTCGGCAGCACGGCGACGGACCGGTGGTCGTACTCGACGAGCAAGGCGGCGGCCGAGCACCTGGCCTTCGCCTTCCACCGGCAGGAGGGCCTGCCGGTGACGGTGCTGCGGTACTTCAACGTCTACGGCCCGCGCCAGCGCCCGGCCTACGTCCTGAGCCGCACCATCGCCCGGCTGCTGCGCGGCGTACCGCCCGTGGTCTACGACGACGGCCGCCAGACGCGGTGCTTCACCTGGATCGACGAGGCGGCCGAGGCGACCCTGCTGGCGGCGGCCCATCCGCGGGCCGTCGGCGAGTGCTTCAACATCGGCAGCAGCGTGGAGACCACCGTCGCCGAGGCGGTCCGGTTGGCCGGCACGGTGGCCGGGGTGCCGGTGGCGGCGCTGAGCGCGGACACCGGCGCCGGGCTCGGGGCCCGCTACCAGGACATCCCGCGCCGCGTCCCGGACTGCGGCAAGGCCGCGGCGCTGCTGGACTGGCGGGCCCGGGTGCCGCTGGTGACCGGCCTGCGCCGGACCGTCGAGTGGGCCCGCCGCAACCCGTGGTGGACGGCGCAGGCCGACGACGGGCTGGTCGTCCGGTAGGTCGGGGTGCGCGCCGGTCCGTGCCGCCGGGCGCGTCCCTCGGGGCGGCGCCCGGCGGCCACCGGCGGGTCGCCGTCCCTCCCGCCGGGCACGCGCGCCCGGGGTGGACCCGGGCCGGCGCCCCGACCCGGGTGGACCCGGGCCGGGGAACCCGCGCGGCCGGGTGGTGGTCAGACCTGCTGGGGCAGGATCGTCGCCGGCCCCGTACCGGTGCCCAGGTCGGGCCGGCCGGCGGGACGCGGCGCGGCGAAGCGCCGCCGCAGCGGCTCCTCGAACCACCGGTGCAGGCCCAGCGCGACGAGTGTCGAGACGAGCAGGATGCCCAGGGCGATCAGGGCTGCGGTGCCGGCCCCGAAGCGCCGCTCGGCGCCGACCAGGTGGCGCACGATCAGCATGATCGGGAAGTGGATGATGTAGAGCGCGTAGGAGGCGTCGCCGAGGGCGACCAGGGCCCGGCCGCGCAGCACCCGCCCGCGGTCCGCCAGGTCCGCCAGCGCCAGGTTGGGGATCACGGCGAACAACGGCACGAACAGCGCGGCGCTGAAGATGAAGGTGAACGGCAGCATCGGCGTGACCAGGAAGGCGAGGACCGTGCCGAGCACGAGCTTCCAGCGGGCCACCGGACGCCACCGGCCGGTCAGCACGATCCGGGCCAGCACCATGCCGAGCAGGAAGTTCAGCAGGCGCACCGGCGGGAAGGTGTAGACGAACCAGTACTCGTTGAGGTTGAAGGGCAGCCAGCCCAGCTGCGGCGCCCCCGGCAGCAGCGGGCTCACCACCGACACCAGCAGGATCCCGCCGCCGAACGTGAGGCACCACCGCCACAGCCGGTGCGCCGGGATCCGCTGGACCAGCGGCAGCAGCAGGGGGAAGAGCAGGTAGAAGAACGCCTCCGTGGAGATCGACCAGGCGGGCGCGTTGAGGTAGGACAGGTAGTCCCAGGAGGGCACCCACCCCTGAACCAGCAGCAGGCTCGTCACCGCCGGCCCTGGTTCCAGGTCGGCGGAGACGCCGGTGGCCGGCGAGGGCGCCGTGGTCGCCACGAGGAACCCGACGGCGACGGCCCAGCCGAGCACGTGCAGGGGCACGATCTTCCAGAACCGGCGGGACCAGAACCGGGCGGCGGTGTCGCCCGGTGGCGCCGACCAGGTCAGGACGAAGCCGCTGAGGGTGAAGAACGAGGCCAGCGCCGCCGAGGCCAGGGGGGTGGTCAGCCCCAGCCCGAGTTGCAGTGCGTCGTCGGCGAAGAGCTGGGACGTCGAGAAGACGTGGACCAGCGCCACGGTGAGTGCGAGGAAGAAGCGGTACCCGGTGAGAGCCGGCAGTCGGTGCGGTCGTCCGTCGGTGTCGGTCACGTCGCTCCTCGATCGAGAGGTGTCGAGGCGCCTCCGCGGCGGCGGGCGACGGGGGGTCGGGGTGCCGTGCGGTCCGCCGTGGCCGGCCGGACCGCACGGCGTCCCCCCGCCGTCCTCGGCCGGGCGCAGCACGCCGTCGTGGTCGATCCGGTCAGGCACGGAGAATTGAACCGCGACACATTCCGACCGGATCGTGAACAGGTCACGACAACGGAACGACCGTCCGGTCCAGCATTTTCCGACAACTGACGAATAGATCGTTGTGAACAGGAGACTGCCACGTCAGCAATGCCACGGCTAGCGTCCTGTCGGCTATATGAACGGCCCGGATATCTCGGCCGCCGCGCCACCCGATCCGGGCGGTCAACCCATTGACGGGGTGGCGGACCCGCCGGTGCGCGTCGCCACGAAAAGGCCCCGGCCCGTCAACCAGCCCTCGACGTACGCGGCCTCGCAGCCGGCGTCGGCGAACGCCGCGTCGTACTCCTCGCGGGTGAACATGGTGAGCAGGCCGACCTGGCTGAACTCGCGGATCCCGGCGGCGTCGCCGACCAGCCAGCGCTCCTCCATCCGCGTCACCCGGCCCTGCCGGGTGGACCGGGACACCCGCGCCACGGTGCGGCCCTCCTCGCGCACGAGGTCGCCGCCGACGTACCCGTCGATGAACCGCTCCGGGAACCACCACGGCTCCAGCACGAGCACGCCGCCCGGCGCCAGGTGCGCCGACATCCTGGCCACGGCGGCGCGCATCTCCCCCACCGTGCCGAGGAAGTTGACGGCGGTGAACAGGCAGGTCACGGCGTCGAACGTGGCGTCGAGGTCGAACTCCCGCATGTCCCCGGCGTGCAGGCGCACCCCGGGCAGCCGGGGGCGGGCGAGCGCCAGCATCGCCGGGGCCAGCTCCAGCCCTTCCACGTGGGGGAAGCGGGTGGCGAAGGTCTCCAGGTGCGCGCCCGTGCCGCAGCCGACGTCCAGCAGCCGGGCGGCGCCGGGACGGGCGGCCAGGATCCGGTCCGCCACGTCCGTGGCCTCGGCGTGCCAGCTCTTGCCCCGGCCGCGGTAGGCCGCCTCGTACACCTCGGCGTGCTCCGGTCCGAACATCTCTCCCCCTCGCGGCCCGGCCGCCCGTCCGCCACCCGCCGACGGGCGGGACCGGCGGAGCGAGCGGGCGAATCCGCCGCTTCTATAACCACGGTCTGATATTGTCGTACCGTGCACGCGTTCGACATCCTGGGCGACCCCGTCCGCCGGCGCATCATCGAGCTGCTGGCGGACGGCGAGCTGTCGGCCGGCGAGGTCGGCGCGGTCGTGCAGCGCGAGTTCGGCATCTCCCAGCCCGGCGTCTCCCAACACCTGCGGGTGCTGCGCGAGAACGGCTTCGCCACCGTCCGCCCGCAGGGCACCCGTCGGCTCTACGCGGTCGACCCCGCCCCCCTGCAGGAGCTCGACCGGTGGCTGGACCGCTACCGGCGCTTCTGGAACCAGCGCCTCGACGCCCTGGGCACGGAGCTCGCGCGCGGTCGCGCGCGCCAGGCCGGGGAGCGCACCGGCGGGTCCGAGGGTCGCCGGCCGCGCCGCCCGGCGACCGACGACGGCCAGGACTGAGCGGCACGCGCCCTCGCCGCCCACGGCGCGACGGCTCGCCCCGGCGTCGGGGAACGGAGGGCGGGGCGGCCGCCCCGCGGGCCGCACACCGGCCGGCGCGTCGGGCGCGCGGACGACGGCCGCCCGACCGGGGCCGACGGACGCCGACCCCGGCGGTGTGCCGTCAGCCGGCGCTCCGGCCGGCGAATTCCGGCAGCAGGCCGACGACCTCGTCGGGGCCCGGCATGGCGGCGATCTCGGCCGCCACGGCCCGCGCCCCCTTCCGGTAGCCCTCGTCGGCCAGCAGCCGCTTGGCGGCGCTCGCCACCGCGTCGGGGCTGATGGCGTCGGGCAGGAGGTGGTCACCGGCACCGGCCTGGGCCACCGCCTGGGCGTTGGCGAAGGAGTCCCCCGCCCACGGGAAGGACAGCTGCGGCACACCGGCCCCGAGGGCGCCGAGGGTCGTGCCGCTGCCGCCGTGGTGCACCACCAGGTCGACGTGGGGCAGCAGGGCCGCCTGCGGCACCCAGGACTCGAGCCGCACGTTGGCCGGCACGTCGCCCAGCCCGCTGACGTCGAGGGAGGGGCCGCTGGCGACGAGGACGTCGGCGTCGAGGCCGGCGAGCCCGTCGATCGCCGCCCGCAGCACCTCGACGGTGCCGCCGCTGGACGTGCCCAGGGTCAGGTAGACCAGCGGGCGCCCGGTTCCGCGGGAGGACACCCAGGCCGGGAGGTCGCCCTGCTCGGCGAAGGGCACCGGGCGCAGCTCGTGCCGCCGCGGCCGGGCCCGGAACTCCGGCTCCTGCAGCGAGGGTGGGAAGATGTCGATGAAGGGGTTGCCGAAGCCGTCGATACGACCGGGCGGCAGGTCGAGGCCGAGCCGCTGGGCCAGCCCCCGCACCTCCTCCTCGATGGACCCGGTCAGCTCGTCCGGCGTGTCCCGGCCGACCCCGTGGCAGACGGCCGGGATGCCCGCCTTGCGGGCGGCGAGGCCGGCGGCGTAGTTGCTGACCTCCTGCACCACCAGGTCGGGCCGCACCCGGTCGATCACCGGCTGGAGCTCGTCGAAGACGCGCTGCGGGATGACCCGCCCGAACACGATCTGCGGCAGCTCGCTGAGCTGCTCGGGGGTCAGGCCCTCCGGGCTGTCGGTGTCGAAGCGGATCCGCAGTGCCGCCAGGAACCCGTCGAAGACCGGCATCCCGGTGGCGACCGGTTCGAAGCCCAGTTTCCGCAGGGTGCCCGCGAAGGCCTCGCCGGTGGCGAAGGTGACCTCGTGGCCCGCCGCACGGGCGGCCGTGGCCAGTGGCAGCAGGGGGTAGGTGTGGCCATGGGTTCCGAGACTGGCGAACAGCACACGCACGGCGATCACTTGCCTTTCCGGGAGTGGGGCAGGGGCGACCCGTCTACTTGAGTCATATCTAGCACACGGGCAAGTCGATCTACAGTGGTCCATCTTGCGGAGATGGTGACAGCCCCAGCAGCCAGAGGATCTCGGCCGGCGCGACCGTGTTGTGTCGACAACACCCCTCCATTACGCTTGAAACTATAAAGTGATCTAGCTAGTGGAGGCTGCGGATGGACAGCGGCGACGGTCAGGACCTGCGTGCGTTCGTGCACGACTCACCGGAGGAGACGGAGACCACCCAGCGCCTGACGAAGCTCTTGACCAACTCCCCCATCCCGACGGAGGAACTGGTCAACAACCTCCCCCTGTTCCTGCGCCGCCACCAGATGACCGACCTGCTCTCCATGGACGCGCTCTACCGCGAGGTCCTCGACGTGCCGGGCGTGATCATGGAGTTCGGCGTCCGCTTCGGTCGCCACCTCGCCACCTTCGCCGCCCTGCGCGGCGTCTACGAGCCGTACAACCCGTTGCGGCGCATCGTCGGCTTCGACACCTTCACCGGCTTCCCCGACGTCAACGACGTCGACCGGGTGGGTCCGACGGCGTACCAGGGCCGCTTCGCGGTGCCGGGCGGCTACCCCGCGTACCTGCGGGAGGTGCTGGACGCGCACGAGTGCAGCGAGTTCTTCGGCCACGTGACCCGGCGCAGCGTGCTCGTCGAGGGCGACGTGCGCGAGACGGTGCCGCGCTACCTCGCGGAGAACCCGCAGACCGTCATCGCGCTGGCGTACTTCGACCTCGACCTCTACGAGCCGACGAAGGCGGTCCTGGAGGCCATCCGGCCCTACCTGACGAAGGGCAGCATCGTCGCCTTCGACGAGCTCGACAATCCGAAGTGGCCGGGCGAGAACATCGCGATGCGGGAGGTGCTCGGCCTGGACCACGCGCCACTGCGGCTGCTCCCCGGGCGACCCGCGCCGGCCTACCTGCGGTGGGGCGACTGAGCCGCGACGCCTTCCGCCACACGGGAGGGCCGACACCCGGCGGGGGTCCGCCGCGCTCGCCGCGCGATTGACCGGACTACGTATAAACTATAACTTACGTTCGTGCCGACTTATGGAGGAGGATGGGCGGACCCCGCCTGACGCGCCCATCTTCCGCACAGCGACAGTGAGGACGAGACATGACTCAGGAGAAGACCGCGCCGGCCGCGAAGAGCACGGCGACCAAGAGCACCGCCGAGAAGAAGCCGAAGCCCCCGAACTACGACCCGTTCGTCCGGCACAGCGTCACGGTCAAGGCCGACCGGAAGACCGCCTTCAAGGTGTTCCTGGAGGGATTCCCCGAGTGGTGGCCGAACAACTTCCGCACCACCAAGGTGGGGGCCCCGCTGGGCGTCGACAAGAAGGGCGGCCGCTGGTACGAGATCGACGAGCAGGGCGAGGAGCACACGTTCGGCCTGATCCGGAAGGTGGACGAGCCGGACACGCTGGTCATCGGCTGGCGGCTCAACGGTTTCGGCCGGATCGACCCGGACAACGCCAGCGAGTTCACCGTGACCTTCGTGGCCGACGGCCAGAAGAAGACCCGGGTGGACGTCGAGCACACCCACTTCGACCGGATGGGCACCAAGCACGCCAAGCGGGTCCGCAACGGCATGGACAAGGGCTGGCCGACCATCCTCCAGTCGTTCCAGGCCAAGATCGATGAGGAAGGGGCGAAGAAGTGAACAACCCGGTGGCATCGGGCCAGGCGACGGAACGCGTCCTCGGCCGGCGTCGGATCGCGGCCGGCGACGCCCGCAGCATCATCATCCGGCAGCGCTACGACGCGCCCGTCGACGAGGTCTGGAGCGCCTGCACCGACCCGAACCGCATCAACCGTTGGTTCATCGAGCCGCAGGGCGACCTCCGCGAGGGCGGCCACTTCGCCCTCCAGGGCAACGCCCACGGGGACATCCTGCGCTGCGAGCCGCCGCGTCGGCTCACCCTCAGCTGGGTGTACGAGGGCAAGCCCGACAGCGAGGTGGAGCTGCGCCTCAGCGAGGACGGCGGCGGCACCCTCCTCGAACTCGAGCACGCGACGGTCTCGGAGCCGATGCTCGTGGAGGTGGGCGTCGGCTGGGAGATGGCCCTCGACTTCCTCGGCATGTTCGTCCGGGGAGACCTGCCCGGCGGTCCGGTGCCCGAGGACGCGGCCGAGGAGTTCGAGCCGAGCCCCGAGATGATGCGGGTGTCGCAGGAGCGCGCCGAGACCTGGGCCGCGCTGGTGCAGTCCGGCTCGTAGCCGGGCAGGAGCGGCTCGACCCACCACGTCGCAGCCCCGGACGGACACGAGTCCGACCGGGGCTGTCGTCTGTCCGCCGGCCGGTGGCGGCTCCCCCGAGGTCGTACCCGGCGGCCCGCGGCGCCCCGGCCGACCGCACACCTGCGAGGGCCGATCCGGCACGCGACGCCGCGACGGCCCCGGGGCCCTGCCGGGGAGCAGGGGCACCGGGGCCGTCGGCGGGGTGCGTCAGCGCTGCTTGCGGCTGTAGAGCCAGATGGTGGGCGGGGCGAGCACCGCGACGAGGATGGCGCAGGCCAGCAGGCCGGCGCCCATCTCTCCCGAGGTCACCGTGCCGTGCATCAGCCCCCGGGCGGCGGTCGCGGCGTGGGTGACCGGGTTCAGCTTGACCACCGCCTCCAGCCATCCCGGCATGGTCTGCGACGGCGCCAGGATGTTGCTGCCGAAGAGCAGCACGAACTGCAGGAGGTTGACGACGCCGGCGGCGGCGGTCGGCTGCGGGATCAGCACCGCGAACAGCATCCACAGCCAGGCGACGCTGAAGGTGAACAGCTGCAGGTAGAGCAGGGCGAGCACCACGCCGGACAGGCCGCCGTCCGGCCGGAAGCCCAGCAGGAGGCCCAGCGAGAGCGGCACGATCGACGTCAGGGCGTACCGCACGGCGTCGCCGGCCATCGCCCCGACCAGCACGGCGGGCTGCCAGATCGGCGTGCTGCGGACCCGGTCGAACATGCCGGTCGCGATGTCCCGGTTGAGCGTCAACGCGCTCATCATGCTCGACGACACCAGCGACAGCACGATCACGCCGGGGAGGAAGAACTGCAGGTACTCCCGGGGCGACCCGGCGATCGCGCCACCGAGCAGGTAGGTGAAGACCAGCGTCAGGATGATCGGGAAGACCACCGCGGTGCCGAGATGGTCCTGCACGTACCGGAGCTTGATCAGGTTCCGCCAGGCGAACGTGCGGACGGCGAAGAGCGGACCGGGGCGGGGCGGTCGCTCCGCGCCGGCCACCGACCGGCTGAAGATCTCGGCCGGCAGCGGCCGCACCTCCGTGCTGGGTGTCGTCATGCCCGTACCTCTGCTTCCTCTTCTTCGCTGGCGTCGAGCGTCGAGTGACCGGTGAGGGCGAGGAACACCGTGTCGAGCGAGGGCTGGCCGAGCGTGAAGTCGTCGACGTGGATGCCGGCCCGCGCCAGCTCACCCAGCGCCAGCGCGGCCCGGTCGGCGTCGGTCACCCGCACCGACAGGCGTGCGGGGTCGGAGTCGAGGTCGACGGAGGCGCCGACGGCCCCGGCGAGCAGGGTGCCCGCGTCGGCCCGGCGCTCCGGGTCGCGCAGCCGGACGTCCAGCACGCCGGCCGCGCGGCTCGCCTTCAGCTCGGGCGGGGTGCCCTGCGCCACGATGCGGCCGCGGTCGATGAGCGTCAGCTCGTCGGCGAGGTGGTCCGCCTCGTCGAGGTACTGCGTGGTCAGCAGGACGGTGCCGCCGTCGCGGACCAGCGCCCGGATCATCTCCCAGACCTCGCTGCGGCTGCGCGGGTCGAGGCCGGTGGTGGGCTCGTCGAGGAAGAGCAGCTCGGGGGTCACCACCATGCTCGCGGCCACGTCGATGCGGCGCCGTTGCCCGCCGGAGAAGGTCTTCACCAGCCGGTTGCCGACCTCGGTGAGGTCGAACGCCTCCATCAGCTGCTCCGCCCGCGCGGCGGCGGACGCGTGCCGCAGGCCCTGCAGGCGGCCGGCGAGGATCAGGTTCTGCAACCCGGTCATGTCCTCGTCGACCGACATGGTCTGGCCGGTGAGCCCGATGCGGCGCCGGACCTCGGCGGCCTCGCGGACCACGTCGTGCCCGAGCACGGACGCGGTGCCGGACGTGGGTCGCATCAGGGTGGTGAGCATCTTGATGGCCGTCGTCTTGCCGGCCCCGTTCGGGCCCAGCACCCCGTGGATCGTCCCGGCCCGCACCACGAGGTCCAGTCCGTCGACCGCGCGCGTCTGGCCGAAGACCTTCACCAGCTCGCGGGTCTCGATGGCCAGGGCCGGATTGGTTGTCATGCTCACTCCTGTCGCGTCACAGGCGAACTCGGATAGCCGGATCACGAAGTCCCGTCGGGGCCAAACTACAAGAGCTGCTTATATCAGTCAAGGCTGCTATTAGCCGTGGGCCGAATTCAGTCGGGCGGGTCCAGCCACAGGTTCGCCGCGTCGTACCAGCGGTCGACGTGCGGCAGCGGGATCGCCCCCCGCACCCGGGAGCTGGTCAGGTGCTCGATGGTCGGCTCGCAGGCCAGGATCGGCACGATCGCGACGTCCTGGAGCACCTGCCGGTCGACCCGGTGCCACAGCTCCTCCGCCTCGGCCTCGGTCGGGGCGGACAGCGCCCGGTCGATCAGCTCGTCGACGAGCGGGTTGTGGTAGCCGCCGTAGTTGGCCGTGCCGACGCCGGTGTTGGACTGGAACATCGGCTGCACGTACGACCGCCCGTTGTTGCCGAACCAGTCCGGCATCCACGCGGCCGGGGTGATGTCCCACTCCCCGGCCGCCGCGCGGGCCGGATCCTGCAGGATGCGGTAGTACTCGTCGGTCTGGTCGATCTCCACCAGCCGGACGTCGACGCCGCCGGCGGTCAGGTCCTCGGCTATCGCCTTGGCCACCTGGCCGTGCACCGCGTCGATCCGGTAGATCATCGTCAGCCGCAGACCGTCGGGATACCCGGCCTCGGCGAGCAGCTCCCGGCAGCGCGCCCGGTCGCCCCGGTCCCCCGGCGTCGGGTACGGGTCGTACGCCCGGTGCCCGAAGTTGCCCGGCGGGATGGCGGTGTGCGCGGGCCGGGTCACGGTGCCGATGTTCATGTCGTCGAAGAACCGGACCAGCCGGGCCTTGTCGACGGCGTACGCGATCGCCAGCCGCACCGCGCGCTTGCGCAGCGCCCCCCGCTCGTGCGGGCTGTGCAGGTTGAACGCCAGGTAGGGGTTGAGCGCCCAGCCGAGGTGCCGGTCGGCCTCGGTGCGCCGGCGGGGCCTGCCCACGGCGGCGCCCCACGACAGGTCGGCCGCCCCGCTCTCGATCTCGGCCCGGACCCGCTCGTCGCTCACCTTGGCCATGCGGACGTCGATCCGGTCCACGTACCGGCGGCGGATCGGGTCGGCGTCGGCCCGCCAGGCGGGGTTGTGGTCCATGGTCAGGTGGCTGCCCCGCACGTAGCTGGTGATCCGGTACGGCCCGTTGGAGCGGACCAGGCGCGCGAAGTCCGGACCGTCCGGCACGAGGTCGTCGAACTCCCGCGGGGCGGCGGAGGCGAACGGCATCGCCAGCAGGTTGAGCATGTCGTTGGCGGGGCGCAGCAGCTCGATCACCAGGGTCCGGTCGTCCTTGGCCCACAGCCCGCTGATCTCGTGGCCGTTCTGGTAGTCGGCGAGCTCGGCGGCGGTGGGCGTACGGCCGGCGAAGCGGGCGCGGTAGCCCTCGGCGAACTGCGCCATCCCGGCGATGGTGCTCGTGTAGTAGGCGATGGCGCCGGCGCCGGCGACCGGGTTGGCCATCCGCTTGAAGCCGCGCACGAAGTCCCCGGCGGTCACCGGGCGCGGCGGGCTGGTGTCCCAGCGGACCCCGTCCCGCAGGCGGATCGTGTAGGTCCTGCCGTCCTCGCTCAGGCCGCCGTTGTCCACCGTGGGCAGTTCGGCCGCCACGTCGGGCACCGGCACCAGCGCGGTGGCGTCCTCGGTGGTGGGATAGCTGAACAGCTGCCGGGCGAAGAGCCGGATGACCTGGTGGGAGAAGGCGTAGTAGGCGGCGGCGGGGTCCAGGTGGTCGAGGCCACCCGGCCCGTAGTAGCGCAGCGTGCCGCCGTGGCGGGGGTGCTGGTCGTGCTCCGGCACGGGTCTGCCGCCCTTCCCCGGGTCAGGCCGGCACGCCGACCGCGATGGACATGACCGACGAGGTGCCGACCACCCGGTCCATGCGCAGCCCGGCCTCGGCGAACAGCGGCTCCAGCTCGGCGGCGGTGCGCTCCTGGCCGGTGCGCGCGGCGAGCATCATGAAGTCCATCTCCTTGCTCTGGTGCGCGTCGTTGCCCTCCGGGACGACGGCGTCGATGACGAGCACCCGCCCGTGCGCCGGCATCACCCGACGGCAGTTGGCGAGGATCCGGACGCTGTCGTCGTCGCCCCAGTTGTGCAGGATGCGCTTGAGCACGTGCACGTCGGCGTGGGGCACCTCGCGGAGGAAGTCGCCCTCGACGACCTTCCAGCGCCCCGCCACGTCCGGGGCGTCCAGCCGGTGCCGGGCCACCACCTCCGCGCGGTCCAGCAGCACGCCCTGCAAGCCGGGATGCTCACGCAGGACGGTGAGCAGGAAGCCGCCCCGGCCGCCGCCGACGTCCGCGACGGTGCCGGTGGCGGGAAAGTCGCCGGCGCGGGCGAGGATCAGGTGTTCCGCCGCGCTGACCGTCTCCATGCCCTCGTAGTAGAGCGCCTCGACCTCCGCGTCGCCGTCGAAGTAGGCGTCGAGCGAGCCGCCGAAGATGTCGGCGAAGGCCGGCCGCTCCGGCTCCAGGGCGCGCGCCACCCGGTGGCTCATCGTCCAGAACATGGTGTCGGTGAACATGAGGATGCCGGCCCGCGCCGGCACCGGCGAGTCCGAGCGCAGCGCGGCGCCCTTGTCGGTGAGGGCGAACCGGCCGTCGACCTCGCGGACCACGTCGCGGACCGCCAGCAGGCGCAGCACCCGGCGGAGCGCGTCCGCGTCGGTGCCGGTCGCCGCGGCCAGCTCGGCGGGCGTACGGGGGCCGTCGACCAGGTGGTCGGCGACGCCGATGGTGGCGGCGGCCCGCAGGGCGGCCGCGTAGGTGTAGCCCATCGCCTCCTCGTAGAGGGCCAGCGCCGACTGCAACCTGTCCATGTCCCCTCCGGCCCGTGATGGCGGACTGTGCCGATGCACTGCGTCGAATGCTATACCAGAGTCAAGTGCATGTCAGGTGCGGCGGCGGCTAGGAGCGCAACTTGCGCGATAGTCGGCGTCAATTTCACTTGAGAAAGTGGTGGCAGTTCCCCGGCCCGGGACGCACCGCGCTCCCGGCCCGTCGTCGGCTACGAAGGGATCACCGTGAGCCGTACCGTGGAGTCCCCCGGCCCGACCGCCGCGTCGGCGTCCCCGGCGCGGAGCCCGCTGCGCACCGCCTCCTGGGCCCAGATCCGCGACCTGTTCGCCCTGGACCCGACGACCGTGCACCTGAACACGGGCACGGTCGGCGCGATGCCGTACGAGGTGCTGGACACCGTGGACCGGGTGACCCGGCAGTGGACCGGCGGCCTGCTCGACGTCTACCGCCCGGCGATGTTCACCGAGTACCGGGCCGCCATCGGCAGGACGTTCGGCGTGGACGAGGACGAGATGGTGATCTGTCACAACGCCACCGAGGGGGTGGCCCGGGTCATCCACGGCCTCGACCTGCGCGAGGGCGACGAGGTGGTGACGACCACGCACGAGTGCTACTCCGTGCTGTCCAACTTCAACCTGCTGCGCAACCGGTTCGGGGTGGTGCTCAAGACGGTCACCCCGCCGTCCGGTCACGAGGTGCGCGCCGAGGAGATCGTCGAGCTGGTCGAGGCCGCCATCACGCCCCGGACCAAGGTGCTCTCGTTCGCCGCGATCACCCTGTTCACCGGGACGATGTTCCCGATCCGGCAGCTGTGCGAGCTGGCGCACCGGCACGGGCTGACCACCGTCATCGACGGGGCGTTGATCCCCGGCATGCTCGACTGCGACCTGCGGGCGACCGGGGCGGACTTCATCACCTGCTCCGGCTCGAAGTTCCAGTGCGGTCCGCTCGGCACCGGGCTGATCTACGTCCGCAACAAGGTCATCCCGGAGCACAACCCCCTGCCGCTGCCCACGTTCTGGCCGCTCATCTCGACCTGGTACCCGATGATGGGCAGTCCGCCGCCGCGGACCACCACCGCGGTGGAGAGCTACAACATGGGCGACTACCTGCAGAGCGCCGGCAGCGCCAACCTGGCACGCGGCGCCGCCCTGGCCCGGGCCTTCGAGCTGTGGGACGACATCGGCCGGGGCCGCATCGAGGCGTACATCATGGACCTCGCCGAGTACGCCCGCGGCCGGCTCATCGACGCCTTCGGCGTCGAGGCCATGTACTCCCCCGGCGCCGACCCGCGGCTGCGCTCGCCGCTGATCGCGTTCAACCCGTTCCGCCGGCCGGAGGACGCCTGGAACATCAAGAAGTTCATCGGCTTCGTCAGGCGCCTGGAGACCGAACACCGGATCTGGACCCGCTGGACGGAGTTCGACGTGCCCGGCTCACCGCACCAGCACTACGCGGCGCGCATCACCACCCACCTGTTCAACACCCGGGAAGAGATCGACCACACCGTGCGGACGATGGTCCGCCTGGCCGAGGAGATGTCCTAAGTGACGCGGGCGCGCAGTGCACCGACGACGACGAACGACACCCGGCCGCGGGGCACCCTGCGGCTGCTCGGGCCCGCCGCCGTCCACCAGGCGGACCCGGCCGCCGCCTGGCTGCCGGCCGAACGCCAATTGCTGCGGTTGTGCACCCGGCAGTTGATCAGCTACCGCCCCGAGCCCGACCCGGACGACTGGCGCGCCCTCGCCCCGGTCGCCGACCTGGCCGCCGACGTGCCCTCGACCTACAACGCCGGGCTGGGGACCAGCCACCGCTGCTACGTGGTGCACCTGCGCCCCGGCGTGCTCTGGGACACCCCGGTCCCCCGCCCGGTGACCGCCCACGACGTCGTACGCGGCTTCAAGCGGCTGGCCAACCCGCTCACCCGCCACCCCGCGCTGGCGTACTTCCGGGGCACCCTGCGGGGCATGGGCCGGTACTGCGACGAGTACGCCGCGGCGGTCGCCGGCCGCCCGGCCACCGCCGCCCTCCTCGCCGGCTTCCAGGACGCCCACGACATCCCCGGGGTGTTCGCCGTCGACGACGAGACGGTGGTCTTCGAGCTCGACCGACCGGCCCTGGACTTCGTCGACATGCTCGCGCAGAGCTGCGCCTCCCCGGCGCCGGCGGAGTACGACGCCCACCTGCCGGGCAGCGCCGAGCTGCACCGCCACCTGATCGCCAACGGCCCGTACCGCGTCGTGTCGTGGCACCCGGGCGGCACGATCCGGCTGGAGCCGAACCCGGCCTGGCGGGCGGAGAGCGACCCGATCCGGCAGCAGCGGTTCGACGCGGTGGAGTTCCGCGCCGCCACGGGCGGCCCGCGCGACCTGGCCGACCGGCTCGCCGCCGACGACGCCGACCTGCCGTGGGGCGTGCCGAGCGGGCCGGTGCCCGGCCACCGGCTCGACCCCTGCCTGGTGTTCAACCTGCGCGACCCCGCCAACCCGGCCGTCACCGACGCCGCGGTGCGGCGGGTCGTCGCCGGGGCGGTCGACCGGGCGGCGCTGGTGCGCATCGCGCGGGCCGCCGACCCGTGGTCCGAGGTCCGCGCCGCGCACACCGTCGTACCGCCCGGCAACGACGGGCACCGGGAGCCCGACCCGCTCGCCGACCCGGCCCCCGACGCCGACCCGCGCGACCTGCTCGCCGCCGCGGGTCACCCGGACGGGCTCGTCCTGACCGCGGTGCACCCCGACACGGCGGAGGACCTGGCGCTGGCCCGCTCCTGGGCGGCCGACCTCGGCGCCGCCGGCATCGACGTACGCCTGGTCGCGCTCGACGACGCCAACCACCGGGCGCTGCTGACCGGCACGGGCGACGCGCCCGGCCTGCGGTGGGACCTGGCGACCGCCGCGTTCACCGCGCCGTGGGCCTACGGCAACGCCCGGGTGTTCCTGCAACCGCTGGTCGGCGCGGGGCCCGGCAACCCCGGCGGCTACCGCGACCCCCGGGTCGACCGGATGGTCGAGCGGGCGCTGGACGCCGCCGACCCGCGCGAGGCGGTCGCGCTGTGGCAGGAGGTGGAACGGCTGCTGCTCGCCGACGCCGCGGTCGTACCCCTGCTGTTCCGGCGGGCCACGGACGCCGCGCCGCGCGGTCCCCGGGTGCGCCGCGCGGCCGCCCTGCCGGCGCTCGCCGGCCTGCCCGATCTGGCCGACGTGCGACTCGGGGTGGACCGGTGACCGGTGCCGGCGCCGCCGACGCGGTGGTCGCCGACTACCTCGCGCTCGGGCTGCGGATGGGCCGGATCATCGAGGGCTACGTCGACTGCTGGTTCGGCGACCCGGCCCTCGCCGACCGGGTCGCCGCCGAGCCGGCACCGGACCCGGCGGAGCTGGCCGGGCAGGCCCGCGACCTGCTGCGCCGCCTGGACGACGCGGGCCTCGACGCGGAGCGACGGCGGTTCCTGGCCGCCCAGCTGACGGCGGTGGAGTGCGCGGCCCGGCGGGCGGCGGGCGAGCAGGTCGGCTTCCTCGCGGAGGTGCAGACCTACTTCGACGTCGAGGTGCGGCTGGGCGACCCCGAACGGTACGCGGCCGTCCACGACGCCATCGACGCCCTGCTCCCGGGCACCGGTCGGCTGATGGACAAGGTCGAGGCGTTCTACGCGCGCAACGTGGTGCCGCCGGACCGGCTGGGCCGCGCCGTGCGGGCCGTCGCCGACGCGCTGCGCGCCCGGGCCCGGCCGCTGCTCGGGCTGCCGGAGACCGAGCGGGTCGACATCGAGGTGGTGCGCGACCGGCCGTGGAACGCGTTCAACCGGTACCACGGCGGGTTCCGCTCCACGGTGACGCTGAACGAGACGGCGGGGCGCGCCATCGCCGCCCTGCCGCTGATGGCCACCCACGAGGCGTACCCGGGCCACCACGTCGAGCACTGCCTCAAGGAGGCCGGCCTGGTGCGGGAGCGGGGGCAGGACGAGCACCGCATCGCCCTGGTCAACACGCCGCAGTGCCTCGTGGCGGAGGGCACCGCCGAGCACGCCGCGGCGGTGCTGCCCGGGCCCGGCTGGGGCCGGTGGACCACGGAGGTCCTGGCCGACGAGGGGGTGCCCGTCGAGGGTGAACTCGTCGAGCGGATGGTCGGGCTCGTCAACGAGCTGATGCCGGCCCGGCAGGACGCGGCGATCCTGCTGCACGACCGGGGGGCGTCGCTCGACGACGCGGTGGAGCACCTGCACCGGTGGCTGCTGCTGCCGCGCGACCGGGCCGCGCAGATCGCCACCTTCCTGACCGACCCGCTGTGGCGGGCCTACTCGGTGACGTACATCGAGGGGGCGCGGCTGGTCGGCGGGTGGCTCGCGGCCCGGCCGGCCGGCGAGCCGCTCGTCGCGCGGTACCGCACCCTGCTGACCGAGCAGCTGCTTCCCGCGCAGCTCCGCGCCGGCGCCGCGCCCGCCGGGCCTGCCGACGCGCCCGCTCGCCCTGCTCCAGCTCGGCCGCGCCCGGCACCCGCCGCCCGCTGATCCGCCCCCACCGGGCCCACGCGGCGGACCGCGCCGCCGGGCCCGGTCGTCAGCGCGCACGGGCCAGGTGCGCCTCCACCGCGTCGGCGGCCCGGACCGCGCCGCCGGCCCGCCGGACGTGCCCCCGCATGGCCGCCACCCGGCCGAGCAACCCGGGGTCGGCCGCGACGGCCCCGACGGCGGCCAGCAGCGAGTCACCGTCGGCCTTCTCGCCGGGCAGCACCGCGCCGAGGCCGAGCTGGTCCACCCGCCGGGCCATCGGCTGCACGTCGAAGGACTGCGGAACGACCACCAACGGCCGCCCCCAGTAGAGCGCCTCCATGAGGGTGCCCATCCCACCGTGCGTCACGCAGACCGTCGCCTGTTCCAGCACGTCGACGTGCGGGACCCAGCGGTGCGCCTCGACGTTGGGCGGCAGGCCGCCGAGGGCCGCCGGGTCGACCTGGCCGCCCAGCGTCATCACCACGTGCCAGGGCTGGCCGTCGAAGGCCCGCGCGCAGTCGCGGAAGAACTCGGGCCGGTCGTTGAACGTGGTGCCGAGCGAGACCAGGACCACCGGCCGGTCGTCGGCCGGACGGGTCCACTCGCCGAGGAACCGCCGGTCGCCGAAGCACGGCCCGACGAAGACGAAGCGGTCGTCGAAGGTGTCGCCGGCGAACTGGAACGCCTGCGGGATGAAGACGAGGTTCAGCTCTTCGACGTGGTTCCAGCAGTCCACGACCGACCGGGACAGGCCGTGCTCGGCGAGCAGGTCACGCAGGGTGTCGCGGAACACCGGCAGGTCCAGGGGGTCCATCGTGCCGGCCAGGGCGATCATGTCGCGGGAGAACGAGTAGTGCTCGTTGGAGGCGAAGGCCGCGCTGAGCCGGGCCGCCGGGCGCCGCCAGCGAGCGGCCAGCAACTGCCCGGCGATGAACGGGAAGTCGTCGTAGAGCACCAGGTCCGGGACGTCGCCGTCGAGCGCCGCGGCGGTGGCCCGGAGCACCGACACGTTCTCCCGCAGGTACATCAGGTGCGGACGGACGCCGAGGTCGTCCGAGCCGAACACCTCGGCGGCGTCCGCGTCGATGATCTCCGACCGGTAGGGCACGACCGTGGCGCCGGCGGCGCGTACCGGCTCGGCGAACCCGCCGGCGGTGACGTAGCTGACCCGGTGCCCGCGCCGGACCAGCTCGGTGACCACGGTCAGGGTGGGCAGGATGAGGCCGTGGCTGGCGACGTTGACGATCAGGAAGTGGGCCATCGTCGGCTCCGTCCGTGGTCGGGTCCCGGGCGCGCCGGCACGGGTCAGGTCAGGACATCCAGGCGTCCGGGGCGGCGCCACCCCGGCCGGGCGGCGGGAACAGCTCGTCGAGCCGGGCGAGTTCGGCCGCCGACAGTGGCCGGTGCAGGGCCCGCAGGGCGCCGTCGAGGTGTTCGGGGGTACGCGGCCCGACGACCGCGGCGGTCACCCCCGGGCGGTGCAGCACCCAGGCCATGCCGACCTCCGCCGGGTCCCGGCCGGTCTCGGCGCAGAACCGCTCGTACGCGGTCAGGGTGGCGCGGTGCCGCTCGACCGCCTCGGCGGCCCGGCCCTGCGCGGACTTGACCGCGGTGCCGTCGGCCAGCTTGCGCAGCACGCCGCCGAGCAGCCCGCCGTGCAGCGGTGACCAGACGAGCACCCCGATGCCCTCGGCGGCGGCGGCCGGCAGCACCTCCAGCTCGACGTACCGGCTGACCAGGTTGTAGACGCACTGCTCGCTGGCCAGCCCGAGCAGGCGGTGCCGCCGCGCGGCCTCCTGGGCGCGCACCAGGTCCCAGCCGGCGAAGTTCGAGGATCCGACGTAGCGGACCTTGCCCTGCCGGACGAGCTGCTCCATGGCCTGCCAGATCTCGTCCCAGCCGACCTCCCGGTCGACGTGGTGCATCTGGTAGAGGTCGATGGTGTCGGTCTGCAGCCGGCGCAGCGACGCCTCGCAGGCGCCGACGATGTGCCGGGCGGACAGGCCGCGGGCGTTGGGCCCGTCGCCCATCGGGTTGCCGACCTTGGTCGCGAGGACCACCTCGTCCCGGCGGGTCGGGTCCTTCGCCAGCCAGCGCCCGATCATCTCCTCGGTCCACCCCCGGTGCACCCGCCAGCCGTAGATGTCGGCGGTGTCGACGAGGTTGACCCCCTGCGCGACGGCGTGGTCGAGCAGCCGGTGGGCCTCGGCCTCGTCGACCCGGCCGCCGAAGTTGACGGTCCCGATGGCGACCCGGCTGACCCGCAGGCCGGTCCGTCCGAGCCGGACATGCAGCGACGACACCCGGACCTCCCGCGTACCCGGTGCCGGACGCGGCGTCCGGCGACCCGTTGAAGATATACATTTCTCAACCCCGACACCGGACGGCTCACGAGTTCCGCAAGCAGGAAGAACGCCCTACGGGCGATATGGACGGGGCTCCCTTGACGACCCCCCTCGGGCACTTGAGAATCATGTTGCAACTAGCGAGAGGGGTGTCATGATCCCGCTGTCCAAGGTCGCCATGTCTCCGGACGTCGGCGCGCGCGTCTCCGCCGTCCTGAGCAGCGGCCGGCTGGAACACGGGCCGACCGTCGCCGAGTACGAGGCGGCCGTGGGCAGCCGCATCGGCAACCCCCGCGTGGTCTCGGTGAACTGCGGCACCGCCGGGCTCCACCTGGCGCTGAGCCTCGCCGCCCGGCCGGGCGCCGGCGAGGCGGAGCACGACGAGCCGGGCGAGGTGCTCACCACGCCGCTGACCTTCGAGGGCACCAACTGGCCGATCCTCGCCAACGGGCTGCGCATCCGGTGGGTGGACGTCGACCCGGCCACCCTCAACATGGACCTCGACGACCTGGCCGCGAAGATCTCGCCCGCCACCCGGGCCATCGTGGTGGTCCACTGGCTCGGCTACCCGGTCGACCTCAACCGGCTGCGCGCCGTCGTGGACCGGGCCACGGCGGGGTACGACCGCCGTCCGCTGGTCGTCGAGGACTGTGCGCAGGCGTGGGGCGCGACCTACCGCGGCGCGCCGCTGGGCACGCACGGCAACGTCTGCGTGTTCAGCACCGGTGCGATCAAGATCCTCACGACCGGCAGCGGCGGCTTCGTCGTGCTGCCCGACGACGACCTGTACGACCGGCTGCGGCTGCGCCGCTGGCTCGGCATCGAGCGGGCGTCGGACCGGATCACCGGCGACTACGACGTCGCCGAGTGGGGCTACCGGTTCATCCTCAACGAGATCGGTGGGGCGATCGGCCTGTCCAACCTGGAGCGGGTCGACGAGCTGCTGCGCCGGCACCGGGAGAACGCCGCGTACTACGACAAGGAGCTGGCGGGCATCGACGGCGTCGAGCAGACCGAGCGTGCCGACGACCGGGAGCCCGCCTTCTGGATGTACCCGCTGAAGGTGCGCGACCGCCCCGCCTTCATGCGCCGCCTGCACGACGCCGGCATCGCCACCAGCGTCGTGTCGCGTCGCAACGACGCGCACAGCTGCGTCGCGTCGGCCCGAACCACCCTGCCCGGACTGGACCGGGTGGCGGACCGGGTGGTCCACATCCCGGTGGGCTGGTGGCTCACCGAGGACGACCGGTCCCACGTCGTCGAAACGATCAAGTCCGGCTGGTGACCCCCGCCGGAACCCCGAACAGAAGGGCTCCGACATGCGCGTGCTGTTCGTCTCCTCCCCCGGCATCGGCCACCTCTTCCCGCTGATCCAGCTCGCCTGGGGCTTCCGCACGGCCGGCCACGACGTGCTGATCGCGGTCGCCGAGCACGCCGACCGGGCCGCCGCCGCCGGCCTGGAGGTGGTCGACGTGGCGCCGGACTTCAGCGCGGTCAAGGTCTTCGAGCAGGTGGCCAAGGACAACCCGCGCTTCGCCGAGACCGTCGCCACCCGTCCCGCCATCGACCTGGAGGAGTGGGGCGTGCAGATCGCGGCGGTGAACCGCCCGCTGGTCGACGGGACCATCGCCCTGGTCGACGACTACCGCCCCGACCTGGTGGTCTACGAACAGGGCGCCACCGTCGGCCTGCTGGCCGCCGACCGCGCCGGGGTGCCGGCCGTGCAGCGCAACCAGAGCGCCTGGCGGACCCGGGGCATGCACCGCTCGATCGCCTCCTTCCTCACCGACCTGATGGAGAAGCACCAGGTCAACCTGCCCGAGCCGGTGGCGACCATCGAGTCGTTCCCGCCGAGCCTGCTGCTCGAGGCGGAGCCCGAGGGCTGGTTCATGCGCTGGGTGCCGTACGGCGGCGGGGCCGTCCTCGGCGACCGGCTGCCGCCGGTGCCCGCCCGGCCCGAGGTAGCGATCACCATGGGCACCATCGAGCTCCAGGCGTTCGGCATCGGCGCCGTGGAGCCCATCATCGCCGCCGCCGGCGAGGTGGACGCCGACTTCGTGCTCGCCCTCGGCGACCTCGACATCAGCCCGCTGGGCACGCTGCCGCGCAACGTCCGGGCGGTCG
Organism: Micromonospora sp. NPDC047670; assembly: GCF_043204915.1. Taxonomy (NCBI): domain Bacteria; kingdom Bacillati; phylum Actinomycetota; class Actinomycetes; order Micromonosporales; family Micromonosporaceae; genus Micromonospora; species Micromonospora sp. NPDC047670. The sequence continues at coordinate 45,797 of NZ_JBIDDA010000015.1, forward strand.
GCTGGACGCCGCTGCACACCCTGCTGCGCACCTGCACCGCGGTGGTCCACCACGGCGGCGGCGGCACGGTGATGACCGCGATCGACGCGGGCATCCCGCAGCTGCTCGCGCCGGACCCGCGCGACCAGTTCCAGCACACCGCCCGGGAGGCCGTCAGCCGGCGCGGCCTCGGCCTGGTCAGCACGTCGGACAAGGTCGACGCCGACCTGCTGCGCCGGCTGATCGGGGACGAGTCGCTGCGCACCGCCGCCCGGGAGGTGCGCGAGGAGATGATCGCGCTGCCCACGCCCGCGGAGACGGTACGGCGCATCGTCGAGCGCGTCTCGGGTTGATCCGGTCGCACCGCCCGCCGCCCGGCCTCGGCCGCCGGCGGCGGGCGACGCGCCGAGCCACTGGAAGGGGCACCTCGTGCTGGTCGATGCCGTGACCGCGTTCGATCCCACCGACGCCGACGTCCGGCGTGACCCGTACCCGTCCTACCACTGGCTGCTGCGGCACGACCCGGTGCACCGGGGCGCGCACGGCGTCTGGTACGTCTCCCGCTTCGCCGACGTGCGCGGGGTGCTCGGCGACGAGCGCTTCGCCCGCACCGGCATCCGGCGGTTCTGGACCGACCTCGTCGGGCCCGGGCTGCTCGCCGAGATCGTCGGCGACATCATCCTGTTCCAGGACGAGCCCGACCACGGCCGGTTGCGCGGCGTGGTCGGCCCGGCCTTCTCCCCGTCCGCCCTGCGCCGGCTGGAGCCGGTGATCGCCGGCACCGTCGACGACCTGCTGCGGCCGGCGCTGGCCCGGGGCGCGACGGACGTGGTCGACGAGCTGGCGTACCCGCTGGCGCTGCGGGCGGTGCTCGGCCTGCTCGGCCTGCCCGCCGCGGACTGGCGGGCGGTCGGGCGCTGGTCGCGCGACGTGGGACGGACCCTGGACCGGGGCGCCAGCGCCGACGACATGCTGCGCGGCCACGCCGCCATCGCGGAGTTCGCCGACTACGTGGAGCGGGCCCTGCACCGGCGGCGACGCGACGGCGGCGACGACCTGCTGACGCTGATGCTCGCCGCGCACGACCGCGGCCTGATGAGCCGCAACGAGATCGTCAGCACGGTGGTCACGTTCATCTTCACCGGGCACGAGACGGTGGCCAGCCAGGTGGGCAACGCCCTGCTGAGCCTGCTGGACCACCCGGACCAGCTCGACCTGCTCCGGGGCCGGCCGGAGCTGCTGGACCGGGCCGTCGAGGAGTGCCTGCGGTACGACCCGTCGGTGCAGTCGAACACCCGGCAGCTGGACTGCGACGTGGAGCTGCACGGCCGGCGGCTGCGCCGCGACGACGTCGTGGTCGTCCTGGCCGGCGCGGCGAACCGGGATCCGGGGCGGTACGACCGGCCCGACGAGTTCGACATCCGGCGGGACCCGGTCCCGTCGATGTCCTTCGGCGCGGGGATGCGCTACTGCCTCGGGTCCTACCTCGCCCGCACCCAGCTGCGCGCCGCGTTGGGCACCCTGGTCCGGCTGCCGGGCCTGCGGCTGGCCTGTGCCCCGGACGGGCTGACCTACCAGCCGCGCACCATGTTCCGGGGCCTGGCCAGCCTGCCGATCGCGTTCACGCCGGGCGCCTGAGCGCCGCGTCGCCCCTGTCCGAGCAGGAGGATCTGTCGACCATGAGCCATCCCGAACCCGAGTACGACGTGATCGTCGTCGGCGGCGGCCCGGCCGGATCGAGCACGGCGGGCCTGCTCGCCCTGGAGGGCCACCGGGTCCTGCTCCTGGAGCGCGACAAGTTCCCCCGCTACCACATCGGGGAGTCCCTGATCACCGGCGTCATCCCCACCCTCGACGCGCTCGGTCTGCGGGAGCGGATGGCGGACCTGCGCTTCCAGGTCAAGTACGGCGGCAGCCTGCTGTGGGGGGCGAACCAAACCACCCCGTGGTCGTTCCGGTTCCGGGAGATCCGCGACTCCCGGTTCGAGTACTCGTGGCAGGTCCGCCGCGCCGAGTTCGACGCGCTGCTGCTGGACCGGGCCAGAGAGCTGGGGGTGCGGGTCGTCGAGGGCGCCACCGTCCGGGGGCCGCTGACCGACGGCGACCGGATCGCGGGGGTCAGCTACCAGTTCCGGGGGGAGTCGGACCCGATCGAGGCCCGCGCCGCGGTCGTGGTCGACGCGTCCGGGCAGCAGCGCTGGCTCGGCCGGCACTTCGGGCTCGTCTCCTGGCACGAGGACCTGCGCAACGTGGCGGTGTGGAGCTACTACGCGGGCGCGCTGCGCTACCCCGGCGAGAACGAGGGCGACCTGCTCACCGAGAGCCGTTCCCAGGGCTGGCTCTGGTACGCGCCGCTGAGCCCGACGCTGACCGGGATCGGCTACGTCACCCCGACGGCCCGGCTGGTCGAGTCGGGGCTGCCTCCCGAGCAGTTGCTAGAGAAACAGATCGCGGAGTCGACCGAGGTCTCCTGGCTCACCGCCGGCGCCCGGCGGGTCGACGTCTACCGTGCCGCGCGGGACTGGTCGTACGCGTGCAGCCAGTTCTCGGGGCCCGGGTGGGTGCTGGTCGGCGACGCGGCCGCCTTCATCGACCCGCTGCTGTCCTCCGGGGTGACCCTGGCGATGCGCGGGGCGCTCAGCGTGGCGCGGGCGGTGCACGAGGCGCTGGCCGCGCCCGAGAAGGAACGCCACATCATGCAGGTGTACGAGGACCGCTACCGGGACTTCCTCGGCGCGCTGCTGGAGCTGACCCGGTTCTTCTACGCCGGCGCCCACGGCAAGGACGAGCTGCACCTGCGGGCGCAGGCCATCGTGGACCCGCAGGGGCGGCTGCCCGCGAAGATCTCGTTCGTCACGCTGCTGTCCGGGCTGGTGCGGGGCGACGAGTCGCTGGACGGCGGCGGCACCGACAGCCATTGACCGACGGCGCAGCGCTATATAATCTTAAAGCGAAATGCCTCGATCATTTCCAACGCCGAGGAGAGAAGCCGATGCGCACCGCCGGAACGTACATCCGTGGGATCGGGGCCTACCTTCCTGAGACCGTCACCGTCGAGGAGGCCGTCGCCCAGGGCCTGTACCCGCAGGAGGACATCGAGACGCACGGGCTGGGCGGCGCGGCCGTCGCCGGCGAGATGCCCGCCCCGGACATGGCGCTGCGCGCGGCCCAGGACGCCCTCAAGGAGAGTGAGCTGGGCCGCGGCGACATCGACCTGCTGCTCTACGCAGCCGCCTGGCACCAGGGCCCCGAGGGCTGGCTGGCGCACTCCTACATCCAGCACTACCTGCTCGGCGGGGTGCCCCGGGCGACCGAGATCCGGCAGGGCTGCAACGGCATGTTCACCATGCTCGAACTCGCGGCCAGCTACCTGAAGGCCGCGCCGGAACGCAAGGCGGCCATGCTCGTCGCCGCCGACAACTACGGCACCCCGCTGCTGGACCGCTGGCGCACCAACCTCGGCTTCATCCTCGGCGACGCCGCCTCGGCCGTGGTGCTGAGCACCGAGAGCGGCTTCGTCGAGCTGCTGTCGGTCTGCTCCATCACCGTGCCCGAGGCCGAGGAGGTGCACCGCGGCGGCGAGCCGATGTTCCCGCCCGGCGCGACGCTGGCCAAGGAGCTCGACTTCGGCGCCCGGCTCTTCTACCACATCACCGAGCAGACGCCCGTGCTCGCCGTGCTCGGCGAGGCGCAGGAGACCATGACCACCGTCGCGGAGCAGGCGCTCGCCGAGGCCGGCATCGGCACGGCCGACCTGGCCAAGGTCTCCTTCATGAACTACTCCCGCGAGGTGGTCGAGCAGCGCTGCATGGCGCCGCTGGGGCTGACGATGGAGAAGTCCACCTGGGACTTCGGGCGCATGATCGGCCACTGCGGGGCCAGCGACCACCTGCTCGCCCTGCACCACTCGCTGCGCACCGGCGAGGTCGCCGCCGGCGACCACGTGCTCTGGCTCGCGATGGGCCCCGGCGTGGAGTTCACCGCCGCCGTCCTGCGCGTCCTGGACAACCCCTACGTCGACCGCTGACCGACCCGCCCGCGCCGCGACCCGACCAACGGAGGTACGACGATGACCCGGGACGATCCCGCCGACCGCCCGTACCAGGTGGCCGTCATCGGCATCGGCTGCCGGCTGCCCGGCGACGTCGACACCCCGGACGCCCTCTGGGAGCTGCTGCTCAAGGGCGGCCAGACCGCCGGGGAGATTCCCGCGCGGCGCTGGCGCGCCTACCGCGAGCGCGGCCCCGAGTACGAGGCGGTCCTGCGCGACACCGTCACCGCCGGCAGCTACCTGCGCGACGTGGCGGGCTTCGACGCGGAGTTCTTCGGCCTCTCGCCCCGCGAGGCCGCGGAGATGGACCCGCAGCAGCGGATCCTGCTGGAGGTCGGCTGGGAGGCCCTGGAGCACGCCGGTGTCCCGCCCACCGGGCTGGCCGGCACCGACACCGGGGTCTTCGTCGGGGTCAGCACCACCGACTACGGCGACCGGCTGATGGAGGACCTGCCGACCGTCGAGGCGTACACCGGCATCGGGGCGGCCACCTGCGCGCTGGCCAACCGCATCTCCTACGCGCTGGACCTGCGCGGGCCGAGCGTCGCCGTCGACACGGCCTGCTCGGCGTCCCTGGTCGCGGTGCACCTGGCCTGCCAGAGCCTGCTGCTACGGGAGAGCACGGTGGCCCTGGCCGGCGGCGTGAACCTGGTGCTCGCCCCGGGGCAGAACGCCTCCCTCCAGGCCGCCGGCACCCTCGCCCCGGACGGGGTGAGCAAGTCCTTCGACCGCGACGCCGACGGGTACGGCCGCGGCGAGGGGTGCGGCGTGCTGGTGCTCAGGCGGCTCGACGACGCCGAACGCGACGGCGACCGCATCCTCGCGGTGATCCGCGGCAGCGCCGTCAACCAGGACGGCCACACCGACGGCATCATGGCCCCGTCCGGCCCCGCGCAGCAGCACGTCGTCCGGCGGGCCTGCGACCGGGCGGGCGTCGCCCCGGCCAGCGTGGACTACGTCGAGGCGCACGGCACCGGCACCCAGCTCGGCGACCCCGTCGAGGCGACCGCGCTCGCCGCCGTCTACGGCGCCGGCCGCCCCGGCGACCGGCCCTGCCTCATCGGCTCGATCAAGTCCAACATCGGGCACCTGGAGGGTGCCGCCGGGGTCGCCGGCCTGATGAAGGCCATCCTGGCGCTGCACCGCGGCCAGATCCCGGGCACCCCGCTGCGCGGCCGGGCGATCGACGCCGTCGCCGACGGCAGCGGGCTGCGCCTGGTGACCGGCACGCTGCCCTGGCCCGAGCGGGACGGTCCGCGCCGGGCCGCGGTCTCCGGGTTCGGTTACGGCGGCACCATCGCCCACGTCGTGCTGGAGGAGGCGCCGCCCGTGCCGTCCGGCGCCGAGGCGCCGGCGGCCGACGCCGCCCGGCCGCTGTACCCGCTGTCGGCCCGCTCGGACGCCGCCCTGCGCCAGCAGGCCGCCCGGCTCGCCGACCGGCTCGACGGCGACGACCGGCCGGAGCTGGCCGACGTCGGGCACACCCTGGCCCGCCGCCGCGCCCACCTGCCCCACCGGGCGGTGGTCACCGGGCAGGATCGCGACGAGGTGGTCGCCGCCCTGCGGCGGCTCGCCGCCGGCCAGCCGGACCCCACGACGGTCTCCGGGGTGGCGCCGGCCGGCCGGCCCACCCAGCCCGTCTGGGTCTTCTCCGGGCACGGCTCGCACTGGGCCGGCATGGGCCGCGACCTGCTCGCCCACGAGCCCGCCTTCGCCGCCGCGATCGACGAGATCGAACCGGTCGTCGCCGAGGAGGCCGGCTTCTCGCTGCGGCAGGCGCTCGCCGACGCCGAGCTGGCCGGGGTGGACCGGATCCAGACGCTGACCTTCGCCATGCACGTCGGCCTGGCCGCGCTCTGGCGGGCCTACGGGGCCCGCCCGGCCGCCGTCATCGGGCACTCGGTCGGCGAGGTCGCCGCCGCCGTGACCGCGGGGATCCTGACCCCGGCCGACGGGGCCCGGCTCATCTGCCGCCGGTCCGCCCTGCTGCGGCGGGCCGCCGGCCGGGGCGCGATGGCCATGGTCACCCTGCCGTTCGCCGACGTCGCCGAGCGGCTCGCCGGCCGCACCGACCTGGTCGCGGCGATCGCGTCCGCCCCCGCTTCCACCGTCGTCTCCGGCGACATCGCCGCCGTGGACGCCGTGATCGAGCAGTGGCCGGCCGACCGGATCGCGGTCCGCCGGGTGCAGTCCGACGTGGCCTTCCACAGCCCGCACATGGACGCCCTCACCGACGATCTGCGGGCCGCCGCCGCCGACCTGCGCGTCTCGGCGGCCACCGTGCCGATGTACTCGACGGTGCTCGACGACCCGCGCGCCGCGGCCGGGTGCGACGGGGAGTACTGGGCGGCGAACCTGCGCCGGCCCGTGCGCCTGGTCGACGCGGTCGGCGCGGCCCTGGCCGACGGGCACCGCACCTTCGTCGAGATCTCCGCCCACCCGGTGGTCGCCCACTCGCTGCGGGAGACCCTGGACCACGCCGGCGTCGAGGACGGGTACGTGGGGACCACCCTGCGCCGGCACGCCCCCGGGCACCGGTCGGCCCTGGCCGCGGTGGCCGAGGCGCACTGCCACGGCGTCGAGGTGGACTGGACGCGGCTGCGGCCCGGCGGCGGGCTGACCGACCTGCCCCGGTACGCCTGGCGGCACCAGGAGCTCTGGCGCGAGCCCACCGCACCGGTGGCCGCCGGCGGGCACGACATCGGCTCGCACACCCTGCTGGGCGCGGCGACCACCGTCGCCGGCAGCGACCTGCGGCTGTGGCACACGGTGCTCAGCGACGCCAGCCGTCCGTACCCGGGCAGCCACACCGTGCAGGGCGCGGAGCTCGTGCCGGCCGCGGTGCTCGCCGCCACCTTCCTCGCCGCCGGCGCCCGCGACGGCGCGCCGGTGACCCTGCACGACCTGTCGATGCGGGTGCCGCTGGCCACGGCCGGGCGCCAGGAGATCCAGGTGGTGGACGACGGCGGCAAGCTGCTGCTCGCCTCCCGCCCGGCCGGCGCGGACGCCGCGCCGTGGCTGACCCACGCCACCGCGCGCGTCACGGACGACGCCGCGCCGCCGGCCCGGGCCGCCGACGCCCGGGGGCCGGGCGGAGTGGTCGCCGACCCCGGGCTCGTCCGGGACCGGCTGGCCCGCGTCGGCGTGCCGGAGACGGGTTTCCCGTGGACGGTCGACCGCCTCACCACCGGCAACGGCGGGCTGCGGGCCCGGGTCCGCTTCCCGCAGCCGGCCGGGGACTGGGCCGCCGTCGTCGACGCCGCGGTCTCCATCGCGCCGGCCGCGTTCCCCGGCGAGCCCCGGCTGCGCCTCGTCGACACGATCGAGCGGCTCTGGACCACCGGCGCGGCGCCCACCGTCGCCCTCGTCGACGTCGTCCTGGACGACGCCCGGGAGGACACCGTCGACGTCACGGTCGCCGGGCCGGACGGCACGGTGGTCGCCCGGCTCAGCGGCCTGCGCTACCCGGTGGTCCCCGACGCCCCGGCCGCCGACACCGACGGGGGCGGCCCGGCCCGGCAGTCCCTGGCCGACCTCGACCCGGACGAGCTGCGCGAACGCCTGACCGAGGAGGTGCGCGCGGTGATCGCCGCCGAGATGAAGCTGGCCGTCGAGGCGCTCGACCCGCGCCTGCCGCTGGTGCAGCAGGGCATGGACTCGGTCATGACGGTCATCGTGCGGCGGCGGCTGGAGAAGACCTACCGCCAGGTGCTGCCCGCCTCGCTGTTCTGGCAGCAGCCCACCGTCACGGCGATCGCGGTGCACCTGGCCGAGCTGATCGCCGCCCCGTCGCCGGACGAGGCCGTCGCCGACGCCGTGGCCCGCTGACCCACCGGACGCGTCGACCCGGAGGAGCGCATGGAACTCACCACGACCGCCGCCCGGCCCGGGCTGCGGCACCGCATGCAACAGCTGATCTACGGGTTCTTCACGGCGCAGACGCTGCACGTGGCGGTCCGGCTGCGGATACCGGACCTGCTCGCCGACGGCGCGCGGGACGTCGCCGACCTCGCGGCGGCCACCGACGCGGACGCACCGTCGCTGCGCCGGCTGCTGCGGGCGCTGGTCTTCCTGGAGGTGCTCGACGAGCCCACGCCGGGCACCTTCGCCCTCACCGAGCAGGGCGAGGTGCTGCGGGCGGATGTGACCGGGTCGATGCGGGAGCTGGTGCTGCTGCTCTCCGGCCCGGAGAGCTGGGCGGCGTGGGGACATCTCGAACACAGCGTGCGCACCGGCGAGGTGGCCTGGGACCACGTGCACGGCCGGAGCTGCTTCGAGCACCTCATGGCGGACCCGAAGCGGCAGGCGGCGTTCAACGCGGCCATGGCCGAGGGGTCGCGGGCGTTCGTGCCCACCCTGCTCTCGGCGTACGACTTCGGCGACCTCGACACCGTCGTGGACGTGGGCGGCGGCAGCGGCGCCCTGCTCGCCGGGGTGCTCGCGGCGCACCCGCACCTGCGCGGCACGGTCTTCGACACCCCTGACGGCGTCGCCGACGCCGCGCGCACCGTCGCCGAGCAGGGCGTGGCCGACCGGTGCCGGGTGCAGGCCGGCGACTTCTTCGTGTCGGTGCCGCCGGGCGCGGACGCCTACGTGCTCAAGAGTGTGCTGCACGACTGGGACGACGAGGAGTGCGTGCGGGTGTTGCGGACCGTCCGCCGCGCGGCCCGGCCCGACAGCCGGGTGCTGCTCGTCGAGTCGCTGATGCCGACGACCGTCACGACCGCGCCGAGCGTCGCGCAGGTCGTCATGAACGACCTGAACATGATGGTCTGCCACGGCGGCCGGGAACGCACCGTCGCGGAGTTCCGCGAGCTGCTGCGGGCGGCGGGCTTCCGGCTGGAGTCCGTCACGCCCTGCCCGGCGCCGAGCGTCGTCGGCATCCTGGAGGCGGTGCCGTCCCCGGCCGGCGGACCGGACGGGAGCTGAGGCGATGGCGCGCATCGGCGACCTCGACGCCACCCGGCCCGCGTCGGAGGCGACCCCGGCGGACATGGTCCGCATCCCGGGCGGGACCTTCCTGCAGGGCTCGCCCGAGCGGACGCTCGACTGGCTGGAGAGCGAGGGGCAGGCGTTCCCCCGGGACTGGTTCACCGACGAGACGCCGCAGGTGCCGGTCACGCTGCCCGACTACCTCATCGACCGGCACCCGGTGACCGTGGCCCGGTTCGCCGACTTCGTGTCCCGCACCGGCTACGTGACGTCGGCGGAACGCGCCGGCGGCAGCATGGTCTACGGCGACTACTGGGAGATCCGCGAGGGCGCCTGCTGGCACCGTCCGGCCGGGTACGGCAGCGGCCTGCGCAACCGCGACGACCACCCCGTGGTGCACATCTCCTACCCGGACGCCGAGGCGTACGCGCGCTGGGCGGGCCGGCGGCTGCCCACCGAGTCGGAGTGGGAGCGGGCCGCCACCGGCCCGTCGTACCGGCGCTGGCCCTGGGGGGACACCTGGGACAGCCGCAACGCCAACACCGCCGAGCACACCGCCGGGGCGCTCGGCGACCTGGCCGCCTGGCGGACCTGGTGGGGGGCGATCCACGCCGCGCAGGGGCCGATGCCGCAGACCACCCCGGTCGGCGCCTTCTCCCCGCGGGGCGACAGCGTCGACGGGTGCGCCGACATGACCGGCAACGTGTACGAGTGGACGTCCACGCTGGCGCACCTGTACTCGCCCGACACCCGGTGCGACCCGACGATCCACCTGGTGATGGGACGGTTCCGGGTGATCCGGGGCGGGTCCTGGATGAACTTCCGCTACCAGGTCCGGTGCGCGGAACGGTTGTACGGGGACCCGACCGGATGGTCCAACTTCGCCCTCGGCTTCCGCTGCGCGCGTGACGTCGCGGCGGTCCCCGACGCGGACGACAACGGGAGGTAACGATGGTCACGGTGCTGCTGTCGGCCGGCTGGGCCCACCGGGGCCAGAAGAGTTTCGAGTGCCGTGAGGGCACCGTGCGGGACGTGATCAAGGAGTTCGTCGAGACGTACCCCGTCTACCGCCGCCGGTTGCTCGACGACACGGGTGAGCCGCTGACCTACTACAACGTCTACCTCGACGGGGACCTCGTCGAGAACGCGGACCGGTCCCGGGTGACCGCCCGATCCGACAGCACGGTCGCCATCATCCCGCCGCTGGCCGGGGGCTGACCCACCGGCCGGACGCCCGCCCGACCCGGGGCGTCCGGCCACCGGCGTCCCGCCGAGCGCGTCCCCGTCAGGGAGGAAGCATGCTCCTGCCGCACACCGACGCCCGACCCGGCCCCGGGCGGGCCGACCGTGACCACCTCGGCCGCCGGCTGGCCCGGTCGGCCGCCCACCGCCCCCGCCCGGTCGCGGAGTTGGCGGCCTGGCTCGCGCAGCGTCAGCGGGCGAACCCGTTCGAGGTCACCGAGGTGCCGTTCGCCGACCTGACCGGTTGGCGCTTCGCGCCGGACTCCGGTGACCTGGTGCACGAGAGCGGGCGGTTCTTCAGCGTGGAGGGCCTGCACGTGCGGACCGACCGCGGCCCGGTCGGCGAGTGGTGGCAGCCGATCATCCACCAGCCCGACCGGGCGATCCTCGGCATCCTGGCCCGGGAGATCGACGGGGTGCTGCACTTCCTCATGCAGGCCAAGATGGAGCCGGGCAACGTCAACGGCGTCCAGTTCTCCCCCACCGTGCAGTCCACCCCGAGCAACTACCAGCGGACCCACCGCGGCGCCCGGTCCCGGTACGTGGAGTACTTCCTCGAACCGGGGCGCGGCCGGGTGCTGGTGGACGTGCTCCAGTCCGAGCAGGGCTCCTGGTTCCGGGGCAAGCGCAACCGCAACATCGTCGTCGAGGTCGCCGACGAGGTGGAACCGCACGAGGACTTCGTGTGGCTGACCCTCGGCCAGATCCACGACCTGCTGCACCGGCCGAACCTGGTCAACATGGACGCCCGTACCGTGCTGTCCTGCCTGCCGGGCCACGCGGCCGCCGCCGACGCCGATCCCGACGCCGGGACGATCGGCGCCGGGGTTGCGGCATCCTCGCTGGTCGGCGAGGGCGCGTGGCAGTCGCTGCTCGACGTGCGCAACTGGCTGACCGCCAACAAGGCCGGCCCGACCCTGGTGACCCGGCGGGTGCCGCTGCGCGAGGTGCGGGACTGGCACCGCACCGACGACGAGATCCGCCACCGCTCGGGCCGGTTCTTCCGCATCGTGGGTCGGCGGGTGCGGGCCAGCAACCGCGAGGTGGCCCAGTGGTGCCAGCCGTTGCTGGCCCCGTGCGGGACGGGTCTCGTGGCGTTCGTCGTCCGGCGCATCGGCGGCGTGCTGCACGTGCTGGCGCACGCCGACCTGCGGCCCGGCTACCGGGACACCGTCGAACTCGGACCGACGGTGCAGTGCACCCCGGACAACTTCACCGGCCCCGCGCGGCCCGGCCGCCCCGAGTACCTGGACCTGGTGCTCTCCGACGGGGTGCGCGTGCACTACGACGTGCTCCAGTCCGAGGAGGGCGGGCGGTTCCACCACGCGGTCACCCGGCACATGGTGGTGGAGGTCGGCGCGGACTTCCCCACCACGACGCCGCCGGGCTACACCTGGCTGACCCTGCGCCAGCTGACCGCGATGGCGGCCTTCAGCTACCAGGTCAACATCGAGGCCCGCAGCCTCCTGCTCTGCCTGCGGGCGCTGCGGTGACCGGGCACGACGACCGGCCCGAGGGCGTGGCCGAGAGCGGCGACCGGCCCGAGGGCGTGGCCGGGATCGAGGCGTTCCCGCTGCCCCGCCGGTGCCCGTTCAGCCCACCGGCGGAGTACGCCCGGCTGCGGGCCGAACAGCCGGTCGCCCGGCTGCCCATGCTCGGCGGCAACACGGCCTGGGTGGTGTCCCGGCACGACGACGTCCGGCGGGTGCTCAGCGATCCGCGGATGAGCGCGGACCGACGCCGGCCCGGCTTTCCGCGGTTCGCGCCGACCACGGAGGGCCAGCGGCAGGCGTCGTTCGAGAACTTCCGTCCCCCGCTGAACTGGATGGACCCGCCGGAGCACACCGCCGCCCGCCGGCAGATCGTCGACGAGTTCGGCGCCGCGCGGGTGCGGCGGCTGCGTCCGCTCATCGAGCGGGTGGTCGACGCGCACCTCGACGCCATGACGGCCGGGCGGTCGAGCGCCGACCTGGTGCCGTCGTTCAGCTACCCGGTGCCGTCCCAGGTGATCTGCGAGGTGCTCGGCGTGCCGTACGCCGAACACGAGTTCTTCGAACGCCGCTCGACCCACATGTTCAGCCGTGGCGCGCCCGCCGACGAGCGGGCCCGGTGCGCCCGCGAGATCCGCGACTTCCTCGACGGCGTGGTCGCCGAGAAGGAGCGCCACCCCGGGGACGACGTGCTGAGCCGGCTGCTGGCCCGGCAGCGCGCGGCCGGCGGGCCGGACCACGAGGCCGTGGTGAGCATGGCCTTCGTGCTGCTGGTCGCCGGGCACGTCACGACATCCAACATGATCTCGCTGAGCGTCCTGGCGCTGCTGGCCCATCCCGAGCGGCTCGCCCGCCTGCGCGCCGAGCCGACCCGGTTCCCGGCCGCCGTGGAGGAGCTGCTGCGGTACTTCACCGTGGTCGAGGCGGCGACCGCGCGCACCGCCACCGCCGACGTCCAGATCGGCGGCGTCACCATCCGGGCCGGCGAGGGGGTGGTGGCGCTCGGCCAGGCCGCGAACCGGGACCCGGCCGCGTTCGACCGGCCGGACGAGTTCGATCCGGACCGCGACGCCCGGCACCACCTCGCGTTCGGCTACGGACGCCACATCTGTCCGGGGCAGCACCTGGCCCGGCTGGAACTGGACGTCGCGCTGAGCCGGCTGGTCCGGCGGCTGCCGGGGTTGCGTCTCGCGGCCGAGGTCGACGACCTGCCGCTGAAGGAGGACGGCAACATCTTCGGCCTGTACGCGCTGCCGGTCGCGTGGTGAGCGGGTGGTCCGGGCGGGACCGCGCGGGCGGTCACGCCCGCCCGTTGCCGAACCGGCCGGGGTTCACCCCCGCTGGGAGATTACCTTCGTCCACGCCTGGCTGATCCGCTCGGCCGACTCGGACGCGTTCGCCAGCTCCTCGGGGCCCGCCTTGGCGATCCAGTCGACCGCCCGGCCCTCGGGCAGGTCACCGGCGAGGTAGTCGCCAAGCGCGACCAGGCCCATCTCCCAGCCGGCGCCGATGCCCCACGCCCCGGGTGCCGCGTTGGGGATGATCTCGACCGGCACCGGGGCGTGCTCCAGCTCCAGGACGGTGGTCTCCCCCGCCGGGGTGAGCCGCAGCTGGACCTCGCTGCTGCCGCCTCCCGACTCCCAGGTCAGGCCGATCGTGCTCGGCCGCTCGCACCGCAGGATCTCGCCGCTGGCGTTGCCCTCCAGTTGGAAGCGCCCGCCGACCCGCAGGTCACCGGAGATCGGCAGGAACCACCGCACGAGGCGCTCGGGATCGGTGATCGCGTCCCACAGCTCCTCCGGTGAGGCGTCGTAGCTGCGGCGGACCACCAGGGCGTTCATGCCGCTGGGGTGGTCGCGCAGCTCGCGCTCGGTGTCCCTGACCACGTCGGACGTCTTGTTCATGCCACTTGACCTTCCTACAGGTGCGTGGTGCCACCGGAGCCGGTCCGGCCCGCACGCCGAGGACTTTAGCAGCCATGACTTACATAACGTCCCATTTGTGCATGCAGCGCGGTCGCGTCCCGTGCGCCGCCCCGAACGCGTCGTGGTCGAGCACCCCGCGCGGCGACCGCCCGCCGGCGCGCCGTCGGACGGGCATGCCGGCGGGCGGGACCGGGGACAGCGGAGGGCGGGTGCGCCGGCGCGCCGTCGAACGGGCGTGCCGGCGGGCGGAACCCGGGACCGCGGGGGCGGGCGCGCCGGGGCGGGCGGTCGCGGTATCAGGTGAGATCGCGGCCGGCGCGGGAGCGGCGCCGCGCGAGCAGCACCAGGACGGCGAGGAGCACGAGGCCGTCGACGGCGAGCAGCGCGGCGCCGACCGGGTCGACCCCGTGAGCGTGGGCCGGCGCCGCAGGCTCCGGCGGCGCCGCCGCCCCGCCCGCCGCGCCCACGGTGAACCGGGCGACGCCCGAGGCGTCCCGGCCGTCCGCGGTGACCACGTGGTACGCGACGGCGACCTCGCCGCCGGCGGTGACCGCGATCGCCTGGGCGAGGCCGTCCGGGCCGGCCGCCGTCAGCGCCCCCCGGTTGAGCAGGGACCGGTCCGCGTCGTACGCGGAGATGTGGGACCGGCTGACGTCCGGCCGGCCGTCGACGCGGATCCGTACCGCGCTCGGCGCGTCCGCCAGGACGGCGCCGTCGGCCGGGTGGACCGAGGCCACCTCGGCTCTCGACGAAGTGGTGGACGAGGAGTCGATCCTGCCGGCCAGGGCGAGGACGGCGACCAGCGCCGCCACGGTGAGGGCGGCGCCGGTGTAGATCCGTCCGTTGGTGGACATCCCGGTCAGTCGGCGGCGACCACGGGCCGGCGCCACGTCGGCGCGTCGGCCCTGCCCACGCAGGAGCAACTCGCGGCGGCCCGCTCCGCGGTGCTGGGGCGCAGGTGCAGGTACATGGCGATCACCATCGGGATGAAGACCACCGAGTTGTAGAACAGGTGCAGCTCCACGCGGGGGACGACGAGTTGCAGCAGGCTGGTCGGTTCGGCCGAGCCCGGCAGCCGGAAGGAGCTGTGGGCCTGCACGAGCAGCAGCCCGTGCTCGATGTGGTGCCAGAACTGGAGGGCGAGAGCCACCGTCCACCACGCCCTCGACCGGCCCGTGAACCCCGGCAGGAGAAGGAACAGGCCGATCAACATCACGATGGCGTAGCCGTAGTGCAGCCACTCGGAGCTGACCAGCCACGGGAACGGCATCCCCAGGACGCCGCGCGCCTCCGGGCGCGGCCAGCCGAGGACCCAGATCTGGTACGCCTGCACCAGGTGTTCGGCCCAGTGCGCGACGACCACCGCCAGGTAGAGGGTGAGCGCCGTGCGGTGGTACCGGCCGTTGATCGACGCCACCAGGCCGGGCGACGCCTTGCGCGCAGCGGTTGCCATGGGTCCTCCAGAGTCCACACCGGAAGGTGTTCCTCCACGCTAGAAGCGGGCGGGGCGGAGCGTGACTCCGAGATTGCTCTGCGTCGACGTCCGGCACGCCACCGGCTCCGCTACGCGTCGCCAACCGGGCCCGGCGTCGCGGGGGGCAGCGGGTAGCGCACGCCGGTGAGTTCCTCCGACAGCCGCCACAGCCGGTGCGCGGTGGCGGCGTCGCGGAGGGCCCGCTCCCGGTCCCGCGGGACGGGTTCCCCGCGCAGCTGGAACCACCCGTCCGGCACGATGTAGCTGCCGCCGGGCAGGTCGGGAACGGTCGCGGCGTAGAGCGAGGTCTTGGCACCCTCCGGCGTGGGCCGGAAGGCGTACCGCACGAGCAGCCGCGTCAGCGTCGCGTACCACCTGCCGCGGGCGCCGTTGGCCCCGCCGGTGAGCACGTTGGTGCGGGTCAGTCCGGGCGCCACCGCGAGGCTGCGCAGCGCGAGCCCGGCCCGGTCCGCGCGTCGTTGCAGTTCGCTGGCGAAGTAGAGGTTGGCCCGCTTGGACTGGACGTAGGCGAAGGCCGCGCGGTAGCGGCGTTCGGCATTGAGGTTCTCCAGGTCGAAGCGGGCGAAGCGTTGGCCCTCGCTGCTGACCGTCACCACCCGCGGGTCGGGCGCGGCGAGCAGGCGTGGCAGCAGCAGGCCGGTGAGGGCGAAGGTGCCGAGGTGGTTGGTCCCGAACTGCGACTCGAAGCCGTCGACGGTGCGGGCGAACGGCACCATCGCGATGCCGGCGTTGTTGACGAGCACGTCCAGCGGGCCGTGCTCCCACCCGGCGGCGAAGTCGCGGATGGACGACAGGTCCGCCAGGTCGAGTCGGCGCAGTTCGACCCGGGCGCCGGGCACCTCGGCGCGCAGCCGCTCCAGCGCCTCCAGTCCGCGTTGGCGGCTGCGGCAGGCGAGGACGACACGCGCGCCGCGCCGGGCGAGTTCCCGGGCGGTGACGTAGCCGATGCCGCTGTTGGCGCCGGTCACCACGACCAGGCGTCCGGACTGGTCGGGCAGCGCGGCGGGCGTCCACACCGCCGGCCGGTCGCGGCGGGCCGCGGGTCTCGAGAAGCGGGCGCGTGGCTGACGGGTCATGGCGTTCCCCAGGGGTCGAGAGGTCTGGCGACTGCGGGCCGGAGGCGTCCGTCGTCCGCGGACGGCGGCGGCCAACACCGCAACTTCGAGTTGCGATACGCTGCAGCATGCCAGAGCCGACCGATCCATCGCAACTTGGAGTTGCAATAATGCCGGAACGAGACCCCACCCCCGCGCCGCCCGTCGGGCGTGGACCGAAGGTGCAGGCGGCGGTGCGCGCCGCGACGCTGGCCGAGTTGCTGGAGAAGGGATACGCGGAACTGACGGTCGACGCGGTCGCCCAGCGCGCCGGGGTGCACAAGACCACGGTCTACCGACGCTGGACGGACCGCGAGACGCTCGTCGTCGACGCGCTCGCCGAGCACTTCGCCGCCGAGATCCCCGTCGAGGACACCGGCGCCGTGGAGACCGACCTGCACGCCCTCGCCCGGGCGCTGGTGGCAAGCATGACCGGCCCGGTCGGCGCCGCCGTGCAGGCCGCGATGTACTCCGACGCCGGCCGCCTGCCGGAGATCGCCGAGGCCCGGCGCCGGCTCTTCGCCGACCGGTTCCGCCGCGCCGAGCCCCTGGTCCGCCGCGCCGTCGACCGGGGCGAACTACCCGCCGGAACCGACCCCGTCGAGGTGTTCGAGGCGCTGGCGGCCCTCATCCACTTCCGCCTGCTGGTCACCGCGGAACCGGTCGACGACGCGCTCGCCGACCGGACGGCGCGGATCGTCCTCGCCGCCGCCCGGGCCGGGGAACTGGTCTCCCCGACCGCCCGCGCACGCGCCACGGGCGACCGGCCGCCGAGCACGGACGACCAGCGGTGACGACGGCGGTCGCGCCGGGGTGTCCGGGCGCGCTCAGCCGACGGTCGCCGCCCAGGCCTTCTTGGCGTTCTTCCAGGTCGGAGAGTTGACCTCGTCCCAGGCGCGGTGGCGCAACTCCTCCAGGACCTCCGCCGGCACGAGGGTGCCGGTCATGTTGGCCCGGTAGATGTTCATCGTGTCCGGGTCGAAGTCGGGGCTGATGTGCCCGCCGGCGATCGCCATGTCGAACAGGGGCGCGCCGGGCAGCGGCACCACGAGGAAGAAGTTGGCCGCGTCCAACCCGTAGGAGACGTGCTCCTTGGCGAGCCGGATGGTCGTCTCGATCTCCTCCAGCGTCTCGTCCGGGTACCCCATCATGTAGTTGCCGTAGATCATGAAGCCGTACTCCTTCATCGCGATGATCAACGCGCGGAGGTCGGCCTTCTCGATGTTGAGCTTGTTGCTCGCGTACTTGCGGATGATCCGCAGGTTGCCCGACTCGAAGGGCATGTTGATCTGCGTGAAGCCCGCCTGCTGCATCGCCTCCAGGACCTCGTGGTCGGGCTTCCAGCGCTTGAGCAGGTGGATCAGGTTGATGCCGTTGAGGTCGCAGATGGTCACCCCGGCGCCCTGGATCTTCTTCAGCAGCCGCAGGCCGCGCCGCTTGTCCCCCAGCAGCGAGTCGTCCTCGATGAACACGTTGTCGACGCCCAGGCTCTTCAGCGTCTCGATCTCCGCCAGCACCCGCTCGTCCGACTTGACGCGGAACTTGCCGATCGGCCCGCTGGGGCTCCCCTCCTGCTCGCCGGCGATGTGGCAGTACGCGCAGTGGAACGGGCAGCCGAGCGAGGTCATCATGGTCGCGTAGCGCAGCTCCGCGCCCGGCTCGAAGAGGCCGGAGTGCGGCCGGGCGATGGTCCAGTAGCGCTCGTTGGGCAGCAGGTCCCAGGCCGGCATGGCGAGGGTGTCCAGGTCCCACACCACGTCCTGCGCGCGCGCCGGGTTGACCCGGATCCGGCCGTCGTCGGGGAAGGCGACACCGTGGATGTCGGCGAAGCTCGGACGGGTCGACCGCCGTACGGCCTCGACGATGTCGATGATCGTGTGCTCGGCCTCGGACAGGCAGACCACGTCGAAGCCGGCCCCGAAGAACTGCGGCAGCCGCGACCGCGCGTTGACCCCGCCGGAGACGAGGATCTTCTCCGGGAAGGCCGCCCGGATGAGCCGCGCGCAGTGCAGGACCATCGACTCCTGGTCGGTGAAGATCGACGTGATGCCGACGATGTCGTGGTCCCGCACCACGTCCAGGATCCGCTCGTCGCTGACGCCGGTGCGGAGGAAGCCGCTGGGCAGCGGCGTGGGGTTGGCGAATATCTCGTCGAGCGGGTCGTCGCCCTCGCCGACGCACGCGTCGAAGACACGGACGTGCACGCCGTGCTCGCGCAGGGCTCCACCCAGGTTCGGGTACGCGAGCGAGCCGTTCGGCTTGCACACCGTGCCGGGCGCGGTCTGGTTCGGCGGGTACAGCAGCAGCACGCTGACGTCACGAAGACCCATGACCGGATACTACCTACTTTTCAAGTGATTGGACAAGGCGCACGCGTGGATGGCCGCCTCCGGCACAGCAGCTTCAAGTGGGCGCGACGCCGTGCGGCCACACACCCCCGGGCAGCGACCATCCACGCCGGACGCCGGCCGATCCGGCACCGGAGCCCGGCGGCGCGGGCGGGATCAGGGGGCGGTGCGCTCCAGGTACGCCTCGACCTCGTCGGCCGCCCGGACCGGCCCGCCGGCGGAGAGGACGTCGCGCTGCATCCGGCGGACCCGCTCCCGCAGTGCGGAGTCGGCCGCGAGCCGCTGCACGACCTCGCGGATGCCGGCCGGCTCGACCTTCTCCGGCGGCAGCACGTGGCCCAGGCCCAGCTCGACCACGCGCGCCGCGGACGGGGCGGCCTCGGTCGCGAAGTGCGGCACGAGCGCCAGGGGCACGCCCGCGGCGAAGGACTCCAGCACGGCTCCGGTGGTGCCGTGCGTCAGGCACGCCGTGGCGTGTGCGAGGACCGAATGGAACGGGATCCACTGGTGCGCCTCGACGTTGGGCGGCAGCGGACCCAGCGCCGCCGGGTCGAGGAAGCCGCCGATCGCCATCACCACGTGCCAGTCGGTGCCGGCGAAGGCGTCCGCGCAGGCGCGGAAGAACTCGGGGTGCTCGTTGAACTGGTTGCCCAGCGAGACCAGCAGCACCGGCGCGCCCGGCCGCGGCGGCTCCCAGGCGGCCTGGCCGTCGCGGCCGGTGAGGGTGGGACCGACGAAGGCGAACCGCTCGTCGAACGTCTCGGCGAAGGGCTGGAACGACTTCGGGAGGAAGACGATCGTGAGCCCCTCGATCTCGTCCCAGTACTCCTTGACGGGGGTGTCGACGCCGTACCGCCCGAGCAGGTCGACCAGCACCGAGTGCACCGCCTCGACGTCGGCGGGGTGGCGCTGGCCGTTGCTCTTCCACAGCTCCTTGAAGAGCGAGTAGTGCTCGTTCGCCGCGAAGCCGCCGGTGAGGCGCACGGCCGGCAGGCCCCACGCGGTGGCGAGCAGTCGCCCCGCGATGAACGGGAACACGTCGTAGACCACGAGGTCGGGGCGGTCGTCGCGCAGCGCCTGCTCGGCGGCCCGCAGGATGGCCACGTTCTCGCGGACGTAGACCAGGTGCAGCTGCGTCTCGGCGTCCTCCCGCTTGACGACCTCGGGCACGTGGAAGGTGTCGAACTCCGACTTGTACAGCACCACCTCGGCCCCGGCGGCCTTGACCTCGTCGGCGAAGAGCGCCGTCGTCACGTACGTGACCCGGTGCCCGCGGCGGGCGAGCTCGCTCACCAGGCCGAGCGACGGGTAGACGTGGCCGTGCCCCTGGACGTTGACGAAGAGGATGTGACGCTGGCGCATGGGCTCACTCCCGGCTGGTCGTCTCGGCGTCGTCGACACCGCGCGTGCACGGCGGAGCGGCAGCTCCACCGGGATCTGACCGTGTCCGCCGACAGCGGGGTCAGCGGACACGATGGGGGCCAAGGCTTTAAACATATATAGCACGATGCCCAGCGGGTCGCTACGCCCGGAGCGCCGCCGGCGTCGCGGCCCGACGCGCTCCGCGCCGGACCGTCCACGATCGACCGGCCGCCGCATCGCCCGGCCCCGGTGGCTCAACCGCGGACGGGCGTCCCCGACGGCTCCGGCAGCACGGCGAGCAGGTCCGCGACGGCGACGGTCATCGCCTCCCGGCCGGCGCTCAGGTAGCGCCGCGGGTCGACCGAGTCGTCGGCGGCGAGCGCCGTCCGGACCGCGCCGGTGAACGCCACGTTGAGTGCGGTCCCGACGTTGACCTTGACGATGCCGTTGCGGACGCCGGCCCGCAGCTCGTCGAAGGGCACGCCGGACGATCCGTGCAGGACCAGCGGCACCGGCACGGCCTCGCGCAGCGCCACGATCAGCTCCTGGTCCAGTGCCGCCGTCCGGGTGGTCATGGTGTGCGAACTGCCGACGGCGACGGCGAGCGCGTCGACGCCCGTCTCCGCCACGTACCGGGCCGCCTCCCGCGGGTCGGTGCGCACGCCCGCGAGGTGGGCGCTGGCCGGCGCCCCGGGCTTGCCGCCGACGTGACCGAGCTCCGCCTCCAGCCACAGGCCCCTCTCGTGCGCCCAGTCCGCCGCCGCGCGGGTGGCCGCGACGTTGCGGTCGTACGGCAGCGCTCCGGCGTCGAACATCGCCGAGCTGAATCTGGCGTCCACCGCCTGGCGCAGCAGCGTGACGTCCTCCACGTGGTCGAGGTGCAGGCCGAGGGGGACGGGGCAGAGGCGCGCGACCTCGGCCGCCACGGTGGCGATCGGCAGCACCCCGGCGTGGTAGCGCACCGCGTTCTGGCTGATCTGCAGGATCGCCGGCCGGTCCGCGGCGGCGGCGCCGGCCGCGATCGCCTGGGCGTGTTCCAGGGTGATGACGTTGAAGGCCAGCACGGCGGTGCCGGCGGCGCGGGCGGCGGCGACCAGTTCAGCGGTGGCGGCGAGCGGCATCGGTGACCTCCTCGACGGTGACGTGGGTGAGCAGCCGGTCCGCCGTGGGGGCGTCGAAGTCGCCGGCGCACGGCGACACGACGGCCGCGGCCGACACCGCGGCGGCCTGGGCGAGGGTCGACGACCACGGCTGGCCGGTGGCGAGTCCCCGGGCGAGGACGGCGGCCAGGGCGTCGCCCGCGCCGGTGGGGTTGCCGAGGACGGTCTCCGGCGCGCGCGCCTCGTACGCGGTCTCGCCGATCACGGCGACGAAGCCCGCGGCGCCGCGGGTGACCACCGCGGCCGCGGCTCCCAGATCGCCCAGCCGGTGGGCGGCCGAGACCGCCTCCGCGCGGGTGCGGGGCGGGGCCCCGACGAGATCGGCGATCTCGTCGGCGTTGGGCTTGACGAGGTCGGGGCGTGCGGTGAGCGCGTGGCGCAACGTGGCCCCCGCCGCGTCGACCAGCACGACCGCCCCGGCGGCGTGGGCCGCGACGGTCAGGTCGCGGTACGCGGTGACCGGCACCCCGGGCGGGCAGCTCCCGGAGAGCACCACGACCTCGGCGGACGCGACGGCGGCGGCGAAGCGCGCGGTGAAGGCGGTCCATTCGGCGGCCGTGACGACGGGTCCGGGTTCGTTCAGGACGGTCGCTCCCGCCGGGGACACCACGGTGACCGTACGCCGGGACTCGCCGGCGACGGCGGTGAGGTCGACCGGAATGCCGGCGTCGCGCAGCTGCTCCCGGATGCTCTCGCCGGTCGTCCCGCCGGCCAGGCCCAGCAGCCGGGTCTCGACGCCGAGCCGGGACAGCACGCGCGCCACGTTCACGCCCTTGCCGCCGGCCCGGCTCCGCGTCGTGATGACCCGGTGCGACGCGCCGGGAACCAGCTCGGGCACCGTGTAGGTGACGTCGATCGCCGGGTTCGGGCACACCGCGACGATCACGGCCGGCCCGCGCTCGCCGGCAGCACGACGGACCGGGCGAGGTGGCGCGGACGGTCCGGGTCGAGGCCCTTGCGGGCGGCGAGCGCGACGGCCAGCCGCTGCGCGGCGACCAGCTGCGCCATCGGGTCCGCCGGGGAGTGGACCACCATGGCCCCGGTGGCGGCGACGTCCTCGCGCAGGCCGTCCGGCGCCGGCCCGAGGATCCACACCGCCGAGTGCTCGTCGGCGACGCTGACGGGTCCGTGCCGGTACTCCATCGCCGGATACGACTCCGTCCACAGCTGCGCGGCCTCGCGCAGCTTCAGGGCCGCCTCGTGCGCCAGGCCGACTGCCCAGCCGGTGCCGAGGAAGGTGAACTGCCGGCGGTCGAGCAGCGCCGGGTCGACGGCGGTGGCCAGGACCGCGCGGGCGTCGTCGACCGCGGTGCCGAGGCCGGCGCCGACGGCGCAGCGCCACAGCGCGAGCGCCGTCGTGGCGAACCGGGTCTGCACGACCGACCGCTCGTCGGCGAAGGCCAGCACCAGCGACCGGTCGGCCAGCCGCGTGGCCGCCTCGCCCGCGACGGCGGTGACGACGGTGGACCGCCGACCGGCGGGGAGGTCGGCGAGCAGCCGGAGCACCTCGGTGGTGGTGCCGGACCGGGTCAGGGCGACGACCCGGTCGTAGTCGCGGTGGAGCGGGAACTGCGAGGCGGCGAAGGCGTCGGTCTCGCCGCCGGCGGCCTCGCGCAGCGCGGCGAAGCACTGCGCCATGTACAGCGACGTGCCGCAGCCGACGACCGCGACCCGCTCACCGGGTGCGGGCAGCGCCGCGGCGACGGCGGACGACCGGGCGAGGCTCTCGGCTCGCGACCACAGCGCCGGCTGCGATGCGATCTCGTCACTGATGTACGCCATTTTGTGCCACCTCATGCAATATTAGTGCCACAACCTTGCAGCTTATTGCAGGACGCTACGACGCGGGACGGCACCGGTCAAGGGCGGGCAGGCCCCGGCGGGCAAGCCGTTAGGGTTACCCGCTGGGTGCGTCCAGGGACCGGAGTGCGCGACGATGAACCGCTACGAACGGTGGAACAAGCTGCTCGAGATGCTGGCCGAGGAGGGCCAGCTCGACATCGAGACGACCGCCGCCGCGCTGCGGGTCAGTGGCGCGACGGTGCGCCGCGACTTCGACGAGCTCGCCGCGCAGCAACTGGTCATCCGCACCAGGGGCGGCGCCGCCGCGAGCAACGTCACCTACGACCTGCCGCTGCGCTACAAGGCGGGCCGGCACGCGCCGGAGAAGCAGCGCATCGGCGCGGCCGTCGCCGCGATGATCGCCCCGCACTCGACCGTCGGCATCAACGGCGGCACCACCGCGACCGAGGTCGCCCGCGCCCTGGCGCTGCGCGCCGACCTGGCCGCCGACGGCCGCACGCCGGCGCTCACGGTGGTCACCAACGCGCTCAACATCGCCAACGAGCTCATCGTGCGCCCGCACATCCGGGTGGTCCTGACCGGAGGGACGGCCCGCCCCCACTCGTACGAGCTGATCGGTCCCATCGCCGCGACGATGCTCGACGGGGTGGCGCTGGACGTCGCCGTGATCGGCGTGGACGCGGTCGACCACCGGCACGGGGCAAGCGCCCACCACGACGGCGAGGCCGCCATCAACCACACCATGCTGGCCACGGCGTCCCGCGCGATCGTGGTGGCGGACGCCTCCAAGCTGGGGCGCCGCGCGTTCGCCCGGATCTGCCCGGTCGCCGAGATCGACACCCTGGTCACCGACACCGGCGCGGCCGACGAGCAGGCCCGGCTCTTCACCCAGGCCGGCGTGACCGTGGCGCGGGCCTGACCCGGGCGGGGCCCCGGCCGCCGGGGCGCGGCCGGGGCACCACCTGCCGACGTCGGGTCAGACGCGGGCCCGCAGCTCCGCCAGCGCCGCCGCCGTGCGGGCGAGCCGGGCGCCCTGGTGGCGGGCCGCCGCCAGCACGGCCTCGACGTAGCCGGGGTCGCGGGCGGCACGGCTCTCCACCAGGCTCACGCCGTACGGGTTGCCGCCGGCGGCGTGACAGAGGTCGTAGTCGAGGTAACCCGTGGGCAGCACGATCGACCCCCAGTGGTGGAACGTCTGGTAGAGGCTCAGCAGGGTCGCCTCCTGGCCGCCGTGCTCCTCGTAGCTGGCGGTGAAGCCGGTGGCGGGCTTGTCGGCCAGCTCCCCCGCCTGCCAGGGGGCGGTGGTGGTGTCCAGGAACTGGCGCAGCTGGGAGCAGACGTTGCCGAACCGGGTCGGCGTGCCGAAGGCGTACCCGTCGGCCCACCGCAGGTCGTCCAGGGTGGCGACGGGGATGTCGGCGGTGGCGTCGAGGTGGGCCCGCCACTGCGGCTTGGCGTCGATGACGTGGTCGGGGGCCAACTCTGCCACCCGGCGCAGGCGCACCTCGGCGCCCGCGTCGGCGGCGCCGTCCACGAACGCCTGCGCGAGGCGGTGCACGGTGCCCGTGGCGGAGTAGTGGATGACGGCGATCCTGGTTTCCGGCCGCATCGGTGTCTCCTTTCTCGGCTCGGTTTCCTCCACCGTGCCGAGCGGACTTACCGTGCGGTGACGGTGCGCTGACCGTCCCCCGTCACCGCCGGGTCGTCGGGGTCCAGCCGCACGCCGCGCCCCACTTCGGCGGCGTAGTCGTCGGCGCCGAGCGCCGCGCGAACGCGCGCGGTGATCCGCTCCACGTCGTACCGCTCCCCGGCCGGCAGCGGCACCCCCGCCGCCTCGCGCAGCGCTCCGGCCACACCCAGCAGCCGGGCGGCGCGCCGATGCTCGCCGGCCAGGCTGGCGGCGCCGGCCAGGCCCTCCACGGCCAGGGCGACGGCCCGGCGGTCCCCGGTTGCGCGCGCGGCGTCGAGGGCCGCGCGGTGGTGGCGCTCGGCGGCGGCGGCGTCGCCCCGCTGCTCGGCGATGAATCCCAGCTCCGCCAGCGCGAGCGCGCAGCCCGGCAGGTAGCCGGCCCGGCGGTTCCAGTCGAGCAGGTCCCGCTGGCGTGACTCGGCGGCGTCGAGGTCGCCGCGCCGGCGCGCGATCATCGCCAGGCCGGTGCCGGCGAACGCGGCCGCGGGCCGGTTCGACTGCTCCTCGGCCAACCGCAGCGCACGCTCGTGGTACGCCACGGCCTCGTCGTGGTCGCCCGCCAGCAGCGCCAACCGGCCGAGGCTGGCCAGTTGCCGGGACACCGACGCCCACAGCCGCAGCTGCTCGGCGATGCGCAGCGCCTCGCGGTACGACGCCCCGGCGGCCGCGTAGTCGCCGCGGATCTCGGCCAGGGTGCCCAGCAGGCTCATCGAGTGCGCCTGCCCCCAGGAGTCGCCGAGCTGCGTGAACAACGACCGGCTGGTCTCGCAGTCGTGCTGCGCGGTCGACAGGTCACCCTGCACGAGCGCCAGGTCGACCCGGGTGGCCAGGGCCGCCGCGATCCCCCACCGGTCGCCAACCGCCCGGAACGTCGCCAGCGCCGCGCCGGCCAGGCGCGCGGCCTCGCTCGCGTCGCCGGAGCCGCGCAACGTGAACGCGAACAGCCACTGCGCGAACGCCCGGCCCTGCGCGTCGGTGTCCGCGTACCGGTCGAGCACCCGCTGTCGCGGCGCGGCCGGGTCGCCGTCGCGGGTGGCGATGGCGGCCAGCCACATCGACGCCCGCAGCCGCAGCGCGTCGGGCGCGGTGTCGCCGTCGCCGGCCGGCACGGTCTCCAGCGCGGTCCGCAGCGCCGGTCCGGCCTCGCGGAGGCGGCCCCGCACCAGCCGGTACCAGGCCAGCGAGGTGGCCACCCGCAGGCCCAGGCGCGCCCAGCCGTGGGCCGCCGCGGCGTCCAGCGCCGCCCGCAGGTTCGCGGTGTCGCTGTCGAGTTCGCGCAGTGCGGCGTGCTGGTCGTGCCCGCGCAGGCGCGGCGCGGTGTCGTCGGCGAGGCGGGCGAAGAACTCGGCGTGCCGGCGGCGCGTCGCGACGGTCTCGCCGGCGCGTTCGAGCTGCTCCGCGCTGTAGGCGGCGACGGTTTCCAGCAGCCGGTAGCGGCGCGGGTGTTCGCCGTGTCGGACGCTGACCAGGGAGCGGTCGACCAGCCGTGCCAGCACGTCGAGGACGTCCTCGGGCGTCACCTGCCCGCCGGCGCACACCTGCTCGGCGGCGGGCAGCGTGGCGCCGTCGGCGAAGACGGCCAGCCGCCGCAGCACCGCGCGTTCGCGATCCGACAGCAGCTCCCAGCTCCAGTCGATGACGGCACGCAGGGTCTGCTGGCGCGCCGGCGCGGTGCGCCGACCGGACGACAGCAGCCGGAACCGGTCGTCGAGCCGGGCGGCCAACTCCGTCAGGTCGAGCGCCCGCAGGCGGGACGCGGCCAGCTCCAGCGCCAGCGGTACGCCGTCGAGGCGCCGGCAGATCGTGGCGACGGTCGCGGCGGTGCCCGCGTCGAGGGTGAAGCGCGGCTCGACGGCGCGGGCGCGGGCCAGGAACAGCCGTACGGCGGGGGCCCGCGCGACCTGCTCCGCCGTCGCCCGCGGCTCGGGCAGCGCCAGCGGCGGCACCGGCAGCGTGACCTCGCCGGCGACGCCGAGCGGCTCGCGACCGGTCGCCAGGAGCCGCAGCTCGGGGGCCGCACCGAGCAGCCGCTCGGCCAGGTGGGCGACCGGCACGACGACGTGCTCGCAGTTGTCGAGCACCAGCAGCGTCCGGCGGTCGCGCAGCGCGTCGACGAGCCGGTCGGTGGCGTCCCGCGACCGGTCACCCGGCATGCCCGGCGCGCTGTCCTCGCGGATGTCCATGGTGTCGGCCACCGCGTCGGCGATCTCCGCGGCCGCCGCCGGCTCGGCGCGTGCCGGCTGGCCGGCCAGTTCCACGACCCAGACCCCGTCCGGGAACTGGTCGGCGAGGGTACGGGCCGCCTCGACCGCCAGCCGCGTCTTGCCCACCCCGCCCGGGCCGGTCAGGGTCACCAGCCGCTCCCCCGCCAACCGCTCGCGTACGGCCTCGACCGCCTCGCCGCGTCCGATCAGCCCGCCGTGCGGCCCGCTCGACGCCGGGGCGGGCAGGTTGCTGCGGGCCCGGGGCGGCGGTGCCGCCCGCGGTCGCAGGGTGGGGTCCTGGCGCAGGATCGCCCGGTGCAGTTCGACCAGCTCCGGGCCCGGGTCCAGGCCGAGCTCGTCGCGCAGGTCACGGCGGAACCGCTCGTAGGCGGCCAGTGCCTCGCGCTGGCGTCCCGAGCCGTAGAGCGCGCGCAGGTGCGCCACCCGCAACCGCTCGCGCCACGGGTGCTCGCCCACGAGGTCGGCCAGCTCGCCGGCGAGCAGGGTGTGCTCGCCGAGCGCGAGCCGGGCCTCGGCGAGGTCCTCCAGCGCGGTCAGCCGCTGCTCGCCGAGCCGCTCGACGGCCTGGCGCGCGAACGGCTCGTCGGCGAAGTCGGCGTACGCGGGACCGCGCCACAGGGCCAGCGCCTCGGTCAGCAGGGTGACCCGCCGCGCCGGCTCGGACTGCGCCCGCGAGCGCGCGAGCAGGGCGGCGAAGCGCCCGGCGTCGACGGCCTCGGCGGCGATGCGCAGCCGGTACCCGGCGTCGCCGGACCCGACCAGGTCCCGCCCGCCGGGCTCGGCGGTCTCCAGCGCCCGGCGCAGCTGCGACACCTTGGCCTGCAACGCCCCGAGCGCGTTGCCGGGCGCCTGTTCGGCCCACAGGTCCTCGACGAGCCGGTCGGCGGACACCGGACGTCCCTCGTGCACCAGCAGGTCGGCCAGCAACGCCCGGACCTTCAGGCCGGGCACGGCGACGGCGGCGCCGGTCGACGTCCACACCGCCAGCGGGCCGAGCACCCCGAATCGCACCAGGCAACGGTAGCCGGCCGGGGGCGCCGCGCCGGCGCGGGTCAGCCGACGGTCAGTCGACGGTAAGTGGCGGCGCCAGGCTGGACGCGACCCCACACCAAGGAGCGTCTCGTGACCAGACTGCCGCACCACGCGGATCTCCGTACCGCCACCACGCCTGCGCGCCGGGTGTCGACGCCCTGGCTCGCGGTGCTGGCCGGTCCCCTGTCCTTCGGGATCGCCGCACCGGCGCTGATCGTCGACGACGTCGCGCGGGCCCTGGACGTGGGCCCCGGCGGGGCCGCCCTGACCGTCACCGCGTTCGGCTGGGGCATCGCGCTGGGCACCGCGCTGCTGGCGGCGCTGCTGGCCCGCCGCGGCCTGCCGGTCCTGCTGGCCGCCTCGGCCGCGCTGCTGTCGGCCGGCACCGTGCTGATCGTCCTCGCCCCGGCCCTGCCGGTGCTCGTCGCCGCCGCCGCGGTGCAGGCGCTGGGCTCGGCCGGGCTGACCGTCGCGGCGATGAGCCTGGCCGACTCGGCCCGCCGGATGGGCGTGGCCACCGCGTCGCTGGCGGTCGTCGGCGCCACCGGGCCACTGGTCGGCGCGCTGGTCGCCGACGTGCTCTCGTGGCGGGCCGCGCTCGCGCTGCCGCTGCTGTCGGCGCTGGCGGTGCCCGCGGCCCGCCGGGGCGGTGCCGCGCCGGTGCCGGCGCGGCCGCGCTTTGACGGGCTCGGCATGCTCCTGCTGGCCCTGCTCGTCACCGCGCTGGTAGTCGTTCCGCACCGACCGCTGGCCGCCGGCCCGGCCGCCGTCGCGCTGCTGCTGCTCCTGGTCGCCCGGGTGCGCTCCCGGCCCGACGGCGCCGTGCCCGCCGCCGTGGCGGGCAACGCCCGGTTCCTGGCGGCGTGCGCGCTGGCATTCGCGCTGGGAGTGGTCAACTTCGCCCTGCTGTACGCCGCGCCGGACCTGCTGCACCGCCACGCGGGTTGGACGAGCGCGCGAACGGGGGTCGTGCTGCTGGCGCCGTACCTCTTCGGCGGTCTCTGCTCGGCGTTCCTGGTCGCGGCGTCCGCCCGGGTGTCGCCGCGCGCGGTGGTCGCCGCCCTGCTGGCCGCCGGCGTCGCCGCGCCGCTGGTGGCCGCCACCGCTACCGCCGTACCGCTGCTGCTGGCGGCGATGGCCACCGCCTCCCTCGCCGCCGCCACCGGTCAGGGCGCTCTCGCCGTACGCGCCGCCGCGGTCGTCCCCGCCGCCCACCGGGCCGAGGCGCTGGGCCTGCTCACCGTGGCCTACCTGCTCAGCGTGGCGTTCGGCCCGGCGATCGCGGTGACGCTCACGCTCCCCTGACGCATGACCGACCGGAATGCGACCGCCAGCCCAGCGGTGATCGTCGGGCTGGCGGTCGGCCGTCCCAGCGGTTCCCGCCTGCGCGCTACCAGCGGTTGCGCGCCTCCTCCGCCCAGCCGACGAGGCCGTCGAGGTCGACGCGTTCGCCGTCGCCGGCGCACGCCCAGCCCGAGAAGTGTCCGAAGCACTGGTGGGTCTCGTTGGCCAGCACGCCGAGGTTGGTGCGCGCCACGCGTTCGTGGAACGGGTGGAACTCCACGTCCACCCGTTCGCCGGTGACCCGCCACGGCCGCAGCCAGTCGGCGCGGTCGTAGCTCCAGGTCAGGTCGGCGCCGATCTTGTGCAGCCGCCCGTCGAGGAGGAGCGCGTTCTCGGTCGACCCGGTCCCGTCGGTCCACCGGCCGCCGAGCTGGATCGCCCGGCCGGCCCCGCTGCCGGCCGCCCAGTTCCAGCGGACGGCGTACGGCCACTTGCCGCGACCGTGGTCGAGCACGGCGAACGAGTCGTCCTCGGCGATCGGGTACGCCGTGCCGTCGATCCGCAGGGTGCCCCGCACCGGCCGGCCGACGTCCTTGACCGTGTACTGGAAGCGGCGGGCGCTCCACGGCACCACGACGCCGAGCGACTCGTGCCCGGGCGGCAGCGGCACCGCCACGTCGATCTCGACCCCGGGCGCGGTCGCGCGGATCGTGCTGCCGTCGCGGCGCTGGTCGATGTCGACCGCGAGGCGGCCACCGCTCGCCCGCACCGGTCCCGCGCCGCTCACGGGTGGGAACACCGCGCCGCGGGCGAACGGGACCACCACCTCCTCGTCGATCTCGACCTTGGAGCGGCGGTCGAGGACGTAGACGCTGTGCACGCCGGCGTAGTCCAGCGACGACGCGACGAGACCGACGATGTGCGTCGGGGTGACGATGCCCCAGTACTCCCACCGCTTGGCCCGCCCCCAACCGCGCAGGTTCGCCCGGTGCAGCGGCCGGCGGCTCCAGCCCACCGCCGCCGGGTTCAGCCGCCCGTCCGGCAGGCACAGGTCCACCGGCTCGGTGATCTCCCGCTCGTGCGTCACGGACGCAGGCTATCGGCTCGCCCGCGTCGCCCCCGGCCTCCGCACCCCGCGTCGAAAAAGTCGCTTGCCGCGCGCGGCCCGGCTCCGCGAGGGTGGGGCCATGACGTTCTGACGGACAGCACCCCCGTTGCCACCAGGCCCCGCGGCACGCACCGGATGCCGCCCCGCCGTCCGCCCACACCTCTGCCAGAAGCGAGCGTCGTTGTCTCAGCACCCCTCGCGGCGGGAGTCCCTGCCGCAGTCCACCCCGGCCACCGTCTCCCTGTTCGCCTCCGCCACCAGCTGGATCGAGTCGGACGCCCTCACCCAGTGCCAGCAGGTGGCCGCCCTCGACGGCATGATCCACGTCGCCGCCATGCCGGACCTGCACCCGGGCAAGGGCGCCCCGATCGGCGCCGCCATGGCGTCGACCGTGTTGTACCCGTTCCTGGTGGGCTCCGACATCGGTTGTGGCATCGCCGTGTTTCCCGTCAGGCTCAAGCGCGCCGCACCCGAGAGACTCGCCGCCCGGTTCCCCGACCTCGACCGCCCGCTGGATCCCGAGCTGGACGCCGACGACCCGGCCTGGGCGGTCGTGGAGGGCAACGTTCCCGCCGGTCACGTCGAAGGGCTGGGGACGGTCGGCCGGGGCAACCACTTCGTCGAGCTGTCGCGGGTCGGGACCGTCTTCGAGGCGGACCACGCGAGTCGTCTCGGGCTCGACGCGGGCGACCTCGTGCTCGTCGTCCACAGCGGCTCGCGGGGGCTGGGCGAGCGGATCCTGCGCGCGCACACCGAGGCCCACGGCGCCAGCCCCGCCCCCGATGCCGCCGCCTATCTGGCGATGCACGACGACGCCGTGCGTTGGGGCTCGCTCAACCGGCGGCTGTTGGCCGCCCGGGTCGCCCACACCCTGGGGACCGAGCCCACCGAGCCGATCGTCGACCAGTGCCACAACCTGGTCGAGGTCCGCGACGGGATCTACCTGCACCGCAAGGGCGCGGCGCCGGGTGACGGCCGCGACGTGCTCGTCGCCGGTACGCGAGGCACCCCGTCCTACCTCGTGGCCGCCCACGCCGGCGCGGCCGCCAACCACTCGGTGGCGCACGGCGCGGGCCGCAAGATGTCCCGCGCCGACGCCCTGCGCCGGGGCCGCGCCAAGCACACCGTCGAGGAGTTGCGCCGCACCCCGGTGGGGTCGCTGGTGGTGTGTGGCGACCGCCAACTGCTCTTCGAGGAGGCACCCTCGGCCTACAAGCGCATCGAGCACGTCATCGGCGACCTCGTCGACCACGGCCTGGCCACGCCCATCGCCACCACGGTCCCCCTCGTCACCTACAAGACGCCCGATGCCGCGACCGCGCCCCGACCGGACCGCCGGGACAGCCGCCGCAGGCGGGGCCGGCCGTGAGCGTCCACCTGCTCATGTCAGCCGGGCGTGGCCCGCAGGAGTGCGCCTGGGCGCTTGCCCGGCTGCTGCGCCGGCTGGAGGCCGACGCCACCCGGCGGGGTCTGACGACCCGCCGGGTCGAGACCGTGCCCGGCGACCGGCCCGACACCTACCGGTCGGTCCTCATCCAGATCCTCGGCGCCGACGCCGAGGCGTTCGCCGCCTCGTGGACCGGCACCCTGTGCTGGCAGGCTCCCAGCCCCTACCGGGCGGGCACCGGCCGGAAGAACTGGTATGTCACCGCCCGACCGTGCCAGCTCGACAGCCCGGCGACGACGTTCGCGGAGGGGGACGTCGACGTCGTCGCCTGCCGCACCGGCGGCCCCGGCGGCCAGCACCGCAACAAGGCCAGCACGGCGGTACGGGCGACCCACCGTCCCTCGGGCATCGTGGTCGTGGTCGACACCGAGCGGCAGTTCAGCCTCAACCGCCGCCTCGCCATCCAACTCCTGCGCCAACGCGTCGAGCACCGCGACGATGCGGCGCGAAGCGCCGTCACCACCGCCCGATGGCGCCTCCACGACGAGCTCGTGCGCGGCGACCCCACCCGCGTGGAGCGTCCGGACCCGTCGAGCTGGCCGCCCGGGGGCAGGCGCGGGCGAGCAACCCGCCGAGGTCGTCGGGCGGAGACGAGGTGAGCCGGCCGTCGTACCGGGCGTCACGGGTGCTCCACGGCCGCAGCGCGCCCGGACGGACCACGTCCACCCGTCGCCGCCGAGCAGGAAGGACGGGGAACCTCGTGCTGCCGTCGTGCGGCGCCGCGGCTGCGATTACGGGCAACCCGGAGAACCGCCACCCTCAAGATTGTCTCAAGCTCTCCGGCAATTCCTGGCGGTCGATACATAGTGGACGAAAAAATCATGCCAGGAATTGAGCGGTGGTTCGGTCACTGGCCAGCCCGATCGCGCAGCTCGAACGGAGGCCGTGGCGTGGGCGCAGTCCCATCCGTGGCCACACAGGAGGAGGCAGGATGATCGGAAAGTTCACCAAGGTCGCCGTGGCGCTGGGCGCCGCGATTGGCATGACCGTCGTCGCCACCCCGGGCGTCGCCTCCGCGGCGAACAACGGGTACACATGGGCGGCCTGGGCCGTTCCTGGCGCCACGATCAACGGTGGCGTCGCCAAGCTCTACGCGGATGGCGAGATCCTGCGGCTGGAGGACTTCCAGGCCGACGGCTGGGGCACCCGGGCTCAGATCCAGAAGCTCCTGCCCGACAGCAACGGCGTCTTGCACTGGGTCAACCACAGCAGCGCCTGCTTCGACGACACCAGCACGAGCAACACCAGCGGTGGCATGACCGTGTGCGACTACAACACCGCCGAGGACATCCCGATCCGGGTGCACGTGTGGGCATCGCGCGACGGCGTGTACAAGTACCACAACTACAGTCCGTCGATCCGGAGCTGACCGTACCGCCCACAGAGGGACGCCCCGCCGGCGATCTGCCGGCGGGGCGTCCCGTCCGCGAAACCCGGGGCCTGTCCCCACCGATGACGGAGGCCAGGTGACGCGGCGGTCAGGACGAGGCTGGCGCGGTCGAGGGACGCGCGTCTGACGTCTCGGACGGCCAGGCGGGCGTCGTGCTGGGCGACCAGCTCCGCCGCGAGGCCACTGCTCGGGTCGGTTGAACCCCGCGCTCGGCCACCCCGGTCCCTGGCTGCCACGGCTGAAGAATCCCTCACGTAACTCCGCACACACGCTTCGTGGTTCCCCGTTGGTCGACGATGTTGCTGCGCCACTCCGGCCGCTGACCATCTACAGGAACCCTTCAGTCGTCGGTTCCGGCCGGTCTGGACGTGGTGTAGGGCGAGGATGGCCTGGACGATCGCGGTAGCACGTCGGGGGCAGCAGCGGAGCTTGGCCAGGATCTTCCAGCCCTTGAGGGTGGCGACGGCGCGCTCGCCGACGGCCCGGATCTTGGCGTGGGCCGGTTGACGGTCTGCTGGCGCCGGGACAGCCGCGGCCGGTGACGGCGGCGCGTGAAGAGCGTGCGGATGCTGCCGCCAGCGCCCTGGTACGCCTTGTCGGCGAAGGTCATCACGCTCGCTTCACTCAGAGCGTCGATCAGGCCGTGGGTGCGGGCGGCGCTCAGGTCTTGCACGGCGCCGGGCAGGGCGGCTGAGGCCCGGATGAGGCGTCCCTTGCAGTCCGCGATGACCTGCACGTTCACGCCGTGGCGCTTGTGCTTGTCGAAGTAGTACGGCCTCTGGTTTGCGACCCGATCGATGGGGATCAGGGTGCCGTCGAGGATGGCGTACGCGAGCCGGGCGATGCGCCGTATGGCCGTCAAGCTGTCGGCGATCGCGAAGGCTGACGGGCTGAAGGAGGTCTCGTATCTCGATGAAGGCGTTGCCCGGCAGCGGTGCGGAGTTCACCGCATGTCGCTGCGCTGACCGTAGCCTGCGCCGCAGGCTGTCGGTGAGGTTGGGCGACCGCGCGCCGACCTGGACGTTGCAGAAGGTGTAGGTCCGGGAGTCCGTGTCGACGAGCTGGAAAGTCACTGACCGTAGCCGTCGCCGTCAGTGGTGCCATTCGAGCAGGCCTTGATGTCGGCGACCGCGAACTGCATCCCCTTGGTCTTATGCGGGCGGCCACGTCGTCCTGCGGCTGGACCGGGAATGCGACGCTGTAGACGGTCACGTCGCCCAGATCGGTCGTCTGCTTCTGGCCGAGCACCAGTCCGCCGGCGCCGGCGGGCTGGTGCTCGGGACGGGCGTGGGGGACATCGAGAGGGTCGGT
The DNA here is from genome assembly GCF_043204915.1 of Micromonospora sp. NPDC047670. Classification (NCBI taxonomy): domain Bacteria; kingdom Bacillati; phylum Actinomycetota; class Actinomycetes; order Micromonosporales; family Micromonosporaceae; genus Micromonospora; species Micromonospora sp. NPDC047670. The sequence continues at coordinate 80,165 of NZ_JBIDDA010000015.1, forward strand.
GGAGGGGACGGGTTGGGCGAGGAGGTGGCAGAGGGCGTGGTGGACGCACCGGTGCCTTGTGGCTCGCCGTCCGAGCCGCAGCCAGCGACGGTCCAGCTCCGTATGCCACCGGTCACATCAACAACCGTCAGGCAGACCAACGGACACGAGCCGAACTCGGTTCGCCTATTGCCGTTACAGCACTAGCTGTAGGCGAGTTCGGAGAGGTTTCGGTCCACCAGATTGCCGCCTTCATAGCGTGCGCCGTTGTAAACGAATTGCAGGTTCTCGGTGAAGTCCTTGTTGCAGTAGCCCCAGTAGCCCTTGCCCAGCTGGTTGACGCAAGAACCGGTCCGGTGGACCGTGCTGCTCGTCCGTAAGCGCCATTCGCCGACTGCGGAGTGGCCGTCCGCCAGCTTGTCGAGGACCCAGATGTCGTCACCTTCTGGCCTGAAACACACAGTGACGTGCGGATGCCACGTGTTGCAGCTGTAGGAGCCGGTGGGGCCACCGGAGGGTTGGGCGTAATCGGTTTCACTGCCAAAGTACGCGGCTTGAGCGGCGGTGGGGGTCAGCAGGGTTGCGGTGACGCCGATCATGACGGCGAGCGTGATTGACATCCGGCGAGATCTACGCAAGGTGGGCTCCCATGTGACAAAGGACTACTGGGGGTGAGTGGGGTGGGCTGACGATGACTATGCCGTCGCGCCAGCAAATTCATGCTGAGGTATGTGGCGGACGGGCGTCGAGGACCGCACAGCAAAGTTGAGGAATTTTTGAGCTTTACCGCATGTGCCTGACCCACCGGCCCGCCTCTTCCGGGTTGAAGGTCCTCACAAAGTCGTGCGACGTGCCGGTACGTGATAGAGGTGGCGAGGGTGAGGAAGGCTTCGTGGATGTCGTCGCGGCGTTCCCATCGGATGCGGTAGCGTGGTGAACCGCCAGATCGGGGTGAGTGTTCACGCCGTCACCGACGCCGCGTCGTGCTGCCCTCCGGATTTACAGTTGTTCCTCCCGACGTCGTGGGGCGAGCAGGCCGTTGGCGCAGCTGGTCGCCCCGGTGCCGTCGCTCGTCGGGGCCGACCCGGTGCGGGATACCTGCCGAGGTGCAGACAGCCGGACTCCCTGGGCCCAGAACAGGAGCGCCGACCGGCATTTCTGCTGGTCGGCGCTCCTGCGGCCTGGCGAGAGGCGACGTGGCCAGGAGCCGGGTCGAACCGGCGTCCACAAGCCCTCGATCGCGCAGGTGACAACTATCGCGGCGCCAGGTCAGGCGTAGACGGAGATGAGGGAGCCGGCCACCACGTAGCGGCCCTGCTCATAGACCGACGCGGACAGTCTGATTTCCTGGCCCTCCGGGAAGTCCTTGTTGCACAGTCCCCACTTCCCCGAGCCTAGGGTATTGACGCAGGCACCCGTTCGCACGTAATTCGAGTAGAGCCAGTCGGCGGCCGCAGCATGACCATCCTCCCGGGTGTCCTGGACGAAGAAATCGTCGCCGTTCGGCTTGAAACAAGCCTTTGCGCCAGTCACGCTGGTGCAGGTGTACTCGCCGGTCGGGCCGCTGGAGGCAACCGCGTAGTTCAGTTCGTCGCCATAGTAGGCGAACGCGGCGGACGGCGTCATCAGGGTCAACGTCGCACCAACCACGGCGGCCAGGGCGAGGGACTTGCGACGGGGCATTCGCATGCGTGCTCTCCTATGATAGTCGTCAGGGATCGCCGAACCACTAGGGGCGCACGGTGCCGCCAGACGCCTTGTAACAGCTGTCCTGGCCGGTTTCCGGTCTGTGCCAGAAACTCTGCAATCGGCGTCGACCGTCAGCGCGCGGCGTGGGTACCACCAGGAGCGCCGCAATGGCAGCCACGATCATTGCCCTCGCGATACCGCGGTACCCAATATCGCACGCCCCCTTGTCAGCTCCGGTGTAGGCTCGACCATGTCACTCCGGGGGATACCGCTCAACGGGTGCGCATGAATCTTGAGCAAAGCTTGAGGCACACCGGAATCGGCGGTCACCGATCGCGACAACCGGCTGGCCCGGGGGGTCGCGGTAGTGAACAGAGCGAGTCACGGCGTGTTCCGAGCACCGACCCCGATTATGCCCGGTCACCGGCCAGCCCCACCGACAACGCCACGGTCAATCCGGCCCGATCAGCCAACGACTGCTCCAATACCGCACCGCCCAGTTTTCGTGAAGCCAGCGAACCCTTTCATCGTGGTTCCGGCTGGTCTTGACGTGATGTAGGAATCCGCATGCGCCACGGATACGGCGCGGAGCCAACAGACCGACCATGACCCCGAGCGCCAGAGGGTGGAGTCCGCACCGGACGGTCCTTGAGCTGACGCCCACCCTGCGCCCACGCGCAGCAGACCGGGTCTGCTGCCCGTTCGGCTCTGGCGCACGCCGCTGTGCTCAGGGGACGCCCATGGTCGAATCGCACGGGGCGCCCGGGGCGGCGGGGGACGCTGGCAGTCGACGCAGCGCGCGCAGGGCCAGCACGGCGAGCGGCGCACCCACCGCCAGGACGGCGACGACCTCCAGGGACGCGAGCGCGGCGAGCGCCCCGCGCTCCGCCTGGCCGCGGTGGTCGGGCAGGGTCGCGGCTCGCAGGGCGAGCGTGGCCGCGCCGAGCAGGGTGAGCGCCAGCGACCACGGCAGCGTGCGGGACGCGCGGCCGGACACCCGAACGGCCAGGTGGACCGCCATGGCGGCGGTGACCACCGCGCAGGACAGGCCCGGCCAGTCCAGCATTCTCAGCGCAGGCGTGTTCGCCTGGACGACGAACAGCGGCACGGGGACGAGGAGGATGCCGATCGGCAGCGCGAGGAGCCAGGGGCGGGGCCGCACCGGTGGGACGCCGTGGTGAAAGGCCGCCATGGCGAGCAGCAGGAGGACGTCGACGAGCCGCATGGCCCAGGGCGCCACGGAGAGCGGTGCCACACCGGCGGCCTGTTCCACGGCGGTGGTGACGGCGGGAGGCACGACGGCCAGCAGGGCGACCGCCCGGGCCACGCGCCGGTGCCCGAGGACGAGCGCGACGTAGGCCGGCAACCAGGCGTAGCCGGCGAGGTTCCACGCGGTGTGCCAGGCGTTCCCGGTCGGGGTGAGGGCCAGTTCGGGCGCGGGTGCCGGCAGCCAGGCGACCTTCCCGGTGAGCCACAGCGCGACGGCGATGCTCGCGGTGACCATGACGGCGTGGGTCAGCATCGCCATCAGAGTCGCCAGTCGCACGGCCTCTCCCCAGGCGTACGAGCGCGGCGACGCGTCGGCCCCGCCGAGACGCAGCCGGACGGCGAGGGACACGATGCTGGCGACCTCCGACAGGCTCGGCCGGCCGTAGTCCGTCAGGTATGCGGTGGTGTCGGGGTCGCCGGTGTCCATGCTGTCCAGGAACGCGGCGACCATGTCGTCCTCCCATTCCTGCCGGTATCCGGCGGGCAGCAGCCGCAGCACGAGGCGGTAGCGCTCCTCCAGCCGGCTCACGACGACGACCCCGTGATCGGGTTGCGGTGGGCGCGCAACCGGGTCGAGGCGAGGCGCGCGTTGGCGGCCATCCGTTGCGCCTCCGCATCGAGGGCGTGGCGGCCCCGCTCGGTCAGCCGGTAGTACCGGCGCAACCGTCCCTGCCACGCCTCCTCGCGGTCCAGCTCGACCAGGCCGTCGCCGACGAGCCGGTCCAGGGCTCCGTACAGGGAGCCGATCTTCAGCCGCACGCGGCCCTCCGACAGCTCCGCCACCTCCGCGACGATCCCGTAGCCGTGCCGCGGGGCGTCGAGCAGCGCGGTGAGGATGAAGAAGGCCGGTTCGGTCATCGCCCTGGTACTCATCCGCCCAATATAATGGAAGGCAAGATATGATGCGAGCCGGTGGGCGGGCCCACGCCGGCCGGGCATCCCGGGCCCGGGCGCGGAGTCGACGACAAAAGGAGCGGTCATGGGAGACGGTGACGCGGCGGACGCCGGAGACCTGGGTGGGCCGGATTTCGCTCCCGCGGTACCGGCGGTGGAAAGCAGCGCCGTCGGCGCCCCTCCGACCAACGGGGCGGCCATCGTGCTGGGGCCCGGATACAGCGGTCACGTGACACTGCCGCGGGCCTCGCACCGGGCTCAGCCGCCGCCTCCGGCAACGGGCGGCGACCTCGGCGGCGGAGCGGAAACGGATCCGCCGCCGACGCACCACGATCGGCGCCGCTCAGCCACCTGACGGCCCGAAGCGCGCGAACGGCAGGGGCGGGCCCGGCCGGCGCACCCTCTGGACGGTGGCACGGGTGACGGTCTCCTTGAACCGGGCCGAGGCCCGACCGGTGAGCGTCGCGGCGACGGGGCTGTCGTCGGACCGGACGAACTGGGTGAGCCCGTCGCGGCGGCCGACGCTGATGTTCTGCCACACGTACCGCACCCGGGCCGGCCCCGGCTCACGACCGGCCAGCCGGGCCACGACGATGTCGGCCACGCTCCCGCCCATGGGCAGGCCGGTCTGACACGACATCCGGGACGTCCGCCCGTCCGGAGTGGGCAGCGCCGCCGCGTCGCCCACCGCGTACACCTGGGGGTGGGATGTCGACCGCAGCGTGTCGTCGACGGTGATCCGGCCGCGCGCGTCGACGCCGAACCCGGCCTCGCGGGCCAGCGCCGGAGCCCGGAAGCCGGTGGCCCACACCACGGCGTCCGCGGCCAGGTCCGTCCCGCCGCCGAGCACCAGCCCCCGGTCGGTGACCTCCGTGACGGAGGTGCCCTCGTGGACCGCGACGCCGACGCGCCGCAGCGCTCGACGCAGGTACTCCCCGCCGCGCGCCGACAGGCCCTCGCCGAGCGCTCCGGCGGTCACCAGCGCGATCCGTCGCGCCGGGTGCGCCTCAGCGAGTTCAGCGGCGGTCTCGATCCCGGTCAGGCCGCCGCCGACGACGGCCAGCACGCCGGTACGCGGCGGGTCGTCGGCGAGGTGGTCCCGCAGCCGGACGGCGGCGTCGAAGCTGGCCACGGCGAACGCGTGCGCCGCCGCGCCGGGAACGCCGTCGAGATCGGCGACGCTGCCCAGGGCGTAGACCAACGTGTCGTACTCGATACGGTACGGCGCGGCGCCCAGCCGAACGGTCCGCGCGGCCGGGTCCACGGCCGTCACGTCGGCGACGACGAGCCGCACGCCGGTGTCGCGGACCAGGTCGCGCAGCGGCAGGTCACGCAGCCGCTGACCGGCCGCGAGCTGGTGCAGCCGGACCCGCTCGACGAAACGGTCCCGCGCGTTGACCAGGGTCACCGTGGTGCCCGTGCCCCGAAGCCGTCGGGCCATCCGGTTGGCGGCGGTCAGTCCGGCGTAGCCGGCGCCGGCCACCACGATGCGGTGCGTCATGGATCCTCCCCAGTGTGGTCGTCGGTGGCTTGAACCGACGACCGGGTCGATCCGTGACGAGCAGGGATGTGACGCCGCTCACGGCAACTGCGACGCGGCGAACCCGAGCTTGGCCGGGCTCGCCAGGAGGCGGACGGCGGTGACCCGCGACTCCGCGACCTCCAGGGCGACGACGGCCAGCAGGTCGCGGTCCTTCGTGAAGACGGCGGCCGGCTCGCCGTTGACCTCGACGACGCGTACCCGGACGGCGGCTGCCTCCGGCCGTCCGCCCAGGCCGAGCCAGTACCGCGCCACCCGGTCCCTGCCGCGGACCGGCCGCCGCGCCACCGCGGCCTTCCCGCCGCCGTCGGCCCAGCTCACGACGGTGTCGGCGAGCAGTGCCTCCAGGCCGGCGACGTCGCCGTCGAGCGCCGCGGCCAGGAACCGCTCGACGATCCGGGCGTGTTCGTCGACGTCGACCGACCGGCGTCGACGCGGCCGGTCCAACTGCTGCCCGGCGCGCCGGTGCAACTGCCTGGCGTGCGCCTCGTCGACGTCCAGGATGTCGGCGATCTCCCGGTACGAGTGCTGGAACGCCTCCCGCAGCACGAAGACCGCCCGTTCCCGTGGCGTCAGCCGTTCCGACAGCACCAGCAGGCCCAGCGACACCGACTCGCGCTGCTCGACCGTCTCCAGCGGACCGAGCGTGCCGTCGCCGGTCAGCACCGGCTCCGGAAGCCACGCGCCGACGTACCGTTCCCGGCGCGCCCGGGCCGAACCGAGCTGGTTGAGGCACAGGTTGGTAACCACCGTGGTCAGCCATGCCTCGGGCACGTCCACCGGATCCGCGGCGGCGTCGCGTTTCAGCCACCGCAGGTACGACTCCTGCACGACGTCCTCGGCCTCCGCCGCGCTGCCCAGCATCCGGTACGCGAGGCCGAAGAGCCGCGACCGGTTCGCCTCGAACCGCGCCAACACGTCGTCATCCACGCCACCAGCGTCCGCCATGGCTTCGTGCGCGGCGTTCCCGGCTCCCGCGGGGTCGCGGGCTTCCACCCTCCGCGCCGCGACCGGCCGACGTGTCGCCCTCGTCGGGGATCGGCGACCCTGACCGGTCGGGCGCCCGGCTCAGAACGTGCGCAGGTCCAGGGTGATCCCCTCCGGTCCCCCGGCACGGCTCACCGCGACCCAGTCGTCCCCGGCGCCGGCGAGCCAGCCGGGGTATCGGCCGAGTTGACGGCCGGTCGGGACGTCGTAGACGAGCACGACCGGCCGGCCGTCCGTCTCGCCGCTGACCGCCACGAGCCGCCCGGTCACGGTCGAACGCCAGCTCGCCGACGCACCGGAGAGGCCCGGATCCGGGGCGGTCCACCGTGGCGCGCCGGTGGCCGTGTCGAGCAGGGCCAGCTCGCCCTCGTCGGCGTTGCGCCGCACCAGCACGGACCCGCCGTCCCCGTCGACGGGTACGCCGGAGGTGGCGGCCTCCCACCGCACCTTGCCGGTGCGCAGGTCGACCAGCTGCGGCCGCTCGGCCGCGGTGACCGCGACCAGCCGGGTGCCGGCCCCGATCAGGACCAGCCCGCTCCGGTGGTTCGCCAGCCGCCTGGCGCACTCGCCGTCCTCCTTGCGCCCGCTGTAGACCTCACCGGACCAGCCTCGGGCACCCGTGGCCGCGTTGACGGTGGCGATGCTGACCGTGCACCGCTGGTCGCCCCGGGGCGGATCGTTGTCGGTGGCCACCAGCAGGTCACCGGCGACGAAGCCGTACCAGGCGCGGTTCGGCAACCGCCCGGCGCCGGCCTTGCCGGTGCTCGTCGCGACGGCGGTGTAGGCGCGGGCGGCCGAGTTCAGCCGCACCGCTACGTACGGCGCGGTCGGCGGGGCGTACGGCGCGCGCGCACCGAGCGCCACGTCGCTCACCCGGGCGAACCGGTCGGCGGGCAGTTTCCAGAGCTGACGACCGTCCCGCACGTCCCGGGCGATGACCACACACCTCGCCGACTGCCCGGCGCCGGCGCACTCCCTGTTGTAGACGATTCGCTGCTGGACGACGACGTCCTCGGTGTCCCCGGCCCGCCAGCGGGTCGCGCCGGTGACCGCCTCGAGCACCTCCAGCGGCCCGCCGTCGGTGGCGCTGACGACGATCAGACCGTCGGCGACCGCGTACTGGTAGCTCGTCGAGACCGGATGGCGCCACCGCTCCTGCCCCGTGGACCGGTCCACCCCACGCAGCTCCCGCTCGTCGGGCACGACGACCACCTGGTCGATCTGCGCCAGCTGCTGGTCCAGGCGGCTGACCGAAACCGACCAGGCCGGCTCCGGGCCTTCCTGTCCCGATCGGCTGCCCCGCAGGCTCTCCTGGCTCACCTCGACGCTCGGCCCCGGCGGCTCCGGTGGCTCCGCCCGGGGCCGGGTGCAGGCGGCGAGCCCGACGACCAGGCTCAGGGCCACGCCGGCGTGGCTCCAGCGGGGCGGACGGTACGACGGCGACAACTGTCTCTCCCTCGATCGGTGGCGAGGCCCCACCGTAGGACCCGCCCGCACCCGGTGGCGGGGCGGTGCGGTCGCGACCCTCACCGACCCGGCCCGGCGCCCCGGAGGGCGCGGCCCACGGTGGGCGGATCGCCGGCGGTCCCTTGACCGTGGATCGTGGTCGGCTTAGCTTCATCAATCAGAAAGGTCTCTTTACTAATTCCGTCCGTCCTCGTGGGAGTGCCGATGCGACCATCCCGCCACCGCCGCCTCACCGCCCTCGTCGCCCTGGCGACCGTGCTGGTCACCGCCGCACCGCCGACCGCGGCGAGCGCGGACGGCAGCCCGGACCGCCGTGCCGGTTACCACCGCGTCGGCTACTTCACCCAGTGGGGCATCTACGGCCGGGCCTTCCCGGTCAAGAAGCTCGACACGTCCGGTGCGGCAAGCCGCCTCACCCACGTCAACTACGCCTTCGGCAACGTCAGCGAGGACGGGCGCTGCCACGTCGACGGTGGGCCGGGCGAGGGTGACGCCTGGGCCGACTACCAGCGTCCCGTGCCGGCCGAGGAGAGCGTCGACGGCGTCGCCGACGCCTGGGGCGAGCCGCTCAACGGCAACCTCGGCCAACTGGCCAAGCTCAAGGCCAAGCACCCCGGCCTGAAGGTGTTGATCTCACTGGGCGGCTGGAGCTGGTCGACGTACTTCTCGAACGCCGCCCGCACCGACGCCTCCCGCCGGGCGTTCGTCGCCTCCTGCATCGATCTCTACCTCAAGGGCAACCTCCCCGTCCTGGACGGCGGCAGCGGCGGCCCGGGGGCCGCCGCCGGCGTCTTCGACGGCATCGACCTGGACTGGGAGTGGCCGAACTGGCCGGGCGAGCCGGGCAACCTGGTCCGCCCGGAGGACCGCCAGAACTTCACCGAGCTGCTCGCCGAGTTCCGCCGGCAGCTCGACGCGTACGGCCGCGAGACCCGCAAGCACCACCCGCTGACCGCCTTCCTGCCGGCCAACCCGGCGACCATGGACGCCGGGTACGAGGGTCGCAAGATCTTCCGGTACCTGGACTTCGCCACCGTGCAGGGGTACGACTTCCACGGCGGCTGGGACGCGGTGACCAACCAGCAGTCGGCGCTGCGCGTGCCGGCGGGAGCGCCGGACAGCCCGGACTTCTCCGTCGAGGTGGCGATCGACGGCTGGATCGCCCGCGGCGCCCCGCGCGACAAGCTGGTCCTGGGCATCCCCTACTACGGTCGGGGCTGGACCGGCGTCGTCGGGGGTGGCAACGGCCTGTTCCAGCCCGCGGCCGGGCCCGCGCCGGCCACCTTCGAGGCCGGGTACGAGGACTACCGGCGGCTCAGGACCCTGGCCGGCAGCGGCTTCACCGTCCACCGCGACCTTCGTGCCGGGCACGCCTGGCTGTTCGACGGCACGACGTTCTGGACGTACGACGATCCAGCGGTCGTGCTGCAGAAGGCCCTGTACATCCGGCGGGCCGGCCTGGCCGGAGCGATGGTCTGGTCGTTGGACGGCGACGACGACAACGCCACGTTGACCAGGACGATCAGCCTCGGGCTCACAACACCGTAGCGCTGCTCGGAGGGCGCCGGGGACGGGGCGTCACCACCCCGTCGGCGGAGACCCGGGCCACCCGGGTCTCCGCGGCGCCTCCCCCGCGCCTTGCTCCCACCCACGGACGCCCGCGTGGCGGCCCGCGTCGCCGTCGCACCCGTCAGCGCTGTTGGTGCCGCGGACGGTCGGGCCGAACCTATGCGCAGGGCACGCTCTTGGGCCTGGCGCCGGTGCCTCGGGTGATCGAGAAGACCACCGGGATGTCGAAGGTGGGATCCCGCGCGTCGACGGTCGGGTGGATGGAGCTGAGGACGACAACCCTGATCCAGGTGCCCGACAGCTCGGGGACGACGACCGAGTCGCCGACGGTCGAGCCGTTGACGGTGCAGTTGACAGCCGACGTCAATACGAAGAAGCCGATGCCGTCCTGGCTGTTGTGGGTCACGCCGACATCCACCGTCCCGTCGGAGGTGCGTCCGGTGTCGCCGACGCCGACTGTCACCCGCTGGTTCAGCGCGGGGTCGGGCTGGTTCGGCCCGGGGACGGGGGCCGGGCTCGACGTCGTCGGCGACATCCGCCCGCGGGCCGGTGTGGAGGTCGCTGTCCCGACGCCGGTCGCTGACGGCGCCTTCCCGAGGTCCGGCGCCTGGCGACCCCGCTCGCGCGCGTCGGAGAACATCCCCACCTGCTGCGCGGCGAGCAGCAGGACCAGCAGCAGCAGCGCCGCCGCGCCGCCGGCGACGGCGAGCCGCGCCGGGTGTCGCGACGGTGCCGACGGAACCGGCGGGGCGGGTACGGCGGTGGGGGCGCGGTTGCGGGCGATGGCTATCCGGTGCCCCTCGTTGCGGCTGCGGCGTTGCGGCGTCGGCAGGCCGCGGTCGCTCAGCCTCCGCTCGACGTGGCCGAACAGCGTCTCCATGTCGAGTGGGTCGGGACCGTCCGGCACCCCGTCGCGCAGCGTCTCCACGAGCGCCCCGGTGAACGCCGTGTAGTCCGCGTCGGGCGGGGCCACGGCCAGGGTTCCCTCGGCGGTGGCCGTCATCAGGTAGGCGCCGTCGACCACCGGGGGGTCGGCGGTACGGGCCGACATGTAGCCGGTCATGGCCTTGCCGCTGTAGCAGCAGTCGAGGATGACGACCTTCGCCCGGCACCGACGAGCGGTCAGCACCACCTCCCGGCGTATCTCGTCGAAGTGCACGGCGTGGTGCAGGCGCGCCGGGCTGCCCTGCGGAAGGCCGAGATACAGCCGCGAGTGCTGGTCGAGCAGTCCGTGGCCGGCGAAGTAGACGACGAGCGCGTCCCGCGCGGATCGGGCGGCCTCGTGGATCGGCTCCAGGATCTCCACGCTCGACGACGGATCGAGCACGACGGCGCAGTTGGCCGCCGGCAGGCCCCACACCGTCGGATCGGTCAGCAGCCCGGCGAGCGTCGTGACGTTGGCGGCCACGGCGGGCAACTCGTCCATCTGCTGGTATCGCGAGACGCCGATCAGGACGGCCCGCGACTCGGCCGGGTCCGACAGCCGGCCCATCACCCGACCTGCCGTGGACCCTCGCCCGGGCCGGTGGCGTCGTCGGCCAGGAAGGCCCGGATGACTTCGGCGTCCACCTGCCGCGGGTCGCCGATGGTCAGTGTCCCGCCGTCCGGCCGGGTGATCGTGACGGGCTCCGGCCGGGAGCGGGACTGCCGCCAGGAGACCACGGCGAGGGCGAGCGCGGACAGGCTCGTGGCCTGGGTGAGCACGACGTCGATGACCTCCAGCGCGCCCATCCGGGTCGGGTCCGTCGCGACCGCGCACACCTCGGCGCCCCGCGCCAGCTCCAGATCGGACCGCAGCCAGACATAGAGCGTGTGGATCTCCTCGGCGCCGTCTACGGCGATCCGCACCCGCACCACGACCTCCCGACCGTCCGGTGACCTTTCGGTCACAGTACCCATCGCCGCGTAGTCGCCGCCGACGTCGAACGATCGACGTCGATCCGCGCGGCGACGGGTGCGGTGGGAGGATCCGGAGTGCCGAGGACGAGGACGAGGACGAGGACGAAGGAGGGTGCCGTGCGTTACGTCGACGGTCCGACTGTCGAGTGCGACCTGTACCTGGCGGCCGATCCGGCCCGGGTGTGGAGACTGGTCACGGACATCGAGCTGCCCGCGCGGTTCAGTCCGGAGCTGCGCCGGGTGCGCTGGCTGGACGGCGACCGGGGGCCGGCGCTCGGCGCCCGGTTCGAGGGGCACAACCAGCATCCCCTGCTGGGCGAGTGGCGCACCGTCTCGCAGGTCGTGCGGTTCGACGAGCCGGAGGTCTTCGGCTGGGTGGTGCTCGACCCGGACGACCGCTTCGGCGGCGGCCCCGTCGACCTGGCGTACCCGGCCGCCACCTGGCAGTTCCGGCTCACCCCGGAGGAGGACGGCTGCCGGCTGTCGCACTTCGTACGCGTCGGCCCCGGCCGCACCGGGCTCAGCCTGTTCATCGACCGGGCCCCCGAGAACGAGGAGCAGATCATCGAACATCGGCTGACCGCCCTGCGCGACGGCATGACCGCCACGTTGCGGGGCATCCGGAACCTCGCCGAGCAGCCGCGCTGACCACGGCGGCGCCGCGCGCCGCCCGGCCCGCCGACCAGCTCCCGTACCCTGACCGGTTGGAGCTGCGGCACGGCGCTGCGAGCCGGTGGATCGGCGAAGCAGGGGTTCTCAGTTGCCGGCGGAATGGTGAACACTGCCAGAGGCCGCCGCGTCGCGGCGCACACATCGTTGGTCCACAGGAAGGCTCGGTCGGGTGTTCAGTCGTGTCGCCATCGTCAACCGTGGTGAGGCCGCCATGCGGCTCATTCACGCCGTACGGGACCTGGCCGCGGAGACGGGGACGCGGATCGAGACCGTCGCCCTGCACACCGACGTCGACCGCACGGCCACCTTCGTCCGCGAAGCGGACCTGTCCTACGAGCTGGGTCCGGCGTTCGCGCGCCCGTACCTCGACCTGAAGGTGCTGGAGCGCGCGCTGGTGGAGACCGGCGCCGACGCCGCGTGGGTCGGCTGGGGCTTCGTGGCGGAGGACCCGGCGTTCGCGGAGCTGTGCGAGAAGGTCGGGGTCACCTTCGTCGGCCCCAGCGCGGAGGCCATGCGCAGGCTCGGCGACAAGATCGGTGCGAAGCTGCTCGCCGAGGAGGTCGGCGTGCCGGTCGCGCCGTGGAGCCGCGGCGCGGTCGAGACCCTGGACGCCGCCCTGGCGGCGGCGGCCGGGATCGGTTACCCGCTGATGCTGAAGGCGACCGCGGGCGGCGGCGGGCGCGGCATCCGCGTGATCACCAACGAGGCCGAGCTCGCCGACGCCTACGAGCGCACCAGCCAGGAGGCCGCGCGGGCGTTCGGCAGCGGCGTCGTGTTCCTGGAGCGTCTGGTCACCGGCGCCCGGCACGTCGAGGTGCAGGTGATCGCGGACGGCGAGGGCACCGCGTGGGCGCTCGGCGTCCGCGACTGCTCGGTGCAGCGGCGCAACCAGAAGGTCATCGAGGAGTCGGCCTCGCCGGTGCTCGACCCCGCGCAGACGGCCGAGCTCAAGGCGTCGGCCGAACGCCTGGCCGTCGCGGTCGGTTACCGCGGCGCGGCGACCGTCGAGTTCCTCTACCACCCCGGGGACAGGCTGTTCGCGTTCCTCGAGGTCAACACGCGCCTGCAGGTCGAGCACCCGATCACCGAGTGCACCACCGGGTTCGACCTGGTCAAGGCGCAGCTCCGGGTGGCGGCCGGCGGCCGGCTCGAAGGCGAGCCGCCGGCGGAGCGCGGGCACGCCATCGAGGCCCGGCTGAACGCCGAGGATCCCGACCGCGACTTCGCGCCCTCCCCGGGCCGCATCGCGCGGCTGGACCTGCCGGCCGGGCCGGGCATCCGGGTGGACACCGGGGTCAGCGAGGGCGACACCATTCCCGCCGACTTCGACTCGATGATCGCGAAGATCATCGCCTACGGCCGCGACCGTGACGAGGCTCTCGGCAGGCTGCGCCGGGCGATGGCCGAGACCACGGTGATCATCGAGGGCGGCGCGACGAACAAGAGCTTCGTGCTCGACCTGCTCGACCAGCCCGAGGTGATCGACGCCAGCGCGGACACCGGCTGGATCGACCGGGTCCGCGGCGAGGGCAGGCTCGTCTCGAACCGGCACTCCGCCGTCGCGCTGGCGGCGGCCGCCATCGAGGCGTACGAGGAGGAGGAACGCGCCGAGCGGCAGCGGTTGCTCTCCACGGCGTTCGGCGGACGCCCTCAGGTGCAGCACCAGAGCGGCCGGCCGCTGGACCTCAAGCTGCGTGGCGTCGGCTACCGCGTGCGCGTCGCACGGGTCGGCGCGCACCGGTTCCGGGTGGGCCTCGAAGCCGGGGGCGACGTCCGCACCGCCGACGTCGAGCTCGAGCGCTTCGACCGGCACACCGGGCAGATCGTCGTCAACGGCATCCGGTACCGCCTGCTCACCGGCACGCACGGGCCGGTCCACCTGGTCGAGGTGGACGGTGTGACGCACCGGGTCAGCCGCGACGAGGGCGGCGTCGTCCGCTCCCCCGCGCCCGCGCTGGTCGTCGCCACGCCGTTGGAGGTCGGCGCCGAGGTCGCGGCGGGCGCGCCGGTGCTGGTGCTGGAGAGCATGAAGATGGAGACGGTGCTGCGGGCGCCGTTCCGGGCGCGGCTGAAGGAATGCGCCGTGTCCGTGGGCAGCCAGGTGGAGACCGGCGCCCCGCTGCTGCGGCTGGAGCCGCTCGCCGACGACGCCGACGCCGAGGACACCTCGGCCGCCGAGTCCGTCGAGCTGGACCTGCCCGCCGCGACCGGGGAGGTTCCGGCACTGGAACGCCTCACGCGCGGCCAGGAGGACCTGCGCAGCCTGCTGCTGGGCTTCGACGTCGACCCGCACGACGACCGCCGGACGCTCGACGACTACCTCGCCGCCCGCCGGGCGGCCACCGAGGACGGCTACCGACCGCTGACCGAGGAGTTCGAACTCGTCGACGTGTTCGCCGACCTCGCCGAGCTGAGCCGCAACCGGCCGGCGGGCGAGGACGGCGGTGGCGGCCACGTCTACAGCGCCCGCGAGTACTTCCACACCTACCTGCAGTGCCTCGACGTGGAGCGGGCCGGGCTGCCGGAGTCGTTCCAGGCCAAGCTCGCCAAGGCCCTCGGGCACTACGGCGTCACCGACCTGGAGCGTTCCCCCGAACTCGAGGCCGCGGTGTTCCGGATCTTCCTCGCCCAGCAACGCGCGTCCGCCGACGCCGCGGTCGTCGCGACGTTGCTGCGCGCGTGGCTGCGGGAGCCACCGCCGGACGAGGCGCTGCGGGAGCCCGCCGGTCTGGCGCTGGAGCGACTGGTGGCCGCGACGCAGGTCCGCTTCCCCGTGGTCGCCGACCTCGCCCGCGGGGTGGTGTTCGCCTGGTTGGGCCAGCCGTTGCTGCGCCGCAACCGCGCCCGCGTCTACGCGGGCGTGCGCAAGCACCTGCGCCACCTGGACGCGCACCCGGACGCGCCGGACCGCGCCGAACGCATCGCCGAGATGGTGCGCAGCACCGAGCCCCTGGTGCGGCTGCTCGGCCAGCGGCTCGTCCGCGACGCCCTGGACCACACGGTCATGCTGGAGGTGCTGACCCGGCGGTACTACGGCAACAAGGGCCTCACCAGCGTCCGCACCCGCGAGGTCGCGGGCTGCGCCTTCGTGGTCGCCGAGCGGGCGGACTCGTGTGTGGTCTCCGCCGCGGTGAAGTTCGACGCGCTGGGCAGCGCGCTGCGCGGGCTCGCGGAGCTGGCGGGCGGCGAGGACGCCGTCGACGCCGACATCTATCTGGCCTGGGAGAACCAGCCGGAGGGCTCCGAGGCGATGGCGGCCGCGCTGCACGAGGTCGTCAGCGCCCACCCCCTGCCCAACCAGGTCCGCCGACTCACCACCACCGTCGCGGGCCGCAGCGGCGCGGTGATGCACCACCACTTCACGTTCCGCCCGTCGACCGCCGGGATGACCGAGGAGCGGCTGGTCCGCGGCCTGCACCCCTACATCGCGCAGCGGATGCAGCTGGAGCGGCTGCGCAAGTTCGACCTCACCCGGCTGCCGTCGTCGGACGAGGAGGTCTACCTGTTCCAGTGCGTGGCGCGGGAGAACCCGTCGGACGACCGGCTCGTCGCGTTCGCACAGGTGCGTGACCTGACCGAGCTGCGCGAGCAGGACGGCAGGCTGGTCGCCCTGCCGACGGCCGAGGACACGATCGCCACCTGCCTCGACTCCATCCGGCGCGCCCAGTCGCGGCGACCGTCGAAGAAGCGCCTACCCACCAACCGCATCGTGGTCTACGTCTGGCCGCCGAGCGAGCTCACCCGCGCGGAGCTGGAGATGATCGCCGGGCGCGTGCGGCCGACGACCGCGGGCGCCGGGCTGGAGGAGATCCTGTTCATCGCGCGGCAGCGCGACCGGAGGACCGGCGAGCTGACCAAGATGGCCGTGCGCATCTCCTTCGACGCCACCGGCGGCGCCGAGCTGACCGTCGGCGAGCCGTCGGACGAGCCGATCGAGCCGCTCGACGACTACCGGCAGAAGGTGCTGCGCGCGAGCAGCCGCAACACGGTGTACCCGTACGAGCTGACCGGCCTGCTCGGCGACTTCGTCGAGCACGACCTCGACGCGAACCACGCGCTGGTGCCGGTCGACCGGCCCAAGGGCCGCAACACGGCGGCGATCGTCGCGGGCGTGGTCACCACCCCGACCCCCCGGCACCCGGAGGGCGTCACCCGGGTCGTGCTGCTCGGCGACCCGACGAAGTCGCTGGGCGCGCTGTCGGAGCCGGAGTGCCGCCGCGTGATCGCCGCGCTGGACCTGGCCGAGCGGCTGCGGGTGCCGCTGGAGTGGTACGCGCTCTCCTCCGGTGCGCGGATCTCGATGGAGTCCGGCACGGAGAACATGGACTGGGTGGCCGCGGCGCTCAAGCGGATCGTCGAGTTCACCCAGGACGGCGGCGAGATCAACATCGTGGTCGCCGGCATCAACGTCGGGGCCCAGCCGTACTGGAACGCCGAGGCGACGATGCTCATGCACACCAGGGGCATCCTGGTGATGACGCCGGACTCGGCCATGGTGCTCACCGGCAAGCAGTCGCTCGACTTCTCCGGCGGCGTGTCGGCCGAGGACAACTTCGGCATCGGCGGCTACGACCGGGTGATGGGCCCGAACGGGCAGGCGCAGTACTGGGCGCCGAACCTGGTCGCCGCGCGGGACGTGCTGATGTCGTACTACGACCACACGTACGTCGCGCCCGGCGAGGAGGCGCCCCGGCGGGCGACCACGACCGATCCCGCCGACCGCGACATCTCCGACTTCCCGCACGCCATGGCGGGCAGCGACTTCACCACCGTCGGCGAGATCTTCTCCGCCGAGGCCAACCCGGATCGCAAGAAGCCGTTCGACATCCGTACCGTGATGCGGGCGCTCTCCGACCAGGACCACCCGGTGCTGGAACGCTGGGCGGGCATGGCCGACGCGGAGACCGCCGTGGTGCAGGACGTGCACCTCGGCGGCATGCCGGTGTGCCTGCTCGGCATCGAGTCACGGTCGGTGCCGCGACGCGGCTTCCCGCCCACCGACGGCCCGGACACCTACACCGCGGGCACCCTGTTCCCGCGGTCGTCGAAGAAGGCCGCGCGGGCGATCAACGCGGCCAGCGGCAACCGGCCGGTGGTGGTGCTGGCGAACCTGTCGGGCTTCGACGGCTCGCCGGAGTCGATGCGGAAGCTGCAACTGGAGTACGGCGCCGAGATCGGCCGCGCCATCGTGAACTTCCGCGGGCCCATCGTGTTCTGCGTGATCTCGCGGTACCACGGCGGCGCGTTCGTGGTGTTCTCCAAGGCGCTGAACCCGAACATGACCGTGCTCGCCTTGGAAGGCTCGTTCGCCTCGGTGCTCGGCGGCGCCCCCGCCGCGGCGGTGGTGTTCTCCGGCGACGTCAACGCCCGTACCGCGGCTGACCCGCGCGTGCGGGAGTTGGAGGCCCGCGTCGCGGCCGCCTCCGGCGCCGACCGCGCCGCGTTGACCGCGGAGCTCGACGAGCTCCGCTCGGCGGTCCGCGCGGAGAAGCTCGGCGAGGTGGCCGCGGAGTTCGACCGGGTACACAACATCCAGCGTGCCGTCGAGGTCGGCTCCGTCGACGCCGTCATCCGCGCCGCGGAACTGCGCCCGCGGATCATCGAGGCCATCGAGGCCCGCCTGCGCTGACCCCCGGTCCCCAGCGCGAGCCGCGACGTCGAGCCGGGCCGCCGTCAGGTCGGCCCGGCTCGGCGCGGCTCCCCGCCGGCTCCCGCGGGCCGTGCGTACCCTGCGGGCTACCCCTGCCCGCGCGGACGTGCCGGCGGCGACGGTGAGCGACCGCGCCGCGGACGGCGAAGCTCAGGCGGATGGCGTTCGGCTGCTCAGGGCGCGGGCGAGCCTGCGGACGGCCTCGTCCATGAGCTCCGGTGGCGCGGCCGCGTAGGTGAGGCGCAGGTGCGGTGCCGGGGGTTCGGCGGCGAACCACGGCCGCCCGGGAAAGACCACGACGCCTTCGGTGGCCGCGGCGGCGGCCAGTGCGACGTCGTCGGTGCCGTCGGGCAGGCGGACCCACAGGTGCAGGCCGCCTCGCGGAACCGCCGGCGGGGCGAGGTGGGGCAGGTGCCGCGCCAGCGCGGCCAGCAGCGCCCCGCGCCGCGCCCGCAGCGCGGCACGCACGGCCCGCCGGTGCCGCGCCCAGGCCGGCGAGGTGACGAACTCGAGCGTGGCCTGTTGCAGCGGGCCGGCCACGAAGAAGTCGTCGAGCAGCCGGGCCGCCCGCAGCCGGGCGCCGGCCGGGCCGCGGGCGCCGATCGCGGCGACGCGCAGCCCGGGCGCGGCGGACTTGGTCAGGGAACGCAGGTAGATGACGTGCCCGTCGGGGTCGTCGGCGGCCAGCGGGGCGGGGGCTTCGCCGTCGACGGTGAGGTCCCGGGCGTAGTCGTCCTCGATCAGGAAGGCCCCGGCGTCGCGTACGGCGGCGGAGACGTCGGCGCGGCGGTGGGCCGCCAGGGTCGCGCCGGTGGGGTTGGCGTGCAGCGGCTGGCAGTAGAACAACCGGGCGCCGGTGCGGGCGAACGCGGCGGTCAGTTGGTCGGGGCGCACGCCGTCGGCGTCGGCGGGAACGGGCACCACCCGCAGCCCGGCCGCGCGGGCCGTGGCCAGCGCGCCCAGATAGGTCGGCGACTCGACGAGCAGGGTGTCCCCCGCGGCGGCGAGCGCGCGGAGCGCGGAGGAGAGCGCGGCCTGCCCGCCCGGGCAGATCACCACGTCGCTCGCGCTCAGTCCGCCGCCGGTCTCGCGGGCGAACCAGGCGCGCAAATCCTCCCGCCCCTCGGCCGGACCGCGTTGCCACGACGCGGGCTGCCGCGCGGCTCGGGCGAGCGCGGCGCCGAGCGCGGCGGCCGGCTGGAGATCCGGGTCCAGGTAGCCGCCGGACAGCGGTATCGCGCCCGCTGGCGGTAACGCCAGTAACGCCTGCATGTCCTCCTCGCCCGCTGGGCGGGGGCCGAGCGCCACCGTCTGCCAGGACAGGTCCGACACGCGCTGCCGCGTGGGCGCGGCGGCCACGAACGTGCCCCTGCCCGACCGCGCCTCGACCAGCCCCTGCGCCGCGAGCTGACGGATCGCCTCGGTGACCGTCACCGGGGAGGCGTGGTGCCGCGCGGTCAGCTCGCGCACCGACGGCAGGCGGTCCCCGGGATCCGCGTCGGCCACCAGCCCGCGCAGATCTTGGATGACGCGCTCGACTGCGCTACCGTTGTCCATGAGGGGGAAGAGTAGCGCTACTGCCACCAGCACGGTAACAACGGACCGCACCCTCGGGCTCGCCCTCGGAGCGCTGGGCGTCTTGGGCTTCAGCATGTCGCTGCCCATGACCCGCGTTGCCGTACATGAGCTCGACCCCTGGTTCGTCGCCTTCGGCCGGGCCGTCGGCGCGGCGCTGCTGGCGTGGGCGTACCTGAGGTCCACGGGCGCGCCGCGGCCCCACCCCGGCCAGTGGCGGCGCCTGTCGATCGTCGCGCTCGGCGTCGTCGTCGGCTTCCCCTTGCTCACCTCGCTGGCCCTGACGACGCAGACCTCCGCGCACGGCGCGGTCGTCATCACCGTGCTGCCCGCCACGACCGCGGTGTTCGCGGTGCTACGCGCCGGTGAGCGTCCGCCGCCGCTGTTCTGGGTCGCGAGCATCGGTGGCCTGCTGGCGGTGCTGGCCTTCCTGGTCGTCAGCGGCACGGTGAGCGGCGCCCCGGCCCTCGCCGATCTGTACCTGCTCGCGGCGGTCGTGCTGTGCGGCCTGGGATACGCCGAGGGCGGCGCGCTCGCCCGCGAGCTGGGTGGCGCCCGCACGATCTGTTGGGCGCTGCTGCTCTCGCTGCCCGTCACGCTGCCCAGCACGGCCGTGGCCGCCGCGGTCCACCCGCCGCACGCGGGCGCCGTCTCCTGGGCGGCGTTCGGTTATCTCACCGCGGTCTCCATGTTCCTGGGCTTCTTCGCCTGGTACGCGGGCCTCGCCCGCGGAGGCATCGCGCAGGTCGGGCAGATCCAGCTCACCCAGCCCGTCCTCACCCTGCTCTGGTCGGCGCTGCTGCTCGGCGAGGCCGTGACCCCGGCGTCGGTCGGAGCCGCGTCCGTGGTGCTCGCCTGCGTCGTCCTGACCCAGCGTTCCCGCGGCGGCGCACCGGCACCCGCCGCAGCAGAGGCGTGAGCCGCCCCGCCCCGGCCGGCTCGCGGGCACGCCGCTCGGCATCGTCGCAGGACCACGCGGCCGCTCCACCGTCCACCCGGATCGCGGCCCCCCGCCGGGGCCCCGTGGTCGCCGGGGTGCGAGCAGCCGCACCGCGAGCGGTCGTGCCGGCCCGACCTGCCGGCACGCTAGCGTCGGGGCGATGCGTACCCGGTCCGGACCGGCCGCCCTGACCACGGCCGAACGTGCGATCGATGCCCGCTTCCGCGCGGTCCTGGCGCGGCTGCCCCGGCGCGGACCGGCCGCCTGGCTGACCGAGTTCACGGTCTTCGGGCTCAAACAGGCCTGGGCGTGCGTGTTTGGTGGGGCGATGCTCGCGGTCATCCTCGCGGCGCATCTCTGGTATCCGAAGGACGCGGCGTTCGCCCGCAACGACTTCCTGACCCTCGCCGCGGCGGGCATCCAGATCGCGATGGTGGCCGGACGCCTGGAAAGCCTGCGCGAACTGCGGGTGGTGATCCTGTTCCACCTCGTCGGCACGGCGATGGAGCTGTTCAAGACCCACATCGGCTCGTGGTCCTACGCGCCCGACGGCGTCCTGCGGCTCGGCGGGGTGCCCCTCTTCAGCGGCTTCATGTACGCCGCGGTCGGCTCCTACATGGTCCGGGTCAACCGGCTGTTCGACCTGCGTTTCGACCGCTACCCCAGGCGCTGGACGACGGCCGTCGTCGCCGCCGCGATCTACGCCAACTTCTTCACCAACCACTACGTCTTCGACATCCGGTGGTTGCTCATCGCGGTCGTCGCGCTCGTGTTCGGGCGCTGTGTCATGCACTTCCGCATCTTCCGGGCGCGTCTGCGCATGCCGCTCCTGCTCGCCTTCCTCCTCGTCGCCCTCTTCATCTGGCTCGCGGAGAACATCGCCACCTGGTCGCAGGCCTGGCTGTACCCCACCCAGTTGGGCGGCTGGCACCCGGTCTCGCCGGCCAAGCTCGCGTCGTGGTTCCTTCTCATGATCATCTCGGTCGTGATGGTCACCTGGATCTCGCCCCCGCGGCCGCCTGGCGACCGACAGGCGGCCGCGGCGACGGGCGCCGACACGGCGGAGCTCCCCCCGGTCTCCCGGACGGGTTGAGCCGGATCCGCGCCGGTGCTGCCGCGGAGAGGACCCGGCCGGCGCGCAGGCCGGCCCGGGGATGTCAGAAGGTGCGCCGGTACAGCGAGCAACCCCGGCACACCTCGGGCGGATCCGCACCGGCGAGGCGCCGGCGGAACTCGCGGTACGCCTCGCCGTACCAGATCTGCGGGAAGCTCTGCTCACCCAGCCGGCCCAGCGACACCCGGTCGTCGCCCATCACCATGCAGCACGGCTGCACGACGCCGGCGCTGGTGATGTAGGCGGCGTCCCAGGGCCAGGAACATCCTCGCTCCGGCAGCGGGCTCGGAGCGGCCGGAACGCCGGCCTGCGGCAGGCGGATGCGCACCCCGTGCTCCCGGGCCACCCGGCCCGCCTCGGCGAAGGCGTCGGCGGCGCGGCCGGAATCGGCACCGGCCCACAGCGCCTGGTCGGTGGTGAACTGCCGGATCTCGTCGTACCGGCCGGCCGGATCGGCGTCCGAGAAGCTGTGCGAGAGGTTCTGCACGTGCAGCTCGTCCACCCCGATCCGGGCGAGCAGGCGCACCAGTTCCGGCAGCTCGGTGACGTTGTCCCGCATGGCCACGAACACCACCCGGATCCACGGGGTGGCGCTGCCCGCGGCCCGCTTGGCCCGTACCAGGCCGGCGAGGTTGGCCACCACGGTGTCGAAGTCGGCGCCGTCGCGGACCGCCTCGTAGGCGGTCGCCCGGGCGCCGTCGAGCGAGACGTGCAGCCAGTCGACCCCGCTCGCCACCAGCTCCTCGGCTCGGCGCCGGGTGAGCAGGGTGGCGTTGGTGTTGAAACCGACCGTGATCCGCCGCGCGACGGCCGCCTCGATCATCTGCATGAGGTACGGCGACAGCAGCGGCTCGCCCAGGCCCTGCAGGGTCAGCCGGTTCAGTCCCGGCATCTCCCCCACCAGCCGGTGGAACAGCTCCGGTCGCATCGC
Organism: Micromonospora sp. NPDC047670; assembly: GCF_043204915.1. Taxonomy (NCBI): domain Bacteria; kingdom Bacillati; phylum Actinomycetota; class Actinomycetes; order Micromonosporales; family Micromonosporaceae; genus Micromonospora; species Micromonospora sp. NPDC047670. The sequence continues at coordinate 102,340 of NZ_JBIDDA010000015.1, forward strand.
GCCGGCGATCTTGTTCACCGGCGGCCGGTACCGCACCAGGCACATCATGCAGCGCAGGTTGCACGCCGAGGTGACCTCCAGCTGCAGGTGTGACGGCAGTGGGGGATCCATGATGTCGACCGGCATGTCGCCGGATGCCCGGAACGTACCGGATGAAACCAGCCGGGACCGCCCTGCCTGCCGACCGCCCTGCCCGCCTCCCCGGCACCGGCCGGATCAGGTCGTCCGCAGGTACTCCTCCCAGGACACCTTCGGGGTGACGGCCGGGCCGTCGTCGGCGCCCCGGTTGGCCAGCCCGTTGAGACCGAGGTAGTAGTCGCCGGCCTGGTGCTGCGCGTTCACGGCCTGGTCCGTGTCGGCCAGGGCGATGGCGTGGATGTGGTAGGGCCAGTTTCCCTGCTCCGGCGTGCGCAGCCAGGCCGCGAAGCCCACCCGGCGCAGTTGCCGCACCACGTTGGTGCGGTAGGTGGTGGACATGCCGCTGACGGAGAGATCCAGGGCCCCGCCCCCGTCATGGGTGCCGGCAGAGGCCGGGTTGCTGACGTTGTACGAGCCCTGGGTGATGGTCAACTGCCCGCCGAGCAGCCGCTCGGCCTCCAGCAACATGGCCCTGGTACGCGTGTTCACCTGCACACCGCGGAAGGCCACGACGCTGCCCGGCGACAGCACCCGGGTCACCGTGAAACGCTGCTCGCCCAGCAGCCGCAGCGAGGTCTGGCCGGGAAGGCCCGTGGCGTCGAGGCCCGAGTATCCCAGCGAGCGCTGGTAGGCGGCGTAGGCCGCGATGGTGCTGGTGCCGAAGTGACCGTCGACGTACGTGGTGGCGAGGAACCCCCGGGCCTGCAGGGCGCGCTCCACCTGCAGGACACTCTCCCTGCTGCCGACGGTGATCGCCGTGTCCGCCCGACGCGGATCGGTCTGTGCGGCCTTGATGAGCGCCTCCATGTCCACCACGGGAAGGGCCGCCTGGGCGGCCTGCCCCGTTACCGCCGACCCGACCGCGACAGCAGCGGCGGTGGTCAGCAGGTTTCTCCTGGTCAGCACTTTTCCTCCCGAAGGATGGACGCGGCCCAGCACCAGCGGCACAGGCCCGACGAGGGTCGCGGCGGCGGGCAGGGTGGCCGCCGCCGGCCCGGCGGACGAGCACCCCGCAAGGAAGAAAGTCTTCCATGTATCGATGCATCCTGGCAGAAAACTTCAACGGACGGAAGGGACCCGGATCACCGGGCCGCCGATCGCCGAAGGACGGCGAAGGACGGCGAACCCGGCACCGGGGAGCGCCGCCGAGCCTCACCGACGGGGCAGACCCGCCAGCCAGCGCTCCAGGGCCGCCGGGGAGCGGAACAGCAGTACCGGCGGGCCGGACGGATCGGCCTGCCAGGCCCGCATCCGCCGCCGGGCCCGACCGAACGCGCAGATGTGCCACACCAGGATCGAGTCCCGGGACAGCACGCTGCCCAGCGACTCGCGGTTGCCGTTGCAGATCTCCTCCCCCGTCAGCAGCCGGCGGAGGGTGCGGCGCAGCAGGCGCCAGAAGGAGCGCCACCGGGGGTAGTCCAGGCCGACGACCAGGTCGGCGCGGGCCAGCGGCACATCGCGCCACCCGTGGTACGCCCCGTCGAGGATCCAGCGGTCGCGTCGGCAGATCTCCTCGATCCGGCTGCGCTGCCGCGCGAGCGGCACCTCGACCCAGCCGGGCTGCCAGAGCAGGTCGTCGACCGGGTACCACGGCAACCCGAGGCGTTCGGCCAGCCGCGCCGCGAGGGTCGACTTGCCCGCGCCGTACACCGCGTAGATCAGGATGCGGGACGGGCCGCTCATCGCGGCAGCCCCCGCCCTCGGCGCGGTCGGGTGCCGGCCGGCGCCCGCACGTCGGGTCGGACGGTGATCACCGCACCGACGATATGTCCCCCCGTCGACGCCGTCGCGGCGGGCAACGTCCGGCAACGGCGCCGGTCGGCTCGGCCGAGTGATTCGAACCAGTTCGAATCACTCGGCCGCCGGGTGTGGACGGCGTTGACTGTGCCGGTCTCGAACCGCCCCCGCCATCGACGTACGCGGCCACGTCGCCGCCCGCCGGGGTGCCGCGGGTCGGGCGACACGCGCCGCTCGGCGCGGCGTGACACCGAGAGAACGGAGGCACCCTTGACCACCTCGCGATCGCGAATCCTGGGCGATTCGACCTGTACGGGGACGTTGCCGTCAACGGCTCGACGAGGTACGGGCACGTGGAGGTCTACTACAGCGGTGGCTACAGCTGCGCCCGGACCGTGTCGAGCGCCAACACCTGGGGCGTCAGCAAGGTCATGTCGGTCGAGCTGTGGGTCTGCTCGTCCGGCACCAGCAACTACCGGCTGCTGGCGGCGGACGACCGGGACCACGGCACCTACCGGTACTACGCCGATCCGGTGACGGCCTACGCCAGCGGAAGGTGCATCTGGGTCATCGGCAACATCTACTACCCGCCGACGGGCTCCGACGCGGGGAACAACAGGGCGGGCTGGTGCGGATTCCCCGTACGCCGCGACGGTCCGAGCTGGCGTCCGGCCGGTGAACGGGGGCGGCGGGCGGCGCGACCCGGCGCCCCCGCCGCACCCGGGTCGACGTTCCGGCCCGGCGCGAGCCCACATCTCGGACCGCGGATCGACACCGCGCCGCGCATCGTGAATCATCTATCTCCATGACCACCGGGTCCACGGACGCCCGAGCGTCCGCCGAGATCGCCGACCACGACCAGGCCCCCGCCGCCGGGCGCCCCGGCAGGGGGGACCGGTGGCGTTGGCTGCGACACGAGTGGACGCTGGCGGTGCTCGGCGGGGTGCTGCTGGCGGTGGTGCTGACCTGGCCGACGATCCGGCATCCGGCGAGCACCGTCCCCGGCGACATCGGCGACCCGACGTTGCAGGCGTGGCAGATGGCCTGGGCCGGGCACGCCGTGCTCAACAACCCGTCCGGCCTCTGGCACTCGAACACGTTCTTCCCCGAGACGTACACGTTCGCCTACAGCGACACCCTGCTCGGGTACGCCCCGGTGGGGATGCTCGGCTCGGGCTTCGAGGCCGCCCTCGTCCGGTACAACGTGATGTACGTGCTGCTGCACGCGCTGGCGTTCGTCGGGGCGTACGCGCTGGTCCGGCAGCTCGGGGCGGGCCGGTTGGGCGGGGCGGTCGCCGGGGTCGCGTGGGCGTTCGCGCCGTGGCGGTTGGCGCACTCCGGTCACCTGAACATCCTGTCCAGCGGCGGGATCGCCCTGTGCCTGGCGATGCTGGCCCGCGGCCACGGATGGTCGCTGCGGTACGGGTACCGGCCGGAGCGGCGGCGGCCGGGCTGGGCGCTGGCGGGATGGCTCGTCGCCGCCTGGCAGGTCAGCCTGGGCTTCGGCATCGGGCTGCCGCTGGTGTACTTCCTGCTGGCCGCCGTGCTGGTCGCGGCCGGCTGCTACGGGTGGTCGTGGTGGCGGCGGAGGCGCCGGCCCGAGTTCGGCCGGCGGTTGCTGGTCGCGGACCTGGCCGGCGGGGCCGTCTTCGGCGCGGTGACGCTGCTGCTGGGCCTGGTCTACCTGCGGGTCGTCGACCTCAACCCGCAGGCCGAGCGGACGCTGGCCTGGACGGAGATGTTCTCGCCCCCGCCGATCGGGCTCGTCACCGCACCGGCGGACTCGTGGCTGTGGGGCGAGCGGCACGCGGCGGCCCGGGAACAGCTGTCCTGGCCGCCGGAGATGGCGTTGCTGCCCGGAATGACCCTGCTCGCGTTGGCCGCGGCGGGGATGTTCGTCTCGGTGTATCCGGCCCGCCACCGGATCGCGTTGGGGCTCGGCGTGCTCGGCACGGTGCTGCTGGGCCTCGGCGCCACCCTCGGCGGCGACGGCGACCCCGGCTACCTGACGCTGTCCAAGCACCTGCCGGGGTGGGACGCGCTGCGCACGCCGGGCCGGATGATGCACTGGACGAGCCTGCTGCTGGCGGTGCTGGCGGCGGGGACGGTGACGGTGTTCGCCCGGGCGGTGCGGCGGTGGTCGCCCCGCGGCTGGCTCCGGCTCCTGGCGCCGGCGGTCCTGCTCGTGCCGCTGGCCCTGGTCGGCGTGGAGGGGGTCAACCGGACGCCGCACCCGGTGGTGCCCACGCCACCGGCCGCGATGCGGGCCGCGACGGAGCCGATGCTCGTGCTGCCGGCCGGCGGCGCGGTCGACCTGATCTTCATGCTGTGGACGACCGACGGGTTCCCCCGGGTGACGAACGGGCTGGCCGGATTCGAGCCCGTCACCCAGGCACAGACCCGGGCCGCGACGGCGGCCTTCCCCGATCCGGGCAGCGTGGCGTACCTGCGGAGCATCGGGGTGCGGTCGGTGGTGGCCCTGCCGGGCTGGGCCGCCGGGACGCCGTGGGAGGGCATCGCGGCCCGGCCGGTCGACGGCCTGGGCATCACCCGGGAGGACATCGATGGCGTGCTGGTCTACCACCTGTGACCGGGTGAGCGCGGGGCGTCCCGGCGCCGGTCGGGGTGTCGCCGGTACGGGCCGGGCGGAGTGACGACGTGCGCCTGTCGCTGGTGGTGCCCTGCTTCAACGAGGAAGCGTCGGTGGAGCGGTTGCACGCGGCCGTGACCGCCGCCATCGCGGACCTGTCCGACGTGGACATCGAGGTGGTGTACGTCGACGACGGCAGCTCCGACGGCACCCTCGCGGCCCTGCGCCGGCTCGCCGCCACGGATCCGGCCGTGCGGTACACGTCGCTGAGCCGGAACTTCGGCAAGGAGGCGGCGATGATGGCCGGCCTGGAGCGGGCCACGGGGGACGCGGTCGTCATCATGGACGCCGACCTCCAGCACCCGCCCCGGCTGCTGCCCGACATGGTGGCGCTGTACCGGCAGGGCTTCGACCAGGTGATCGTCCGCCGGGACCGGCGCGGCGACCGGTTCCTGCGGACCCTGGCCTCGCGGTCCTTCTACCGGGTGGTCAACTGGTGGATCGACGTGCGGCTGCTGGACGGGGCGGGTGACTTCCGGCTGCTGTCCCGGCTCGCGGTGGACGCGGTGCTGGCGATGCCCGAGTACAACCGGTTCTCCAAGGGGCTGTTCTCCTGGATCGGGTTCAGGACGGTGGTGGTCGCGCACCGCAACGAGGCCCGCCAGGCGGGCCGCAGCAGGTGGACGTTCGGCAAGCTCTTCAACTACGCGTTCGACGGGTTGCTGTCGTTCAACAACCGGCCGCTGCGGTTGGCGATCTACGGCGGCCTGTTCCTCACGCTGATCGCGGTGGTCTACATGGCCTGGGTGGTCGCGGACGCCGTCAGCAAGGGGATCGACGTACCCGGCTACACCACCATCATCGTCAGCGTGATCGGTCTCGGCGGCATCCACATGACGATCCTGGGCGTCATCGGTGAGTACATCGGCCGGATCTACTACGAGACCAAGCGCCGGCCACACTATCTGGTCCAGGAGACCGAGGCCCTGGTCACGGAGAGCGGGGAGGCGCCCCGGGTGCCGGCCCAGCCGACGGTGCGCTCGGCCGAGCGGGTCCGGCAGGGCGCGCCGGCCCACGAGGACCTCTCCCGGCACCACTCACTCCGTCGCGCCGCCGGCGAATCCATGGTCGGTGAGGCGCGGGACCAGTAGGAGCTCCTCGTCCTTGACGGCGTAACGCACTCGGTTCGCCATCTCGCGATCCCGGGGCACCTGCCGGAGGAGAGCGCCCCGGAGCCTCACGAGCGACTCATGGCCGAGCCCGCCGGACAGGTCCCGGGGGTGGGGCGGGCGGGGCCGCTCGCACCGCCCTGTTCCAGCAGGTCTTCACCATCGCGCTCGGAGAGCGCGGGCGCTGATCATCACCGCGGGACTGGCGTACTCGGGGACCTACCTGGCCGCGGCGCAGTCCCGCAGCGTGGCCGCTACGATCTCCCCGGCCTCGATCCCGGCCTGCGCGAGGATCCCGCCGTCGGGCGCCCATACCGCCGAGCCGCCCGCCGCCTCGTCGAAGCCCCCGCCGGTCGACCCGGCGAAGCTCGCCGTGGCGACCCACACCTTGCGGTCGGCGGCGATACGCTGGGCGCGCTCGGCCGGCGCGTGGGCGTCCCGGGCGTGGTCGAGGACGGCGGCGACGTAGACGTCCATGCCCAGCGCCGCGGTGGCCGCGTCGTGCTCCGGGAACCGGGTGTCGCGGCAGATCGCCAGGCCCAGCCGCCAGCCGTCCACGTCGAGCACCGCCGGTCCGTCGCCGGGGGTGAACCGTTCCTCGGACCGGTGCACATGCCTCTTCCGGTACGCCACACGCGCGCCGGCCCCGTCGACGGCCAGCATCGCGATGTGTTCCCGGCCCGCCTCGCCCTGGACCGGAGCGCCCACCAACGCCGTCGACCCCGTTTCGGCGCAGGCATCGACGATCGGCGCCAACCGCGGATCATCGGCGGTGACGGCGGGCGCGTCCAGCTCGTATCCGGTCAGCGACAGCTCGGGGAAGACCACCACCCGCGCCTGCGCGGACCAGACCATGTCGGCGTGCCCGGCCGCGTTCGCGACGACGTCGTACGCGATGGTTCGTGGTTGCGCGACGGCGATGACCAGGGGCTGACGTCGCACGAGCACTCCTCCTCCGACGTGTCGCGCGGGTACCCGCGACGGCGACACAGCATAGTCCGGGGTCGGCTTCGTCACGGCGACGACCGCTGGTCCGTTCGGTCCGCGCGGACCACGGTCGCGTTCAGCCCGTCGGCCCGGCTCCCCCGACACGGGCCTGCCGATCGGCGGCGGGTCGGCGCGCCAACCACAGGCGGTGGGCGAACAGCAGTCCGTAGCCGGCGAGCACCGCACCGAGCACGACCAGCGCACCGGTGTCGGCGGAGCGGCGCGCGGCGTCCAGGATCACGCCCAGCATCGCGGCGGCGACGATCAGGGACACATGGTTGGAGGCCCAGAACACCACCGGTGTCATGCGCCCCGGGTCGAGGTCGCTCATGGCACCGCCACGGAGCTGCCCGACGAGCCACGCCGACAGCGGCGCGGTGGCGGCCATCGCGCCCCAGACCAGCCACGGCACCCAGCCGAGCAGCGCGAAGACGGTGAGCGTCGCGTACCCGATCAGCTGCGCTCCGCAGATCACCCGCACCGCCCGCCGGTAACCGATGATGACGGGCAGCGTGCGCTTGCCGACCATCGCGTCCGACCGGCGGTCCCCCAGGTTCATCACCATCATCCGGGCCACCTGGAGCACCGCGGTCGGCGCCAGCACGGCCAGCAGCAGCACCGGCACGGTGCCGGCCTGGAGCACCGCCGCGACGGCGGGCCACAAGCCGTTGAGGATCGCGGCAACCGTCATCTCTCCGGCGCCTCGGTAGTTCAGCCGCAACGGCGGCGCGGTGTAGAACCAGGCCAACGCCACGGCCGCGGCGGCGAGCGCCCGTGCCGGCCAGGACGGCATGATCGCCACCATCAGCGCCGACGCGCCGAGCAGAACGACTCCGGCGCGGAGCGACACCACGGGTGTGACCGACCCGTCCACGAGCGCCCGACTGCCACCCGTCCACGGGGTGTAGTAGACGTTCGCCCGGTCGGCCTCCAGGTCGAAGTACTCGTTGCAGTAGTGCGTCATGACGTGGACCGTCCACGCGAACAGTTGCGCGACGGCGTACCACGTGAGGTCGAGCGGGTGGCCCTGGTGCACCGACACCGCCACGGCGAGGCCCACCGGCAGGAGGTTGTACAGCAGGAAGCGTAGTCGGGCCAGTCGGAGGAAACCCCTCCAGCGGGTCGCGTCCCGCCCGGCGACGGGCCTGGCAGCAGGCCGACGAGGCCCTGCGTTCGACTGGGCTTCCCGCACCGCGTCCATCGGCTGACGCCTCCCCCGCGCTCACACTTTGACATCAACCTATGTCTTGGCGGCGGCGACGGACACGATCTGTCGGGTAGGCAACTGCCTTGACGCGAGGAGACCGGCGGGCGGAGGGCATCCCCGCACCGGAACCGTCCATCCCTTGGTCAGCGGCTCACCGGATGCCGACGAAGAACCGGGTCTGGTCACTGCGGTGCAGCGCGTAGTAGGCCTCGAAGCGGGTGCCGTCGGGCAGCCAGGCCACGGATTCGATGCCGAGCAGGGGCGTCGAGGCGGTGACTTCGAGCAGCGCGGCGTCCTCGGGCTTGGGGAAGACCGCCTCGATCCAGCGGTCGGCGGCGGCGGCCTCCAACCCGTACCGGCGGCGCAGGACGTCGTAGAGCGACTGGTTCTCGAGCACGGCGCGCTCCAGGCCCGGCACCAGGCGAGCGGGCAGGGCGGTGTCGACGAGCAGCCACGGCTGTCCGTCGACCCGGCGGAGTCTGCGCATCCGTACGACCTGCTCGCCGTACGGGATCTGCAGGAGTTCGGCCTCGCGCTGGTCCGCCTCGCCGAGGCTCTGACTGATCGTGTGCGTGGCCACCCGGCGGCCGGCCTCCCGCAGGTCGTGGGCGGATCCGGACACCGAGCCGACGAAGTGCAGCTCCGTCTTACGTGGAGCGACGAAGGCCCCCCGCCCCTTGACCTTGTAGATCATCCGCTGCTGGACGAGCTCCCGCAGCGCTTCCCGGACGACGGTCCGGGAGACGCCGAAGATGTCGCTCAGCTCCGCCTCGGAGGGCAGCGGCTGGTCCGGCCCGACCTCGCCCGCCTCGATCTGGCTGCGCAGCGCGCGCATCAGCTGCATCCACAGCGGTTCTCCCCCGTCACGGGTCAACCGCCGGTAGGTCATCGTCATGGATCCCCTTCTCATCGATCACCTACAGCATGCCATGTCGCCAGCCCTGTCATTACAGGCTCCCCGATCACCCAGGGAACAGGCCCCGGTCCCGCGATCCCGGGGTGCCCTAAACCGCAGGCCGTTATGCCCCTGTTATCAAGAACACTGTGACGTGTAACACGTTCTTAACGCAGCTCTAGCGCACCTGTCACTACAGGTCTGTAATAACTGCACCTCGCCGCACCCCCGTGGCGGCAGGCGACCTGCGCACACCGAGTCCCGCTCCGGCGGGCCCGCTCTCCCTGGAGGCCCCCACCATGCGCATCCACCACACATCCCGGCGCTGGCGCGCCGCAGCCGCAGCCTCGCTCGTGGCCGCAATCGCGGTGACGGCCTCCGGTTGCGGCTCCGGCTCGGACGACGGCGGCGCAAGCGGCGGCGACAAGCCGTTCATCGCGCTCAGCAACGGCTTCATCGGCAACGGCTGGCGGCAGACGATGATCGCCAAGTTCGAGGCCGCCGCCACCCAGGCGCAGAAGGACGGGCTGATCGGCAAGTTCAAGGTCGTCAACGCCCCCGGCGAGAACTCGGCCACCGAGCAGGTCGCCCAGATCAAGAGCCTGCTGCTGCAGAAGCCGGACGCCCTGCTGATCGACCCGGCCTCGCCGACCGCGCTCAAGCCGGTCATCCAGCAGGCCTGCGACGCCGGGATCAAGGTCGTGGTATTCGACTCGGCGATCGACGCCCCCTGCGCCCACGTGCTTCTCAACAGCTTCAAGGACTGGGCGACGGCCGCCGCCGAGCCGCTGGTGAAGGGCATCGGCGGCAAGGGCACGGTGATCGTCAGCCGGGGCGTGGTCGGCTCCCAGCCCGAGGCGGAGATGTACCAGACGACGCAGGACATCCTGGCCAAGAACCCGGACGTGAAGGTCGCCGCGACGGTCAACGGCATGTGCGACGGCGCCAAGGCGCAGAAGGCCGTGCTCGGTGTGCTGTCGAGCGTGCCGAAGGTCGACGGGGTCATCGGCTGCGGTGACGGCTACGGCGTCGCGCAGGCCTTCACCAGCGCGGGCAAGCCGGTCCCGGCCGTCACCTTCGAGACCAACGGTCGCGCGCTGAAGTACTGGCAGGACAGCAAGCTCGACAACGGCTCGGTCGCGGTCATGTCCGACCCGGGCCAGTCGGTCGCCGCCCTGTGGGAGGCGATCGACCTGCTCGACGGCAAGGACATCCCGAAGGAGGTCACCTTCCCGATCGTGCTGGTGGAGCAGAAGGACGTCGCCGCGTGGGCCAACGTCCTCAAGCCCGACGAGTACGCCGCATGGCCGTGGACGCAGGAGCTCTTCCGCAAGCAGGTCGAGGCCGCGAAGAGCGGTGGCGCCCCCGTGCAGCCGCCGATCCCGACGGCCGCCGGCTGACCGAAACAGCAACCGAGGAGCGCATGATGCACGTCGACAACCTGCCGGTGGGGTCGCACGCGGCCCCGCCGCAGGGCGGCCGGGAGCCGTCCGCGGCGCCACCGGTCGTCACCGCGCGGCGGGTGACCAGGACGTACGGGCGCACCCGGGCCCTCACCGGGGTGGACCTCGACGTCCGCGCCGGTGAGGTGCTCGGCCTCGTCGGCCACAACGGCGCCGGCAAGAGCACGCTGATGCGCGTCCTCGCCGGCCTGGAAGCGTGCGACGAGGGCACCGTCACCGTGGGCGGCCAGGAGGTGCCGCGCGGCGGCGCGCCGGGCGCCGGCCCGTTCCGTGCGGTCCGCATGGCCTACCAGGAAACGTCGCTCTGCCCGGACCTCACCGTCGCGGAGAACATCTGGGTCTCCTCCCGACACTGCCTGCCCCGCCTGCGCTGGCGGCGGGCGGCCAGCATCGCCGTCGCCCGCCGGCTGGACGAGATGTTCCCGGGGCACGGGGTGGGGCCGCGGGACCGGGTCGAGGACCTGTCGCTGGCCCAGCGGCAGATGGTGGAGATCGCCCGGGCGAGCCTCGTCGACCGGCTCGAGCTGCTGATCCTGGACGAGCCGACCGAGTCGCTCGGCCCGGACGCCGCACGTTCGCTCTACGCGTACGTCCGGCGGCTCGCCGCCCGGGGCACGGCCGTCCTGCTCATCTCGCACCGGATCCGTGAGGTGCTCTCCGTGGCCGACAGGGTCGCGGTGATGCGCGACGGCGCGGTCGTCGCGGAGCGGCCCGCTGCCGGCCTCAGCGAGCAGGACGTACTCGCCCTCATGGGCGCGGAGGTGGCCGAGCCCGCCGCCGCGCCCGCCACCGCCCGCCCGGCCGGCGACCGGCCGGTCGTCGCCGAACTACGCGGCGCCACCGGCCACGGCCTGCACGACGTGTCGATCACGGTCGGCCGGGGCGAGGTCGTCGGGCTGGCCGGGCTCGCCGGTCAGGGTCAGCAGCAGGTGCTCGAACGGCTCTGGCGCCCCGTCCGGCGGGACACCACGGTCGAGGGCACCCGCGCGTACGTGCCCGGTGACCGGCAGCGCTCGGGCGTCCTGCCGCTGTGGTCCGTGGCGGAGAACCTGATCGTCACCGCCATGCGCGGCTTGTCCCGGTACGGCGTACGCCGCGCCGGCGCGGAGGAGACCGCGGTCCGCGACTGGGTGGACCGGTTGGCCATCCGCGGTGGCGCCGACGCGGGCATGACCGAGCTCAGCGGCGGCAACCAGCAGAAGGTCATCGTGGCCCGGGCGTTCGCCTCCACGGCCGATCTGGTCCTGCTCGACGACCCGTTCCGCGGGGTCGACGTGCACACGAAGACCGACCTCTACACGCTCATCCGGCAGGAGGCGGCGGACGGCCGCAGCGTGGTCTGGTACTCGAGCGAGAACGCCGAGATGGCGCACTGCGACCGGGTCTACGTGCTGCGGGCCGGCCGGGTCGTCGCCGAGTTGACCGGCGCGGAGATCTCCGAGGAACGGATCATCGCCGTCTCCTTCGCCGAATCCGAGTCCACAGGAGCACAGCGATGACGAATCTCGTCGCGACGGCGGTGCCGTCGCGGGCCCTGCTGCGCCGCACCGGACCCGCCATGGTCAGCGCGGTCGCCATGGTCGCCATGATCGCGGTCTGCGCGTCGCTGCAGTCCGACGTGTTGACCGTCCCCGGTCTCACGCTGGTCCTCTCGGCCGCCGTGCCGCTGGTCATCGCGGCCCAGGCCCAGATGGTGCTCATGGCCGTGGGCGACATCGACCTCGGCATCGGCAACTTCGTCGGCCTGGTCACCGTCGTCACCGCCACCAGGCTGGTCTCCTCCCCCGGCACCGGCGCGCTGATGCTGCTCGGCCTCGTGGCGGCCTACGCGGTGCTCGGCGCGCTGATCCACCTGCGCCGGGTGCCCTCGCTGATCGCCACCCTCGGCGCCTCGTTCGTCTGGCTGGGACTGGGCATGTTCGTCCTGCCCACGCCGGGCGGCAGCACGCCGCAGTGGCTGGCGACGTTCGGCTCCTGGCAACCGGCCGGCATCCCCGCCCCGCTGCTGCCGATCCTCGTCGTCGCGGCGGTGGTCTGGCTGCTGTCCGCCCGCAGCTCCGTCGGGGTGCGGGTCCGCGCGTTGGGCAGCAACCCGGTCGCGCTGCAACGGGCCGGCCTGCGACCGCTGGCCGCGCGGGTCGTCGCGTACGCCGTGGCCGGGGCGCTCGGCGTGCTCTCCGGGCTGGTGCTCGCCTCGCAGACCGGCGGCGGCGACGTCTCGTCCGCCAGCAGCTACACGCTGATCACGGTCGCCGCGGTGATCCTCGGCGGCGGGTCCTTCGCCGGCGGCACCGCCGTGCCGTGGGGCGTCGCCATCGGCGGCATCACCCTCGGCCTGGTCAGTGTCGTCCTCAGCCTGCTCGACGTGCCGTCGAACATGCAGTCGGCCGTGCAGGGCGCGATCGTGCTGGCCGTGCTCGCCGGCCGCGTCGTGGTCGGAAAGGTGCTCCGATGACCCTCCGTACGCTCGCCCGCCCCTGGATGTGGGGCTTCGTCGCCGCCGCGCTGGTCTGGGTCACCATCCTGGCCATCTCGGACCAGGGCAGCGGGCAGACCGTCTCGCTCGCGCTGTCCCTGGCCCCGTACCTGGTCATCGTCGGCCTGGGCCAGATGCTGGTGATCACCGCCGGGCCGGGCAACATCGACGTGTCGGTGGCGCCGATCATCTCCCTCGCCGGCTTCGTCGCGGTCCAGGTCACCGCGTCGACCGGATCGGTGCCCGTCGGGATCCTGGCCGGCATCGGCGCCGGGCTGGCCGTCGCGGTGGTCAGCGTGGTGGCGATCCTCGGGCTGGCCGTCCCGCCGATCATCGCCACCCTGGCCGCCGGGCTGATCGCCTCGTCGCTGACCCTGTCGCTGGCCGACGGCTTCACCGCGGTGCCCGACGACGGGCTGCGCAAGCTGCTCAACCTGCGCCCGGCCGGCGTACCCGTGCTCGCCGTCGCGGTGGCCGCGCTGACCGCGCTGGTCGTGGCCCTGCTCAGCCGCACCACGTACGGTCGCTCGTTGCTCGCGGTCGGCCAGAGCCGGCGGGCCGCGGAACGCGCCGGCATCCCCGTCACCCGGATCATCGCCACCACCTACCTGGCCAGCGGCGCCCTGGCCGGACTGGCGGGCGCGCTGCTCGCCGCCTACATCGCGCCGTCGCCCGATCTGGGCACCCGCTACCTGCTCGACTCGGTCGCCGTCGTGGTCATCGGCGGCACGCTCATCTCGGGCGGCCGGGCCGTGCCGGTCGGCATCTGGGGCAGCGCGCTCTTCTTCATCCTGCTCGACGGTCTCGTCAACCTCGTGGGCTGGAGCACCGCCGCGCAGAACCTGCTCAAGGGCGGCCTGGTGCTGTTCGTCCTCTTCCTCGCCGGCGGCGGAACCCTCCGCAACGCCGGCTGGACCACCCGACCCCGTCGACGGCTGCGACCCGCGGCCGCGACCGCCACTGGAACTAGCACAGGAGAGAACACACATGGCTGACACCGACGGTCTGCTCGACGCCCGCGACTTCGGCGGGACCGCCTCGACGGCCACGGGCTTCCACGTCAAGGGCGCCCACGCCCAGGACTGGGGCCTGCAGAACCGACTGTCCCGGATCTTCCGACCCGACAACGGCCGTACGGTGATGCTGGCCTTCGACCACGGCTACTTCCTCGGGCCGATGGCCGGCCTGGAGCGGCTCGACACCAACATCGCCCCGCTCGTGCCGGACGCCGACGCGATCATGATGACCCGCGGCGCCCTGCGCACCAGCATCCCGTCGCACAGCACCGCCGGCATCGTGCTGCGGGCCAGTGGCGGGCCCAGCGTGCTGCGGGACCTCTCGGACGAGCACATCGCGCTGGACATCGAGGACGCGGTCCGGCTCAACGCCGCGGCGCTGGCGATCCAGGTGTTCATCGGCGGCGAGCACGAGTCCCGGTCGGTGGCGAACCTGGCCGCCCTGGTGGACGCCGGGCAGCGGCACGGGATCGCGGTGCTGGGCGTGACCGCCGTGGGCAAGGACATGGTCCGCGACGCGCGCTACTTCCGGCTCGCCACCCGGATCAGCGCGGAGATGGGCGCCCACATCGTCAAGACGTACTACGTCAACGAGGGCTTCGAGACGGTGACCGCCAGTTGCCCGGTGCCGATCATCGTGGCCGGCGGCAAGAAGCTGCCCGAGCTCGACGCGCTGACCATGGCGTACCGCGCCATGCAGGAGGGCGCCGCGGGCGTCGACATGGGCCGCAACATCTTCCAGAGCGAGTACCCGGCCGCGATGCTGGCCGCGGTCCGCGCCGTGGTGCACGACGACGCCAAGCCCGCGGACGCCTACGAGCTCTTCCGGTCGGCCTCTTCCGCGTCCTGATCATCGCCAGGGGTGCGGGTCCGCAACCCGGCCCGCACCCCTCACTTCCGGGAGCTCCTCATGTCACACCCACAGAGCGGCGCTGATGACATCGTCGACCTCGTGATCGTCGGCGCCGGCATCAACGGCCTCGCCATCGCCCGGGACGCCGCCAGCCGGGGCCTGAGCGTCGTCGTGGTCGACCGCGGTGACGTCGGCGCCGGCACCACCGCCACCTCCAGCCGGCTCATCCACGGGGGCCTGAAGTACCTCGAGCGCTACGACTTCACCCTGGTGCACGAGTCGATCCGGGAACGGCACCTGCTGTTCCGCACCGCCCCGCACCTGGTGCACGACTACCCCATGCTCATCCCGTTCTACGCCGGCGACAGCCGGCCGGGACCGCTGATCCGCCTCGGCCTGGCCGCGTTCGACGTCCTGGCCGCGGGCCGCGGGCGCGGACGCAGCCGGGGCCTGTCCGCCCGGGCGATCGGCCGACGCTGGCCCCACCTGTCCCGCAAGGGGTTGCGCGGCGGGGTGCTCTTCAACGACGCCCAGGTGCCGTGGGCCGAGCGGCTCTGCGTGGAACTGCTGATCGACGCGGAGCGGCTGGGCGCCCGGGTACTGACCTACACGACGGTGACCGGTCTGCTCGTGACGAACGGGCGGGTGCACGGGGTCCGGACCCGCGACAACCAGTCGGGGCGTGCGGGGGAGATCCGGGGCCGCGTCACGATCAACGCGGCCGGGCCGTGGATCGACCGGATCCTCGACGGCCAGGTCGAGAGCGGGCGCCTCAACGGCGGCACCAAGGGCAGCCACATCATCATCGACCCGTTCCCGGGCGCCCCGGACACCTGCATCTTCTTCGAGGCCGCCGCCGACCGGCGACCGATCTTCGTCTTTCCGTGGGCGGGCCGGTACGTCCTCGGCAGCACCGACCTGACGTACGAGGGCGACCTGGACGAGGTCGTCGCCAGCGACGCCGAGATCGACTACCTGCTCGCCGAGGCCAACCGGCTGTTCCCCCAGGCCGGCCTCACCCCGGACGACGTGTTGTACAGCGTCGCCGGAATCCGCCCGCTGCCCTACACGGCCGGCGTGTCGGACAATGCCAAGATCAGTCGCGGGCACACGGTGCTCAACCACGCGCCCGCGTACGAGGGGCTGCTCACGATCATCGGCGGCAAGCTGACCACCCACCGCGCCCTGGCCGAGGACGCCACCGACGAGGCGCTGAAGGTGCTCGGCCGGCCGCGGCAGCGGTGCACCACCCGGACCCGGCCGCTGCCCGGCGCCGACACACCGGACTGGTACGCCTTCCGCGCGGACTTCGCGCGTTCGGCCACGCCGTTCACGCCGGCGCAGTCCGCCCGGCTGCTGGACATCTACGGCGTCCGGGCCCGCCGGGTGCTCGAACTGGCCGTGGCCGACCCGGCACTGGCCGAGGTCGTCGACGAGCGGACCGGAGCGGTCGCCGCCGAGGTCGTCCTGGCCTTCCGCGAGGAACGGGCGGTGACCTTGGCCGACGTGCTGCTGCGCCGTACGCTGGTCGGCCTCGGCCCGGACATGGCGGCGTCGGCGGCCGTGACCTGCGCGGACGTCGCCGTACGGCACCTCGGCTGGGACACCGGACGGGCCGACGCCGAGGTGGCCGCCTACCGGGCGGAGCTGCGGCGCTTCCGCCCGCGCGGGCTGAACCTCGTCCCGGCGACCGGAACGAGCGACAGGAGGACGTCGTGACGATTCCGCACACCTGCTACCTCGGGGTCGACGTCGGTCTGACCGCCACCAAGGTGGCCGCCTTCGACGTCGTCGGCAACGAACTGGCCGTCGTCGTCGCTCGCACGCCACGCACCAGCGTCACCGCCCACCGCCACGACGTCGACATGACCAGACTGGCGGACACGGTGCTGTCGCTGCTGGCGGAGGTCGGCGGCAAGCTGGCCGCCGAGGGGTACGCCCCGGCGGGCATCGGCGTCGCCGCGCACGGCAACGGCATCTACCCGGTCGACGCGTCCCTGCGCCCCATCGGGCCGGCCATCGCCTCGTCGGACAGCCGGGCGCAGCACATCGTCCAGGCGATCCCGCCCGAGGGGGCCCGCCGGCTGGCCCGGGAGACCGGCTCGATCCCGTGGGCCGCCCAGCCCGCCGTCCTGCTGCGCTGGCTGCGGGACGCCGAACCGGCGACGTACGCCGCCACCCGGTGGGTGCTGTCCTGCAAGGACTGGGTCACCGCCCAGTTGACCGGCGTGGCCAGCGCGGACTACAGCGACGCCAGCGCGTTCGGCATGGTCGGGCTCGACACCCGCGCGTACACGCCGACGGCGCTGGAACTGGTCGGCCTGCCCGCCGCCGACCTGGACCGGTTCCCGCCGCCACGCCGGTCCGGCGAGGTGGTCGCCGGACTCAGCGCGACGACGGCGGCCCGCACGGGGCTGCCCGAGGGCCTGCCGGTCATCGCCGGGTGCATGGACTGCGTGGCCGCCACCCTCGGCGCCGGGGGACGGGAACTCGGGGACGGGACGATCATCGTCGGCACCTGGGCGATCAACGGCGTGGTGGTGCCCGCGCGCACCCCCGCCCCGGAGGTCACGCTCAGCGCGTTCATGCCCGACCCGGCCACCATGCTGGCCATGGAGGTGGCGCCCACGTCGGCCGCCAACCTCGAATGGCTCGCCTGTGCCGGGGTGCCCCACCAGCAGACCGGCGGCCTCGCCGCGGCGGAACTGCTGCAGGAGGCCGCGGCGGTGCCGCCCGGCGCCGACGGCCTGCTGTTCCTGCCCTTCGTCAACGGCTCGCCCGAGCATCCGTCGGCGTCCGGCACCTTCCTCGGCATCTCCAGCAACCACCGTCGGGGCCACCTCACCCGGGCGGTCATCGAGGGCGTCGCGCAGTACCACCGGGTGCAGATCGACCGGGTGCTGGCCAGCGGCGCGGACGTCGGTGACCGGCCCTGGCGGCTGGCCGGCGGGGGCGCGCGCTCGACGGTGTGGGCGCAGATCTTCGCCGACGTGCTCGGCCGCCCGGTCCGGCGGCAGCTCACCAGCGAACTCGGCGCCCGGGGGGTCGCCTCCCTGCTGCCCGGCGCGCTGGGCCACGACGTGCCGCCGTGGACCGTCAACGACGAGGACGACCTCTGCGTGCACCCCGGGCCCGACCGCGCCGCCTACCTGGAGCACGCCCGGGTGTTCGACCGCTGTCTCGCCGGAATGTCCTCGGTGTGGTCGGAGGTCGAGCGCTACCGCAAGTCCGGCGGGAGCTGCTGACGGTCGAATCGGATGCCATCCGGCGCAGGGTCGTTCTGCCCGGATGTGCGAAGGGCGAGCAGCGGCGGTGCATCGTCCCGGCCCATCCGCGGGCCGGGGTCGCACCGCTGCTGCTGCCCGACCGCCCCGCCCTGGCGCGGGTCCGTGGCAGACCCGCGCCGGAGGCGACGCCTCCACTCCTGGTGCGCCACGGAGCTGGCATGTCGGGGGTCGGTACCGGCCCGCCCCTGGTGCGCGTCCCCGGTGGTCCGGGGCAGGCCGTCGGGTACCTCGGCGAGTCGCGCGGGCTCGGCGAGCACCCGACGTCGCTCCTGCCGGGCCCGTCGCGGCACGGGCGCGTCGCCGGTTCCGGAGGATCCCCGTGGGCCCGCAGGTCCGCCCGGGTGATCACCCCACGCCGGCGCGCGCGGCGGCCAGAGCCGTGGCCGCGGCGCGGTCCGCCGCCTCGTCGTCCAACGCTTCCCCGGTGTTGAGCAGGGCGTAGTACAGGGGTGCGGAGACGTTGGCGATCACGCGCCGGGGGTCGGTCCCGGGGGGCAGTTCGCCGCGTTCCACGGCGTCGGTGACGCAGCCGGCCCATTCGTCGATGCGTACGGCGTAGAAGCGGTGTAGCGCTCGGGCCGCCTGCTCGTCGCAGAGCGAGGCGGCGATCAGGGCCTTGAAGAGTCGCCCCTGGCGGGAGTCGGTCAGGGTCTTGACGACCAGACGGGCGTTCTCCTGCAGATCCTTGTCCACGCTGCCGGTTCGGGCGCGGGGCAGGGACTCTTCGGCCATGTGGTCGAGGAGATCGGCGGCGAGTGCGCCGGGGGTGCCCCAGCGGCGGTAGACGGTGGTCTTCCCCACGCCCGCGGTACGGGCGATCTCGGCGAGGTCCAGGGTGTCGAACCCTTTCTCGGCGAGGGTGTCGCCGGCGGCTTGCAGGACGGCTTCGCGGACGCGGGCGGTACGTCCGCCGGGGCGGACGCTGCCCGGCTGGGGTGCGGTGGCCATCGGGTGTCTCCTCACTCACAGGGACCCGTATCGGAACTGTGGTTCCCTTAAGTCGGTTCGCGGTGCTACGGTTCCCCATCGTAACGGAACTAAGGAACCGTTTAGGTGCGCGGGTTGTCCCCGCGTCACCCGTGCCGCCCGCGCAACGACTGCTGTCGGCTCGCGTCGGCTGACCCGGAAGGAAGTGTTGTCATGTCCACCACCAGTCTCGCGCCCGGGGGCACCGTCGCGGCTCCCGCTGCCGGCGTCTCCCCGCAGCGGCTGACCGGCCGCCTCAAGGTGGTCCTCGGGGTGCTGCTGGTCGCCCAGTTCATGCTCGCCGTCGACTTCTCGATCCTGAACGTCGCCCTGCCGAAGATCGGCGACGACCTCGGTTTCTCCCTGACGAACCTGCAGTGGATCGCCACCGCCTTCGCCCTGTGCGCCGCCGGGTTCACCCTCTTCTTCGGCCGCATCGGCGACCTCGTCGGCCGCAAGCGGATCTTCCTCGGCAGCCTCGGCCTGCTGGCCCTGGCGTCCCTCGTCGGCGGCCTCGCCCCCAACCCGGAGACCCTGATCATCGCCCGCGTCGTCCAGGGCCTGGCCACCGCCGCCGCGACACCCGCCGGCCTTGCCCTGCTCACCACGTCCTTCCCCGAAGGCCCGCTGCGGCAGAAGGCGCTCGGCCTCAACGGGGCGTTGATGTCAGCCGGGTTCACCGCGGGCGCCGTCCTCGGCGGCGTCCTCACCGATCTGCTCTCCTGGCGCTGGGCGTTCTTCATCAACGTGCCCGTCGCTCTCGCCGTCCTGCTGGTCGCCCCCGCCGTCATCGCCGAGTCGCGTCCCGCCGAGCGGCCGAAGGTCGACCTGCCCGGCGCCCTGACCGTCACCCTCGGCCTGCTCGGCATCGTGTACGGCCTCACCCAGGCCGGCGAGCACGGCTGGACCCACCCCGTCGCCCTCACCGGGCTGCTCGTCGGCGCGGTCCTACTGGTCGTCTTCTATTTCATCGAGCGCGGGTCCGCCCAGCCCCTCGTCCCCGTGCACGTGCTGAAGAAGCCCACCGTGGCCTGGGGCAACGTGCTCGGCATGCTCGCCTTCGTCACCGAGACCTCCCTGGTCTACCTGCTCACCGTCTACCTGCAGAAGACCCTCGGCTTCTCCGCGCTGGCCGCCGGGATCTCCTTCGGCGTCCTGGGCCTGGGCACCGTGGCAGGCGGGATGCTCGCCCCGAAGGCGATCGCCCGCACCTCCACCCGGACCGTCCTGGTCGGCGGCGGGCTGATGCAGGCCGTCTTCACCGCCGTCCTGCTCCTCCTCGGCGACACGTCCGCCTCGATGGGGCTGCTGCTACCCGCCACCTTCCTCGGCGGCGTCGGAAACATGTTGGTCATCGTCGGCTTCATGGTCACCGCCACCACCGGACTGCCCGACCACGAGCAGGGCCTGGCCACCGGCCTGGCCTCGATGTCCCAGCAGGTCGGTATCACCATGGGGACCCCGATCATGTCCACGATCGTCACCGCCACCACCGCCGGAGCCGTCTCCGCCGGGGCGATCCTGCACGGCATCACCGTCGCCATCGCCGCCAACGCCGCCCTCGTCCTGCTCGGCGTACTCATCGCCATCGTCTTCCTCCGCACCCGGCGCTCCGCCAGCCACGCCTGACGGTCCGCCGCACGAACCGGTCCCGTCGGGCGGGTCGCCCGCACCATCGGGGCCACCCGCCCACCCGGTTCCCACAGGCCCCACCGTGGACCTTCGACCCAGCGAGAGGTTGTCACCACCGGCGGGGACGTCATCGGCGTCCCCGCCGGGCCGCCCCACCCGCGAGGCCGGTCCCGATCTCACGCGCACACGGCCCCTGCCGACAACCGACGGTTCGGACGCTCGACGCACATCAGCCGCGCCGGAGCCCGATCCAACAACCGGTCCACGGCGCGCCACAACCATCGGTTGTGCACGCCTAGGGTGGGCCGGTGGACAGCGAGGCACTGCGAACCTTCGTCCGGGCGGCCGAACTCGGACAGCTGCGACACGCGGCCGACGAGCTGGGCGTGACGCAGCAGGCGGTCTCCAAGCGGGTCGCCGCCCTGGAACGCGAGCTGGAGGTCCGTCTGTTCACACGTACCGCCCGGGGAGTCGAGCTGACGCTCGACGGCCAGGCGTTTCTTCCCCACGCGCGGAGCATCGTCGCGGGGGTCGACCGCGCCGTCACCGCGGTCAGGCCGGGTTTCCGCGCCCTTCGGATCGACGTTCTCGGCCTGCGGAGCGCGCAGGCCGTCGTTCTGCACGACTACTGGCGGTCGCATCCCGAAATCAGCCTCGACGTGGTGACCCTGCGGGTCAACGACCCGCGCGTGGCGGTCGCCGCCGTCGAGGCGGGCGACATCGACGCCTCGTTCCGTACCGTCACCGCCCCGGGCGCACTGCCGCCCGACGTGCGCATGATCCACGCGTTCGACTCCCCGCTGGAACTTCTCGTCGGCCCGGGACATCCGCTCGCCTCCGCGCGGAGACTGACGCCCCCGCAGCTGCGTAAGCACCGGATCTGGGTGCCGGGTATCGCACCCCGAAGCGAATGGGCGGACTTCTACGACCAGCTCGCCACCGAATTCGACCTACGCCTCGACGCGGCAGGCCCGCACTTCGGAGACGAGGTGCTCCTGGGCGCTCTCGCGGAATCCGCGGACGTGGCCACCCTCGTCGGGGCGCGCGACCGGTACCTGTGGCCCACGAACTACGACCTGCGCCGCATCCCCATCGTGAACCCGACCCTCGCCTACCCGCTCTCGCTCGTCCTCCCCAGGACGAACCCACATCCGGGACTCCGCGGGATCATCGCGCACCTCGAAAGCCTGCCAAGGCTCCCCGAGCCGGTCTGGCACCCGTCCTGGGCAACGACGCCACGGCGCGGCGACAGCGACATCGCAGGCTCTCGCAGGTCCTGACGCCGACAGAGCTGACTCGACCGGCGGCCGGTAACGGCCGCCACCGACGCCCAGCGGGTCTCAACCAGTCACCGCGGTACACCAGAAAGGACCGTGGCATGCCCAGCGACCCTCTCATGCGCATCCACAGCGCCGAGTTCCAGGCCATGGCCGACAGGGTCCTGCGGGTCACCGCGCTCACCACCCGCCTGAACGTCCTGCCCTTCGACGACGAAGCGGGCAAGGCGGAACTGTTCGAGCAGATCCTCGGCAGGCCACTGCCGGCGAGAGTCACGATCTATCCGCCCTTCTACACGGACCACGGCCTCCACCTGGACCTCGCGGAGCGCGTGTTCATCAATCAGAACTGCACCTTCCTGGACTACGCCGGCATCCGGCTCGGCGAGCGCGTGATGGTCGGACCTGGGACCACGTTCATCACCGTGGGTCACCCCGTCGATCCCGGGGAGCGACGGGAGTGGCTGAGCGGCGCGCCCATCGACGTGGCGGAGAACGTATGGATCGGCGCCGGTGCCACGATCCTTCCCGGCGTCACCATCGGGCGTGATGCCGTGGTCGCCGCTGGCGCGGTCGTGGCCGATGACGTCCCGCCGGCCAGCCTGGTGACCGGCCGCAAGGCAGCGGTACACCGACGGTGGTGACGAGCGCGACGCCGGGATCCGGACACCGTGGGGCGGCTCAGCCGGGCTCAGCTTCCGGCGACGTCGACCTCGCCGCGGCGGCCGTCCGGCTCACCCGGCAGCCCGCGGCCGCGATCGACCACCCCGAGGTGGCGGGGCTGCTCACCCTCATGCTGTTGCACGCCCGGACCGCGGAGCCGAGCGGATGGCGGGTGCCGTCGCGGCGAGGTGGACGGTGGCGACGACCAGGCGGGCTGTCGCGGCCAGGGTGGTGGGGTCGACCTTGTCGGGGGTGTCGGCGGGACTGTGGTAGCCGCCCATCCCGGCGCCGATGCCCACGGCTGCGAAGCCGGCGCCGCCGTAGCGGCGGTTGTCGGAGGCGACAGGGCCGGCTGCCAGTGGCACCCCGGTGTGGCGGCCGGCCTGATCGAGCAGGGCTAACAGGCGGTGCGCGGGGCCGCCGGCCTCGACGGCGGCAGCCGCGTCGAGGTGACCGGCTCCGTCGACGTTGATGACCAGGGGCGCGGCACCCGCAGCGCGGAGTTGGGTGGCGTGGTGGGCGGAGCCGAGCGCGCCGACCTCCTCACCGTCGAGCAGGGCGACGGACAACCCCACGCCGCTGGGGAGCGCGGGCGCGAGGACGCGGGCGGCCTCGAGGACCACGGCCACGCCGGTGGCGTTGTCCGCCGCGGCGGGCAGACGCAGGCCGGGATGGTCGCCGACGCCGTCGTAGTGGGCGGTCAGCAGTAGCTCGGTGCCGCCGGGATCGGCTGGCCGGAACTCACCGTGGATGTTGGTGCCGGTGACGTCCTCACGACGCAGTGGGGTCGCGGCGTCCAGCCAACCTCCGCCTCTGGCGGCGGCGCTGAGGACGGCGTGGTGGGTGTCGGGGCTGAGGGTCAGCACCGGCAGCGGCCCTGGGTCCGGCCCGGCGAGCATGGTGAACTGCCAGCCGTCGGCGTCGACCGGGCGGCGAACCAGCAGCCCGGCCGCGCCTTGCGTGTCGCGGTAGGCGTCGAACAGGCTCATCCCGGCCGGCACGACGAGCCATCGCCCGGCCGGTTCGTCGGTGTGCGCGATACCGAGAGCGCCCCGGCGCGGGTGGCTGGTGTCGGCGGAGGCGGGGTGGATCGCGACCTGGCGACCGAAGACCAGCGGGGTTGAGCCGTCGCGGTCACCCCAGGTGACTGCTGGCGCCTCGTACACCTGCGGCACGGCGCGGACCGGAAACCCTCGGTGCGCACGTCGGCGCCGAGGGCGGTGAACTGCTCGACGAGCCATGCGCGGGCTGCCGCGCCGCCGGATGAGCCGACGCGCCGGCCGGCCATGGGGTCGCCGGCGAGGGTGACGACGGTAGCAGTCATCCGGGCGGGGTCGACCTGGCCGAGCAGATCGAGCAGGTCGGCGGGGGCGGTCATCCGCAGCACCCCTGCCCGGTGGCGACGGCGTCGGTCTCGGCCTGGGTGCCGCAGCACGAGGTGGCCGCCTGGGCGGCCTGCCGGGTGCCGCAGCACGGGTCGGCGGCGTCGGTTCCGCCGACGGACGGGAGGAGCCCGCCGACGGCCTGGGCGGGGCTGCCGCAGCAGGCGCCCGACCCGGTGACCCGGAGGGCCGCGGCGGGGTCTCCGGCGAAGCCGCCGGTGGGCGTGGTGTCGTCGCTCATGTCAGGGCCTTCCTCAGCGCGGGCTGATCAGCGGGTAAACGGTGGTGCGGGCGGTCTCGTAGCGGCGTTCGGCGCGTTCGGCGGACGTGGACACCCGGGCGCAGGAGTCACAGAACCGGACGGCGGCCAGCGGTGCCCGTGGGCGGCGGATGGAGCTGAACATGGTGGTCCCCTGCCCTCCGGACGCCTGTCTTGACGTCCTTCGAATCAAAGACTTGCACGCTGATTAGAGAGATGTCAACCTAGAGGTATGTCGAAGCAACCCGCGTCGCTCGCCGTCATCGACCTGAACGCCGACACGCCGTGCTGCCCGCCCCTGGCGCAGCGCCGGGTCCCGGCCGGGACCGCTTCGGTGCTCGCGCCGGCGTTCAAGGCCCTGGGTGACCCGGTTCGGCTGCAGCTGATGTCGATGATCGCCTCCGCCGAGGACGGGGAGGCGTGCGTGTGCGACCTGACGCCGGCGTTCGACCTGTCCGGGCCGACGATCTCGCATCATCTCAAGACGTTGCGCGAGGCGGGTCTGGTGGACGCCGAGCGGCGGGGTACGTGGGTCTACTACCGGGCCCGGCCGCAGATTCTGCGCCAGCTCGCCGCGCTGCTCTCGGTCGAGCCGGCAGCGCCCCGCGCCTGACCCACGGCTCCACCGCCGGCACCACTGTCCTGGGTCGAGCCACCAGCAGCCGCCCGAGCGGGCCGCGGCACCACCGCGCCGTGACCTCGCCGCCGCGACCGACACGGCGGGACGCGCCCCATCGGGTGCTCGTCGATCAGCGGTCGTGGCTGCCGGACAGCGGTGCGGCCCGCAGGAGCATGCCCGTGGCGGCGACGGCGCAGCAGAGCGCCACCGCGATGAGCAGCCAGTGGTGGCCGGTCACGAAGTAGCGCGGCGGCGGCCAGCGGTGCGGGGGCTCGGGAGATGGTGACGGGCACGGCGAGGACGCCGGCGATGCTGGCGTACGCCATGGTGCCGTAGCGGTCGGCGAGCAGTGCGGGGGCGGCGAGGCTGGACACGCCGAAGCCGAGCCCGAACGCCACGACGGCGATGACAGCGCCGCCGCGGTTGCCGGCGAGGGTGGGCAGGCAGGCGGCGGCGACGGCCTGGACGGCGAAGATCGCGGCGACGATGGTGGTCATCGGGGCCAGTCGTCGGGCTGCGGTGAAGACGATGCGGCCGGTGACGGAGAGGACGCCGAGCAGGCCGGTGACGGTCGCGGCGAAGGTCGCGGGGTGGCCGCGGCTGGTGAGGTAGCCGACGAGGTGGACCACCATGGTGCTGGTGGCGGCGGCGTGGGCGACGAAGGCGATCACGAGGACTCGGAATCGGCGGTCGTGGGTCGCGGTCCGGGCCGAGACGGGGTGGCCTTGTCGCCGGTGCCGTGCGGATGGGCTGGACGGGCGGCGGATGGTGGCGGCGTGCAGCGGGACGGTGGTCAGTCCGTGGACGGCGGCGAGGACGACCAGCGCGTGCGCCAGTCGAGGTGTTCGACGAGCAGGCCGGTCAGCGGCAGGAAGATCGTGCTGGCGAAGCCGGCGACGATGGTGACCACGAGCAGCGCGGTGTTTCGGCGGTCGGGGGTGAACCAGGTGACGATGACGGCGAAGGCGGGTTCGTAGAGGACCATCGCGCCGGCGGCACCGATGCCGATCATCACCGCGTAGAGCTGCCAGACGGCGTCGACCTGGGACCAGGCCAGGACCAGCGCGGTGGCGCTGGCGGAGCCGACGGTCATGAGGGCGCGCCCGCCGTGCCGGTCGAGCCACCGGCCGACGGGGATGGCCATGAGCGCGCCGGCGAGGACGGAGGCGGTCAGGGCGCCGGTCACGGCGGTGGTGGACGCGCCGAGGGTGGTGGCCATCGGGTTCAGCAGGACGGCGTACGCGTAGTAGAGGGTGCCGTAGCCGACCGTCTGCGTGACGGCGAGCGCGGCGACGATCCGTCGGCCCTGGACGGTGTGGTGCCCGCCGACCCTGGGGTCGGCGGGCACCGTCGTGGTGGCGGGCATCAGCTCGCGCAGCAGCCGCCGGTCTGACCGCCGGCGGGAACGGCGTCGAGCGTGACCAGGTTCAGCGGCGCCGACAGCAGGCCGCCGGAGATGCCGGTGGCGAGGCCGCGACCGGTGGAGCCGGCGGCGGGCGCCGGGCCGCAGCAGCTGTCGGCGTTGGCGGACTCGGCGGGGTTGCTGTTGCACACTCCGGTCTCGGGCAGGTCGAGCTGGACGTCGCGAGCAGCCGCCCAGTCGCCGGCGAGGGCGGCGACGACGGAGCGGACCTGCTCGTAGCCGGTGGCCATGAGGAACGTCGGGGCCCGGCCGTAGCTCTTCATGCCGACGGCGTAGTAGCCGGCCTCGGGGTGCGCCAGCTCGTCCACACCGTGCGGGGGCACCGTGCCGCAGGAGTGCTCGTTCGGGTCGATCAGCGGCGCGAGCGCCCGGGTGGCTCCCAGCACCGGGTCCAGGTCGAGCCGCAGCTCGCTGGCGATGGAGTGGTCGGGGCGGAAACCGGTCGCCGCGACGATCCGGTCCACCGTCACCGACTCCTCCCCGCCGGCGTCGTGCCGGACGACAACAGCGACGCGGCCGTCGGTCGGGGTGAGGGCGTACACGGAGAAGCCGGTGAGCAGCCGGATCCGTCCCGCGTCGACGTGCTCACGCAGCCGGGCACCGAGAGCCCCACGCGCGGGCAGCGCGTCGGCGTCCCCGCCGCCGTAGGTGCGGGCCGGGCTGGCCGCGCGGATCGCCCAGGTCACCTCCGTGCCGGGCGCCACGGCTGCCAGCTCCGCCAGTGACAGCAGCGTGTTCGCGGCAGAGTGGCCGGCGCCCACGACCAGGGTGTGACGGCCGGCGAACCGGGCCCGGTCCGCGCCGAGAACGTCCGGCAGCGCGTGCTCCAGGAAGGCAGCGGCGTCCACCTCACCACGAGCCGGCAGCCCGGATGCGCCGAGCACGTTCGGCGTGCCCCAGGTGCCGGACGCGTCGATGACCGCCTGGGCGAGCAGTTCCTCACCGTCGGCGAGCCGGACCAGGAACGGCGTCTGCTCGCGACCCGCGGTGCGCAACCGGTCCAGGCCGAGCCGGCTGATCGCCTCGACCCGGGCGCCGTAGCGCAGGTGCGGCTTGAGCTGCGGCAGTTCGGCCAGGGGCTGCAGATATTCGGCGGCGAGCTCCGCGCCGGTGGGCAGGGCGTCCGCCGCGGGGGCGACCCAGCCGGCCTCGTCGAGCAGCCGGCGGGCGGCCGGGTCGATGTTGTACCGCCACGGGGAGAACAGCCGCACGTGCCCCCACTGCCGCACCGCCGCGCCGGCGGTCTCCCCCGCCTCGAGGACGGTGAAGGAGATGCCGCGCTCGTGCAGGTGCGCCGCGGCGGCCAGCCCCACCGGACCGGCGCCGATGACCACGACCGGCAGCTCGTCGACAACGCTCATCAGAAGGTTCCTCTTTCTCGACACTATTCGAACCGATGGCTGGACAGGCCGCCCTGCCCCGACCCGGGCGACGTGGGACGGCGGCGTTCGCACCGGCCGGCACGTGGCGGCGAGCGGGCCTCGGTACTACCGGAGGGTCCCGGCGTAGGCGGCAGTGCGTGCGTCGTCGTAGCGGCGCTGCGCGCGCTGCTCGGCAGTAGTGACCTCGGCGCAGGAGTCGCAGAACCGCACCGCCGCCGTCGCCGCCCGCGCTCGGCGAATACGTCCGAACATGACGTTCCCCTTCCGTCACGGACGCTGCCTTGACGTCCATCTAAGCAGAGACTGTCACGCTGATTAGAAGAATGTCAACCTAGACCCGTGTCAAAGCAAGCCGGGGGCGCACCCTCGTCGAACCGACGGCGGATGGCCCCGGCCACCGCCGTCGCAGCGCCGACGGGTGAGCGGTTCGAGCCCGGGCACCCGGACCGGAGCCCGGAGACGGCCTCGCGCCTCAGGATCGCTGGCCGCCGGCGCCGGCGGCCGTCGACTGGCGGCTTCCCCTCCGCCAGCGCCGGCCTCCGCTGGACACGTACCCGGCCAGGGCCGCGATGACGTGGGTGGCGTCTCGGCCGACACCCCGCAGGGTGTTGGACGAGAACGATCGCTGGAACTCGAGCCCCAGGTAGGCGAGCCCGGGATGGGTGGTGGAAAGGCCGCCAGCGTGCGCGGGCACGCCGCGGTGCAGCGCCCCGACGGGGGCGAGGTATCCGACGTCGGGTCGGTAGCCGGTAGCGAAGATCACCGCGTCGACGGGTTCGGTCGTGCCGTCGGGCCAGGTGACGCCGTCGGGGGTGAACGCGGTGAACATCTCCCGCCGGGTGAGGAGCCCGGAGGCGAGGGCGTCGCGGTAGACGCCGGTGTCGAGCACGGCGGCGTGCCGGATGAGGCGGGTGAGCAGCCCCCGCGGCATGCGGTCCGCGCCGGTGACGTCGAGCCAGTAGTGCAGATCCCGGCCGTGGATGCGCTGCGGAAGGAACCGGACGGGCGCTCGGGTGGCCAGGGTGACGGTGGCCCGCGGGGCCAGCTCGTGGGCGACCTGGATCGCGGAGTTCCCGGCGCCGACGACGACGACCCGCTTTCCGGCGTAAGGGTCGGGTCGGCGGTAGTCCGCCACGTGTCGCACCTCCCCGGCATAGTCGGGTCGGCCCGGCAGCACGGGCAGGTAGGGATTCCCGAAGGAGCCGCTGGCGGCGACGACGCCCGCCGCCGCGAGTTCCTCGCCGGTGTCGGTGCGGACGAGGTAGCCGCCCCCCGGGCGCGGGCGCACGGCCGTGACGCGGACGCGGGTGCGGATCTCGGCGTCGACGCTGCCGGCGTAGCGCCGCAGGTGGTCGACGGTCTCGTCCCGGGTCGGATAGCGGTCCGGGTCTCCCCCGTCGAACGCCATGCCGGGCAGCGCGCTGTAGCGGGCCGGGGAGAAGAGGGTGAGGCTGTCGTAGTAGGCCGGCCAGGAGCCGACCGGCTCCGCCCCGCCGTGCAGGACGATCGGGCGAAGACGCGCCGCGAGGGCGGCGCGTGCGGCGGCGAGGCCGGACTGGCCGCCGCCGATGATGACCACCGGTTCCGGAGAGGTACTCACACACCGATCGTATCGTCGTTTTGTTGAAAAACGATATGATCATGGCAAGCAGAGGTGTGGGGCAGGGATACAGTCGGCATCCGGCCCGACCCCCGGGGCGCGGGGACCAGGGCGGCGCCCCGACAGCGCCGGCGGAGGACACGCCCGGGTCGGCGCGCCCACCCGGACCGGCAACGGGGATCCGGGACGCTCAGTCGGGATTGGTGACCCGGGCGAGCACGATGCCGCCGATGATCAGCGCCAGCGCGGCGAAGCGGCCGACGCTCACCGGATCCTTGTGCACGACGACGCCCAGCGAGATCGCGCCGATCGCGCCGATGCCGGTGAAGACGGCGTAGGCCGTACCGACCGGCAGGTCCTGCATCGCCCGGGACAGCAGGTAGACGGCCGCGGCTCCGAGCGTCACGCAGAGCAGGGTCGGCACCGGCCTGGTGAAGCCCTGCGTCGGTTTGATGGTCTGCGACCAGACGATCTCGACCAGGCCGGCGAGCGCCAGGACGAGCCAGCTCATGCCCGCTGACCCGAGGGCGCGAGGGTCCCGGTGGCGACGGTTCCGGCCAGCTCGACCGCCGCCTGCCGGGCGTCGGCGTACGAACTGCGGTAGGAATCGCGCCACCCGTCCAGGGTCGGGTCCACCGTGGAGTTGACGAACTCGGCGTTGATGAAGGTGACGTCGTCCACCTGGAAGTGGCCGCGGAAGAAGTCCCGCAGGTAGCGCTCCTGGTGGTCGAAGGGCTCACGGGGGGCGCCGGGGGCGTAGGAGCCACCTCGCGCGCCGACGACGACGACCTTGGCCGCCAGTACGGCGCGCGGGAACGTCACCTGGTCGATCCACAGCTTGAGGCTGGCCGGGATCGAGAAGTTGTACATGGGTGCCCCGATCAACAGCACGTCGGCGGAGAGCAGCTCGGTGAGCAGCGGCTCCACCACCGCCCACGCCTCCCGTTGGGCCGGGGTGCGCACGCCTTCGGCGAGGCGGCCGGGGTCGGTGATGGTGTGCTCCAACGCGTAGTCGCAGATCTCGGTCCACGCCTCGCCGATGACCGGAACCGGGGCGGCGGCGAGATCCCGGTAGGTGTACCTGCCGTCAGGGAGGATGGCCCGCCACTTCTCGGCGAACGCCCTGCCCAGGGTGCGGGAGTGTGATGCCCGGCGGGCGCTGGCGTCCAGGTGCAGCAGGTGGGTCATGGCTCTGGTCCCTAATCGTCGAAGGAAACGGACGCGCTGTCCGCTTACGCCGAGACGCTAACACGCAAGTGGACATTGCGTCCACTTATCCGCGCCCGACGGCGGCGGGGCGGCGCACAAGCGGACGAGATGTCCGGTTAAGCTGTCGCGGTGGCGGACGATCTCCTGGCGTCGGGCCCCGGGGAGCGGGCCGACGCCGCAGCCAACCGACGGCGCATCCTCGCGGCCGCCGAACGCCTGTTCGCCGAGCGTGGACCGCAGATATCCATGACGGACCTGGCCACCGCCGCCGGCGTCGGCCGCGCGACGCTCTACCGTCGCTACCCGGACGTCACGTCGGTCGCCGTCGCCCTCCTCGACGTACACGAACAGCGGTTGCAGCGGCAGATGCTCTCCGGCCCGCCGCCGCTCGGGCCGGGCGCCCCGCCCCGCCGGCGCCTCACGGCGTTCTACGACTCCATGATCGACCTGCTCGAGCAGCACCTGCCGTTGGCGCTCGGCGCCGAACAGGGCGCCACCCGCTTCGCGGCCGGGGCCTACGGCTTCTGGCGGACGTTCGTCCTGTCCCTGATCCGGGAGGTCGGCTGGCAGGACGACGCCCTCGCCGACGCCCTTCTCGCGCCGCTCGCCCCGGAGGTGTACCGGTACCAGCGCCACGACCGGGGACGGACCGTCCCTGAGATCAAGTCGGCGCTCGCCCGCCTCGCGCACGTCCTGCCGGACTGAGGCCGGTGCGGGGTCACGATGCCGATGGTGCGGCTGCGGGCGCCGGCCCGGAGCCTGTGCCCGCGCCCCGACGGCCGCCGGCCGCCGGGGCGCGATGAGCGCCGCGGCGGCCGTCGTCGCCGCTGCCGTCAGCCGTTGTCGATCAGGCTGGCGATCTCGTTGTAGATCAGGTGCGCCTTCGCGCCCTGGTTCGACGGGCAGCCGCCGAGGTGGTGCAGGGCGATCACCCGGTGGCTGGCGTTCAGCACCGGCGAGCCGGAGTTGCCGCCGGAGGTGTCACAGCTGTAGCTGATGTTCCAGGTGTTGTAGTTCGCGTTCCGCACGGCGCACGTCGCACCGTTCTGCGTGTCCTCGTAGATCGACAGTCGCTTCGGGCTGCCGTCACCGTGCCCCGGGATGTACATCCGCGTGCCGGTGCTGGTGGCGGTCGTCGCCAGGTACAGCGTGCCGAAGCTCTGGATGCTGGTGAAGTTGTTCACCGAGTACAGGGCGTAGTCCAGTTCGCCGGACCCACCGCTGCTCACCTTGTAGAGCGTGGCCCCGCTCACCTTGGTGCCGGCGCCGGGGTTCGCGCCGCCACAGGTGGCGCACTGGTAGTTGAACTGCATCTCGCTGCCGCTGACGGCGGACTGCGTCGAGAAGCAGTGCTTGTTGGTCAGCATGCGGTTGGTGTTGCCGACCCGCCAGGTGGTGCACATCCCGCCGCCGCTGATCAGCAGCCGCGCCACCGCCATGCCGCGGGCGTACTCGGTGGGGTGACTGTTCTGGTAGCAGACCACGTCGCGGCGGGCGTCGGTGCTGCAGACGGACTGCGTGGAGAGGTTGTACTGCGCGATCTCCGTGCGGTCGTAGCCGCGCCAGAACCGGTCGATGGTGGCGGCGCTGCCCCGGGAGGGGCGGCTGCTGTGCAGCGTCACCACCGCGGTGTCGCCCTCCACCGACATCGCCCAGAAGCCCGGCTGCCCGTCCGTGGTGTAGTCCGAGCCGGTCGCCCGGTTCAGGTAGCGGTCGTAGCGGTAGCTCTCCCGGCCGTCGGGGCTCGACACGGTCACGTAGTCGCCGTCAGCCAGTCGCAGCGCGCTGAAGTGCACCTTGACGTACGACGCGCCGGGGTGCCGGATGATCTGCGTACGGCCGTTCCGGGCGTAGGACAGCGATCCGTCGACGGTGCGGAGTTCGCCGACCGTGGTGACGCCCTCGGCCGAGAACTGATCCGACTCGGGTGCCCGTTCGGAGTGCGGTGCGAGAGGTTGGGCCGCGGACGCCTCGGCGGCGGGTACCGACAGCAGACTCAGCCCGAGTGTGCAGGCGCCGAGTGCGACCGCCGCCGTTCGTAGGCGGCGCAGGGCATGTTTCATCGTCGCTCCTCCCGAAGAACCAGCACCCAGTCGTGCTTGCAGCCTTCATACACGAGGCAACCGATATATGTAAACCTATCGATGAATTGTGGATCTCCGCGGCGGGACGCCGGACGAGGCAGATCCGACATCCCGCCGAGGAGGGCCCGGCCCTCAGCTCACCGCCTGCCTCACGAGCGCGCCGATCCTGGCCTCCTGCTCGGCGGTCAGCTCGGCCAGCGCGAAACAGGTCGGCCACATGACGCCGTCGTCGAGGTTCGCCTCGTCGCTGAAGCCGAGCACCGCGTACCGCGTCTTGAACTTCGCCGCACTCTGGAAGAAGCAGACCACCTTGCCGTCGCGGGCGTACGCGGGCATCCCGTACCAGAGCTTGGCGGTGAGGATCGGCGCGGTGGCCTTGACGACGGCGTGCAGGCGCTCGGCGATCACGCGGTCGGACTCCGCCATCTCGGCGATCTTCGCGAGCACCTCGCTCTCCGGGTCGGCCTTGGCGCCGCGCCGAGCGCCCTTCTTCAGCTCCTTGGCGCGCTCCTTCATCGCGCTGCGTTCCTCGTCGGTGAAACCCTCGTGCTTCTCGCCGTTCTCGGTGGCGGCCTTCGTGCTCTTCGTGGCGGTCTTCGTGCTCTTCGTGCTCTTCGTGGCGGTCGACATGGCGACGTCCTCTCCGTGACGTGTGGCTATCGGGCGGTACTGGTCGGTGGGGCCCGGTCCGGGCCGACTCCCACCGGTTGCGTCAGCGTCGATCGGCCTCTTCGGCCGTCGTCAATTTTTGGATCACCACCTGCCCGCCTGCTGACGGGTCGGCGCGTTGAGCCGGTTGACGGCGTTGGTGAGCGCGATGTTGAGCAGCAGGGCGGCCAACTCCTTCTGGTCGAAGTGCGTGGCGGCCACGTCCCACACCTGGTCCGGCACCGGGTCCGGCTGGTCGGCGAGCCGCGTCACGGCCTCGGTCAGGGCCAGCGCGGCGCGCTCGGAGTCGCTGAACCAGGGCGTCTCCCGCCACGCGGCCACGGCGTGCAGCTGGTCTGCGCTCACGCCGTGCTGGCGGGCCTGGTGGACGCCCCCGACCACGCACGGGCCGCAGCCGTTGATCTGGCTGGCCCGCAGATGGCTCAGCGCCAGCAGCCTGCCGTCCACCCCGGCACCCGCGATCGCCCTGGTGACCGCCATCAGGGCCGCCATCGCCTCGGGGACCAGAACCGCCGGGTTCGGCATGCGCTCGGTCGACATCGCCGCTCCTTCGTCGTGGGTGTCTCTGACCGGAGTCATCCGACCATCGGCGGGCCGGGGCCCGCGCGGTCCGTGGGACACCGTGGGACACGTAGAACGCGCTCCAGCAGCGCAGACGCACCGCCGATCCGTCTCGGTGGGCCGGGACGGTACGGTGTCGCGCGTGTCCAGCCCCCACGAGCGACTGGTGACCCAGCTCGCCCGGATCAAGGAGCTGAGCGGGCTCAGCCTGCGCGCCCTCGCGCGCCAGGCCGATCTGAGCAGCTCGTCGCTGTCGCGGTACCTGACCGGTCAGCTCGTGCCGCCGTGGGAGGCCGTCGTGGCGCTGTGCCGGGTGGTGGGCCGCGACCCCCGGTCACTGCGCCCGGTGTGGGCCGAGGCGGCCAGGGCCGGCGCCGCGCCCGCCCCGCGCCGCAACGACCTGCCGGCCGACCTGTTCGACTTCACCGGCCGGGAAGCGGAGTCCGCGCTGGTCGAAGAGCTGCTGCACAGCACCGGCGCGGTCGCGATCGACGGCATGGCGGGCGTGGGCAAGACCAGCCTGGCCGTACACGTGGCCCACCGGCTCGCCCCTGCGTACCCGGACGGCGGGCTCTACCTCGACCTGCACGGCTTCACCCCGGGCCAGGATCCGCTGGAGCCGCCGGCCGCGCTGGGCCGGCTGCTGGGCGCGTTGGGCGTGACGCACCCGCCGGCCGGCACCGCCGAACGCGCGGCGCTCTGGCGCTCGGAGCTCTCGCGCCGGCGGGTTCTCGTCGTGCTCGACAACGCCGTCGGCGCGGAGCAGGTGCGCCCACTGCTCCCCGGCGCGGGGAGGTCGGCGGTCCTGCTCACCAGCCGCCACCGGCTGGTGAGCCTGGACGGGGTGCCGCCGGTGTCGCTGGAGCCGCTGGCCGACGGCGACGCGGCACGCCTGTTCGGCCGGGCGGCCGGGCTCACGCTCGCCGAGGAGGAGGCGGTCAGCCAGGTGCTGCGGCAGTGCGGCGGGCTCCCGCTGGCGCTACGCATGGCGGGGGCGCGGCTTCGCCACCGCCCCGGCTGGACGGTGGCGGTGCTGGCCGAGCGGCTGCGCGACACCGCCAACCGCTTCGACTCCGCGTTCGGCATGTCGCTGCGGCAGCTCGACGGGGTCCAGCGCCGCGTGTTCCGGCTGCTGGGCGTCCTGCCGGGCGCCGACTTCGACGCGGCGGTGGTGGGCGCGCTCACCGACCTGCCGGCCGACCGGACCGGCGCCGCGCTGGAGGAACTGGTCGACGCCCACCTGGTCCAGGAGCCCTCGCCCGGGCGGTACCGGATGCACGACCTGATCCGGCAGTACGCGGCGGACATCGCCGCCGACGAGGAACCACAGGCCGACGCCGCCCTGCGTCGGGTCCTGGGGCACTACCTGGCCCGGGCGGTCGCCCACGACCAGACGCTGCCCTCGCCGCACCGCAGGGAACCCGCACCGGGAGACCCGGCGAGGGCCATGGCCTGGTTCGACCTCGAGTACGTCAACCTGGTGGCCTGCTTCGACGTCGCCGTCCGGCTCGGCGTGGACGAGGTGGTGGCCGAGCTGCCGCAGGCCATGCGGGTCTGGTTCTTCCGGCACCGCGGCACCGACGACCAGACACGCATGCTCGAAGCGGCCGCGGCCGCCGCCGCACGTCTCGGCCGCGACCAGCAGCGGGCCGCGCTGCTCGCGGATCTCGGCTACGCCTGTGCCGCCGCCGGACGACTCACCAGGGCGCTCTCCGCCTACGAGTCGGCGGAGCGGGCAGGGCCGGACGACGACACCGCGGCCGCGCTGGCGCTGCGCATCGGCCTCGTACGCCGGGATCTCGGTGACCTCGAAGCGGCGCAGGCGCAGTTCCGGCGGGCACGCGAGCTGTTCGAGACGATCGGGCGCCCCGCCGGGCAGTCCCAGGCGCTGGCCTTCGACGGATGGGTGACCCTTCACCTCGGGCGGCACCACGAAGCCGTCGAACTCGCCCGGGCATCCGTCGCCCTGGCGGACGGGCCCGCACAGATCACCGGGCTCGTCACCCTCGGTGTCGCGTTGGCAGCGGACCACCCGGCGGAGTCGCTGCGGGCGCTGCGTCACGCGCTGCGGCTCTCCGAGCAGAACAACCTGCAACACAACCAGGCCTGGTGCCACAACTACCTCGGTGTCGCGCTGCGGGTCATGGGCTCACCCGAGGAGGCGCTCGAACACCACCGGCGGGCCTTCGAGCTGCTGGAGCCGCTGGCCGAGGTGCAGTTGGAGATCGACGTCCTGCACACCTACGCCGAGACGTGCCGCGCGGCGGGGCGCCACGACGAGGCGCTGGCGCTGCTCGACCGGATCATCGAGATCGCGCGCGAACTGGACCGGCCGCACGACGAGAAGCTCGCCCGCACGGCGCGGGAGAGCGTACGCGCGGGCGGCTGAGCCGGCGCCGTCCGTACGCCCCGTTCGAGCGCCGTTCGCCTCGAGGTAGCGAACCCGTCCGACCAGCGCAGGCCGCGCCGCCCGAGGGCCGGCGCCCGCCCGGGTTCGGGCGGGCGCCGACCCCGGCGGCCCGCGCCGCGGCCGGCGATCGCGTGCCCCACCAGCCGCCGTGAACTCGACGTCTACGGATCCCGGCAGGTCAGCCGACGGGCGGGGCGGTCCAGGAGGACCGGACGAGCTCCCGTTCGGCGGCCGCGAGGTGGGCGGTCACGGCGAGCCAGGCCCAGGCGTACCGGTCCGGGTCGGGATCGGTGAGCCGGCCGAACGTGTCCCGGCCGCGCCGGTCGGACTCGTCGGCGAGCGCGGCGGCCACCGCGGCGGCGGTGGTGAAGCCGGCGCGACGCAGCGGACCGGCCAGCCCGACGCCCTCGCCACGGGCCGCTTCGGCGACGGCGCGGCGACCGCCGGAGACGGCCAGCTCCACCAGTCGGCGGACCCGCCACAGCGGGGACTCCGCGACCGTGTCGGCGCCGACGGCGAGGACCGGCTCGGTCATCGCGGCCGGGTCGCGCGGCGGTAGGTGGCCGCCCTGGATCTCGTCGTAGCCGAGGTCCGCCCGGCCGTGCCAGTCCGCCGGCAGCCGCAGCGTCGTGGCGGCACCGGGCACCGGGCCGACCGCGAGCGGGTGCAGCGTGCCGGCCCGGTCCGGGTCCAGCCGGCCGACCACCCGGATCCGCAGGCCGGGCCGGGAGGCGAGCCGCCGCAGGTTGGCCACGTGGGCCAGCAGCGGGTGGGAGTTGACCGGCGCCAGCCGGATCACCGGTCCGTCCGGCACCGGCGCGCGGTCCGGCGCGGCGTCGGTGCCGGGGGCCAGCTCGCGGGCCAGCACCTGGTCACCGGCGGCACCCACCACCACCAGGTCACAGCCGACCAGCGCGGTCCCGGCGCGGGCCGGGTCCTCCGGGTCGTCGGTGGCGAGTTGCGCGGTCACCACCTCGG
This sequence comes from Micromonospora sp. NPDC047670, assembly GCF_043204915.1. NCBI lineage: Bacteria > Bacillati > Actinomycetota > Actinomycetes > Micromonosporales > Micromonosporaceae > Micromonospora > Micromonospora sp. NPDC047670. The sequence goes on from NZ_JBIDDA010000015.1 coordinate 139,272, forward strand.
CGAGCGGGCGGGTGAAGAGGTCCGCCAGCGGCCCGGTGGACCAGTCGGTCCTGGTGAGTGGGGTGGCCCGGACGCCCTTGCCGGCGCCGAGCCGGCCGTCCGGGGAGACGGTGGTGCCGGTGATCCGCAGGCCACCGCGGGACAGCACCGCGTGGTCGACCGCCACCGCGCCCATCTCGGTGACCGCCCGGGCGCAGTCCCGTGCCCGGTCCGGGCCGCCCGGTTTCACGTCGCCGAAGGAGAGTTGGCGCCCGTCGGCGGCGACCAGATGGGTGACCACCCCGGCGTACCCGGTCGCGCTGATCACCGGTTCCCGGCAGACGCCGTACACCTCCAGCGTGCCGTCCGGCTGGTAGGCCCGCCGGAGCACGCCGACCAGCGCCGGGTCGGGGTCGCCGGCGGCCAGCCGGCCCGCCACGTACAGCAGGTCGTGCAGCACCTCGACCAGCTCGGCGAGCCGGTGGCCGTTCTGCCGTCCCCGGTGCGCGCGCAGGCCACGTACCGTGCGCAGCGCGGCGCTCTCGGCCCGGGGCAGGCCGGCCAGCCGGGCGCTGTGGGCGGCCCGCAGGAGTTCGGCCTGGGGGACCGCGCCGGCGGCCGGCACGCCGGCCGCGAGCACCGCGGCGGCCGCCCGCCACAGCGCGCCGGCGGCGGCCCGTTGCGCCTTCGTCGGTGCCGTGCTCCGGCCGGTACGACCGGCGGTCGCGCCAGCCGATCGTCCGGTCCCCCCGGTGGCCGCGCCGGCGTGGTCCGACGTCGACGGCGCGGCGGCGGTGGCCGCCGGATCGGGGTGGGTGGCCGGGTCGGCGACCGGGCAGGCGACCAGGACCGCGGTCCGGTGCAGGCAGCGGGGCGCCAGCAGGCAGCTGCACCGCGCCTGGTGCGGGTCGGTGACCGCGCCGGTCGGCCCGGGCGTCAGGGTGACCAGGGCCTCGGGGCCGCAGTCGACCGAGACGCCGCCGTCGACCCGGCCGACCGGTACCCCGGCCAGCCGTTCGACGGTGGCGTCCAGCCGCTTGTGCAGCCGGGGTGGCAGGGCCGCCACCGCCGCGGCGGCGACCCCCGGCAGCACCGGCGGCAACCGGTCGGTGTCCGCGGCGGTGAGTGTGCGCTCCGTCAACGTGATCCTCCGCGTACGCGGTCGCCCACCCAGCGGGCGAGTTCGAGCGGGCTGAGAGCGGCGACCGGCATCCCGGCCGCGACGAGCTGCTCGGCGACCGGCACCGAGTAGCAGGGCACTCCCCTGTCGTTCAGCGCGGCGCAGCCGAGCAGGTGCACGCCGGAACCGGCCAGCGTGCGGACCTCGCCGAGCAGCCCGGCCAGCGGGTAGCCCTCCTCGAAGTCGCTGACCACCGCGACGATGGTGCGGCTCGGCACGGTCACCAGCGAACGGGCGTGGGCCAGCCCGGCGGCGATGTGCGTACCGCCGCCGACGCGCACCTCCAGCAGCAGCGACAGCGGGTCGTCGACCCGGTCGGTCAGGTCGACCACCTCGGTGGAGAAGGCGAGGAAGTGAGTGGACAGGGTGGGCACCCCGGCCAGTACGGCGGCGGTCAACGCCGACCACACCACCGACGCCTCCATCGAACCGGACACGTCGACCACCAGCACCAGCCGCCAGTCGGCCTCCCGGCGGGTCCGGGTGTTGAAGACCGGCCGTTCCGGCACCACCACCGTCCGGCCGTCGCCGAGCCGCTGGGTGTGCGCCAGGTTGGCTCGCAGCGTACGGGCGAGGTTGATCCGGCCGCCGGGTCGGCGGGACGGACGCGGGTTGGTCAGCCCGGTCAGCGCCGGACGCACCTGGGTGGCCAACTGCTTGGTCAGCTCCTCGACCAGCCGCCGCACCAGCGGCCGCAGCTTGGCCAGGTGCCCCTCGGGCAGGCCACCGGCCAGCGACAGCACCGAGGTCAGCAGCTCCATCGAGGGGCGCACGGCGGCCGGGTCGAGCTCGGTGAGCACGTCGGCACGGCCGCTCTCGGCCGCCCGGGCGATGACCTCCTCGCGTACCGCGGTGCCGAACAACGCCTCGAGTTCGTCGGCCCACTCGCGCGCGGTCGGGAAGGAAGCCTCCTGGCCGCCGCCGGCCGCCTGGCCGAGGTCGGTGGCGCCCTCGCCCTGACCCGCCCCGTACAGCTCGTCGAGGGCGCGGGCGTAGCGGCGGGCGTCGGAGGGCAACCGGTCGGGTTGGCGGCCGAGCAGCAGCCGCCACCGGTCCGTGGGGGTGAGCCCGCCGCTCGGCGTGTCCGGCTCGGGCGCGACGCCGGCCGGGGCGTCGGCGGAGCCGGTCGGCGGGCCCGGGATCGGGAGGTGACGGGCGAGCAGGGCGGCCCGGCCGGCCGCGTCGGCGGCGGCCCACCGGGCCAGCAGCTCGGGCGGGGCGGACAAGGCCAGATCGAGCCGGTCGCCCAGCCGTTCGGCGACGGTGTGCAGCAGCCGGTCCCGGGCCGCCGGGGTGAGCACGTCGAACCCGCCACGCAGCGCCGGCAGCCGGTCCAGGAAGTCGGCGTCGGTGAGCCGCTCGACCCGCTCCAGCAGCGGGTCGAGCGCGGCCGGGGCGGACTGCAGCAGCGGGTGCGCCGCGGTGAGCAGACCACCGAGCAACCGGTGCAGCTGCCGCCGGGTGTCCGGTCCGGTCGCCGCGTCGATCCAGCCGGCCACCCGGCCGCCCAGGGTCTCCAGATCGGTCAGGTCGAGCAGCACCCGGGCGGCCAGGGCGGCGCCCTGGATCAGCGACGAACCGTTCCGGGCCAGGTGGTCGAGGGCCTCGTCCAGGCGCAGGCCGATCCGGTCCTCGCCAGCGCGGACCGCGAGGTCGACCAGCGCGGCGGCGTCGGCCGTGGCGTCGCTGCCGGCCAGGCCGGGCAGCCCGCGGACGGCCGCGTCCAGCAGCACCACGGCCAGCTCGGCCGCCCGGGCCCGGCCGTCGGCGGTGGTGCCGGGCAGGTGTTCGCGGCGCAGCGCCTCCAGCAGGTCCAGTGCGGCCAGCAGCTCGGGCAGCGTGCCGGTGCCCGGCAGCACCGTGGCGGCCAGTTCGAGCCGGTCGGTGACCAGCTCGGGCAGGTCGCAGCGGGCGGCGTCGCGGAGCCCGACGAGCAGCTGCGCGGGGGTGGGGCCGCCGTCTGCGGCCTCCCGGCGGAACCGCTCGCGCAGGGTGCCGGCCGCGGCCAGCGCCGCGGTCACCCCGCGTACGCCGACGAGGTCCAGCCGGGCCGCCACGGACGGCGTCCAGGCCAGTTGCCAGCGGGTGGTCAGGGCGGCGCCGTCGCCGGTGCCGGACACCGCGATCGGCTCGCCGTAGCCGACGCCGCAGACCTGGAGGCGTTGCAGCAGGATCTCCCGCCGCCCGTCCAGCTCGGTGCGCAGCGGGTCCAGCCGGACCTCGCGGGGCTTCGGGCTGTCCGGGTTGGGCAGCCGCAGCGCGGTCAGTTCCGCCTCGACCGCGGGGCCGAGCCCGGACCGCGGCGTACCGGGAGCGACGCGGCCCCGTTCCGCGCCGACCAGCACGACTTCCAGGGCCTTGGCCAGCGCTCGGCCGCGGCCGAGCAGTTCACCCTGGCCGAGCACGGTGGTGACCGCCTCCAGCACCTCGCCCCGGCCCGGGGCGGGCAGATCCCGCAGCCGGGCCAGGTCGCTGGCCAGCCGCACGGTCTCGGCGGCCTCGCCGGTGCCGGCGGTGTGGCCGGCCGCGCGGAGTTCCCGGCACAGGTCGGTGACCGCCCGGGCGGCGGCGGCCCGGATCCGTTCCGGGTCGCCGGCGGCGGTGAAGACGGACTGCTGCCAGCGCGGGTCGCGGATCCCGGCCGGGTAGCCGGACCGGGAGTCGAGCAGGTCGAACGCGTACGGCACCAGCGAGGTGACCGTGCCGCCGCCGTCGGTGGTGGCCGGCCCCGGCGGGGTCGTCACGGACCGGACCGGCCCGGTGGGGGCGGTGACGGGCCGGGTGGGCGCGGCACCTCCGGCCGGCCCGGCCGCCCGGGCCGGGTCGGCGGCGGTGTCGGCCGACGGGGCGGCGAGCAGGGCCGGGGCGTGGAAGGCCCCGACGACGGCGGCGACCCGCCGACCGTCGACGCCGGCCTCGGCCAACACCCGGCGCATGTGCCGCTCGCGCGCCAGGTCGCGGGCCGGTACTACGCCGTCGCCGTTGGCGCTGTCGGTGCGCATCGCCCAGCCGACGCCGAGGGCGGCCCGGCGGACGGCCTCGGGCGGGCAGCCCGGGGCACGCACCTCGACCACCCGGTCCCACAGGTCGTCGCCGTCCCGGCCGGTGCCGCTGGCGCTGAGCGCGGCGGCGAAGGACCGGCGCAGGCCGGGCACCGGCCCACCGGCGTCCGGGCCGGGATCGCCGCCGGCGGCCGGGTCGGCACCGCCGGCCGGGTCGGTGCCGGCGGCGGTCCAGCCGGGGTCGGCCAGCGGCAGGTCGCAGCAGACCACCTCGACGCCGCGCTGCCGGGCCCAGCGGATCGCGGCCAGTTCCGGCGAGAAGTCGGCGAACGGGTAGAAGCCCATCGGCCCGTCGGCGCCGTGGCTGCCGACCAGCGCCAGCGGGGCGCGGGCGGCCGGGTCGGACAGGTACGGCAGCCAGCCCTGGAAGTCGGCCGGCAGCTCGACACAGACCACCTCGGCCCCGGCGGCGTCCAGCAGTGCCGGGACCACCGCCGCCAGCGCCGGGCTGTGATGCCGCACCCCGATCAGGTACGGCCGGACCGAACCGGCGAGCGCGTCGACCACGGCCCGCGGATCGGCCGTCGTCGGGTCGGCCGTCGACGGGGCGGCCGGCACCGGGCCGGCGGTCGGCGGGGCCGCGCCGGGCGGCGTGCTGGACAGGATCGTCACCGCAGGCTCTCCCGCAGGTCCCAGAGCCGGCGCCACATCGCCGAGCCGTCCTCGGCGCGGCGGCGGACCGGCCCGTCCCAGTAGCCGAGCAGCCGGGCGTGGTCGTTCTGGTCGTCCTTGCGGACCACGCCGAGCAGGTGCCCGGGCACCAGGTCGAGCGCGTCCCCGCCGGGCAGGTACGCGGCGGCCAGGCCGAGCGACACCGCCACCTGCACCGCCTCCGCGGTGGACATCACCGTGCCGGGCCGCTCCACGTCCCAGCCCTCGCCCGACCGGCCGGAACGCAGGTCGCGGAACACGGTGACCAGCGCGTCCAGCACCGCGTCGTCCACCGTGTACGCCGCGCCGGCGCGCTGCACGGCGGCGGTGGCCTGCCGGCGCACCAGGTCCGTCTCGGTGTCGGCGTCCGAGATCGGGTGGATGGTCTCGAAGTTGAACCGGCGCTTGAGGGCCGAGGACATCTCCGACACGCCGCGGTCCCGCAGGTTGGCGGTGGCGATCACGGTGAACCCGGGCATCGCGCGGATCAGGCCGTCCTCGGTGCCGGCCAGCTCGGGCACGTTCATCCGCCGGTCCGACAGGATGGACACCAGCGCGTCCTGCACCTCGGGCAGGCAGCGGGTGACCTCCTCGATCCGGACCACCCGGCCGGTGCGCATCGCGGTCAGCACCGGCGAGTCGACCAGCGCCTGCGGGGTCGGGCCCTGGGCGAGCAGCAGGGCGTAGTTCCAGCCGTACCGGAAGGCGTCCTCGGTGGTGCCGGCGGTGCCCTGCACGGTCAGCGCGCTGGTGCCGCAGACCGCGGCGGCCAGCAGCTCGGACAGCATGGACTTGGCGGTGCCGGGCTCGCCGACCAGCAGCAGGCCCCGCTCACCGGCCAGGGTGACCACGCACCGCTCGACCAGGCTCCGCTCACCGATGAACTTCGGCGCGATGGTCATGCTGGCCGGCAGTTCGGCGCCGCCCGGACCGGTGCGCCGGTCGGCGGGCAGCTTGAGCGCCTCGCCGTCGCTGCCCTGGATGAAGGTGACCACGGCGCGCGGGGTCAGCGCCCAGCCCGGTGGCCGGGCCCCGTCGTCGTACGCGGCCAGGAAGGCCAGCTCGTCGGCGTACCGCTGTTCGGCGGAGAGGACCTGGGCGGTCTCCGGCGCCGCGGTGGGGCGGACGTGTTCCGTCACGGTCACGGGTGATCCTCGATCTCTCTGGTTCGGATGGGTGTTCGGGCCAGGGGTCGGCGGCGGGGTGGTGCCGCGACGGCCGGGGCGGCCGGGGCGGCCCCCCCCCCCCCCCCCCGCGGGGGGCCCCGCGGGGGGCGCCGGGGGGGGGGGGGTGGCCCCCGGGGGGGCCCCCCGCGCCGCGGCGGGCCCCCCCCCCCCGGGCCGCCCCCCGGGCGGGCCCCCCCCCCCGCGGGGGGGGGCGCCCCCCCCCGGGGCCCCCGGGCGCCCCCGGCCCCCCCGGCGGGGGGCCCCCCCGCGACCGCGTCGGCCACCGCGCCGGCGTCGGTCACGTCGACGCGCAGGTAGCGCAG